>CANQWX010000001.1 GCA_947627665.1 uncultured Clostridia bacterium
CGATCTGTATTGCAGCTGTGCTTATTATAGCACAAAACAGAGATATATCTCTCATATTTGCAAAAGTTTTTTGGTAGACTATAAGAGATATATCTTCAAGGCGCGGGCGGATAAAATTAGAAGAGGCGATCACAAAGCGAATATATGATCTGTGCGACCAAAGAAAGATTGCGCCGAACAAGCTGGCGAGCATGGCGAGCATGGCGGGCATGCCGTCGGCGACGCTAAGGTGTATCTTCTACGGGCGCAGCAAAAATCCGGGAACGAGAACGATCCTCGATATTTGCCAAGCGCTGAATATCACCCTGTATGACTTTTTCGACGACCCCGTATTCAAGACGACGGACTTGGAGGGGAGTTACTGAGCATGATAAATCGGAGGCAGAGTATTGCCCCCGATTTTTTGCTCTTTCTTGGCTGCCCCCTTTGAAGGGTGGAGCATTGCCCACCCCCTTAGTCCCCCTCCATTGGAGGGGGTTCCATTACCCTCTCCGTGGGTGTGGGGTAGGGGTGTGGGGCGTGTTCTGAATACGTCACCCTGAGCGTAGTCGAATGGGTGACAAGTGGACCATGTTTCGACTTCGGCTAACGCCTCCGCTCAACATGACGTGGGTGGGGGAATACAAGAGGGGGCGAACCGTTCTTAAAAAATATTTTCTGCGGCGGGCTTGTAGGTGTCGGGCAGGCACTTCGTCAAATGGATCATGATCTCCAGCTTCGCAAGCGCAAGGTCGTACTCCTTTTCCGCAATGAGCCGCACCGTTTCCGCCATGTAGTCGTCCATGCGCGAAATGTCGTTATGGGGGATCCAGACGTGCAGTTTTTCCTTGCGGTTTTCCCAAGAACTCTGCACGGCCTTTGCGTCCTCGCCGTTTGCGGTTTCGTCGTCCGCTTTGAGGTAGAGGGTATGCAGTTCCTCGCCGAATGCGTCGAACTGGTCGGTCACATAATACCATTCAAACAGTCCCGCGCCCAAGAGCAGCAGCACCGCGATCCCGATCGCCGTTAAAGATTTGATCATAATTATGTAAAGTGTTTTTCGCACAATTCTTTGCTCGCTTTTCCCCTTATTGTCATTTCGACCGAAGCCGAAGGCGGAGTGGAGAAATCTCGCTCTTGCTGTCCCTTTTAGGGAAAGTACCCGAGCGAAGCGAGGGGGAAAGGGTTTCTGAGAACCCCTCAGTCACTCACTTTGTTCGTGACAGCTCCCCTGCAAGGGGCGCCAAGTGCGGTAGAGATGTTTCGACTGCGCTCAACATGACATTTAAGAATGCCTCCGCGCGGAATGACATTTACGTCACCCTGCCCCGCGTTCTCAGTACGTCACCCTGCCCCGCGCGAAGTTCTGTTTCTCTAAGCGCGGCACGAGCCGCAGGCGAAGTAGCAAGACGAGCGTAGCGAGGCGTCGTCGAATGGGTGACGTCATGATAATGAGGACCATATTTCGACTTCACTTCGTTCCGCTCAATATGACGTGAGAATGCCCCCACCTGTCACGGCTGCGCCGTGCCACCCGCCCCCGTAAACGGGGGCAGGTCATGTCCCAAATCCGTTCACCAAACTTTATGGGCGGGGTAGGTCACCTGCAGCGTTTCAAACTTTTTTCCCTTCGCCTGCAAGTAGAGCTTTCCGTTGCCGTCGGCGGTCAAAACAAGCACCCGTTTCACATTTTGCACCTTTTGCTTTTTCAAAATGCCCTCGAAAAAAGACTGCGAAAGCCCCGTCAGTTCCAGATTTTTCTCGTCGAATTTTCCGTTGTCGATGATGACGAGGGGGAGAGAGTTCTGCATCGTTTCGTAGTCCTGTTTGGGCAGGGCGGAGAAGGTCCCGTTCGCCTCGTAGAGGGCGTAGTCCACGCAGTCGAGGGAGAAATACCCCGCCGAGCGCAAACTTTCGATGAGGTCGGAAACGTCCAAATTGTTGCGTTTGAGCTGGTAGTCGTCGATGCCGTTCTTGTTGATGACGACGGACGGCTTGCCGCTGATGAAGCTCTTCCACGGCTTGACTTTGAGGTCGAGGAGGGTCATGATCTCGTGCAAGATATAGATGGTGATCACCGACACGATGCCGTACAGAAGGGGAATGGAGGCGTCTGCCATGGGGATGCAGGCGAGTTCTGCGATGAGCAGGGTGATGACGAGTTCGAAGGGCTGCATTTCGCCGATCTGCCGCTTGCCCATGAGGCGCATGATGATGAGGAGGACGACGAAGATGACCGCCGTGCGGATCATGACGAGTACCATGTTGATAGTTTTGTTCATTTGGGGAAATGTATGTAAAACCGTTGCGCTTTTCGGCGGGATGTGCTATGATAGCCCCAGAAGAGTAGCCAAGGCGCGTTAAGTGTTGCGAAACGGGACGTTGTTCGCAAACGAAAGGGCGGGGGATTTTTCTCCCTGCGTCCTGCGGTGCCGCGGCGCGTCCGCTCTCGTCGGCGCAAACTCCGCTTCGAGCCATTTGTGCAAGCCCCAATGGCAAGTGCGCTCCGTTGCGCCTTCTCTTCGCAAAAAATTGCGAAATCTTTTTTGCGAGTGTTTTTGGCTGTGTGCCGACGACGGACCTCCTCGTATCAGGGAGGTTTTTTATGCAGGAAAGGGCAAAACAGGCGGGAAAGTGGAAACGGTTTCTCTATTCGGAGGCCCTGCTCGGGCTTTCCGACGCGCGGCAGATCGCCTACATCGGCGTGGTCACGGCGCTCTGCATCGCGGTGAACTTTTTCGAGTTCAAACTTGCCGATACGCAGTTCTCCTTTACCGTATTCGCAAGCATTCTCGCGGGCATGCTTTTGGGACCCGTATTCGGCTTTGTCGCGGTGTTTTTGGGGGACGCCATCGGATTTCTGGCGAATTCGGGCGGATTTTTGTACATGCCGTGGGTGGGGCTTTCGGTGGCGGTGATGGCGCTTCTCGCGGGGCTTGTGATGAAACTCCCCCTGCATTTTAAGGGGAGCTGCTACGCAAAACTTGCGATCATCTGCGTTTTGTCCCTCCTCGTCTGCTCGGTGGGGATCAACACGACGGGCTTCTACTTCTACTATACGCGCGTCGGGTTTTCGTCCAAGGCGCTCGGCTATCTCAGCGACTATTTCGGCGGCGCCAATTTGTACTGGACGTACGCCCTCGTCCGCCTCGTGTTTATGGGACAGCTCGTCAACAGCGCCGTCAACTACGCGCTCCTCTTTGCCGCGGTGCCCCTGCTCAAAGCGGTCAAGCCGCTCAAACTCAAAATCGAATGAAATTTCCCCGAGCCAACCGTTTAGCGGTTGACTTTCCTTTTTATAACGTGCTATAATGGGTTCACCCTGAAAATGAGGAATACTATGACATCGCTTTTTCTTGCCGGAAGTCCTCTGTTCGGCGCGAACGACAGAGGGATCATCGTCTTCGGCTTTGAGATCTACTACTACGCCATCTGCATCGTGACGGGCATCATCGTCGCCACCACGCTCTCGGCGCTTCTCATGAAACGGCGGAACATCTCGCCCGATCTCATCTTCACGCTGTTCGTATTCTGTATCCCCGTGGCGCTCCTGTGCACGCGGCTCTTTTACTGTATCACGGACGGCATGCCCATCTCGCAGTGGTTTTCGTGGCAGAGCATCCGCGAGGGGGGTCTGTCCATCGTCGGCGGCGCCTTGGGCGGCGTCGGAACGGGCTTTGTCGTGTGCAAGGTGAAAAAGGTCAGCTTCCTGCGCGCAGCGGACTGCGTCGTCATCACCATTTTGGCGGCACAGGCGATCGGACGGTGGGGGAATTATTTCAACCAAGAGGTGTACGGCGGCCTCGTGACGGACCCCTCTATGCAATGGTTCCCCTTCGCGGTGCAGATCGGCAGCGAATGGCACTACGCCTTCTTCTTCTATGAGAGCCTCATCAACGCCTGCGGGTTTATCCTTCTCTACACCCTTGCGTGGAAGTGGGCGAAGAAGCCCAACGGGCTGTTCACCTGCGCCTATTTTGTCTGGTACGGCACGGTGCGCTCCATCATGGAGCCTCTGCGCGATCCCAAATATATTTTGAGCGGCGGCGGTGTGCCGTGGTCGCTCGTCTTTTCCATTCTCATGATCGTGGGCGGCGTGACCGGCATCGGGCTGCTGCTCTACTTCAATCATCGCAAGGAGGGCGCGCCCATCGGCAGCAAAGAGGGCGACCCGTGCGGCATCACCGAGTTCATTCCCGCCTCCAAGGACGAAAAGCCCTATTTCAGCAAGATCAACATGCTCGGCGGGAACTATCCGCCCATGCCCGAGGAGGAGACCTTCCGCTATAAGTGGGACCGCTTCTGCGGGAAAGTGAAAGGGTGGTTCTCCAAGGACAAGAAAGACCCCGAAGAACCGACGGAGCCGACCGAACAGCCCGAGAACGGGCAAACGGAGGACGAGGAGAAAAAATGAGAAATTTAACGCTTTTGACCGATCTGTATCAACTCACGATGGGGCAGGGATATTTTGCCGAGGGCAAACACGAACAGCTTGCCGCGTTCGACATCTTCTTCCGTCCCAACAAACTCATCACCTATTCGGTCGCGGCGGGCATGGAGCAGGCGGCGGAATATCTCGAAAACCTGCATTTTTCCGAGGAGGACATCGCCTATCTCCGCTCCCTCGGCATCTTCCGGGAGGACTTCCTCGCCTATCTCAAAGACCTTCGCTTTACGGGGGACGTGACGGCGGTCAGGGAGGGGGAGCTGGTCTTTCCATATGAACCCATTCTGACGGTGAAGGCGCCCATGTTGCAGGCGCAGCTCGTCGAAACGGCGCTTCTCACCTTTGTCAACCACCAGACGCTCATTGCCTCCAAGGCGGCGAAGATCTGCAAGGCGGCGGGCGGCGGCGTGATGGAATTCGGCCTCCGCCGTGCGCAGGGCGCGGACGCGGGGATCTACGGCGCGCGGGCGGCGATGATCGGCGGTTGCGTGGGAACTTCCAACGTCCTGGCGGGCAAGATGTTCTCCGTTCCCGTTTCGGGCACCATGGCGCACAGCTGGGTGATGAATTTCCCCTCCGAACTCGAAGCCTTCCGCGCCTACGCGAGGAGCTTTCCCGACGGCTGCCTTCTGCTCGTGGACACCTACGACACCCTGCACAGCGGCATGCCGCATGCGATCGAGGTGTTCAAAGAGCTGCGCGCCGCGGGGCATGAACCCAAGGGCGTCCGCCTCGACTCGGGCGATCTCGCCTATCTTTCCAAGGAAGCGCGCAGAATGCTCGACGAAGCGGGTTTCCCGCACGCGATCGTCTGCGCCTCGGGCGATCTCGACGAATATTCGGTGACCTCTCTTCGGCAGCAGGGGGCGAAGATCGACAGCTGGGGCATCGGCACCAAGCTCATCACGAGCGCGGATATGCCCGCCCTCGGCGGCGTTTACAAGCTCTGCGCCGTGTTTGAGGAGGGGAAAGAGATCCCCAAGATCAAGCTCTCGGACACGACGGAGAAGATCACCAACCCCGGCATGAAGGAGGTCTACCGCCTCTACGACGGGGATACGGGGAAAGCGATCGCCGACCTCATCACAAGGGCGGGGGAGAAGATCGACGGGGGAAAGCCGCTCGAAATTTTCCACCCCGTGGAAACGTGGAAGCGCATGACGCTCACGAATTTCCGCGTGCGGAACTTGCGCGAGCCGCTCCTGAAGGGCGGCAAACGGACGGCGCCGCCCAGACCGTTGAAGGAGATCAACGCCTATTTCGAAGCCGAATACGGGCGGTTCTGGGAGGAATACACCCGCCTCGACGTGCCGCACATCTATAAAGTGGACCTCTCCGAAGCGCTTTACGCCTTAAAGACGGAGCTTGTCCGCGGCTATAAAGGAGAATAAGATGCGCAAACGGTATAAGGAAAAGGAAGTACAGGCGCTCGTTGCCCGCCTCAAAGAGGAATACGAGGGCGTCGTGCGCGGCCTGCGCGAAGGACAGGAGGAGCTGAAAGAGGAGAACAGGCTCCTGCGGGCGCGGCTGTCCGTCCTCGAATCGCAGCGGAGCGAGGTCTCCGTGGCGCTCATGCGCGCCGTCAAAGAGGGGGAGCGCATCAAAGAGGAGAGCGCCGAAGAGGCGGAGGGGGAAAAGCGGGAGCTGCTGCTCCTTGCCGAAAAGTGCCGCCTGCTCTCCGAGCGTCTGCTCCGCAAATATCCCGACGAGGAGGACTGCGCCGAATTCAAGACGTTTACCGACGCCCTCCGCGCCCACCTCGGCGAAAAGACGGAGGACGAGGAGGAAGAGGACACGGGCTTTAATTTGGACGACGTTCTCAATCCCAAAGAGCCTCTCGATCTCGGCAATCTTTGCAAGGAACTCGGGCTGATGGAGGAGGATCCATGACTGTGGCCATCGTCGGCGGGCTTGTCATGCTCGTCCTTCTCGCGCTCGATCTCGTCCTGAAAATATTGGCGGCCTGTTTTCTCAGGGGGCATGCCGCCGTACCCGTCATTCCGCACTTCATCGAGCTGACTTATACCGAAAACACGGGCATCGCTTGGGGGATGTTCGGCAACACGCCTGCCGTCATGACGGTCATCACCGTTCTCACGGTCGTCATGATCGGGGGGATCGCCGCGCTCTTCTTCACCGTGTTCAAGAGGAACACGCCCGCGCGCGTCTGCCTTGCCGTCATCGAAGCGGGCGCGCTGGGGAACCTTGTCGACCGTCTTTGCCTCGGCTATGTGCGCGATTTCGTGGACGTGTCGTCCATCGGCTTCGGCGTCTGCAACTTTGCCGACTTCTACATCACGTTCGGCGCGGTCGCCCTCCTCATCATCATTCTGTTCGTGGGCAAAGAGGCGGTCATCCCGCTCGGCAAATACCGCAGGCAGGCCAAGGAGGAAGAGGCAAAGGCGCCGCCCGCCGGGGAAGACCAAAATGGAAATTAAGCAATTCGTCGCGGAAAGCTCCTTCCGCGTCGATGTTTTTTTGAGCGAAAGATCGGGGCTTACGCGCTCCGCCGTCAAGAAACTCTCCGAGGAGGGGAAAGTCTTTCTCGGCGGCAGGCCCGCCAAGGCGGGGGAAACGGTGCGGGCGGGGCAGACGGTCACGGTGGAGATCCCCGACCCCACGCCCATTGCGGCAAAGCCCGAGGACATTCCCGTCGACATCGTCTACGAGGACGCCGACCTTGCCGTCGTCAACAAGGCGCAGGGCATGACGGTGCATGCGGGCGCGGGCAACTACGAGGGCACCCTCGTCAACGCGCTCTTGTACCGTTTGGACAATTTGAGCGGCATCAACGGGGAACTTCGCCCGGGCATCGTCCACCGCATCGACAAGGATACTTCGGGGCTTCTCGTCGTCGCCAAAAACGATCGGGCGCACCTCTCCCTCTCGGCGCAGATCCAAAACAAAACGTGCAGGCGGGAATACCTCGCCCTCCTCGAAGGCGTGCTAAAAGAGCAAACGGGTCGCATTTTGACGCAGATCGGGCGGGACCCGAAGGACAGGCGGAAGATGGCGGTGCTGCCCGCGGGGCAAGGCAGATGCGCCGAAACGGAGTACTTCACCGAGGAGCGTTTTGCGAAAAACACCCTCGTGCGGTTTTGCTTAAAGACGGGCAGGACCCACCAGATCAGGGTGCATGCAAAGTACTTGGGGCACCCCGTGGTGGGGGACAAGCTTTACGGCTACAAGAACCAGCGCTTTGCGCTGGAAGGGCAGCTTTTGCACGCGTACCGGTTGGAGCTGACCCATCCTTCCACGGGCGAGCGGATGACGTTCACCGCGCCGCTTCCCGGCTATTTCACCCGCATTCTGGAGATCGTCCGCCGCGATTGACCCTCACCGCACTCCCCTCCGTGGGGATTTTGTGTGCCCTCTCCTAAGGAGAGGGTGCCGAGCAACGCGAGGCGGGTGTGGTGCCAAGCCCCCTCCATGGAGGGGGGTAGGGGGGGTGGGCAAGCCCCGCGTCCTCTTTACGTCACCCTGAGCGCAGTCGAATGGGTGACAAGTGGACCATGTTTCGACTTCGGTTAACGCCTCCGCTCAACATGACGTGATTTTCTTGTCCCCTCCAAGGAGGGGGGTAGGGGGGTGGGCAAGCCCCACGCACGTCACCCTGCCCCGCGCCCTCTTTACGTCACCCTGCCCCGCGCCCTCTTTACGTCACCCTGAGCAGCCGAGCAACGCGAGGCGTCGTCGAATGGGTGACAAGTGGACCATGTTTCGACTTCGGCTAACGCCTCCGCTCAACATGACGTGATTTTCTTACCCCCACAAGTGGGGGCAGGTCATGCCGTTACCCGCTGCTTAGAAAGCAATCGCAGCCGCGGCCGTTGGGCAAAAAGCCCGTGTCCGAACACTTCTTACACGCATACCGCGGCAAAAAGTCGCTCTCGGCAAAGTGCAGCCGTGCCATTGCCGCACATCGCCTCTTTTTTGCCATATAGAGCAGCTTCCGAAGGGCAGACGGGTCCTCTCCCCGCGCCTCTGCCCGCGCAAGAGAGATCTCTGCGTCCTTCATCTCCCGTTCGGCGTCGCGGAATTCCACATCTCCGCGCGCCTTTTCTAAGTTTTTCTCCGCCTCGTCCTCCGCACGTTGCTTCCGGACGCTGTAAAAACGCTCCCGCTCCGCGATCTTTTCGGTGGGGTCGGTCCCGCGGGCGCGCCGCACGGCAGCGGGCGCCGAGGGAACGCGCTCCTTCTCATCTACATTCTCATTTTCATTCTCATTCTCATTCTTGAAAGCATTTGCTTTTTTTTCGGAACAAGAAAAATCGCTGCGGGGTCTGCCGCCCTGCCGTCCTGCGTCCGCCCGCTTTTGGCAGACGAGATCGTATTGCTTGCGGTCGCGGTCGAGCGTACTCTCGATCTCGAGGTAGAGCATCATGGTAAGCGCGTCGAGGGCGGGCTGTTTGCCGCCGTACTCATGGGCAAAGATCGCTTTGAGGAGGCGTCCGCTCTGCTCGAAGTCGAGCAATTCGAGCTGCCTTCCATAGCTTTCGTAGAGGACAAAACTTTTCTTCATGCCTCTATTATATCAAACAAACGTTCGTTTGTGTGGCATATGTGCCGATTATTTTTGCTTTTTTTGTGGGGGGGCGCTTGCTGTCCCTGAAAGGGTGGAGCATTGCCTTCTGCCAACGATTGATAATCGTTGGCGCAATGCGACATGAGTGCCCCGCCTTTCTAATGTCTAATTCCTTAGGCGGCACGAGCCGCAGGCGAAGTAGCGCATTTGCCGCGCGAACGGTGACCGCCCCGCCCGCACGTTCTGTTTTTCTAAGGGCGGCACGAGCACGCAGTGCGAAGTTACACGGGCTTCTACCCGTGTGAGAAAGTACCCGAGCAACGCGAGGGTGGTTTCCGAGAACCCCTCAGTCACTCACTACGTTCGTGCCAGCTCCCCTGCAGGGGCGCCAAGATGCCCACCCCCTTTATCCCTCTCCGTGGGAGAGGGGTAGGGGTGTGGGGCGTGTTCTGAATACGTCACCCTGCCCCGCGCCCTCTTTACGTCACCCTGCCCCGCGCGCTGTTCTGTTTCTCTAAGCGCGGCACGAGCCGCAGGCGAAGTAGCAAGCCGAGCGCAGCGAGGCGTCGTCGAATGGGTGACAAGTGGACCATGTTTCGACTTCACTTCGTTCCGCTCAACATGACGTTATAAGAACAGCGCGGGGCGCCGAGAACACCACACCCGCCTCGCGTTGCTCGGCACCCTCTCCTTAGGAGAGGGCTTGCCCACCCCCTGTATCCCCCTCCGCAGGAGGGGGTTCTGTTGCCGTGGCAAAAAGCGGCAACCCTGCCGTTTTTGATTTTCTGCACGTTTTTTCTTTACAAAGGACGGAAATTTTTTTATAATATGGGTATTATGATACCTTTGATCGCAATCGTCGGCCGTCCCAATGTCGGAAAGAGCACCTTCTTCAACAAGGTCGCGGGACGGAAGATCTCCATCACCGAGGACAGGCCCGGCGTCACGCGGGACCGCATTTACGTCACGAGCGAATGGCGCGGCAAGCCCTTTACCCTCGTCGACACGGGCGGCATCGAACTCAAAAGCGAGGACCTGATGTGGAAACAGATCGCCCTGCAGGCGCAGCTCGCCGTGGAGACCGCCGACGTCATCCTCTTCTTTACCGACGGGAAGGAGGGGCTTACAAGCTCCGATCACGACGTGGCGGACTATCTCCGCCGCAGCAAAAAGCCCGTGATCCTCGTCGTCAACAAGATCGACGACTACTCTCCCGACAAGGTGTTCGAGTTCTACTCCCTCGGCCTCGGGGAGCCGTTTGCCGTGTCTGCGGAACATTCGCGCGGCATCGGCGATGTGCTCGATAAGGCGGTGGAGTGGTTCGAAAAGGGGGAGAACGCCGAGGACGACTCCTTAAAGATCGCGGTCGTGGGCAAGCCCAACGCGGGCAAGAGTTCCCTCGTCAACAAAATTTTGGGGGAGGAGCGCACCATCGTCACCGAGATCGCGGGCACCACGCGGGACGCGATCGACACCCCCTTCACGCGCGGGGAGAAGAAATACACCATCATCGACACGGCGGGCATCCGCCGCAAGCGCTCCGTCGGGGACGACGTGGAGTACTATTCCGTGCTCCGCGCCTTCGACGCCATCCGCCGCGCGGACGTCGTGCTTCTCGTCGTGGACTGCACCGTCGGGCTGACCGAGCAGGACGTGCGCATCATCGGCAGAGTGCATGAGGAGGGGAAGCCCTCCGTCATCGTCATGAACAAGTGGGACGCCGTCGAAAAGGACACGCACACCATCGAGAAGTTCGAAGAAAAGCTCCAAGAGGACCTCAAATTCATGGACTATTATAAGTCCGTGTACATTTCCGCCAAGACGGGGCAGCGGGTGGAAAAACTGCTTGCCCTTGCCGAGGAAGTGTACTCCCATGCGAACTTCCGCATTCCGACGGGCGCGCTCAACGACCTTCTGATGGACGCGATGCGCGTTTCCGAGCCGCCGAGCTATCTGGGACGGCGCATGAAGCTCTATTATGCCTCGCAAGTTTCCGTGAAGCCGCCGCACTTCGTGCTGATGGTCAACGACGAAACGCTGCTGCACTTCTCCTATGCGCGCTATCTTGAAAACGTCATCCGCGAGGCGTACGATTTTTCGGGCACGCCCATCCGCATCCAGGTGCGCAGCAAAAAGGAGGACGCATGATGCCCCTTCTCTCCGCCTCTTCCGTCATTTCGAGCGGAGGCGCAGCCGCAGTCGAGAAATCTCTCGCCTTCTCCCAACTCTGGTACTGGTTCCTCCTCATGGCAGCCGTGTGCTATCTGATCGGCTGTTTCAACTTTGCGGTGCTCATCGCGCGCTTCAAGCATAAGGACGTCCGCAAGATCGGCAGCGGCAACCCCGGCACGATGAACATCTCCCGCGAGTTCGGCTTAAAGGTGGGGCTGCTCAATTTCCTGCTCGACGCCTGCAAGGGGGGCGTTCCCGCGCTCATCAGTTATTTTATCTTCCGCCACTATGTGTTTGCGGGGACGGAGGTCGTCATCTCCGATTTCACCCGCTATTTTTGCGGCGTGTTCGTCATCATCGGGCACATCTGGCCCGTGACGATGAAATTCAAGGGCGGCAAGGGGATCGCCTCCACGCTGGGACTGTTCTGGTTTTGCCTCCCCTGCGAGAAATGGTGGTATTTCTTCGTTCTGTTTGCGCTGCTTTTCGTGGGGATCGTGGGCTACATCGCCCTGACCGAGTGGGGGAGCATGGGTTCGCTTTTGGGCGTCACGGGATTTTCCGTGTGGCAGGGGCTGATCTTTTTCTTCCGCTACGAAGGGACGCTTGCAAGCGGTTGGGCGATCGCGTGTTTTATGATGCTGCTTGTGCTGAACGCATTGACGTGGTTTGCGCACAGGAAGAATCTGGTGCGCCTCTATGCAGGCGAGGAACACCGCACGTCGGTGCGGAAGCTCTCCCACGGCAAGCGCGGGATGAAAAATATGTAAAGAGGTTCACAAAATTTGTCTTGCGACAAATTTTCGTGAGGAAATGGGCTGTGCGCGCCTTAACTTGCTTGTCCTCTCGTTCGCCTTGTCCAACACGAAGCCGTAGGTGTGCGGCAAATTGGGTCGCCCACGGCGGAAGTGAATTCCGCCTAAGGCATGGGGATTATATTAAGCCGTAAGCATACGGCAAATTGTGGGCGCTTATGGAAAAGCGCGGGATGAAAAATATGTAAAGAGGTTCACGCGTTTCTTTGCTCCTTCCCCCCTTGCCCACCCCTCGAGGTGGAGCCTTGCCTTCTGCCAACGATTGATAATCGTTGGCGCAATGCGACATGAGTGCCCCGCCTTTCTAATGTCTAATTCCTTAGGCGGCACGAGCCGTTAGGCGAAGTAGCGCATTTGCCGCGCGAACGGTGACCGAACACGGGCTTCTACCCCGTGTGAGAAGGGTGGATTGCCGCAACGGCGGCAAGACGGAAGGGGTGTCGTAAACAAAAACACCCCCTCAGTCACTCGCTAGCTCGTGACAGCTCCCCCTCAAGGGGCAGCCGAGATTACTTGCTGTCCCTTTTAGGGAAAGTGGCGAACGCAGTGAGCCGAAAGGGTTCTCAAAACCCCTCAGTTTCGCTCCGCTCAACAGCTCCCCTACAAGGGGCAGCCGAGAATTTATTCGTCATTTCGACCAAGGGAGCGAAGCGACCGCGTGGAGAAATCTCAACCTTATTATAATGCGGTAGAGATTCCTCGACTGCGCTCGGAATGACGTTTTAGAACGGCGCGGGGCGACTTCGGCTAACGCCTCGCCAGTTCCCCTGCAAGGGGCGCCGAGATTGCCCACCCCCTTTATCCCCCTCCCATGGAGGGGGTACCCTCTCCGTGGGAGAGGGGTAGGGGTGTGGGGCGCCTTTCCGATAGAGGCGGCAGCACTGTCATTTTTTGCGAGCGTAGGCAATAATCATAAACCATGGAACAGCAAAACACGGCAAAACAGAATAAGCTCGTTTGCTTTCTTTTCGACGTCCTGCGCGGCGTGGCAATCGGCGTGGCCTTCATCATCCCCGGCTTTTCGGGCGGGTCGGTCGCCGCCATCCTCGGCGTCTATGAAAAGCTCGTCGGCGCGATCGCCGATTTCTTCAAGCACTTCAAATCGAGCTTTCTCACCCTGCTTCCCATTGTTCTGGGAATGCTCCTCGGGGTGGCGGCGCTCATCCTGCCCATCCAGTGGGGGCTGAAACACTACCCCATGCCCACCGTCACGCTGTTCGTGGGGCTGGCGCTCGGCGGACTGCCCTCCGTGACCGACAAAATGAAAGGGGAACCGCCGTCAAAGCCCTCGTGGAAGCACCTTTTCGCCTGCATCCTTCCGCTCGCGGCGGCGGCTTCCCTCTGCTTTCTCCCCCTCGGGAAAGAAGCCGACCTCTTCCACCTCGGTTTCGGCGGGTATCTCCTGCTCGTCCTCGTCGGGATCGTCGGCTCGGCGGCGCTCGTCGTCCCCGGCATCTCGGGGTCCATGCTCCTGCTCATCTTCGGCTATTATAACCCCATTGTCGCGCTCATCACGGAAAATTTACTGCACGGGCAGCAGATCGGGATCTGCCTTCTCGTGCTTGCCTGCCTCGCGGCGGGACTTGTCATCGGGTTTTTCGGCATCTCCGTCCTCATGAAGTTCCTCTTGAAGAAGTTCCCCCGCGGCACCTACTTTGCGATCTTCGGCTTTATCGTCGGCAGCGTGCCCGCGGTGTACGCTTCGGTGATCCGCGAAACGGGCACCGTTTTGTTCTCGGATCCGTGGTATTGGGCCGTTGCCGCCATGATGCTCCTCGTCGGCTTCGTGTTGTCGCTTACATTGGTCCTTTGGTCGAAGAGGAGAGCTGCTTCCCAACAAGGAGGGGAGAGCAAGCGGGAGTGACCCCGTCGCCCGAAAGAAACGGGGCCGCCCGCCCGCGCCGCTGCGTTTTCCGCGGCGCGGGCGGGCTTTTTTTGCGCGGTTTTTCAGACAACAAAATGAAAAAAAGTTGCAAAATTATCAAGATGGTGAATATTTCAATAAAATATATGGTCATGCGCGTGAAAAACAGCAAATAATAAAGAAAATTTTTTTCAAAACCGTTGACAAACCTCTGTTTCTGTATTAAAATTTAGGCAAGGAAAATTACTTTCATAAAGAGGAATGCAAACCATGAAAAAATTGCCGTTATTCTTCAGGACGCTGATGTGTTTGACCGTATCCGTGCTGCTGCTCTTTTCCTGCATGCTCGCCGGGTGCGACCCGCTTTTGCCCGACGAGAACGATCCCTCGCTCGAGCAGCCCGATAATCCCGACAAGGAACCGGACAAGGAACCCGAGAAACCCTTCTCGGTCGTGTACCGTTCGGGGTACAAGCCCGAAAAGTTCGGCGAAGTGACGAATGAGATCACCGAGCTTGGCGCGGGCGTGCACCTCGTTGCGAACAAGCTGAAAAAGACGAACGGGCAGGACGTCGTCGTCTATGCCGTGGAAGTCGACCTCAAAAAGGCGAACATCGTCGCGGGAACCAAGGACAACGTCGCCGAGGGATTTTCCTATACCAAGACCACGCCCTATCAAATGGCGCAGGCATGGGAGAAGGACACGGGCGGCCACGTCTATATGTCCCTCAATGCCGACTTCTTCGGCGGCTATTGCGTGAACGCCTTCGTAAAGGACGGCGTCATCGTCAAAGACAGCCACAACGACGAGGGCAAATACGACTATCGGCAAGGCGCCGATGTGCCCGCCTCCGCGCCCATGCTCTTCGGCGTGAAGGGGACGACGGCGCAGATCGCACCCATCCGGAAATACGAGGGCGATCCCGCCTCGCCGTCGGTCAAGGAGCAGCTCGTCAAGGCGAAGCTCTCCTACAAGCTGACGGACGGAGAAAACGTGCTCGATTTCCAGGAGAACGGCAAAGTTTCGTCCGATTTCATCACCTACCGTTCGAGCGGCGGCGCCAAGCAAAAAGGCGGCTATGCCGTCAAGGTGGACAATTCCAAGGGCATCTTCGGCCTCACCGTACTCGAAGTGACGCACGTCACGGAGGATACCCGTTTTTCGGCGGGCGACGGCTACGGGTATCTCGTCACCAAGGACGAGGACGGGGCATACGGCAAATATCTCTCCTCCCTCAAAGCGGGGGACAAGGTAGAGCTTGCGGTCACCTCTCCCGACGGGACGTGGAACGGCTATGAAACCATTCTCGGCTGCCGCCAGGCGCTCGTTGTGGACAATAAGATCGCCGACACCGTCGAAAAAGAGAACACCAACGGCGCGCAAAGCCCCGACGTGCCCCGCTCGGCGGTCGGCATCAAGCCCAACGGCAACGTCGTCATCTTCGCGGTCGAATCGATGTATTACGGGACGACACAACCGGACAGAAAGGGCAAGCCCCCCGTAGAGGGCGATACCCACGGCATGAATTTGCCCGAACTCGCCGAATTTGCCTACTACTACGGCTGCACGCAGGCGGCGAACTTCGACGGCGGCGGCTCCACCCAGCTCGTCGTGCGCGGCGAAAAAGAGGAAACGGGCAGAGTGGTCGTCCGCTCCTCCGATACGGCAAGCACGGAACTTACCGGCACCCGCCCCGTCATGAACGGCATTCTGGTCACTTCGAGGAAAGAGGCATGAACGTATTCACTTTCGACCCGAACATGACGGGCGATCTGCCCTTCCCGACGGGTCTGAAATGGCGGAGCGCCAAGGAGCCTTGTTTCGGGCTTTACGGCACGGACGCGGGGGAGGAGGCGGGCTATTGCCGCCTCACGGCCGCCGAGCGCGACCTCATCCGTCCCTTGAACGACGGCGAGGCGTGGTTCGGCGAGCATTCCTCGGGCATCTCGGTGCGCTTCGAAACGGACAGCGCCGCGATCAGCGTGCGGGTGAAGCTCCGCGACAAGTTCAACATGACGAACATGACCCAGATCGGGCAGTGCGGCATGGACCTCTACGTCTATGACGGGCGGGCAGGGGACTTTCTCCTGCACGAAGTCGCGCGCTACGAGTTTGACGCGACGGAGTACGAGGTCCCGCTCAGCCACTTCTTGCACGCGCCGAGAACGCCGCGCAAGTACATCTTACACCTTCCCCTCTACATGGCGGTCGGATCGCTGGAGATCGGGCTGGACAGCGACGCCTTTGTCCGCCCCTTCGGCTATGAAAACAGCGTACGGGTGGGCATTTACGGCACGAGCATCGTGCACGGCTGCGCCGCTTCCCGCCCCGGGCTGGCGCCCGCCGCCGTCCTCTCCCGCGCCCTGCATGCGGAAGTGCTGAACTTCGGCTTTTCGGGCGTCGCCTTCATGGAAAGGGAGATGGGGGAAATTTTGGGGAAGCGCAGGCTCGGCTATCTCATCGTGGACGCCGAACCAAACGCGGGCGTGGACGAGCGTCTGCGCGACAACGCCGCGCCCTTCCTCGACGCCTTTTTCGCTTCCTCGCCCGACGCGAAGGTCGTGCTCTATTCCCGCGTGCCCTTCGCGCTCGACTACTACGATGACTACCGCGCCCGCATGGCGGCGTACTACCGTACCTTCTTACGGCGGCTCGCCGCGCAATACCGCAGGGCGGGACGCGCCGTTTCCTTTGCCGACGGCTCCAAGCTCTTCCGCGGGAACATCGGCGAATATTCCACCGACGGCATCCACCCCAACGACATCGGCATGCGCGCGCTCGCCCTTTCCTACGAGCGGGAGATCAGGCGCTTTCAAGGAGAATGGAGATGAAGATCGTTATGCTGCCGCTCGACGAGCGGCCCTGCAACTATTACTACCCGCAGATCATGCCCAAGGCGGACTATGAGTTAAAGCTCCCGCCCAAGGAGATCATGGGGGACAAAAAGACCCCGGGAGACACCGAAAAGATCGCCGCGTGGCTGCTCGAAAACATCGGGGACGCCGACGCCTGCGTGCTCTCCCTCGACACCCTCATCTACGGCGGCATCGTGCCCTCGCGGCTGCACGAATTGCCCCTTGGGGAACTTCTCCGCCGCGCGCGCCTGGTGGAAGAACTGCGGCGGATCAATCCCCGTATGCAGTTTTATGTGTTCCAGCTCATCATGCGCTGTCCCGATTACTCCCTCTCGGACGAGGAGCCTGACTATTACGACATTTGCGGGAGGGAGATCCACCTCTTCGGCAGATATACCCACCTCGAAAAGCTCGGCAAGCTCACCGACGGGGAGCGGGAGGACATGGAGCGGGTCAGGGAAAAGGCAGCGCCCTATCTCGGGGACTACCTCGCCCGCCGCGACAAGAACCTCGCCGTGCTCGAACACAATTTGCAATATATCCGCGACGGCGTCGTGGACTACTTCATCGTCCCGCAGGACGACGCGGCGGTGTACGGCTTTACCGCCATGGACCAGATCCGCATCCGCGCCTTTCTGAAGGAGAATTCCCTCCACCTCAAGACCGCCATGTATCCCTCGGCGGACGACACGGGGCTTATCCTCCTCGGCAGGGCGGTCGCCCGCCTGAAGGGCGTTTCTCCCAAGATTTTCGTGCACTTTGCAAGCACCAAGGCGGAGGGGGTCGTCCCGTGGTTCGAGGACAGGGCCATCGGCGAAACGGTCAAATATCATATCCTCGCGGTGGGCGGCGTGCAGGTGTATTCCCTGCCCGAGGCGGACATCGCGCTCTGTATCAACATGGGTTCCTGCATGTATCACGACACCGACCCCGCCTATGTGCAGGCCTACGACATCGACCGCAATCTCGGCGAATTCGTCCGTTTCATCGGGTACGCCCTCGGCTGCGGCAAGATCGTGGCGGTGGGGGACGTCGCCGCCTGCAACGGCAGCGACCTCGAACTTTTGCGCCTGCTTGGAAGCGAGGGGCTTCTTTTGAAGCTCCACGCCTACGCGGGCTGGAACACTTCGAGCAACACCATCGGCACCGCGGTGTGCCAGAGCGTGCTCTATCTGCTCGGCGGGGACGACGAGGGACGCATTTCCTTCCTGCTCCACCGCTACTATGAGGACGCGGCGTACATGGGCTTTGTGCGGCAGGACGTCACCGCGCGCCTCCTCCCCGCGATGGGGCTGGATTATTTCCACGCGGACGGCGAAGAGGGAAAAGTCGCCGCCGCCGTACGGGAGGGGATCGTGCGCTACATGCGGGAAAATTTCCCCGCGCTCGCCGCGGAGGTCAAGGACGTACACATCCGCATGCCGTGGCGCAGAATGTTTGAAACGGAGGTAAAACTCGAACGCAAATGAAACTCGGCGTAGACATCGGCGGCACCACGGTCAAGGGGGCGCTGCTCGACGGTTTGCACTTTCTCCGCGAGCGGGAGGCGCCCACCCGCGGCAGGGAGGGGAGAGAAGCGATCCTGACCTCCCTCTTTTCCGTTCTGGACGCACTTCTGGAAGGGGGGGAGAAGGTCGAAAAGATCGGCGTTTCCTCTGCGGGAAATATCGACCCGTATCGCGGGATCTGCGTGTATGCGACCGATAATCTCCGCGGCTGGACGGGCATGGACATCAAGGGCGTGCTCGAGAGCCGCTACCGCGTCCCCGTGCAGGCGGACAACGACGCGGTGTGCGCCCTCAAGGGGGAACTTCTCTTCTGCCCCGGAAAGCGGAACGTCACCATGCTCACCTTCGGTACGGGGGTGGGCGGCGCGAGCCTCGTGGACGGGGAGATCGTGCGCGGCGCCTGTTTCGACGGCGCGCGCTGGGGGCACGTCACCCTCGTCGAAGGCGGGCGGCAGTGCTCGTGCGGGAAGCGCGGCTGCGCGGAGAGCTATCTCTCGGCGACGGCGCTCCTTGCCCGCGGCAGGGAAACGATCCCCGCGCTGAAAAGCGCCAAACAGCTCTTCGGGCTGTATGCGGAGGGGAATGCCGCCGCAGGGGAAGTCCTGCGCGAATTCGGCGTCTATCTCAACCGCCTGCTCGATATCATCCGCGCGGAAGTGCGCCCCGAATGTATCCTGCTCGGCGGCGGCATGGCGCAGTCGGAGGAGATCATTTTATCGCTCATCGAAAAGAAAACGGACATCGCCTTTGCCCGCCTGAAAAACCGCGCGGGCATCGTGGGCGCCTGTCTTTGAGGAGAAACTATGAAATTCAACATTCTTTCCGCGGACCTGAAAAGGGCGGCGGCGGAGCTTGCCCCCTGCGGGATCGAGCTTGGCGGGGAGGTCCCCGTCGAATGCAGGGAGGGAGCCTTCCAGATCGAATATAACGGCGGACGGGTCGTGATCTCCGTGGAGAAGCGGGTGGAATTTTTCTACGCGCTCAAGCTGCTCTCGGACGAGGGCCTGCCGCGGGAGGGCGCGCCGATCGTCCCGAAGAGCAATTTTGGCGACCTCACCTACATGCTCGACTGTTCCCGCAACGCCGTGCCCCAAATGGATACCTTGAAGGAGCTGATCCGCCATCTTGCGGTGCTCGGCTACACCAGCCTCGGGCTGTACATGGAGGACACCTTCGCCGTGGAGGGATATCCCTACTTCGGCTATCTGCGCACCCCCTTCACGGGGGAGGAGATCCGCGAGGCGGACAAATATTGCAAGCAGTTCGGCATCGAGCTTGTGCCCTATATCCAGACGCTCGCCCATTTCAACACCCTCACCCGCCACTACGCGATGGGGCACCTGTTCGACACGGGGGACATCCTGCTTGCGGGCGACGGGGAAGTGTACCGCTTTCTCGAGGCGCTCATTTCGGCGTGCGCGCGGTATTTCAGCTCCCGCAACATCAACATCGGCATGGACGAGGCGTACATGCTCGGACGGGGACGCTATCTCGACCTTCACGGCTGCCGCTCCCGCTTTGAGATCATGGCGGAGCACCTGAAACGGGTGGTGGAGATCTGCCGCAAATACGGGTTCGAAGCGCCCATGATGTGGTCGGATATGTTCTTCTCGCAGGCGATGAGCGCGCAGTACGGCGGCGACC
The DNA here is from genome assembly GCA_947627665.1 of uncultured Clostridia bacterium. GTDB lineage: Bacteria > Bacillota > Clostridia > Christensenellales > Borkfalkiaceae > Gallimonas. The sequence continues at coordinate 19,810 of CANQWX010000001.1, forward strand.
TGCCCGCAAATGTCGCTGAGAGCCTGCCCGGAAATGTCGAGCTGATCTATTGGGACTACTGCTCCACCGACGAAAAGCATTACAGCGAAATGATGAAGAAGCACCGCGTGTTCCGCAACCCCGTCGGCTTTGCGGGGGGCGCGTGGAAGTGGCTGGGCTTTACGCCCGACAACCGCTATTCCCTCGCCGCCTCCGCCGCGGCGGTGCGCGCCTGCGTCAAAAACAAGATCGGCCGCTTCGTCGTCACGGGCTGGGGGGACAACGGCGCCGAATGCTCGGTGTTTTCCAGCCTTCCCGCCATCTTCTATTGCTCCCGCGCGCGCTACGGGAAATTCGCGGTGAACGCCGCCTGCAAGCGCAGCTTCCGCAACCTCACGGGGGTGCGGTTCGAGGACTTCATGGCCCTCGACCTCTGCAACCGCGTCACGCGGAACGACGACGTGGAGGAGAAGAACAGCGCGAACAAGTACCTTCTCTTCAACGACGTGCTGCTCGGCACGCTCGACACCACGGTATGGGAGGGCGTGGGGGAATTGTACGAAGAGCACGCCCGCACGCTGCGCGCCGCCGAAAAGAGGGCGGGCAGATGGCAATATCTCTTTGAAACGCAGTACCGTCTGGCGCGTACCCTTGCCCTCAAAGCGGACATGGGGATAAGGCTGCGCAAAGCCTATCAGGCGGGCGACCGCGAACGGCTTGCGCGCTGCCGGATGGAGCTGAAAGAGCTTCTCAAACGCGTCGCTGCCCTCTACGGCGCCTTCTCCGCCCAGTGGGAGAGGGAGAACCGCGCCAACGGGTTCGACGTGCAGGACATCCGCTTCGGCGCGCTCGAACGGCGCGTCCAAACCGCGCTCCGCAAGCTCGGCGCCTACCTGACGGACGGCACGCCCGTCCCCGAGCTGGGCGAAAAGCTGCTCGACTTCATGGGGCACGGTAACGATTTCGAGATCGACCCCGACCAGTGCGAATGGCGCTGGCGGCGCATGACTTCGGTCAATGTCAACGAATAAAGGAGAAAATATGAAATACCGTTTCGGACATCCCTTTCCCACGGATGCGGTCATCCGCAAAGTAGCCCTCTCGTCGGGCGCGCCCGCGCACTTTTCCCTCTCGCGGGAGGGGGAGCTTGTCACCCTCTCCTATCCGCTTGCGGAAGAGGACGCCGTCTACGGATTGGGCGAACAGATGCGCGGGATCAACAAGCGGGGCTGGCACTACGAGAGCTGGAACCTCGACGATCCCATCCACCACGAGGGCAGGACGAGCCTCTACGGCGCCCATAACTTCTTCCTCGTCTGGGGGAAGGAATGCTTCGGCGCCTTCCTCGATTGCGCGGGCAGGGTGGAGTACGACGTCGGCTTTACCGACCGCAACCTCTTTACTGTCAAGGCGAAAGATTTCGACCTCTATCTCTTCGAGGGGGACAGCCCGTCCGCCATCGTCAGAGAGTTCCGCGCCCTCATCGGCAGGAGCTACATCCCCCCCAAGTGGGCGTTCGGTTTTGCGCAGTCCCGCTGGGGGTACAAGAACGAGGCGGACATCCGCGAGGTGTACGAAGAATACCGAAAGGCGGGGCTTCCGCTCGATATGCTCTTCCTCGACATCGACTACATGGAGCGCTTCAAGGACTTCACGGTGGACAAGACCCGCTTCCCCGACCTCAAGGCCTTTGCCGCGGAGATGAAGCAAAAGAACATCCACCTCGTGCCCATCATCGACGCGGCGGTCAAGGTAGAAGAGGGGTACCCCGTGTACGACGAGGGGATCCAAAAGGGGTATTTTTGCAAGGACGCGTCGGGCAGCCCCTTCGTCGTGGGCGTGTGGCCGGGCAACAGCGTTTTGCCCGATATGCTCAACCCCGCGGCGCGCAAGTGGTTCGGCTCCCGCTATCGGGTCCTGCTCGACATGGGCATCGAGGGCTTCTGGAACGACATGAACGAGCCTGTCCTCTTCTATTCGCAGGAGCGGCTCCAAGACGCCCTTCGGATCGCCTCGGAAACGAAGGAGATCACCTGCCTTGCCGACTACGAGCGGGTGAGCCATACCTTCTTCGGCCTGCAAAACAACGACGGGGATTACCGCGCCTTCTACCACGAAACGGAGAACGGGCGCGTCGTGCACGAAGCGGTGCACAACCTCTACGGCTACAACATGACGCGCGCCGCGGCGGAGTACTTTGCGGAGTACGCGCCCGGCAAGCGCTTTCTCCTTTTCTCCCGCTCCTCCTGCGTCGGTATGCACCGCTACGGCGGGATCTGGACGGGGGACAACAGCGCATGGTGGTCCCACCTTCTGCTCAACCTGCAACAGCTCCCCGGGCTGAACATGTGCGGCTTCCTGTTCGCGGGCGCCGATTTAGGCGGATTCGGCGGGAGCACGACGGAGGAACTGCTCCTCCGCTGGCTTGCGCTCGGCGTGTTCGTGCCCCTCATGCGCAACCATTCCAACCTCGGTTCCCGTCCGCAGGAGTGCTACCGCTTTACGAGGACGGACGTATTCCGCAACCTTCTCGGCATACGGTATTCGCTCTTGCCCTATCTGTACAGTGAATTCGTGCGCTGCGCGTTCGAAAACGACATGCTCTTCCGGCCGCTCGCCTTCGCCTATCCCGACGACGTGCGCGCAAGGACGGTGGAGGACCAGCTCCTCGTGGGCGGCAGCCTCATGATCGCCCCCGTCTATACCCAGAACGCCAAGGGCAGATACGTCTACCTGCCCGAACGGATGAAACTCATCCGCATGAAGGCGGGCGACCGCTTCACCGAACAGACGCTCGAAAAGGGGGAATATTATATCCCCGTTTCCACGGAGGAAGTGGTGTTCTTTTTGCGCTGCGGCAAGGTCCTGCCCCTCGCAAGACCCGCCCTGAACACCGCCTCGCTCGACGACAAAAACCTGACATGGGTGAAGTTTATCGAAAGACCCACGGCGTTCACGCTCGTCCGCGACGGCGGGACGTCGCAGATACGGAAGGAGGACTTCGAAACCGTTCTCGTGGAGCCATGACATGAAAGCCGTACCGACCATTACGACAACCGAACAGCTGCGGGCATTCGCGCGCGGGCTGGACGTCCCGCGGGAGGCCGTGGAACAGCTTGTCTATGAGGAGGGGATCGAAGGGCTTGTCCGCCTGCTCAACGACCCGCTCCGCGCCGAGGAGGGAACGGACGAGCTGCACGAATTGCTGACGCCCGACGAGGACGGCTTCCGCATGCTCTCCGCCATGCTCCGCGCGGCGGCGACGGCTCCCGTTGCGGAGGGGCTTCCCGAAGGGGTCTACGAGGCCACCATGCGCGTCTTCGGCAGGTTCGTGCGGGAAAATCTCGCCAGCTTCGGCCGCTACGGTTTCGACCGCTGGTTCTGGACGTGGCGGCAGACCTCGGGGCTGCTCGTGCGCATCGGTTCGCTCGAATACGAGAGGACGGACGAGGGGATCTCCATGCACATCCCCTCGGACGCGGATCTGAGCCGTGCCGCGGTGCTCGCCTCGGTGCGGGAAGCAAAGCGCGCGCTCGGCGGCGGGAACTACTACTGCCGCTCGTGGATGCTCTCCCATAAGCTGAAAAAGCTGCTGCCCGAAGGCTCCAACGTGCGCGGTTTCCGCGACCTGTTCCGCAAATTCGAATACTTTCCCGACGACGCGGGCTACAAATTGTGGGTGTTCAAAAACCCCGATCTCGCGCCCGAGGACTTCCCCGAGGACACCTCCTTGCAGCGGAATATGAAAAATTTTGTGCTTCATGGCGGAAAAGTGGGAGCATCTCACGGTTTTCTACGCGATTTTTGACGAAAATTTGCAAAAAAGAGTAATTTTATGCAATAAATCGAGAACGCTTGACAAATTGTTTTCCAAGTTTTACAATACAGTCGTCTATTTCGGCAAAATGCCGTCATATAGGAAAGAAAAACAACTTGCGGCAGCATAACGGAGGAGAGAATATGCCGACCAGCATCAACACGAAGATCGCCAACATGCGCGAGGGCAAGCTGACCAAGAGCCAGCGCAAATTGCTCGATTATTTCGAAACGGTAGACCACAAACGGCTGATCTACATGTCCATCACCGATCTTGCGGCGGCGACGGGGGTCGCCGAAGCGACGGTGCTCCGTTTTTGCCGTTCGCTCGGCTTCAACGGCTACCAGGAGTTCCGCCTCAACCTTGCGCAGGGCGTCATCGACATCGGGCACAAGGAACAGGAGGGGATCGACTACGTCGACGAGATCGCCGAGGCGTACGAAGAGGCGATGAAAAATTGCCGCAAAGTGCTCAAGGGCGACCGCTTGCAGGCCGCCTACGACATGATCTTCGAGGCGGAGACCATCTGCTGCTTCGGCGTGGGGCATTCCTACCTCGCGGCGCTCGAACTGCACAACCGCCTCATGATGATGGGACTACTCACCTATTGCGAGCGGGATACCCACCTCCAGAACGTGCTCATCTCTTCGCGCAGCTCCAGGGACCTCATGATCATCTTCAGCGTGTCGGGCAGCTCCAAGGACACGGTGGAGGCCGCCGAGCTTGCGCGGGCGTGCGGCATGAAGGTGCTCGTCATCACCAATTACGAAAAATCCCCGCTCACGCGGTATGCCGACCTCGTTCTGGCGGCGGCGCCCATGGAGGCGCCCAACCAGCCCGGCGCCATGACGGGCAAGATCATGCAGCTCTTCATGGTGGACGTGCTCTGCACGGGCATCCATATTTCGGACAAGGCGCGCTTCGACGGCTTCGTCGCCCGCAGCAGCCGTGCCACCGTCAGCAAACTCATCTGACCGCGCCCCCCGCACGGTACCAACATCATCATAAGCTCCGCCCCGCCGCTTCGGCGGGGTTTTTTTGTGCCGCGCGCCCTGCCGGGTTTGCTTTCGGCAGGGCGCGCGGCGCACGGGAGCGATGGGGCCGTTTTGACGCAAAATACAAAAAAATTTTTTTCAAAAGAGCATTATTTTCATAAATTTAATGAATTTCTGTCAAAAATCAAGAAAAAAATAAAAATTTTTTTCAAAACCTATTGACAAAGCGTCATTCTGATAGTACAATAAAACTACAAAATTTATCCTCGGATCATCATCAAGGGGAAACAGGAGGAATTTATGAAAAAGTGGGCAGCTATCTTGCTCGGGGGCGCGATGTTCGCAACGGCGGTTTCGGGCCTTGCGGCATGCAAGCCGGCGAGCGTGACGCTTCGCGCGGATCCGCGTGCGGCAGACGCCTATACGGCTTACGACCACGAGGGCACGCCGGTCGGCTCGTATAAGACGATCGCGGACGCCATCAACGCGACCGTCACCGCGGACCTCGATTATTTCGAGGACGACGCCGTGCCGAACGCGACGAAGGGCGGCTACGTCACGAGAAAGGACGGCACGCGCCATCTGTTCGAAAACAAGAAGGGCTATACCGAGAACTACGACGACCAGTACTGGTTCTACGAGGACGGCAACAAACTTGCGGGTTACGACGCATGGGACGAGAACCCGTCCATGACCTTCCTGCGCAACAACAAGATGGTCGTACATAAAGTAACGGGCTACGGGCTTACCCCCGTGCAGTCGTGGAACGGCTACGGCCTGATCGACGAATACGGCGACGAGGACACCAAGTCGGACAACCCCGCCAGCTGGGCGCTCGGCACGGCGATCGACGCGGGCGTGATGGTATTCCCGTCGAGCGCGGGCGGTACCGCCACGGGTATGTCGCGCGATACTTATAAGATCGACCTCACCGAGATGAGGATCACGCCTCCCTACGACGGGACGGCGGACGAGGTTTACGCCTATCTCGGCTTCTACATCTGGACGCCCCAGTATGTGCTTGCCATCGGCATCGGCTGCAACACGAAAACGGGCAAATGGTACGAGTTCCGCGGCACTTCCCGCGACGACTCCTTCTCCGATGTGGAATACGATCTCGGCGACTGCCTCCTGGAGAGCACGTGGGACGAGAAGAACGGCTGTTTCACGCCCAACGCCAAGGAGCTGGAGATCAGCGTCCAGACCGTCAAGATGGTCGATGAAGAGTTCGGCGAAGAATATTTCGTTTGCCGGTTCAAAGCCGACATCAGGGGCGGAAAGAAGGACGTGACCCTCAACCGCCTCATCGACGACGAGCTGATGGCGCCCTACTTCTCCGAGCGGATCCATACGGGCAACGACTTCCTGTTCATCGCGGGCCTTGACATCAAGAATCCCGTTGCAACGGGCGTGAAAGTCAAGAACGTCGACTATTTCAACGGCGCGAAGCTCGAAGGGCTGTGCGTCACCGAAGCGGGCGTCTACTTCCCCACGGAAGAGGAGATCTCGGACGACGACTTTACGGAACTCAACCTCGATCCCAACCTCCGCGGCAACACCTACGATTTCCTGCTTGCCAACGACCTTGGCTCCGAGGGCAACTACGGTTACACCATCCTTTCCAATTATATGTGTACGACTTACACCGCAAAGGACGGCGCGGACTATTACGACTTCCGCTTTGACGGCGACCCCGTCGGGGAGACCGAACTCGGCGGCATGCTCAAAGAATACCAGGAGAAGATCGATTCGCTCTCCGCGATGACGGTCGAAAACTATCTCGACTATCTCGCGGCCTACGAAGAGGCGGGCAAGTGGTACGGGAAGGACGAAACGCACGAGGATTCCACGCTTGGGGATATGTATCTCAACCTGCTTGACTTCTCAACCTACCTTGCGGCGAAGGAAGTCTACCTCGACGCGATGCACCTCTCCACCGAGGGACAGGAAGTTCTCAATTCCCTCAACAAGCTCGGCCTTGTCACCGCCACCAATTATCCCTACCAGGGCTGGACGCGGGACGCCGAACATCAAAACGATCCCATTTTGGGTTGGTTCTGGGAGGAAGCGCAGGAATTCGACCGCATCCGCACCGCACTCCATGCCCTCGAACAGTCCGAGCAGACGAAGGTGATGAACCTTTACAACTCCGAAAAAGAGGGCAACTTCGAAGATTGGGCAAACGCTTACGACAGCGTCAAGGCCTATCTCGACAATAGCGATTACACCTCCAAGTCCTATACCGTCGCGGATCTGTTGATGAATGGGAAGGACATCACCTATACGGGCGAAACGGCGCTCCAGAAACTGCTCGCTGCCGCGTTCCGTATCCGTCAGAACTTCTGGCCGCCCGCATCGACCACGAGCGAAGAACCCTATGTGTTCAACAGCGACAACACCGATAACTATAAGGCGGCCTTCCACCTGCTCTTCCTCCGCACGAAGATGGAGGAAGCGGGCGTCGAGCTTCCCAAGTTCTTCGAAGACATGCTCGAGCTCATCACGAACACCCCTCGTTCGGGGAACTTCATGATGGACTTCGACGAATACCTCTATCCCGTGCTCACGCTTGCGGGCGACATCTACAAGAAAAAGCAGGCCGGCACTTTTGTATGGTTGGATGAGAACATGGCGGACATCGTCAACGAGTACATGATCGACTTCACGTTCTCGGAAGCGGGCTTTGCCTGGAACTTCACCAACAACCACGACCTGCGCCATGTCGATACCAACTACGAGCGTTACTTCGGTCTGCCCGATGAAAAGGGGCTGAAACCCAACATACAGTACATCATCGACGTTGTGACCGAGTGCGATCCCACCGCCGAAGTGGCGGCGAGCGGCATTGCCTTCAAGAAAGAGGTAAAGCCGCTGGAAAACGATCCCACCGCAAACGGTTCCGAACAGGCAAAGGCGGTTTGGGCAGAGATCGAAAAACTTACCGTGCTCGACGGCTATACCTACAAGGGCTGGACGACGCAGAACGCCGATAAGGCGGGTTACCTCTACTCCGAGATCGAGGCGTTCCGTGCCCTCGTCGAGAAGAGAGAAGCGCTCACCAACGTCGAAAAGGCGTATGTCAATGCACAGCTCGCTTTGGCGGCACACGCCGCGCAAAACGCGAATTACAAGGCATGGGAAACGCTTTCCGCCGAAATGGCAACGCTCGAGGAGCATGCGGTTTGGGAAAAGAGCTTCGAAACCTTTGTAAAGGCGAAGGGAACGGATACCAAGACCTACAAGGCGGATGAGGCGTTGGCGGAACTCATCAGCGCTGCTTACCAGATCAAGACGGTCGGTAAGGTGACCGACAGCGGCGACGATGTAGCCGACCCCGGTAAGATCGGTGTGAACAACAACTTCAGATCCACGGCGCGGCTCGTTTCCTTCTACGACTTCTTCATGACGAACGGCGCGCCCCTGCCCACCTTCGTCACGGCGATGACGGACGCGCTCGGTTTGCCCGACTACTACGACAATTTCTTCTATCCGCTTTCGGGCATGGTGAAGCTCGCGGTGCGCATCCACACGGCTTCCCTTACGAAAATCTCCCAGCTCACCGAAGAGGAGCTTGAATACCTCAACACCTATTGGGTCGCGGGTTACGAAATGAAGGGTGCCCTGAAAACCCATTGGTGGGCGAACAACGGGGGAACCGAGAAATACTTCGCGTGGATCGACTACAAGCTCACCGAGCAGTTTACCAAGATGCTCGGCGGAACGGAAACCGAAAAGACCCTTCCTTCCGATTATGTGGCCTATCTCAACGACTTCCTGACGGCGGCTCACTACACGCCGAATACGGCGCGCCACGGCTGGGGCGTCACGCAGGCAACGATCTATGCGTCCGACCTCTCCGACAAGCTGCTCCAGATCGCGGTCGCGCTTGAAAAACTCAGCGACCTCGATACCTACGAGGCAAAGGGTTGGAAGGCTCCCGACAGCACTCCCGTGAAGGGCTACCTTTACAGCGAAGCGCAGTATTACACAACGACCGTTGCGCCGTTGGTCGCCGATCTCGACCGTACGGAGAGCGAATCGCTCGCGCTGTTGTTCGGCGCCGATACGCTCGAAGAATGGGCTTCTCTTTCGGAGGACGTTCTCGCGCTTCCCGAAGACAAGACGCAGCTGACGATCCATGCGGCAGAGAGCGACAGAGAAGCTGCCAAGCCGAAGGATTATACGGTGGGCGAATCGCTCGGCGAACTCCTTTCCGCGATCGCCGCTGCCAATGCGGCGGGCGAGCTGCTCGGCTTCGACAGCGGGATCGACAAGGGCGTTTCTTTCCGCCCGTACTTCTTCTACTTCATGCTCGAGGAGCTTGAGGTGGAGATCCCCGAGGTCATCCAAGACCGCATGGACGATGTGAAGATGGAAGAAACTGCGGCCGCGAAATTTGAAACGGATGTGAAATACATCATGACGATCATGCGGCTTGCAAGAGCGATCACGGACGACGCGGACCACAAGCTCACGGCGGCGGAGATCAAACTTGTCAACGACAATTTGGTCGGCAAGGACAGATTCGTGGACGGCGGCTTCAAATACGCATACGTCAACGACACGAAATACGGCGATCCCGTTTCGTGGCACGGCAAGTCCAAGGGCTATAAAGCATACTTCGGCTTCGACGCCAAGCAAGACTTCAAGGTCTATCAGAAGCTTGTCATCGACTATCTTGTTGCGAAGTATCAGGCAACGGCATTGATGTATACGGCTCCGTCCGGCTCGGATCCCGCACTGCCCGAAGGCGGCGTTGCAATGGGCATCACCGCGGCGATCTCGGCGCAGAACTAAAACAGCCCCCCTGAATTCCGCGCTTCGCTCCCGCACCGTGCTTTCACGGCGGGCGCGGAGCGGGGCGCGGATCTCAATTTACCGACACTCATACGGTTTTTCTCCTATGTACTCTCTCCCGCTTGGGTCATTGAAGCGGGAGAGAACACGGGGGATAGCGTATTTTTCAGACGGTCCTGCCCCGCCGCAAAGGGGCGTTCCGTTCCCGCTCCCCGCAAAAGACGGACGGGCGCGGAAGATCTGATCATAAGGAGGAAAACATGAAAAAAATTCTTTCCATCACCGTCGCTTCCCTCATGCTCCTCTCGGGAGCAGCTGCCTTTGCAGGCTGCGGTGAGCTGTATACGGCGGAGATCGATTGGGACGTCGATCTCTCCCAACCCGTCGAACTGAGGGGCTTCTTCCCCGAGACCGCGATGAATACCTTCGGCAAGGACGACACCGCCGACATCATCCAGAAAGCGACGGGCTATAAGATGAACTACGAAGAGATGGGCACCAACGCCGACCAGGACGTCGCCAACGTCCTCAACGAACGGCAGCCGTTCGACATTCTCAAACTCACGCAGGCGCAGTTCCATCCCTATCTCGAGGACGGCACTTTCCTCGACCTCACCGAACTCTTGACGACCACCCCGCAGGGCAGAACGCTCTACCAGCTCATCGACCTCATGGAGTACGGCTGGGATTCCGTCACCTACACGGACGAGGACGGCAACGACCACATCTATGGCATTCCCGATTTCGGCTTTGTCTGCATGACGGACAGCGCCCTCATCTGGAACATGGATCACCTCGACGAGATCGGCTTTGCGGCGAAGTGGAACAAAGCGACCCCCGAAACCATGGAGGAACTCACTTGGGCGTTCGAGGAGCTGCAAAAGCATTTCGGCACAAACAACGACAAATACCACGCGTTCATCATCCCCGGCAAGAACAGCTGCGAGGTCTCCCAGATCAAGAGCGCGTTCGAAGTTCCGTGGAACTTCTACTTAGACGAAAACAACAAGATCCAACAGTATGTATTCAGCCCCAACGTCGACCGCTATGTGACGTACATGAACGGGTTGTTTAAGCAGGGCGTCCTCTCCGAGGCATGGCAGGCGGAGATCCAGGCCAACGCCAACCAGAAGTTTGCGCAGGAACTCGGCTCCTGCATCTACATTCCCTATTGGCAGCTGACCCCGCTCATCAACGCGATGATCGCGCAGGACAAGAACAACGGCGGACAGATCGCCAAAAAGATGGGCATTGCCAACACCTATGAGTCGCTCAAAGAGAACGCCATCCGCTGGTCCACCCGCATCCGCGGCGACGGGACGAACGGCTCCGTCGATCAGGAAGTCGCCCGCCTCGAGGGCGATCCCGGCGGCGTGTCCTACTATACCGTCATTCCCGCCCATTCTGCGGCGCGCGCGCTCTATGTCATCGACTATCTCGCCAAGAAGCTGGAATCGTTCGCTTCCCTCTATGCGGGCGTCGAAGGCACCCACTGGAACAAGCTCCAGCCGGGCGACAAGGGCAACTGCGACCCGAGCTGGGCGACAGATCCCGTCGGGCTTTCCGCAGACGCTCCCAAGGCGGAGGACTACACCGAGGAAAACGACGCGCTGTACACGCAGTACGAGAACCAGAAGGAGAAGATCATCTTCGTCCGTCCCTACAAGTATTCCTACGTCAAATACACCAACAAGGACCCCGCTGCGGGCAACAAGCTCGACACGGAGAACATGAACGAGGAAACGGTCACGGTAGAGGGCGGCGGCTTCTGGTGCCAGCTCACCCCCCGCTATCTCAAACAGATCGCCGATAATTCGCAGTATTGCACGGGCACGAACTCCGTCGTGGCAAAGTCCCTGTTCCACCTCCGTGAAACAGGCTTCGACGCATGGCAGGTCGCCGATCCCGAAGGCGTCGGAAGGATCCACGATCCCATGTTCATGTCGCCTCCCACCAAGCTCTGGTCGCCCGTTTCCATTCTCTCCCGCACGCTGCTCAAAGACGGGCTTGCGGCGGCGATCAATGCGGACGATTGCATCAAAAAGCTCAACAGCGCGCGCGAACAGGCAAGAAAGAAGTCCGTCAAGAAGGAAACCAAAGAGGGAACCGTGCTGTACTATTATTGGTCGGACGCCATTTCCGACGAAATGACGGCATGGTATAACCAGGTCAAGGTCGACCGTCCTTGACCATCGCAGGACGTCTGTCCAAAGGGATCATTTCAGGTGAAACTATGGAAGATTATGTCAACCAAACAAGCGATTCCCCCGCTGTGCAAGCGGCGGGGGAGACCGCTTCCCTCCCCGCAGACCCTGTTTTGGGGACGGAAACGGTGAAACCGATTTCGGAGGAGCCTGGGTATTGGAAGAGTCAGTGGAAGCGCATCAAGAAATATCGGAAAATTCTCTTTTTCCTCATTCCTGCCGCGGCGTTTACACTGATTTTTTCTTATATCCCGATGTTCGGCATCCTGTTCGCCTTTAAGGGACCCGAATTCAACCTCACCAAGGGGGACATCCTCTACAACCTCACGCACGGGAGCTGGACGTTCGCCAACTTCGGCAACATCTTTGTGGACGACTCCTTCTGGCGGGCGGTGGGGAATACCCTCATCATCAACGTCATCCGTCTGCTCATCTGCTTCCCGCTCTCCATCATCATCGCGGTGCAGCTCTCCGAACTTAAAAACCAGACGCTCAGCAAGGTGATCCTCATCATCCTCACGATCCCGAACTTCCTTTCGTGGGCGATCGTCATCGGCATCTGGTCGGGCATTCTGCACCCCGATACGGGCGTGATCGGGCAGCTCACGGGGCACATCATGGCGCAGGACGCGTGGTTCAAACCGCTCGCGGTGTTCTTCTCGGCGTGGAAGGGCGCCGGGTGGGGGTGTATCCTCTTCTATTCCGCCATCGTCGCCATCGACAAGACGTATTACGAGTCGGCGACGCTCGAGGGCGCGAACAGATTGCAGAAGATGTGGTACCTCACCCTTCCCTCCATCCTGCCCACCATTGCCCTCATGCTCGTGCTCAACATCAGCGGCATGATGGCGACGGGCTTCGAGCAGATCTACACCATGATGCAGATCAACCCCGGCGATCTGAAAAATTCCCAGATCGTGCTCGACACCTATATCTATGAGATCTCCGTGTTCACGGGCACGGACATCCCGTTCGCAACGGCGCTCGGCGTGTTCAACGGCGCCATCGCCTTGGCGCTCATGCTCATCGGCAATGCGATCACCACCAAGACGATGAAGCGCGGGCTTTGGTAAGGAGGGAGAAAACATGGAAGAAGATAAGATTTTACAGGACTCTCCCCAAACCGCGGAGGACGCCGTTTTGGAAGCGCGTCCGCACAAGCGGCATCCCAACAAGATCCGCGAGAGCAAGATCGATATTTTCCTCAATATCGTCAACATCACCTGCCTCATCATCGGGGTGCTCCTCATCATATTCCCGCTGCTCAACTACTTCTCGCTCGCCTTCAACGACGGGAACACCAACCTCAACGTGGTGATCTTCCCCGTCACACCCACGCTGGCGGCGTTCAAGTACGTTCTGGCGGGGGACGGCGCGCTCGATTTCTGGCGGGCGTTCGGGAATTCGGTGCTCCTCACGGGCGTCGTCACCATCGGCTCCAATCTCGTGGAAGCGATGGCGGCGTATCCGCTCTCCAAGCGCGATTTCCCCTTCAAGGGGGGCATTCTGATGTACTTCATCATCACCATGCTCTTCTCGGCGGGCATCGTGCCCATCCGTCTTTTGATGCACAGCTTCGGGCTGATCGATACCATCTGGTCGGTCATCCTCATCTCCATCTCGAACGTCACCCACCTCTTGTACTTCAAGACCTTCTTCGAGGGGATCCCTTCGGACATCGAGGAGGCGGCGAAACTCGACGGCGCGAGCGATCTGCAACTCTTTTTCCGCATCATCGTGCCCATGTCCCTGCCCATCATCGGCAGCTGCTGCTTCTTTACGATCGTCGGCTGCTGGAACGGCTACGGTTCGGCGCTCATCTTCATCGGGCAGTCCGCCAAGGGCAAGATGGCGCAGCCCCTCGCGTACTATCTCTATCTCATGCTGCAAAGCGGCGCGCTCGATAAGAGCGATACCTGGCTCATGGCGAACGCGCAGAACGTGGAGGCGGCGGCGATGGTCGCAAGCATCGTTCCCATCCTCCTCATGTACCCTTACGTCGTAAAATACATCAAGGGCGGACTTCAGATCGGCTCCGTCAAGGGATGATCCATGCACCGTATCCTGCTTTTGCCGCTCGACGAGCGGCCCTGTAACTACACTTTCCCGCGCATCATGCCCAAGGCGGACTTCGAACTTGTGGAGCCGCCGAAGGAGTACATGGGGCTGAAAAAGCGCCCCGCGGACCGCGACAGGCTCGCAAAATGGCTGCTCGAAGAGGGGAAGAGGGCGGACGCCGTCATCCTCTCCTTCGATACCCTCATTTACGGAGGACTCATTCCCTCCCGCCTGCACCGCGAAACGCAGGAGGCGCTCTCCAAACGCGCGGACCTTGTCAAAACGCTCAAAGCGCAGAACCCGTCCTGCAAGATCTATGCCTTCCAGACGATCATGCGCTGTCCCTTCTATTCCCTCTCCGACGAGGAACCAGACTATTACGCGCAGTGCGGCGCCGAGATCCATCTCTTCGGCAGATACACGCACAAACAGCGGCTCGGCATTCTCACCGCGGAGGAGGAAAAGGACTTCGCCCGCGTGAAGGGGAAGATCCCGCAGGAGGCGCTCGCGGACTACACGGCGCGCAGAGAGGTCAACCTCGGGGTGCTCTTCCACACGCTGGACCTCGTCAAGGATGGCACGGTCGATTCCTTCGTGATCCCGCAGGACGACAGCGCGCCCTACGGCTTTACTTCGCTCGACCAGCAGAAGGTCAGAACGCGCATCCGCGAGATGGGGCTGCTTTTGAAGGTGCCCGTTTATCCCGCGGCGGACGACACGGGCATGACGATGCTCTGCCGCGCGGTCAACGAACTCAACGGGGCAAGGCCCAAGATCTACGTCTATTACGCCTCGGCGAAGGGACCCTTCGTCACCCCCTCGTTTGAGGACCGCTCCATCGACGCCACCATCAAAAACCAGATCCTGGCGGCGGGGTGCCGCAGGGTGTACAGCCTGCCCGAGTGCGACATCATGCTGGCGGTCAACATCGGCTCCGAGATGCTCTATCTCAAGAGCGAGGAGGAGATGAACGCCGCCTATCAGATCGAGCGCAGCCTGCCCGAATATATCGACCAGATCGAGTACGCCCTCTCGGAGGGCAAGCTCGTGGCGGTCGCCGACGTCGCCCATCCCACGCAGAACGACGTGGAGCTGTTCCGTCTGCTCTACGGCGAGGGTTTGGCGCTCAGGATCCACGCCTACGCGGGCTGGAACACTTCGAGCAACACCCTCGGCACGGTCATCTGCGAGAGCTGCCTCTACCTCCACGGAAGGGACGAACGGGGCAACCGCGACTTTTTGCTGCACCGCTACTACGACGACGTGGGCTATTGCTCCCACACCCGCACCTGGACGGACGTCAACCCCGTCCCCGCAAACGGCTGCACGGTGTTCGTGCTCGATGGCGAGCGGGGCAAGTGCGTCGCGGCGGCGAGAGAGGAGCTTCTCCGCTACATGAAGGAGAATTTCCCCCTCCTTGCCGAAAAGGTGGAGGACGTGGACGTCAGCGCCCCGTGGAACCGCACCTTTGAAATGGAATTTGTCTTAAAGACCAAAGACTGATATGCAAAAACTCAACGGGCAATTACAAAAGACGGAGGGGGGATACGCGCTCACGCTGCGCCGTCCCTACCGCGCCGCCTACGGATTCGGCGAGAAGTTCGATTCGGTCGACCAAAAGGGCAAGCTCGTCCGCGCCTGCGTGCGCGAGAAGTGCTTCTATCAGGGGGAGTATACCTATTGCTCCATGCCCTTTCTGCTCACCCCCGACGGCTTCGGGCTGTATGTGGATACCTATGTCGAAGTCGGTTTCGATCTCCGCACGGAGGGAGAGATCACGCTGGCGTTTGAAGAGGGAAGCCGCGGCGAACAGGCGGACGTCTATCTCTTCGAGGGAACGCCGAAGCAAATTTTAACGCAGTTCCGCACGCTTACGGGCATGCCGCGCCTCTTTCCCAAGTGGGTGCTCGGCGCGTGGATGAGCGCCAACCGCTGGCGCACGCAGGACGAGCTGGAGGAGCAGCGGCGGCTCACGCGGCAGTACGGCTTCCCCCACAACGTCATGGTGGTGGAGCCGTGGAGCGACCTCACCACCCACTATCTGTGGAACGGCAGCACGATCCCGCCCAAGGCGGGGGACGAGTGCGCGCCGCTCTCCGAGATCACCTTCGGGGAGCCGTGGAAAGACCCCAAGGCGCTCATCGACGGGCTGCATGCGGACGGGCTGCATCTCCTTTTGTGGGTCGTGCCCATGTACGCGCAGGGGGTCAACATCGAAACGGCGTGGAACGTCCCGCAGTGCCTCTCGGACAACAAGTATGTGAGCGAACACGGGGAGTGCGTGATGGCCGCGGACGGCACGCCGTACACCATTCCGCACACCTGGTGTGTCGGGAGCATGGTGCCCGACTTCACCGATCCCGTCGGCACAAAGCATTGGTTCGACCGCTTCCGCTATCTCAAAGAGCTTGGGATCGACGGCTTCAAGACGGACGGCGGCGAATTTATCCACGAGCACTCCGTCCGCTTCCGCGACGGCACGACGGGAAAAGAGGGCCAGAACCGCTATTGCGAGGACTATACGGCGGCGTTTGCCGGTTTTATCGGGGAAGAGGGGATCGTGTTCTCCCGCGCGGGCGGACAGAAAAGCCCTTCGTTCACCGTCCTCTGGGCGGGCGACCAGGAGTCGACGTGGAGCGAATACCGCTCCGTGCTCAAAGCGGGGCTTTCGGCGGGGCTTTCGGGCTTTTCCGCCTGGGGGTTCGACATCGCGGGCTTCTCGGGCTATCTCCCCACGGCGGAACTGTATCTGCGGGCCGTGCAGACGGCGGCGTTCTGTCCCGTCATGCAGTGGCACAGCGACCCCGTTTCCAACGGCAGATGCGACTTTTCGGGCGCGTGGAAGATCAACGACCGCAGCCCGTGGAACATGGCGGCGTTCCACAAGAGCGAAGAACTTCTGGAACTTTGCCGCAAACAATTCTTCCTGCACTACAACCTGCTGCCCTATCAGTACATGCTCATGCGGGAGGCGCACGAAACGGGCATCCCGCCCATGCGGCACCTTGCGCTCGAATTCCCGTCCGACGAGAGGACCTTCGGGATCGAGGACGAGTTTATGCTCGGCGACGCGCTGCTCGTCGCTCCCGTTTTGGAGGACTACACCGACCGCCGCACCGTCTATCTGCCGGACGGCGTGTGGTACGACCTCTTCACGGGGGAACGCTACACGGGCGGCACGCACGAGGTCCTGCTTTGCAGGGAGCACTGTCCCGTCTTTTTGCGGGAGGGGAGGGCGGTCCCGCTTCATCTGAAGGGCGGAACGCTCTGCTCGGACGTCGGCAATCGGCTGGACGGCTATGAGGAGCTTACCTTCCTCGTGAGCGGGGAGGGCAGTTACCGCTTCCGTGACGATCTCGGCAACGACATCGGGATCGCATGGACGCAACATGAAACACAAGTCAAGCGGAACGGGCGGAACACCCCCGTACATTTCCTCCGCTTGGCGGGGAGGGGAAAATGAAAAAAAGGATTTGGATCGCCGTAAGCCTCATCGCCTGCATGATCGTCTGCGTCTTGCCGGCGCTCGGCGGCTGCGACGGGCCGAAGACGGACATCGCGCTCGATAAGCCTGCCGTCACCGTCTATGTCGGCGAAGAGGAGCAGATCATGCTCCAGGGGGCAAGCGGGCAGACAGTCGTCTGGA
The DNA here is from genome assembly GCA_947627665.1 of uncultured Clostridia bacterium. Classification (GTDB taxonomy): domain Bacteria; phylum Bacillota; class Clostridia; order Christensenellales; family Borkfalkiaceae; genus Gallimonas. The sequence goes on from CANQWX010000001.1 coordinate 37,306, forward strand.
AGAGTTCGGACGAATCGGTCGCCACCGTGGAGGCCGAGGGCATCGGCGCCTATATCAAGGGCATTTCGGCGGGCAGCACCACCGTCACCGCCTCCATCGGCGGGGAAGAAGCGGCGGTCTGCGAAGTCACCGTAAAGGATTCGCCGCTCTACGTCTTTTTGCCCGACGGCGGGACGGGGAGCCTGAAAAACGGGCGGCTCGTTCTTCTCAAGAACGGCACGGCGACCGTGAAGGCGATCTCCGACGTGCCGCTCACGGGAACGCCCGAGTGGCGCTCTTCGGACGAGAGCGTCGGCACGGTGAATTATCAGGGGCTGATCTGCCTCGTCACGGCAGTCGCCCGCGGCGAGTGCACGATCACCGTCGAGTGCGACGGATACCGCGCAAGTTTTACCCTCTATGTGGGCAAAACGGCGTCATAAGGAGGCTGTCATGAAAAAAATACTTCTCATTCTTTCTGCTCTGACGCTTACGGTCTGCCTCACGGTCGGGATCTGCGTTCCCGCGGTTGCGGCGCCCGAAAGCTATAAAAATTACGTCAGCGTCGCCACGCAGGGGAGCGGGCTTACGATCGAGCCGACCCTCGTGCTCGAACCCGAAACAGAGGACCAGCTCGACAATAAGGGCTTTGCCTCGGTCATCGTCACGCCCGACGCGGAGATGAACGTCGAGCTTGGGCAAAAGCGCAGCCTGAAAGATCTCTTCGACCAAAAGCTCAAGGGGAAATACATTCCCGTCCTGCGCCTGACGGCGGAAACGGCCGAACCCTTCCTCAGCTGGTGGAAGGGCACCTACACGATCTCCGACATCATGGTGCTCTCCAAGGACATTTCCGTGCTCCAAAAGATCTACGCCGACGAAAAGGGCTATCTCATCAACACGGTGTACGATCTGACGGACACGCAGCTCACCGCCGACCGTTACGCGCAGTGGGACAACATCGCCGCCGCCAACAAGGCGGGCTGCAACATCCTTCTGTACGACGTGCAGGAGAACCTCCCCGTCGCCGCGGAGTATGTTTCGGCGATGAGCAAGGTCTGCTGGGCGCGCGCGGAGGATAAAGAGGAGGGCGCGCTGGCGATCGCCGCGGGCTGCTACGGCGTCGTCGCGGCGGACAGGGACACGCTCAAAGATTCCCTCGGCTACTTCACAGAGAAGGGCTTTGCGCGGGCGCAGTACATCGCCGCCCACCGCGGCATCACCAAGTATGCCAACGAACAGTCTTTGACGGGCATCATGGCCTCCTACAACGAGGGCGCCACGCATGTCGAGATCGACATCCAGATCACGTCGGACGGCCGCATCATCAGCTGCCACAACAGCGACATCGCCTATGTTTCGGGCATCGGGGGCAAATATATCATCAACGAAACGTTCGCCAACCTGAGAAAGATCCAGCTCAACAATTTCAGCGCACGCTATGAAGAAACGTTTGCGTCGCTCGAAGAAATTTGCGAAGTTCTGCAAAAGACGGACGTCATCCTCATTGCCGAGCTTAAACTCGACGGCGGCTCCGCCAAGGCGGTGGACGATCTCAAAGCCATCGAAAAGCTCAAAGAGGTCATGGACAAATACCCCGGGATGAAGGGGCATTGGATCACGATCACCTTCTACGCGCCCTATGCGCAGGAGATGCGCCGTCATCTTCCCGAGATCCCTTGCTGCTACCTCGGCGGCGGGCAGAGCGGCAAAGAGAGCGCCGAAAACGTCAAGGCATGGAACTATGCGGGCGGCCATGTCAATTCCTCTCAGGTCGGGGCAAAGATCGACTTTTTGCGCAAGTGCGGCATCGGGCTGGATGAAATGGAATTCGACAGCGGGACCATGAAACTGAGCGGCGCCACGAACAGTCTTGCACAGACCTATCTCGCGCGCGGCTATACGATGAACACCTGGACGTACGAGGACCTCTCCCACTTCGCCATCAAGACGAACATCGCCACCACCAACAAGGCGGAGGACTGCGCGCTGCTCGTCAAAGAGGTCGCGGTGGGCGTGACTTCGGTCACGGAGGCGGAACTTTCCGCAGGCAAGGCGACCGTGCCCTGCCGCACCTACAACGGCTGGAGCCAGAACTGCGAATGCAAGGTCATCGAGGTTTCGCGCTCGGGCAATACCGCGCAGGTGCTCTTCTATTACCTGCAAAAGACGGGCGATAAATCCGTGCCCGAATACGGGATCTATTCGCAGCTTACGACGGTGACCGTCGCATAACAAAAAAACGATAAGGAGTATATTATGAAAAAATTTTTTGCAATGATCCTGGGGGTCTGTATGCTCGCCGCATGCTGCGTGACAGGCTGTGACGGTGTGCACGCGCATACCGACAGCGACAACGACGGCAAGTGCGACGTCTGCGGCGAACCCATGACGGAAACGCCGTCCGCCGATTTGGGCAACGTCGTGGACGATTCCATCCAGACCGACGCCGATTCCTTCCAATATGTGTTCGAAGAACTCTATAAAAGCACCACCTTCCGCGATGAGGCGGCGGGCTTCGGCTCCGTCGAGGACATCAAGGGCGGCAGGTTCTTCATCAACGGAAAATATTACGACAAGATCAGCTCCGTCGGCAGCCGCCAGGACGTCAAAGTGGAGCTGTACAACGAACAGAACGCGATGATGATCAACGTTTCGGCGGGCATGGCGTTCACCCTGCCCACGACGGACGTGGACGTGGACTATACGCTCGCGCAGTACCGCACGCAATATAAGTTCGACGATTCCGTGCTCACGTTCAGCGCGGAGGCGGACCGCAATCCCTACACCGCCAAGGCGAACGCGTGGTACATCTTCGTCAACGAGTGGGCGATCCGCCATCTCGTGAACGAAAAGTACTACGAGAACCAGAACCTCACCTGGCTCAACAAGGACACTTGCGGCTTTGACATCACCCCCGTCGGCGAAAACGGCACGTCGGACGGCGAGCACGCCTATCCCACCGTCAAGCAGGGCGACCTTGAATTCCGCCCCGGGTACGAAGTGTACCGCTTCGACGTCAAGATCGAGGACGCGGAGAACGTCGAATATCCCTACTATAACATCGGCATCATCCACGAGGTCAACGAGGTCAAGAAGGCCGCGTACTTCGTGATGAAGTCGAAGGAGAACAAGGCGGACGTGCGCGACGCGATCCTCAAGAGCTGGCGCGTCATTACGCCCAAGGGCAAGACCCGCAACTACTTCGAAAACTTAGATCCCGTGCAGGATCCCCATTGGAGCGAGGAGACCAAGGAATTCTTCAACCAATTCATGACGCAGCGCACCAAGAGCTGGGGGGTGTTCTCCTACTCCATGCCCGGGCAGGCGGATTCCCTTGTCCCCGGCAGCGGCAGCTACGACCAATATCTCGAGTGGAGCAAACAGATCGAGGAATTCATCGAGGAAACGGCATGGGGCGGAAAGAAGTACGACGTCTACATGACCTACACCCACCTCGGCTGGGGGAGCAATTACAGCGAAGTTTCCCAGGCCCATCACTACTATCCCTTGGCGATGAGCAAGGAGCTTGCGGGCGGCAACGGCAAAAACGGCAAGCCCGTGCTCGAATTCACCTTCCAGTACACGACGAACAACAACCTCGTCGATGAGGAGATCACGCCCTTGTTCGACATTATGCGCGGCAAGTATGACGAGTATTTCACCCGCCTCGCAAATGACATCAAGGAATACGGCAAGCCCGTCATGTTCCGCCTCAACAACGAGATGAACACCGACTGGACGAGCTACTCGGGCATCATGAACCTGCTCGACCCCGACATCTTCAACGCGACGTGGATCCGCCTCTACAACATCTTCATCGAGAACGGCGTGGATAACGTCATCTGGGTGTGGAACCCCATCGCGGACAGCTGCCCTTATTCGGGCTGGGGCGAGGACCTCTGCTACTTCCCGGGAAGGGATTATGTGCAGCTGCTCGGCGGCACCAACTACGAGGCGAACAACGACCGCACCAAGTTCCAGACCTTCAAGGAACGGTACGGCTCCCTGTACGAGAAGAACAAGAGCTACTTCTCCAAGTGGGGCATGATCATCGGCGAATTCGCCTGCGGTTCGGGCGGAAACGCTTCGGGCCAGCTCGGCAGGAACAAGGACCTCCAGGAGGAATGGGTCCGCGGCATGTTCGAGGAACTCAACGCCGAAGACCCCGCGCCCTATGTGCAGCAGATCAAGGGCCTCATCTGGTTCAACTGCAACGACTACGGCAACGGCGGCATCACCAACCGCTATAAATTCGCGGATACGCCGAAGGGAACAGGCTCCAACAAGAGCGAAACGTACACCGACCTCGAGCCGACGTGGAAGGCGTTCCAGAAAGGCTTTCAGGATGCCGAGAAATTAAAATGAGAAAACTTTGTATCCTCCTTGCGGGCGTCCTGCTGCTCGGCGCGGCAGGTGCGTTCGCGGGGTGTAACAACACGCCCGAAGAGGACGAAAAAGAGGAGCAGAGCGGGCTGTTTCCCGCCGCAGGCAGCGAACAGGTCACGGACCGCGCCTCTCTGGAATACGCCTACGGCGTCTACGGGGAGGGCGCGCTCGCGGACGAGGCAAACGGCTTTACGGACGTAACTTCGCTCACGGGCGGCAGGTTCATGGTCAACGGCAGCTACCGCACGGGGCTTGGGGAGAGCGGCAACCGCAACGACATCCGCGCCGAACTGTACAACGGCAGGGCGATCCGCTGCGTGGACCTCCCCGAGGGCTATGCGTTTACCCTGCCCGCCCCTTCGGCGGAAGTGGACTATTCGATCTCGCAGTACCGCACGCAGTACACCTACGGCGACGCCGTGCTCACGGCGACCTTCGAGAGCAAGAATCCCTACACCGCCGACGAGGACCCGTGGTATCTCTTCGCCGAGAGCTGGCTGCTCAAATATCTCAACAGCGAGCTGTTCGGCCTGCTTGGGATCACCGCGCTCCGCGAGCCTGCGCACGCGTTCACACGGACGGAACCGTACGGCGATCTCGGCATTTTGGAGGGGTACGACGTCTACCGCTACGACCTCAAGATCGAGGACGGGGGGGAAGAGATCGCGCGTCCCTTCTACCACATCGCCGTCATCCGCGCCGAAAACGCCGTCAAGGAGTTCGCGCTCTTCGTCTTAAAAGCGGAAAGCGACCGCTCCGCCGACATGGACGCGATCGTGCAAAGTTATGTCCGCCTCCCCGTCAAGGGAGTGAAGCGGACGACGACGGTGTACGAAGCGCCGCCCGAAAATCCGCGCTGGAACGCTGCCACCAAGGCGTACTACGAGAGCTTCATCTCCTCCGACCGCGTGAAGTGGGGGGTGTTCAGCGCCTCCATGCCGGGGTACCGCGACGAGTACCTGCCCACGGACAACAACTATAAATATGTGCTCGACCTGAGCCGCCGCCACCAAAGTTATCTCGAAGAAGCGTGGGATTTCAAGTACGACATCTATCCCACCTATACGGCGCTCCAATACGCGGGCGAACGGGTGCGCTTCCCCGTCTACATGGCGGAGGAGCTTGCGGGCGGCGACGGCACGAACGGAAAGCCCGTGTTGCAGTTCACCTATCAGTTCACGGCGAACAACAACCTCATGGGCACCACCCCGATGTTCGACATCCTGCGCGGCAAGTACGACGGACAGTTCCGCGAACTTGCGCAGGACATCAAGAACTATCAAAAGCCCGTCCTCTTCCGCCTCAACAACGAGATGAACACCGACTGGACGAGCTACTGCGGTCTTATCACCCTGCTCGATCCCGACATCTTCGTGATGACGTGGAAGCGGCTGTACGGCATCTTCGAGGAGGTGGGCGTCGACAACTCCATCTGGATCTGGAACCCCAATTCCAACTCCATGCCCTACGGCTGCTGGGGAGAGGACCTGTGCTACTTCCCCGGGCGGGAATATGTGCAGCTGCTCGGCGGCACCTATTACGAGCTGAACAACTACACCAAGGAAGCTGCGCCGAAGAGCTGCCAATCGTTCAAGAAGATGTACACGGAGCTGTACCGCAAGAACGCCGCTTTCCGCGAATGGAGCGTCATCCTCTCGGAGTTCGGCTGCGGCTCGGGCGGCGACTACTCGGGCGAGCTTGGCAGAAACCGCGACGTGCAGCTCAAGTGGGTGCGGGAAATGTTCGAGGAGTTCAACGATCCCGATCCCGCCGACTATATCAAGCAGATCAAGGGCGCGGTCTGGTTCAACGCCAACGACTATAACTACGACAACGGCACAAAGGTCACCAACCGCTATCAGCTCTACGATCCCAATAACAACTATTACAGCGATCTTCTCCCGCTCATGGAGGAGTTCCGGCGCGGGCTTTCGGGCAGAGAGTGACGCGCACGATCAGAAGGAAAGGTGGTTTGCCATGAAAAACGTCATTCCGAAGGGTTTGGTCGTATCCTGCCAGGCGCTCAAAGACGAGCCGCTCTACGGCGGGAACACGATCCCCAAAATGGCGCTTGCCGCCAAGCAGGGAGGGGCGGTCGGGATCCGCGCCAATACTGTGCGGGACATCAACGCCATTTACCGCATCACGGGAGGGGAACTTCCCATCATCGGGCTGATCAAGCGGGAGTATCCCGGCTCTCCCGTCTACATCACGCCCACGCGCAAGGAGGTCAAGGCGCTCATCGCCTCCTCCTGCCACGTCATCGCGCTGGATGCGACGCTGCGTCCCCGTCCCAAGGGAGCTACCTTCGAAGAGCTTGTCGCCTATATCCGCGACAATTCGGACAAGGCGGTCATGGCGGACTGCGCGACCGATGAGGACGCCCTTGCCGCCGACGCGCTCGGCGTGGACTACATCTCCACGACCATGCGCAGCTATACCGCCGACACGGCGGGCTTTACGATCCCCGATCCCGGTTTCTGCGCGCGGCTTCTGCGCAATGTAAAGAACGCCACCGTCGTCGCCGAGGGAGGCATCAACTCCTTTGCGGCGCTGCGCAGCGTGCTCGATTCGGGCGTCGAACATGTCATCATCGGCGCGGCGATCACCCGTCCGCAGGTCATCACCCGCGAATTCGTCAACGTGCTCGAGGGACATCCTAATTTTGCGGGGGAATAACATGAAATTTACGGTTGCGATCCTCGGCTGCGGGAACCGCGGTGCGGAAACGTACGGCGTGCTCTTGCAGGAGAGGGAGGAATTTACGATCGCGGCGCTCTGCGACCGCGACCGCGGGCGGCTGGAACACTACGGCAAGCAATTTTCGGTGCCCGCGGAGGCGTGCTTTGCGGACGAAGAGCAATTCTTCGCGGCGCGGCGCGCCGATCTTCTCGTCATCGCCACGATGGACGCCGACCATGTCCGCCAAGGCGTGAAGGCGCTCTCGCTCGGCTACGATCTGCTGCTCGAAAAACCCGTTTCGGACCGCCGTGAAGAGCTGGAAGCGCTGCTGGCGGCACAGAAGCGGTACGGCGGCAAGGTCGTCGTGTGCCACGTCCTCCGCTATGCGCCCGCTTTCGTCAAGGCGGCGCAGCTGCTCAAAGAGGGGCGGATCGGCAGGCTCGTCGCCATACAGGCGCTCGAACAGGTGGCATATTGGCATCAGGCGCACAGCTATGTCCGCGGGAATTGGCGCTCGCGGGCGGAAACGGCGCCCATGATCCTCGCCAAGTGCTGCCACGACCTCGACCTTCTGCAATACTATGCCGGTTCGCGCGCCGAGAGCGTTTCCTCGGTGGGGGACCTCGTCTGGTTCAAACCCGAGAACGCCCCCGGGGGCGCCGCCGCGCGCTGCACCGATTGCAAATATATCGAAACCTGTCCCTATAGCGCCAAGCGCATCTATGTGGACGCATGGAAGCGGAACGGGCGGTTCCCCGCCGTCTGGCCGCAGATCCAGATCACGTCCGATTATCCGCTCACCGAAGAAAAGCTGCTGCGGGCGATCCGCGAGGGCGCCTACGGCAGATGTGTGTATCATTGCGACAACGACGTCGTCGACCACCAGCTCACCGAGATCGCCTTTGAAAACGGCGTCAAAGCGACGCTCACCATGACGGCGTTTACGGCGGGTACGGGCAGGATCATGCGCTTCTTCGGCACGATGGGGGAGATCGTCCTCGACGAAGAGGAGGACGTCGTTTCCCTGCGGCCGTTCGGCAGAGAGCGGGAGGACTTCCGCATCTCCGCGCTCGCCGCGATCGACAGCGGGCACGGCGGGGGAGACCGCGCGCTCGTGGAAACGCTCTACGGCGTGCTCTGCGGGCGAGAGGGAGAAACTTCGCTCGAGCGCTCGGTGGAGAGCCATCTCATGGCGATCTGCGCCGAGGAGTCCCGCCTCAAGGGCGGCGCGCTCGTCCGCGTTCACTGAAAACCGTACACCCGAAGGGCGCCTTCGGGTGATGTTTTATGCCGTGCCGCCCTGCGGTGCGGCGCAATAACCGAATGGGGGAGAAAAATATGACCGTTCCTGTCCTGGATCCCGATTTTTATCCGTTTGTTCTCTTTCTCGCACAATATGAAAAAGAGGTGGCTTCGCTTCCCGCAGAGAAGCGCGCCCGCGTGGCGTTCTGCGTTTCGCACGGCGAAAAGCGGGAAGTGTACGCCTGCGAGATGCACCGCGACGGCGAGGACGACGCCCGCACCTGCTTCCTTGCCGAACGGCTCGTAAAGACCATGCTCTGGCTGTACGGCGGCAACCGCGTCGGTGTATACGGCAGCGAGCGGATCTATCGCTACCTTTGCGAACGCTACTGCGCGGACGGTGCGCGGGCGTTCGATTTCCGCTTCATGCAGGAGGTGTACGAACAGCCCTTTGCGGTGGAGCGGCTTTCCCGCGAGCCGCAGCGCCACGGCGCTTCCTATCGGGTGGGCGGACATCTCAAGGGCTGCCGCATCGGCTTTGACGCGGGCGGCAGCGACCGCAAGGTGAGCGCCGTCGTGGATGGCGTGCCCGTCTATTCCGAAGAGGTGGTCTGGCACCCCAAGACGGCGGAGGACCCTCACTACCACTACGAAGAGATCCTCACCGCCATGAAGACGGCGGCGGGCAAGATGCCCCGCGTAGACGCGATCGGCGTTTCCTCCGCGGGCGTGTATATCGACAACAAGATCATGACCGCCTCCCTCTTCCTCAAAGTGGACAGGGCAAAGTACGGCGATTATGTCAAAAACATGTACTTAAACGTTGCAAAGGAGCTTGGCGCGCCCGTCGAGGTCGCCAACGACGGGGACGTCACCGCCCTTGCGGGGAGCATGGAGCTTGGCGAGGGTCGGGTGCTCGGCATCGCCATGGGCACGAGCGAGGCGGCGGGCTACATCAACGGCGAAGGGGGGCTGAACGGTTGGCTCTCGGAGCTTGCCTTCGTGCCCGTCGACCTGAACCCCGCGGCGATGCGGGACGAGTGGAGCGGCGATCTCGGCGTCGGCTGCAAATATTTCTCGCAGGACGCCGTCATCAAGCTCGCGGAGGCGGGCGGCTACCGCTTTGAGGAGGGGCTTACGCCCGCGGAAAAGCTCAAAGCGGTGCAAAAACTTGCCGAGGCGGGGGTCCCCTTGGCGGAGCAGGTGTTTGCGGACATCGGCGTGTATCTCGGCTACACGCTGCCCTTCTATGCGCGCTTTTACGACATCGGGCACGTTCTGCTCCTCGGCAGGGTGATGAGCGGCAGAGGGGGCGCCATCGTGCTCGGGCGCTGCAAGCAGGTGCTGCGGGAGGAGTTCCCCGCGCTCGCCTCGCTCGACATCTCGTTGCCCGACGAAAACAGCAGGAGAGTGGGGCAGAGCATTGCCGCGGCAAGCCTCCCCAAAGACAGATAAAAGGAGAAACTTATGAAGGTCATCATCACCAAGGACTATGAGGAAATGAGCGCGAAGGCATTCGAGCTGATGAAGCAGGTCGTCACCGAAAATCCCTCCGCCGTGCTGGGGCTTGCCACGGGCAGCACGCCGCTCGGGCTGTACGAAAGAATGGCGGAGGACCACAAAAAGAACGGCACGTCCTACAAACAGGTCAAGACGGTCAATCTCGACGAGTACGAGGGGCTGGATATTTCGAGCGACCAGAGCTACGTCTATTTCATGCGCGAAAATCTCTTCCGCCATCTCGACATCCGTCCCGCGAACACCAACATCGAGAACGGGAAGGCGCAGGACCCCGAGGCGGAATGCGCCCGCTACAACGCCCTTCTCGAGAGCATGCGGCAGGATATCCAGGTGCTCGGCATCGGCTCCAACGGGCATATCGCCTTCAACGAACCGGGCACGCCCTTCGACGCGGAGACACACGTCGTCGACCTCACCGAGAGCACGATACGGGACAACTCCCGCCTCTTCGCGCGCATCGAGGACGTCCCCCGCCGCGCCTTTACGATGGGGCCGAAAAATATCATGAACGCGCGCAGGATCCTCATCCTCGCCAGCGGCGCGAACAAGGCGAAGGCGGTCTTGGGGCTTGTCAAGGGCGAGGTCACCGAACAGCTGCCCGCCAGCGTGCTGCAACGCCACCCCGACTGCACCCTCGTGTGCGACGAAGCCGCGGCTTCCCTTCTCTGAGAATATGAAATATTTTGAAAATGTCCCCGTCTATCTCCACGGGACGGGGATCGTAAAGAGCAGCGTGCGTTTCGGCGAAAGGATCGTTTCCTTCTCGGAAGGGGAGGAAAAGATCGCCCTGCCCGAGGGAGCGGTCGTGCTCCCCGGATTTGTCGACGAACACATCCACGGCGCGGGCGGCGCAGACGCCATGGACGGCACCGCGGCGGCGCTCACGACCATCTCGCAGACGCTCGTCAGGGAGGGGACCACCTCCTTCCTTGCGACCACCATGACCCAATCGCCCCAGAATATCGTGCGGGCGCTTACGGCCGTACGGGAAAAATGCGCGGCGGATAGCAAAAAAGACCGCCCGACGGGCGCCCGTCTTTTGGGCGCGCACCTCGAAGGGCCGTTCATCTCGGCGGCGCACAAGGGGGCGCAGCCGCTCGGATACGTCGCCGCGCCCTCCATCGAAACGTTTGAAGCATATCAGGCCGCGAGCGGCGGGAACATCCGCATCGTCACCCTTGCGCCCGAGGAAGCGGGGGCGGAGGCGCTCATATCCCGCCTCACCGCGTCGGGCGTGGTGGTTTCCCTCGGACATACGGGCGCGAAATACGCGGACGTCGCGCGGGCGGTTTCCCTCGGCGCGCGGCACGTCACCCACACCTACAACGCGCAGTCGCCCCTCCACCACCGCGAGATCGGCACCGTGGGCAGCGCCCTCCTCATGGACGAACTTGACTGCGAACTCATCGCCGATACCATCCACGTCAGCGAGCCAGCCATACGGCTGCTCGTAAAATGCAAGACGCCCGCCCGCATCCTTCTCATCACCGACGCCATCCGCGCAAAGGGGCTTGGGGACGGGGAGAGCGAACTCGGCGGGCAAAAGGTGTACGTCAAGGGCGGCGAGGCAAGGCTCGAAGACGGCACCCTCGCGGGCAGCGTGCTCCAAATGAACCGCGCCGTGCAGAACATGGTGGAAAAGGCGGGGCTGTCCCTGCCCGAGGCGGTGGACTGCGCCTCGCTCTTGCCCGCAAAGGCGCTCGGCCTTTCGGGAGAGCTTGGCAGCGTCGCCCCCGGCAAGCGGGCGGACTTCACCGTTTTAAGTCCCGCGTTCGACGTCCTCATGACGGTCGTCGGCGGCGAGATCGTCTACCGTCATGCGTTATAAGCTCGAAAACGACGCCATGAGCGTCATGATCGACGCGCTCGGCGCGGAACCTGTCAGCCTGGTATTCCGCGGCAGAGAGCGGCTCTGGCAGAACGCAAACGGCAGCTGGGCGGGACATGCGCCCGTCCTCTTTCCCGTCTGCGGGAATTGCGCGGTGGACGTCGGCGGCGTGCATTACCGCCTGCCCCGCCACGGATTTGCCCGCAGAATGAACTTTGCGCTCAAAGCGCAGACGGAGCGTTGCCTCTCGCTCGTGCTGCACTCGGACGGGGAAACGCTGCGGCAATTCCCGTTCGCGTTCGTCCTTACCGTGACTTACCGCTTGGAGGGGGACAGCCTGCTCATCGGCTACGAGGCGGAAAACCCCGCGGAGGAGCCGCTGTACTTTTCGTGGGGCGGGCACCTTTCGCACGCGCTCTTTGCCCCGTTTTCGCGGCACGTCCTGCGTTTTGCGGAGCGGGAGGAGCTGATCGCCGCGCTGCACGACGGCGAGGGCAGGCTCACGGGCGAAAGAAAACTGCTCGGCACGGGGCGGGAACTTCCGCTCTCTCAGGAGGCGCTCAACGGCAACACCCTCATTTTCAAGCCAAGATCGCGCGAGGTCACCCTCTGCGAGGGGGAAAAGCCGCTCGCAAAGGTCGGATTCGCGGACTTTGACTACCTGCTTTTATGGCGGCCCGCGGGGGCGGACATGCTCTGCGTCGAACCGTGGGGCAACCTGCCCGACCGCGCGGGGGAGTTCCTTCCCTTCCCGCAGAAGAGGGGGGTGCGCGTCCTGGCGGGCGGGGAAAGCGTTTCCGCGCTGCAAAAAATCACCTATTACGAGGTCTGAATATGATCACCTACGACCCGAAAACACGCACCTTTTTCCTGCACGGGAGGTCCTTTTCCTGCGCGCTTTGGGTGCATCCCGCGGGGTATCTCGTCGGCCTGCACTTCGGCGGAAGCGCGGGGGAGGACGATCTCGGCTATCTCGACCCCTCGCCGCGGGAGCTGAGCTTTTCGCCCATTCCGCCCGATGTGGAAAATTATTTTTCGCTCGACGTCGCGGGCAGCGAATACGGCAGCTTCGGGCAGGGGGATTTCCGCACGCCCTCCGTGCTGATCGCGCGGGAGGACGGCATGCGGGCGAGCAGGTTCCTCTACCGCTCGCATGAAATTTACGACGGCGCGCCCGACCTGGGGGCTTTGCCTGCCGCGCGCGGCGGAAAGACCCTTTCGATCGTTCTCGGGGATGCCCTGTCCGCCGCCGAGATCCGCCTGAATTACATCCTGTATGAAGACTTAGACGTTCTGGTGCGCAATGCGGAGATCGTCAACCGCGGCAATTCGCCCATGTTCCTCTTGCGCGCCTATTCCTTCTGCCTCGACCTCGCGGCGGGGGAGTACGACGTGCTGCGCCTGCACGGGCGGCACAACATGGAGCGCACGCCCGAGCGCACGCCGTTGGGACACGGCAGCGTGAAGATCGGCTCGCCGCGCGGCGCCTCTTCCCATCAGATGAATCCCTTCCTCGCCCTTTTAGAGCGGGAAACGGGGGAGGACCGCGGCGTCTGTATCGGCTTCGAGCTATTGTACAGCGGCTCGTGGACGCTCGAGGCGGAACAGTCGCAGATAGGCTCCGTCCGCGTGAGCGGCGGGATCGGCGACCTGAACTTCTGCTGGGAACTCAAAGCGGGCGAAAAATTCGTGACGCCCGAGGTCGCCATCTGCTATTCGGAGGAGGGGCTTGGGGGGATGTCGCGCGGCTTTGCGGACTTTTTGCGCGGACACGTCCTGCCCGAAAAAGAGGTGTTTAAGCCCCGCCCCGTGCTCATCAACAACTGGGAGGCGACTTACTTTGATTTCGACCGTGAAAAGCTCTGCGCGATCGCGGACGCGGCCGCGCCGCTCGGCATCGATACCTTCGTCCTCGACGACGGCTGGTTCGGCGCACGGAACGACGATCATACCTCGCTCGGCGATTGGTCCGTCAATGAGAAAAAACTTGCCGGCGGGCTTGCCCCCGTCATCGAACATTGCAAGAAGCGCGGCTTAAAGTTCGGGCTTTGGTTCGAACCCGAGATGATCTCCGAGGACAGCGCGCTCTACCGCGCCCACCCCGATTGGGCGGTCGGGCGGGCGGACGCGCCCCGCTGCAAGAGCCGCCACCAATATGTGCTCGACATGACCCGCCAAGAGGTGACCGACTATCTCTTCGCGCGGATGAGCGATATTTTGGGGGGATACGAGATCTCCTATGTCAAGTGGGACATGAACCGCCACATCAGCGAGTTCTATTCCGCCGCGCTCCCCGCAGAGCGGCAGGGGGAATTTGCCCACCGCTACATTTTGGGCGTTTACGGCCTGATCAGAAGGTTGCAGGCGGCGTTCCCGTCCGTCTTTTTCGAGGGCTGCTCGGGGGGCGGCGGACGGTTCGACGGGGGCATGCTCGCCTTCTTCCCGCAGTTCTGGACGAGCGACGACACCGACGCCTACGAGCGCGCCAAGATCCAGTGGGGCACCTCCTACGGCTATCCGCTCTCCGCCATGAGCTGCCACGTTTCCTCCTGTCCCAACCACCAGACGGGCAGAACGGTCCCCTTCGCCTCGCGCGGGGCGATTGCCTCTCTCGGCGCCACGGGCTACGAGCTTGATTTGGGGCGTCTGAGCGCGGAGGAAAGGACGCAGGTCAAGGAGCAGATCGCAAATTACCGCGCGATCGAACCGCTCATCCTGCGCGGCGATCTGTACCGCATTTCCGACCCGTACCGCGAAAACCGCTTCTGCGTTGCCGTCGTGAGCAAGGACAAGACCCGCGCCTATGTCGTGGGCATGTGCGTCCATGCCGTGGCGGGCGATTTCGACAGGCGGATCCGCCTCAAAGGGCTATGCGCCCAAAAGCATTACAGGGTGGAGGAGTCGGGGCTTACCCTCCGCGGCGACACCCTGATGAACGTCGGGCTGCTCCTGCCGCGCCTTCCCGATTTCGGGAGCTGGGTCTGGCATCTGCAAGAAACATCTTGACAAAATTTTCCGTTGTGATATAATAAAAATATCTTAAACCAAAGGAGAAGGATTATGGCGGAAAACAAATATGCTGGCACGCAGACCGAAAAGAATTTGCAGGCGGCGTTTGCGGGAGAATCGCAGGCGCGCAACAAGTACACCTACTTTGCCTCCGTGGCAAAGAAGGAGGGCTACGAGCAGATGTCCGCGCTCTTTTTGAAGACGGCGGACAACGAAAAGGAGCACGCGAAACTCTGGCTCAAAGAGCTTTGCGGCATCGGCGACACCGCAGCCAACTTGAAGGAAGCGGCGGACGGCGAAAACTACGAGTGGACGGACATGTACGAGGGCTTTGCCAAGACCGCCGAGGAAGAGGGCTTTCACGCGCTCGCGGTCAAGTTCCGCATGGTCGCCGCCATCGAAAAGCACCATGAGGAGCGCTACCGCGCGCTGCTCCACAACCTCGAGACCGCGCAGGTATTCGAAAAGAGCGAGGTAAAGGTCTGGGAATGCCGTAACTGCGGACACATCGTCGTCGGCACCAAGGCGCCCGAGATCTGCCCCGTCTGCGCCCACCCGCAGAGCTTTTTCGAAGTTTCCGCCCAAAATTATTGAGGCAGAGAGCGGTAAAGCAGAGAAAGAAAGCATAAAAGAACGCCCGCCCGCGGCACAGCCGCGGGCGGGCGCTTTTGCGTATTGGCTCGAGAGAAACCGCAAAAAAAATGCCCGCACGAAGCGGACATTTATTCCACATATTCAATAATATCTTCCACTCTGCATTGCAGAATTTTGCACAGGTCGTTGATCTTCGCGGTCGTGATCCCGCCGCCCTTCTTCATGCGGTCGATCGTCGCACTGCTGATGTTGTGCTTGACGATGAGCGTATAGGTGCTCTCTCCCTTCGCCCGCAAAGTTTTCCAAAACGGCGCGTAACTTATCATAAATTTATTATAGTATGCCGTCATTTTCTTGACAATAGTCATAAAAATGACTATAATCTTTTTATGCACCCCGCCGTGGGAAACATAGGAGAAAATCATGTTAGCCAAATTGAAAAATTGCATTGGGAGCAAATTCGGTAGGCTCCAAGAACTCATTGTGAGCCATAAGATCGTTGTGGCAGTTCTTGTTCTTTTTGCGATCGCCTTTGCAATATTGATCATCGTGACCGCAACGGCTCCCGATCCCAACCGTCTGCTCTACACCGAAAAAGCAGACGGCACGTTAGAAGTGGAGGGGATCAAAAATACCTATCGGGACGGTTGGTTTTGTAAATATCGTTTGGCGGTGCCCGAAAGTGTAAAAGGAAAGCAGGTGACTTCGGTTGCCCGTCTTGATTCGGCAAAATTGCAGGAGATCATTCTGCCCGATAGCGTCACGGAGATCAAGGCGGAAGCGTTCGCGGGCTGTAGTTCGCTCAAGGAAATCACTTTGGGAAGCAATTTGCAAACGGTTGGCGACGGAGCTTGGAAAAACTGCCCGTCCCTGTCTAAGATAACAATCCCGCAAAGCGTTCGGGTGTTCGGCAAAGCTGTTTTCGACGGCACGCCGATCGAGTTTCATACAGCCGAAGGGTTGAATTATGTCGGAAACGAAGAAAATCCATACCTGGTGCTCATCGGCGCGAAAGATGCCTCGCTCGGTAAGGTGCGGGTGCATGAGAACGCCAAGGTGGCCGCACGGGCCTGTTTCGAAGGGAGCGGCATTGCCGAGGCCGACACAGGCGATCTGACCTGTTTGCCGGAGAGAATGTTTGCGGGTTGCAACGCTCTCAAACGGGCGGATATTTCCGCCGCCATAGAACTGGGGGCAAATTGCTTTGAAAAATGCGCGGGTCTGACGGAAATTGATTTTTGCGAAAAATTGGCTGTCATCGGGGACAGGGCGTTTTTGGGTTGCGACGGGTTGAAAGAAGTGCATTTTGAAGACCCGAGCGGGTGGAAGGTTTCGCAAAACCATGATATGTCGGGTGCAGAAACGGTTTCGGGGCTGGAAGATCCCGAGTTCGCCGCAAGGGCTTTGACGGATATTTATGTGGATCATGCTTGGAAACGCGAGGGATAAAAAGCGCGCGCCGTTTGCCGGCCTCTGCGTTCTTCCGCGGAATAAAAACAAAAAGGCGGGGTACTCCCGCCTTTTCGCATGTCTGAACGCTATTTCAGCAAACAGAAGGTATCTTTGAGGGGCTTGCGCTTCTTGGGGCGCACTTCGTAGCCCTCGGCGGGATAGCCCACCGCCACCACATGCGGAATGTGCACGTCCTTCTTAAAGCCCAAAAGGGCGCGCAGTTTGTCCTCGTCGCGGCCGCCCAAAATGCAGGTGCCGAGGCCTGCCGCCTCCGCCGCTAAGACGAGATGCGCGGTCAGCAGCCCTAAGTCGTTTTTGACGTAGGGGTTTTCCTTGAAAATTTCGCCCATTTTCATCATGCCGCCGCTCTTGTCCTGCGCGACGACGATGAGCGCCTGCGCCTTGGAGGCGAATTTGTTCATACCCATCGGCTGAACGGCTTTGACGAATTCGGCTCTCTTCTCTCCCATCACGGCGATGAGCTGCCACGGCTGGGCGTTCACGGCGGAGGGGGAGAGCAGCGCAAGTCCGCAGATCTTTCGGATGAGTTCTTCTTCGACGGGCTTGTCGGAAAATTCGCGGCAGCTCTGGCGGTGCAGATACAAAGTTTCGATGTCGTTGAGATCCATCATTTTCCTTCCGGTTATGGTTTTTTGATTTGGTAGGGGTGTGGCGTGCTCTGAAAAATGCCCACCCCCTGAATCCCCCTCCGCAGGAGGGGGTCCCATTGCCCTCTCCGTAGGGTGGAGGCGGCGCCATGCCCTCTCCTTAGGAGAGGGGTAGGGGTGTGGGGCGCTTGCTGTCCCTTTTAGGGAAAGTGGCATGAGCGGAGCGAATGCCGAAAGGGTTCTCGGAGAACCCCTCAGGCTCGGCTATCGCCTCGCCAGCTCCCCTGCAAGGGGCGCCAAGTCGTCAGTCACTCACTACGTTCAGGGAGGACTTCGCCTTGGCGACAACGTTTTCCACCGTAAAGCCGAATTTTGCAAACAGTTCGGGCGCGGGAGCGCTTGCGCCGAAGGTCGTCATCGCCACGATCTCGCCGCGGTCGCCCGCATACTTGTACCAGCTGTACGGGCTGCCCGCCTCCACGCAGACGCGCGCCTTCACCGCCTTGGGAAGCACGCTCTCCTTGTAGCGCTCGCTCTGCTTTTCGAATTCCTCGATGCAGGGCATGGAGATCACGCGCGCCTTGACGTTCTCCTCCGCGAGCGCGGCCTTTGCCTTGACGCAGAGTTCCACCTCGGAGCCGCTTGCGATCAAAAGCACGTCGGGCGAGCCATCGCAGTCCTCCAAAACATAGCCGCCTTTGAGCGCTTCAAGCCCGCTGTTTGCGTATTGGGGTAGGTTCTGACGGGTCAGAACGAGCGCGGTGGGAGCGGAACCGGTGAGCGCGGAGATCCACGCCGCCGCCGTTTCCTTGCCGTCCGCGGGGCGGTACACCTTCATGTTGGGAATGGAGCGGAGCGCGACGAGCTGCTCGACGGGCTGATGGGTGGGACCGTCCTCGCCCACGCCGATCGAATCGTGGGTGAGAAGATAGACGACGGGGATATTCATGAGCGCGGAGAGGCGCATCGCATGCTTGCAGTAGTCGGAGAAGATGAAGAAGGTCGCGCAATAGGCGCGCACGCCGCCGTGCAGCTGCATGCCGTTTGCGATCGCCGCCATCGCGTGTTCGCGGATGCCGAAGTGCATGTTCCTGCCCTCATAGTGGCCGGGGCGGAAGTCGCCGTAGACGGCCGTATCGGTGTCCTTCATGTCGGAGAGGTTGGAGGGCGCAAGGTCGGCGCTGCCGCCCATGAGGGAGGGGACGCGCGCCGCGATCTGTTGCAGCACCTGCGCCGAAGTCTGGCGGGTCGCCATCGGTTTTCCGAAGGAAAACAGCTCCTCGCAGTGGGCAAGATCGGGCAATTCTCCCTTCATCGCGGACTTGTATTCCGCCGCAAGCGCGGGGTACGCCTTTTCGTAGCCGGCGAACATCGCTTTCCAAGCCCGTTCGCGCTTTGCGCCTCTTCTTCCCGCCATAGCCGTGTGCTTTAAGACCTCCGCGGGGACCTCGAAGGGCGGATAGTTCCAGCCGAGTTTTTCCCGCGTCTTTTGCAGGTTTTCGGCGCCGAGCGGGGAACCGTGGCACTTCTGGCTGCCCTCGAGGGGAGAGCCGTACCCGATCCGCGTCTTGCAGATGATGAGGGAGGGCTTCTTGCTCTCCCGCTGCGCCTTTCTCACGGCGTTTGCGAGGAGCGCCACATTGTCGGGAGCGGAAACGAGGTCCACTTTCAGCACCTGCCAGTTCTGCGCCTTGAAGCGGGCGGCGACGTCCTCTTTGAAGGTGATGTCGGTACTTCCCTCGATGGTGATGTCGTTGTCGTCATAGAACACGATGAGTTTGCCGAGTTCGTGCGTTCCCGCAAAGGAGCACGCCTCGTAGGAGATGCCCTCCTCCAGACAGCCGTCGCCGACGAGCGCGTAGGTGAAATGGTCGACGACGGGGAAGCCCTCGCGGTTAAAGCGGGCGGCAAGGTGCGCCTCGGCGACCGCCATGCCCACGGCGTTGGCGATCCCCTGCCCGAGGGGGCCTGTCGTCGTTTCCACGCCCACCGTATGGCCGTATTCGGGGTGACCCGGGGTCTTGCTGCCGAGGCGGCGGAAGTTTTTCAGGTCCTCCGCCGTCAGCCCGAAGCCGTAGAGATAGAGGAGGGAATAATAGAGCATGGAACCGTGCCCCGCGGAGAGGATAAAGCGGTCGCGGTCCTCCCACTTGGGGTCTTTGTTGTTGAATTTCAGAAAGGATTGCCACAGCGTATAGGCGATGGGCGCAGAGCCGAGGGGAAGCCCGGGGTGTCCCGAGTTTGCCTTCTGGATCGCGTCTGCCGAAAGCATGCGGATCGCATTGATGGTCGTTTGTTTCATGATGTTTCTCCCGGATTTTATATTTGGTTTCAGCCGTTTTGCAGGAGTTTCCCGATGTCGGGGAAACCGTATCCCTGCATGAGGGCATACAACTCTTGAAGGATGAGGGCGACGCCGCCTTGGGAATCGCTCTCGGCATTGACGGGCATGATGGGTTCGTGGAGGCTCATCCGCACGAGCGCCCAGCCGTCCCCATGCCCGCGGTCGAACGCGATGCGCACGCCCTCGTGATTTTCGGGCGGGAGGGAGAGATAGGGCAGCCTCTCCGCCGCTTGTTTCAGATCTTTGAGGATGCGCGCGCCGAGCGCCTTGTAGTCCGTTTGGGGGGGAAAGTGCAGGCGGACCTCCCTCGCCTCGGCAGGCTCGGGCAGACCGGAGATGAGATCCATGAGGTCCTTTCCCTCCTTCGCCGCCTTGGAGAGGGCGATCAGAAGGCGGGTGACGAGATACGCCCCGTCGTCGAGGTAGTCGTTTTCGGGGAACGCCGCATGTCCGCTCGTTTCGATGGCGAGCGGGGAGTATTTGCCCTCGGCGTTCAGTCGTTTGCATTCGTTGATGACGTTCTTATATCCCCTGCGGAAACGGCGGTGCACGCCGCCGCGGCTTGCGATGAACTGCGAAAGCCCGTCGCTCGTCACGCTGTCCGTCACGATGTACGCGCCCTTTCTTTCTTCGAGCAGGATCGCCGAGATGAGCGCGATCAGGCGGTTGCGGTTGATCTCTTCCCCCGTGGAGGAAACGGCGCCCGCGCGGTCCACGTCGGTGTCGAAGATCACGCCGAAATCGGCATGGCTGCGCTTTACCGCCTCCGAAACGGAGCGCATCGCCTCCGCGTCCTCGGGGTTGGGGATGTGGTGGGGGAAACGCCCATCGGGCTGTGTGAACTGCGAGCCTGCCGTGTCCGCGCCGAGGGGACGCAGCACGAGGCGTTCGTAAAAGCCGCCCGCGCCGTTGCCCGCGTCCACGACGATGCGCTTGCCCGCAAGTGGCCTTTCTTCCCCCGTCGCCTTACGCACCATGCCGACAAGCCCCGCGGCGTACCGTTCGAGATAGGGGCGGTATTCGGGCTTCTCCGCGCCCGTCTGAGCGGGAACCTGGACGCTTTCCGCGATGTGCAGCACTTCGTCCAGCTCGGCGCTCTCGAGGGCGCCTTCCCGCGTGAAGAATTTCAGCCCGTTCTTCTGGTAGGGGAGATGGCTCGCCGTGACCATGACCGAAACGTCCGCGCCGAAGGCGGGATCGAGGAGCAATTTGAACATCGACGGCGTGGAGGACAGCCCCGTGAGGACAGCTTTCCCTCCCTGCGAAAAGACGCCGCGCACCGTGAGGGAAACCAGCCTCTCCGAGGAAAGACGGGGATCGTGCCCGACGGCCACCGTCGGCTTTTTGCCGAGCCTTTTTTCCGCCCATACCGTGAATGCCGCGGCAATGGAGAGCACCGCCCCGTCGGTGAGCGTGACGGGATCGCCGTCCACCCCTTCGGTCGCCGTGCCGCGGATGTCCGTCCCGTTTTTGAGAAGCAGAAGGTCTGCCATTTTATTCTCTCCCGCGTTTTTATCGACAGTTCCATTATAGCGGTATCGCCCTTTTTTTTCAAGGGAATTCGCAAATAAATTTCCGAAATTTCCCCGAACGGCGGAAATGCCCTTGCATACTTTGTCCAAAAGTGTTATAATGGAAAAGATCCCGTAAGTTTTTCACAGTGCGGCGGCAAACTTTGCGGGAGAGGAGGCGTATATGCGGCGCTTTACGGTTTCTTCCGACTCCACCTGCGATCTGTCCCATGCGCAGACCGCCGCCCAAGACATCGCGGTCGTCTACCACACCTTTACCGTCGAAAAGAACGGCGTCCTCGAGGAGCGGACGGACGACTTTACCGACGACCGCCAATACGTCGATTTTTACAACGAACTGCGCGCGGGCGCGGCGGTCCGCACCTCCATGCTCAATTACGAAAAGCACTATGCCCACTTCCGCGCGCTCGCCGCGGCGGGGGCGGAGGACGTGCTCCACTTCACCATCTCGTCGGGGCTTTCGCCCACGCGGGAGGTCGCGGCGCGGGCGGCAGAGGACGTGAAGAAGGAATTTCCCGCTCTCCGCGTCTATGTGTGCGACCCGCTCACCGCCACGGTGGGGCAGGGCGCGCTCGTGACGGAGGCGGTCAAGTGCCGCGACGCGGGCATGACGGCAGAGGAAACGCTCGCCCATTGCAATTCGCTGCGGCTGCATATCCAGCATTTCATCGTGCCCGACGATCTCAACTATCTCAAAAGGGGAGGAAGGATCTCCTCCGCGGGCGCTCTCTTCGGCACGCTGCTCGGCGTCAAGCCCGTCATCTCCTTCGACAACGAGGGGAAGCTCTTCCCGCTCGCCAAGGTGCACGGCGCGCGCAAGGCGGTCTCTTTCATCAAACATAAGCTCGGGACGGAAGGTCCCGACGAAAGGGGGATCGTCTATATCACCCATACGGACAACGGGCCTGCGGCGGAGGAGCTGGAAGCGTTCGTGCGGGAAAAGTTCGCCATCGAGCCGCATACCCGTATCATGGGACCCGTCATCGGCTCCCACCTCGGACCGGGGGCCTTTGCCCTCGGATACATCAGCAAGAGCGGACGGAACGAATTTTGAGTCCGTCCGAAGCGCAACCTACTGCGGAGAGTATGAAAAATATGTATCGATTTACGCTATCGACCGATTCGACCTGCGACCTCTACCAAAGCGAGTACGAGGAAAACGACATCAAGCACGTCCCGCTGACCTTCCACGTCGAGAAGGACGGCGTGATGACCGAATGTGTCGACGACTTCTCGGACTACGGACAGTACGTCGCCTTCTACGACGAGCTGCGCGCGGGGGCGTTCTCCAAGACCGCCATGCTCAACTACGACGCCCACCTCGGGCACTTCACCCGCCTTGCCAAAGAGGGGGCGAAGGACGTATTGCACTTTACCATCTCCTCGGGCCTTGCGAGAACGCATGAGGTGGCGGAGCAGGCGGCGGCGGACGTCAGGAAGGACTACCCCGATTTCCGCGTCTATGTCTGCGACCCGCTCACCGCGACGGTGGGACAGGGGTGCCTCGTGCGCATCGCCTGCGATTGCAGAAACAAGGGCATGACGGCGCAGGATACGCTCGCGCTCTGCAATTCGCTCCGCCTGCATATCCAGCATTTCATCGTGGCGGACGACCTCCAATACCTCAAAAAGGGGGGAAGGATCTCCGCGGCGGTCGCGGCGATCGGCGGCGTGCTCAACGTAAAGCCCATCATCTCCTTCGATAGGGAGGGAAAGCTCGATTCCATTGCCAAGGTGCGCGGCGCCAAGAAGGCGATCGCGTTCATCAAGGGGAAACTCTTGAAAGAGGGTCCCGACCCCGATTATCAATATGTTTTCATCGTGCACACGGGCAACGAACCCGCCGCCGCGGAGCTGGAGGCGTTCGTCAGGGAGAAGTTCGGCATCGAGCCGCACACCCAGATCATGGGACCCGTCATCGGCTCCCACGTCGGCCCGGGCGCCTTTGCCCTCGGGTATATCAGCAAGAGCGAGAGAAACGAATTTTAAGGCTCGGAACATTCGGGATATAAAGAAAAAGAACATAAAGAACGCGCCCGCGCGGCAGAATTGCCGCGCGGGCGCGTTTTCTTTGTTTAATGCAGAGATCAGACGAAATAGAGGGGGTCGGGTGCGGCGCCCGCCAGCTCCTCTTTCTGCGCCTCGTAGCCGGGCTTGCCGAGGAGGGCGAAGGTCGCCTTCTTGCCCGCTTCCACCCCGGGCTGGTCGAAGGTGTTGATGTTCAGCATCGCGCCCGCGTAGGCGGTCTGCAATTCAAACAGGAACAGGAGCTGCCCCAAGGTGAACTCGTTGAGTTCGGGCAGAGCAATGGTGTAATTGAGCCGCCCCGCCTTGGTGAGCGCAAACGCCGTCGCCCGGTTCTCCGCTTGAATGAGTTCTTCCATCGTGTGTCCGCCCAAAAAGCTCACGTCGGGAATGCCCGCGCAGCCGTGCGGGATGGGGTACTTCTCCTTGTAGGAGCCGAGGGAGAGGAAGGTGACGACCTTGTCGTAAGGGCCTTCGGTGTAGAGCTGCACCTGCGAGTGCTGGTCGGTGACGCCGAGCGCCTTGACGGGGGTCTGCCCTACATTGCAGGGCTGGCCGCCGAGGGTCTTGTTCTTGCCGAGGGACTCCGCCCACAGCTGGGCGTACCAATCGGAGATATATTTGAGGTTGTCCGAATAGGGGAGCATGACGCCGATGTTCTTGCCGTCCTGCATGGCGATGTATTGCAGGGTGGCGCAGAGAAGCGCGGGGTTCCGCCTGTAATCGGCGCTCTTGCACAGCTTATCCATGTACGCCGCGCCCTTCAAAAGGAGCTTGATGTCGATGCCGAGCACCGCCGCGGGCAACAGTCCCACGGGGGAAAGCTCGGAAAATCTTCCGCCCACGCCGTCGCCGAGCACAAAGCTCTTCACGCCGCCAAGCTCCTTGGAGATCTTGACGAGATTGCCGCGCGAGGCGTCCGTCGTAAAGATGAGGTGGTCCTTGACGTTCTCGCCCGCCTTTTGGAGCAGATCGGCAACGACGAGGTGTTGGGTCATCGTTTCGCTCGTGGCGCCGCTCTTCGAGATGACGTTGAAGCAGGTCTTTTTGATGTCGATGACGTCCAGAAGCTCCTTCATGCGGACGGGGTCCACGTTGTCCTCCACATAGAACTTGGGACCCTTGCGCTTGCTCTTGGGCAGGTCGTTGTAGTGCAGGTGGCAGAGGGCGTTAAACGCCATGATGGGGCCGAGCGCGCTGCCGCCGATGCCGAGCACGACGAAGTATTCGAACTTCTTGCGTACTTCCTTCGCGGTGGCGAGGATGTCGAGGACGATCTCGTCCTGGTTATAGGGGAGTTCCGTCCAGCCCATAAACAGCTCGTCTTTGCCGCGGTTTTCCGCAACGTAGGCATGCGCCTCTTTGGCGAGCTTCTTATGCGCGTCGAGGGTCTTTTGCGAGTAGCCCTTGTCGCCCAAATATTTGTCCGTCATGTTGGTGTAGTCCACCGTGACGCGTAGCTGCTTTTTCCGTTCTTCCGTCAATCTCATAGAGTACCTCCGTATTTTTGTCTTAGAACATTTTAGAATACTTTTGCGGGAAAGTCAAGAAGAAAGCCGTTATTTTTCGGGGAATATCGCGCGCCCGCCGCGGTTTTTCCCAAAACCGCGGCGGGCGCAAAACGGTATGGATCGCATGCCTTCTCCATTGGAGAGTGTAAAAAGACCCCCTCCATTGGAGGGGGATCAAGGGGGTGGGCAATCACACGTCATATTGAGCGCAGTCGAAATATGACGTCCTTATTATAATGATGTCACCCATTCGACTACGCCTCACGTTGCTCGGCTCGCTACTTCGCCTGCGGCTCGTGCCGCGCTTAGAGAAACAGAACAGCGCGCGGGGCAGGGTGACGTAAACGTCATTCCGAGCGGAACGCAGTGAAGTCGAGGAATCGCTACCGCACTTGGCGCCCCTGTAGGGGAGCTGGCGAGGCGATAGCCGAGCCTGAGGGGTTTTCGTGACCCCTTTCCCCCTCGCGTTGCTCGGGTACTTTCCCTTTCAGGGACAGCAAGCGCCCCACACCCCTTCCGTCTTGCCGCCGTTGCGGCAAGCCACCCACCCCTCAAGGGGTGGGCAAGAAAGGCTCCTCCTTAGGAGGTGGAGCATTGCCTTCTGCCAACGATTGATAACCGTTGGCGCAATGCGACATGAGTGCCCCGCCTTTCTAATGTCTAATTCCTTAGGCGGCACGAGCTGTTAGGCGAAGTAGCGCATTTGCCGCGCGAACGATGACCGAACACGGGGTTCTACCCGTGTGAGAAATGTCACCAAAGGTGACTGAGGTGGTGTTTTCACCACACCCGCCTCGCGTTGCTCGGCACCCTCTCCTAAGGAGAGGGTACCAGGGGGATTCAGGGGGTGGGCAAGGCGCAGTGGCCGCGCCTCACCCTTCCCGCTTCCAATAATAATGGAGGTAACTACCCGTCAAATATCCTGCGGCTGTTGCGGGGTCTTCCAGCCCCGAAACGGTTTCCGCGCCCGACATACCGTCACTCCGCGACACTTTCCACCCGTTCGGATTTTCAAAATGCACTTCTTTCAACCCGCTACAACCATTGAACGCATAATCCCCAATCGAGGTCACGCTGTCGGGAATCGTCACCGAAGTCAACGCGCTGCAATGATAGAACGTATACTGATAAATCGCATAATTTTTGCCCGTGGGCGACTTGGCGGGAAGGTTCAATTGTGTTTCTTTCCCGATATAACCAAGCAAATAACTTTCCTCCCCCTCTTCGTAGAAAATATAGTCATCCACAACAGTCTGTTTGCTCGGCGTATTCTCCGTATAAACATGCTTTGCATGATAAGCTTCATATCTTCCCGCTTGGATATTCAACCCCGAATAATTCCATATTTCAATCAGCTTATAATCTAAACCGAATGCATCTCCGATTTCGGTCACGCCGCTGCCGATCGTGACCGAAGTCAAATTATAACAATATTCGAATGCGCAATTTCCAATCGAGGTCACGCTGTCGGGAATGGTGATCGAAGTCAACCCGCTACACTTATAGAACGCCTGGACCGCTATTGTTTTTGTGCCGCTGCGAATGGAATAACTTCCCGAAATCGTATCTTTTGCTTTAATCAAATGATTTCCGATATAGAGAACTCCCGCCTTATCCCAATTGCTATCGTTATTATAATAAGCAGTGTCACGAAACGCCTCACCATTGATTCCGGTCACGCTGTCGGGAATAGTGATCGAAGTCAACCCGCTACAATTAGAGAACGCATCATATCCGATCTTGGTCACGCTGTCGGGAATAGTAATTGAAGTCAACCCGCTACAACCCGAGAACGCCGAATATCCAATCTCGGTCACGCCGTTGCCGATCGTGACCGAAGTCAACCCGCTACAACCCAAGAATGCCCTCTCTCCGATTTCGGTCACGCTGTCGGGAATGGTAACTGCGCCTTTGATCGCTTTTGGAATCGAAAGAATTTGTGTTTGTGCTTTATCATACAAAACGCCATCTTGACTACTATATTTTGCATTGCCCTCTCTGACAATATATTTTTCAAGCCCGCTACAATCCCCGAGCGCATCATCTCCGATCGAGGTTACGCCGCTGCCGATCGTGACCGAAGTCAATCCGCTACAACCATGGAACGCCCTATCCCCAATCTCGGTCACGCTGTCGGGAATGTCAATCGAAGTTAAGCCGCGACAACGCTCGAATGCATCATCTCCAATTGATGTCACAAGAAGTCCTTTATATTTACTCGGAATAATAAGTACCGAATCGTCTTTACAAGCGCCAATTCCCGAAACTGTATATTCTGTCTTTTCTTCGTTGAGTGTATATCTCAGACTGAATGCCCGAAATTCGGCATACTTTATTCCGCACCGATTGCAAACATCATTTTGAAAATCATGTCCGAGCGGTGCAAGTTTTCTTGTTCCTTTCGTGTGGTAGCCACATATTTGGCAAACTTTCTCCGTGAAACCCTCTTCATCACAGGTCGCCTCTTTGATAACTTCGTCTTTCAGTTTATGTATATGCCCTTTCTTGGCATAGGTCACTTCTGCGCCCATGATTTCGAGCTTTAATACGCCGTCCTTTATGGTGCCGCTCGCTATAACGTCCTTGATCCCGAACAGTTCGGCATACAAAGATACGTTACTGCCGTCGAAATCTACGTCGCAGGAGTAGCCCGATTCATCCGTGTAGGTGTTCCCCTTGAGGATAAAATATTTTTCGTAGTTATACTCCTCGTTTTCATAGAGGTAGTAGGTGCCATTGTGGCGGTTGATGACGGCAACGGGAATGACGATGGAAAGGATAAGGACGAGCACCAAAGCCGCCGCGCCCCAACCGAGGAGCTTTTTATGCGCTCTGGCCCACGCCGAAGCGCCGCCCGCCCTTTGCACCGTTTTCTCCCGTTGATAGAAGGCGTAGCCGCACTCGGCGCAAAATTTGGTGTCGCCCCCCACGAGGTTTCCGCATTTGGGACAGGTTTTGAGTTCTGTCCATTCTTCTCCGCATTCGGGGCAGTACTTGCCCTCGAACTCCGTGCCGCATTTGGGACATTTGTTCATTTTGCTATCTCCTTTTCTTTGAATTTCATGCGTTGGAATGGGCGCAGGTTTTACTTCCCGCCATCGTTTCACACAAACGGGACAAAACTTTGAACTGCCGATCAGTTTTGCGCCGCATATGGGACATTTGTTCATAGGTTTTTCTCCTTATAAAAAAAGTGTGTTCCCGAAAGGAAACACACTGCGTTGGTATCTCCGATCAGGTTACCACACACAAATCGTATATTGCATAAGCTCTGTTAAGTTGCGACATGCAAAGAGATACGCAATGCCTAAATTGCGCTACTTAACAAAGTTTATGAATTTGTGTGTGGTGAGTTCAGTATAGCATAACCCAAGCATTTTTACAAGCGTTTGGGAAAATTTTTTGCAAAAAGAACCGCCCGCCGCGGTTTTGGCCAAAACCGCGGCGGGCGCAAAACGGTGTGGAAGTATGCCCTTTCCACAGGAGAGGAGGTGTCCTTTGTTCTCCAAAGGCACCACCTCAGTCGCGCAAGCGCGCCAGCTCCTCCTTAGGAGGCGCCATTACCCCCTCCTGCGGAGGGGGACTAAGGGGGTGGGCTTCTCGGCGCCCCTTGCAGGGGAGCTGGCGAGGCGATAGCCGAGCCTGAGGGGTTTCGTGAACCCTTTCCCCCTCGCGTTGCTCGGGTACTTTCCCTTTCAGGGACAGCAAGAGGTAGAGATTTCTCCGCGCGGTCGCTTTGCTCCCTTGGTCGAAATGACAAACAAATGATAACGTATTAGAACGCGCCCCACACCCCTTCCGTCTTGCCGCCGTTGCGGCAAGCCACCCACCCCTCAAGGGGTGGGCAAGTGGCTCCACTTGCGGGAGCGACTTATTGGTTTTCTTCCTTTTGGGGCTTTATCAGGAGCAGGGCGGGGATGATGAGCGCGCCCAGCGAATTCCCGATGAGGATCATGCAGATGTAGCCGAAACTCTGCCAGGTGGCAACGCCGTACACCGCAAAATAGAACATGTCCGCAATGGAGTGCTCGTAGCCGCTCAAAATGAACACGGGTATGCCGATCAGCACGCCGAGCACCGACTGGCGGTTGTTCTTGTAAATATCCACGGCAAGATAGACGAGGATCCCGCAGAGGAAAGCACGCAACAGCCCGAACAGATACCCCTGCTCCAATTTGGCGGGACAGATGACGTCCGCCGCCGCCTTCATCGTGCCGGGGAACACCCACCCGCACAGGTACCCGAACGCCGCCGTCCCGAGCACGTTCCCCAAAAGTCCCAAAAGCAAGACGGAGATGTCCTCCTTTTTGTGGGCGGAGAGCACATAGCCGATCTTGCCCGTGTAGAGGGAATAGCCCTTCATGCAGATGCACAGGAGGGCGATGGGAAAGAGGAACGCCCCCACATAGTACGAAAAGGCGAGGCTGCCGTCCGCGTTCTTCGCGTAGCAGGCGAGAAACACCGCTCCGCCGATCGAGATGAGCATGCCTGCGAGAAACCCGTTTGCGATCTTTTGCAAAATTGCGAGTAATTTGTTCTTCATCGGTATCCTCCGACGGAGATTTTATCACACGGCGGGGCGCTTGTCAAGCGGGCGGCAGGGCGGGAAGCCGCGGGAAAATCCCAAAGAATTTCGGCATACCCCCTTGAAATGGGGAAAAAAGTATGTTATAATGATAACAAATCGCAAATTGTGCCGCGGTAATGTCAATTTATGCCGTAAGCGCTGTGCATTTTCGGGGGAAAGATTATAATGAACACGATCGGCGGGACCTCCTCGCCGGTCCGAATCCCCCCAAAGAACGCTTGCGGGCAGCCGCGGGCGCTTTTTGCGCTTTGCGGGAGCAGATTGTGTCACAAATATTACAAATTATGTTCTTTTTTGCCCTTCCGAATGAAAATGTGATACAATGTTCCCAATCTATATTGATAAGGAGCGCTATATGAACAAGCAAGAGATCGTTTCCAAGATGACTCTGCGGGAAAAGGCGGACTTTCTGACGGGCGGCGCCTTTTTCAAATCGCGCGCCCTGCCGAGGCTCGGCGTGCGGGATATGTACCTCTCCGACGGCCCCCACGGGCTGAGAAAACAGGCGGAAGAAGCGGACCACCTCGGACTGCATAAGAGCATCCCGTCCACCTGCTTCCCCACGGCCTCCGTCATGGCGTGCAGCTGGGACGAGGAACTGGGCGAACGCGTGGGCAAGGCGCTCGGCAAGGAATCCGCCTCCATCGACGTGGATATGTTGCTCGGGCCGGGGCTGAACATCAAGCGCAGCCCGCTGTGCGGCAGAGATTTCGAATACTTCTCCGAGGACCCGCTCCTCGCGGGCAAGATGGCTGCCTCCTTTGTGCGCGGCATCCAGTCGGAGAACGTCAACGCCTGCATCAAACACTTTGCGGCGAACAACCGCGAATACCGCAGAATGACCTCGGACTCCATCATCGACGAGCGCACCCTGCGCGAAATTTACCTTACGGGCTTCGAGATCGCGGTCAAAGAGGGAGGGACGAACACCGTCATGACCTCCTACAACCGCCTCAACGGCACTTTCACCAACGAAAACCAACACCTCCTGCGCGAGATCCTGCGCGACGAGTGGGGGTATCAAGGCGTCGTCGTCACCGACTGGGCGGGCTGCAACAGCCGCGTCGAGGGCTTGAAGGCGGGCAACGAACTCGAAATGCCCCCCTGCAAATACGGCGCGGACGACGTCTATAAGGCGGTGCTCGCGGGCGAGATCCCCGAATCTTTGCTCGACGAGAGCATCGTGCGCATCCTCGGGCTGATCGAATTCAGCGATCAGAAGCCCGCCTTCCCCAAGGACGAAAAGGGGAAGAGCAAGCTCGACAGCAAGGAGCGCCTCGCGCTGCTCGAAGAGAACCACGCCCTCGCGCGGGAAGCCGCCGAAAAGAGCATGGTGCTCCTCAAAAACGACGGCGTGCTCCCGCTCGGCTTAAAGACGAAGGTCGCCATCGTGGGCGATTTCGCCTTCCATCCCCGCTATCAGGGGGCGGGTTCTTCCATCGTCAATCCGTCGAAGGACATCGAAAAGGGAGAATTCCCCACGGCGCAAACGAGCATCAAGGCGCTCAAAGCGAACGTCGTCGCCGAGTGCCAGGGCTTCGACCGCTTCGGCAAACAAAAGAAGAAGCTGTACAAGAAGGCGATCGAGGGCGCGCTCAAAGCGGACGTCGTGCTCTTCTTCGCGGGGCTTGACGAGTTCTCTGAGGCGGAGGGCATCGACCGCACGGGCATCGGCGTATCCGAGAACCAGAAAGACCTGCTCCGCGCGCTGCTCGCCACGGGCAAGAAGGTGGTCGTCGTGCTCTCCTGCGGCTCCGTCGTCGAAACGGAGTGGCTGCAAGGCGCTTCCGCCGTGCTCTATGCGGGGCTTTCGGGACAGGCAGGCGCGGACGCGGCCGCCAATATCCTCTACGGCAAGGTAAATCCCTCGGGCAAGCTCGCCGAAACATGGGCGGCGGACTTCGGGGATCTCCCCACTTCCCCCAAGGAACTCTTCCCGGGCGGCAGGGACGCGGTGGAATACCGCGAAGGGCTGTTCGTCGGCTACCGCTACTTCACCACGGCGGGCGTAAAGCCGCGCTATCCCTTCGGCTACGGGCTGAGCTACACGACGTTTGAATATTCGGACCTCACCGCTTCGGAAAAGGGCGTGAAGTTCACCGTCAAAAATACGGGCGCCTCGCAGGGCGACGAGATCGCCGAGGTGTACGTTTCCAAGAAGGACAGCCGCCTCGTGCGCCCCGCCCTCGAACTGAGAGGGTTTGCCCGCGTGAGCCTCGCCCCCGGCGAGAGCAAGACGGTGGAGATCGCCTTTAATGAACGCACCTTCGCCTACTACGACGCCGCGGAAAAGGGCTGGCGGACGGAAGCGGGCGGATACGAGATCGGGGTCGGCGCGTCCTCCGAGGACATCCGCCTCACCGCCTCGGTGACGCTGCAAGGCGTGACGCCCGAAAGCGAACGGGAGAAATATCCCGTCTATGCGAGCTGCGACGTCAAGCACATTCCCGACGAAGAATTTTACGCGCGGCTCGGCTACCTTCCCCAAAAGGAGGAAACGGGCAAGAAGCGCATCACGGTGGGGGAGAACTCCACGGTGCAGGACCTCAAGCGCGCCAGGGGCTGGACGGGCCGCCTGTTCGCATGGGTCATCTGTTCGGCGGCGGTCGGCTGGGCGAAGATGACGGGCAACCGCGCCCTCGAGAACACTCTCATCATGGGCATGGTGCACCAGCCCATCCGCGGCATCGCCAAATTCGGCGGCTTCTCGCGCAACCAGATGGAGGGGCTTATCACCATGTTCAACGGCCATTTCTTCAAGGGCTTAGGCCTCTTCTTCAAAAAGGAAAAAGAGCAAAAGGAGGGAAAATAAATGAGCAAATATACCGAAAAGGACCTGCAATTGCAGTTAAAACCTTATTCGCAGAACGGCTTTGTCGCCTTCTTCCAAAAGATCTGGCGCGGGTGGCTCTCGGCGTGGTACGGCTTCGCCGACAAGCACCCCAAGCTCGCCAATATCATTTACATGGTATTCTTCTTCATCGTATTCTCGGAGGGCGTGACGATCTTCCAGTTCCTCGTCATGACGTTCCTGCCCTATGCGTTCGAAAGCATGTGGACCCAGCCCTTTGTGTGGCCTGCGGTCGCGCTTCCGTGGAAAGACGCTGCGGGGAACGCGCTGAACTATGCCATCTTCAATGAACCCGTGAAATTCCTCGACACCGCGGAGAAAGTGTACCTTGCCTCCACGGCGGACCTGGTCGCCCAATACCAGGCGGCAGGCTATACCCTGCAAAGCTCGGGGCTTGGGAACTTCATCGCCTTCGAGATCGCCGTATTCCTCGCGCAGTGCATCAACTTCCCGCTCCAGCGGAACATCACCTACCGCTCCCACGGCAACCCGTGGTACCAGGCAATGTGGTATTTCATCGGCTGGGTGCTCGTTTCGATCTTTACCAACGCCGTGTGGGGGATCATCAACCCCATCCTCCTTTGGTGGAACTGGAACGACGTTGTGATCGGCCTTCTGAAAACGGTGCTCACGGGCGGCGTTTCGATGGTGATCTTCTTCTTCGTGTTCCTCGTCATCTTCCCCGACAACAACAAGGTCGCAAGGAAGGCGAAGGCGAAGTACGAAAAGCTCGTGGCGGCCAAGGCGCCCGCGGCGAAGATCGCCAAGGCGGAGAAGGCGTACAAAGCAGCGCAGGACAAGGCGGACCGCTCCAATTCCGAGAAGGAATATCACCAGGCGCTCACGCAGGCCAATTCCAAGGCCCTCAAATATTTCGCCACCGTCAAAGAGGCGGCCGCGGCGGAAGAGGCGACCAAGGCGGCGGCAGCGCAGCTCGAAGCCGCAAGAAAGGCGGAACTTCCCGTCAACAAGCTCGCCAAGAAGGTCGCGGAACTTGCCGAAGCGCAGAAGAAAGAAGAGGAGCTGAAAGCCCGCATTTCCCACAATTTCGAAGCCGCCTGCGACGCCATCGACGTCAAAGAGGAAAAGACCCGCGTCTATACCGAGGTCATGCAGCGGCTCGGCCTGCAAGTAAAATAAAGCGAGGAGGCCGCTTCGGATGAGGGGCCGTCTGAAACTGAAAAAGCTCGTCAATGCGCGCGATCTCGGCGGACTGCCGTGCGGGGACAAGCAGATCGTCTGCGGGAAACTGATCCGCAGCGGCGATCTGAGCAAGATCCCCGCCAAAACGGCGCGTGCCCTCAAAGAGCTGGGCGTAAAGACGGTGGTGGACCTGCGCATCGAAAACGAGCGCCGCGCCCACCCCGACGTGGAGATCGCGGGCAGCCGCTATCTCCATTTGCCCATTCTGTGCGTTCCTACCATCGGCATCACCTGGGAGTACGATCCCGCGGCGGACGAAGGGGAGCGGAAGCGCATCGAAAAGGAGGGCGAGCGCATCAAGCGCGAATTCGGCAGCATCGACGGCTATATGAAAGCCGCCTACCGCAGCATCGTATTCACTCCCGAGGGGCAGGAGGGACTCAAAAAATTCCTCGGCGTCCTCCTCGGGAGCGAGGGGTGCGTGCTGTGGCACTGTATGAGCGGCAAGGACCGCGCGGGCATCTGCGCCATGCTCGTCGAGGCGCTTCTCGGCGCGGACGAAGAAACCATTCTCGGGGACTATATGCTCTCGGGAAGGTTTTTGCGTTTTCGTTACTTTATCAACCGCACGGCGCTCGTCCTCGTGCCCACGAGCATGCGCTTAAAGCGCATCCTCTTCGGGCTGATGCGCACCAAGCGGGAATATCTGTGCTGCATCCTCCGCGAGATGGAGGAAAAATACGGCGGCGTGATCGGCTACTGCAAGCAATGCCTCGGTGTGACCGACGCGGACATCGCGGCGTTGCGGGAAAAATATCTGGAAGATACGTTACGGACATAAACCATGAAGATCATTACGTTTGCGGTGCCCTGCTATAACTCCGAGCACTACATGAAAAAATGCGTGGACAGCCTTCTCAAAGGGGGCGAGGACACCGAGATCATCATCGTCAACGACGGGTCCAAGGACGACACGCTCGCCATCGCCAGGGAGTACGAAAAGCGCTATCCCTCCGTCGTGCGGGTGGTCGACAAGGAGAACGGCGGGCACGGTTCGGGCGTAAATGCCGGGCTGAAACTCGCCCGCGGGCTATATTACAAGGTCGTCGATTCGGACGACTGGGCGGACACGCACGCGCTCAAGACCCTGCTCGGCATCATCCGCACCCACCTTTCCACGGGCACCCTGCCCGACCTCTACATCGTCAACTACGTCTACGAACACGTCGCGGACAACACCTCGCACGTCAACCGCTACGGGAAGCAATTCCCCGCGGGCAAGCGGACGGACTGGAAAAAGATCAAAACGTTCCGCTTTGCGCACATGCTGCTCATGCACTCCCTCGTGTTCAAGACGGACGTTTTGAGAAGGAGCGGGCTGGTTTTGCCCGAGCACACCTTCTATGTGGACGACATCTTCTCCTACGTCCCGCTGCCCTACGCCAAGAGCCTGTTCTATCTCGACGTGGACTTCTACCGCTACTTCATCGGCAGGGCGGACCAGTCGGTCAACCTCTCCAACATGGTCGCGCGGTACGAACAGATGGTGCGCGTGATGGAGGCGATGACCGACCGCTGGACCTATCCGCAGATCAAACAGCAGCCCAGGGGACTGCGGCGGTATATGATCCACGCGCTCGCAAACTATATGATGACGACGCAGCTGTTCGTCTGTGCGGAGGATTCCCCCGAACGGCGCGCGGCGTACAGGGCGATGTGGGCGCACATCAAGGAGAAGGACGTTGCGCTCTACCGGAAGCTGCGCTACCGCACCTATGTGCTCTCGGCAACGCTGCTCCCGTGGAAACTGAGGGGATTTTACCTTGTACATGGATATAAACTGCTCTGCCGCAAAATGAAACTCGGCTGAGCATAACAAATAGGGAGGGGACATGAAATATTACATCGGGATCGATCTCGGCGGCATGAGCGCCAAGGCGGGGCTTATGAACGAAGAGGGGGAAGTGCTCTGCATGACGCGCTGCGAAACGAGTGCCGACGACACGGCGGAAACCACCGCACGGCGGCTCGCGGAACTTGCCCTGCAGCTCCTCGAAGAACGGGAACTTTCGCGCGAAGAGGTCGCGGCGATCGGCGTCGGCTCCCCCGGCGTCATCAACAGTGAGAGCGGGAGCGTGGTCGTCTGGTCCAATTTCCACTGGACGAACGTCCCCCTCGGACGGCTCATCTCGGGCTATGCGGGGCTGCCCGTCTACGTCACCAACGACGCCAACGCGGCGGCGCTCGGCGAGGCGAAGTACGGCAGCGGCAAGGGCTTCGGCGACAGCGTGATGATCACCCTCGGCACGGGGGTGGGCGGCGGCATTGTGTTCGGCGGCAAGCTCTTCGAGGGCTACCGCTCGGCGGGCGGAGAGCTGGGACACACCGTGATCCGCAGGGGCGGAAGGCTCTGTACCTGCGGCAGGCGGGGCTGCCTCGAATGCTACGCCTCGGCGACGGCGCTCAAACGGGAGACCCGCATCGCCATGGAAAAACATCCCGAGTCTTTGATGTGGAAGTTCACGCCCAAGCTCGAGGACGTCAACGGTAAGACCCCCTTCGAAGCGGCGCGCGCGGGGGACAGGTACGGCAAAAAGATCGTCAAGGAATACGTCGAGTACCTCGGCGACGGGGTCGCCAACATCGTCAATCTGCTCCGCCCGCAGGTCATCATTTTGGGCGGCGGCGTTTCCAACGAGGGGGAATATCTCATCTCGCGGGTGCGCGATTACGTCCTGAAACACATCTACGCCTCGGCGGCCTATGCTTCGCTCGAGATCGTGCGCGCCTCCCTCGGCAACGACGCGGGACTGTACGGCGCCTGCGCCTACGCCATGGCAAGAAGCGCTCCCTGCCGCCCGTAAGCGCCTGTTGTTTGAAGGAAAGACGGCTATGGTAAACATTGCGATCGTGGAGGACAGCGAGGAGGAGGCCCAAAAGCTCCTCGAGTGCCTCGAACGCTACGCCGCGGAGAACGGCGAACAATTTTCCTATACCTGCTTCCGTGAGGCGAACGCCTTCCTCGAGGAGCGGGAAAAACTCTTCGACATCGTCTTTATGGACATCATGCTCCCGGGCGTGAACGGCATGGAGGCGGCGCAGCGCATGCGCCGCGTCAACCAGCAGACGGTGCTCATCTTTGTCACCAATATGACTTCCTACGCCATCAAGAGCTATGAGGTGGACGCGCTCGACTACATCGTCAAGCCGCTCTCCTACAAGCGGGTGGTGTTCAAGCTGCGCAAGGCCCTCCACATCGTCAGTGCCAACGAGGGGAAACTCCTTCTGATCCGCGACAAGCAAGGTCCCGTGCAGATCTCCTCCAACGAGATCTATTACATCGAGATCCGCAAGCACCGGCTCACCTACCACACCGCGCGGGGGGAATACGCCGAGAACGGCTCCCTCAAGGGGCTGCGGGAAGAGCTTGCGCCCTATAACTTCTCCTGCTGCAATGCCTGCTATCTCGTCAATCTCAAATACATCTTCCGCGTCAAGGGCTTTATCCTCACCATGCAGAGCGGGGACGAACTCAAGATCAGCCAGCCCAAGCGCAAAGAATTCATGAACGACCTCGCCAACTATTTAGGACAGGGGAAATGAACGTGTTCCGGGCCGCGGTCAATTTCATCTACGAAAACGGATACGCGCTCGAGCTGATCGCCGCGTTTTCGATCTTCGCATGCTGTTACAAGCGCAGAAAGTATTTTGTTCTGCGCTATTTGCTTGTGTTTTTCCTTCTGCTCGCCGCCTCCATGATCTGGAACGAGCTTGGCGTGCAGTCCCCGTGGCTGATGTGGATCAAGTACATCGTGATGATCGGGATCGCGGGCGGCGGCGTGCCGCTGTGCACGCGTTCCAACCTGTGGGACGCCCTCTTCTGCGTCGTGGGCGGCGTCGCCACCCAGCACCTCTATTTCCGCAGCATTTCGCTCGTGCTCTCCTTCACCGCCTTCGGCTACGAGAGCCTCTTCCGCATGATCATCACGGTGGCGCTCTTTTTCGCCGTGTACAGCTCGGTGTTCTTCCTGTTCTTCAAGCCCCTGCAACAGCGCGAAGAGGAGGGCAGGCGCACCCCCGAGCGCAGCAGCCTCATGCTCGGGCTTGCCATCATCATCGTCGCCATCATCCTGCACCTGTACGAAAACACCCACGACTTTCTCCAGACCGACCGCTCCCTGCTGTCGGCGTTCTCCTGCTACGGCATCCTGTGCTGTTTGTTCACCCTCGGGCTTGCATACAGCCTCATCCAAAACAAGGCTCTCTCCGTGGAGAAGGCCGTGCTCGAACATCTCGTGGAAAAACAGAAGGAGCAATACGAGCGCTCCAAGGAAACGATCGACATCATCAACGTCAAGTGCCACGACATGAAGCAGCACATCGCTTTGCTCGAAAGCCGCATAGAACCCGAGGAATTGCGGGAAATTACAAGTAAAATAAAGGTGTACGAAACCGCCTACCGCACGGGGAACGAGGTCATCGACGTCTTTCTCGCCGAGAAGAGCCTGCTGTTCGAGCGGAACAAGGTGCAGTTCAACTGCATCGTGGACGGCGCCTGCGTTTCCTTTTTGAAGCCGTCGGAGATCTACGCGCTGTTCGGCAACGCCTGCGACAACGCCATCGAAGCGCTCCAGACGATGCCCGAGGAGGACCGCATCTTCACCCTCTCGGTCAAGCGCCAGCTCGACATGGCGGTCATCCACACCGAGAACGCCTTCCACGCCGATCTCGCCTTCGAGAACGGCCTGCCCCTCACCACCAAGGAGGACCACACCAGCCACGGCTATGGCATGCGCTCCATCCGCATGGTGGCGGAAAAATACCGCGGTTCGGTCACCGTACGCGCGGAGGGAGGCATCTTCAACCTGAATATTTTGCTCCCGCTTCCGCAGTAAAGGGCGACGATCGCTTAAGATGTGCGATATAAACGGAAAATTGTGCTTTTTTTGTGAAAAAATTCAAAAAGATGCTTGAATTTTGCCGAAGAACGCTGTATAATGTTTCCACCAAATGGAAGAGCAAGCGCATAGGGGCGGTTTTGCCCCCGCGCGCGGACACAGGGGACGTCCCCTGTCTGCACACACAAATGTGTGCAGATAAAAACATTAAGAGGATAGATTGAAGAGGAAAGCTCTTTTACAACTGGCGGGGATCCTCACCGCGGCGGTACTTCTGCCCGCGGGTTGCGGACCTGCCGCGGCGGTCACCGTTTCGATCACCCCCCACACCGCGGAGATGGAGATCGGGGAGACCCGCGTGCTCTCGGCTTCCGCTTCGGACGGCTCCGCCCTGACGTGGAGTTCGGAGGACGAGGCGGTCGTATCCGTGGACGGCGGGGGGAAGGTCACCGCGCTCTCTGCGGGGCAAGCCGCCGTCGTCGCATCGGCAGCGGTGGGAACGGCACGCGCCGAATGCCGCATCACCGTGCTTTCGCCCGCACCCTCCGTGGACCCGCCCGAGGGACCCGAGGACCCCGAGGACCCCGTGGACCCGCCCGCGCCTGCCGAGCCGCAGTGGACGCTCGTGTGGAGCGACGAATTCTCCGCCCCGTTCGACGGGGACAAGTGGGAGATCCAGCGCGGCATACAAGACGACTATTTCGGCACGAAAGGCCCCCTACATTGGGGCAATAACGAACAACAGTATTATACGGAAGACGCGATCTCGGTGCAGGACGGCGCGCTCGTGATCACGGCAACGCGCGAAGAGATGCCCGACGGGAGGAAATATTCCTCGGCGCGCATCACGACGAGAGATCGGTTTTCGTTCACCTACGGCTATGCCGAGGCGCGCATCAAGACCCCTGCGATCACAGGAATGTGGCCCGCCTTTTGGGCGCTGCCGCAGCCCGACAGCCACCGCTCCACCCAAAACAAGTACGGCGGCTGGCCGATGAGCGGGGAGATCGACATCATGGAAGCGCGGGGCAGGCAGAAGAACGTTGCGGGCGCCACGCTGCACTTCGGCGGGGGCGCGGGGAGCTGGCAGAGCACCTATCTTACGCGCGATGTGACCCTCTCTTCGAGCACGGAGGAGTGGCACACTTACGGCGTTGACCGCTGCGAGGAGTATATTGCATGGTATTACGACGGACGGGAGGTATTCCGCGTCAGACGGGACGAATATTGGACGGGCGCGGTGAGCAAAGAACAAAACCCCAACGCGCCGTTTGACGTACCGTTTTATCTTTTGCTGGATCTGGCGGTAGGGGGGAACTTTGACGGCGGGAGAGAGCCGCCCGCGGATTTCACGTCCGCCGCCATGTATGTGGACTATGTAAGGGTATACGAGTGGAAATGAGGCCGTTGCCCCCTCCAAAAGAGGAGCCAAGTTTCCGCGCCCCTTGCCCACCCCCTGAATCCCCCTCCGAGGGAGGGGGTACCCTCTCCGTGGGAGAGGGGTAGGGGTGTGGGGCGCTCGCTGTCCCTTTTAGGGAAAGTGGCGAACGTAGTGAGCCGAAAGGGTTCTCGGAGAACCCCTCAGGCTCGGCTAACGCCTCGCCAGCTCCCCTACAAGGGGCGCCAAGTGCGGTAGAGATGTTTACTTCGTCGCTGCGCGCCTCGTGCCGCGCTTGGAGAAACAGAACTTCGCGCGGGGCGACTTCGGCTAACGCCTCCGCTCAACATGACGTTTAAGAACGGCGCCTCCGCTCAATATGACGTTTAAGAATGGCGACTACGTTCGGAATGACATTTACGTCACCCTGCCCGCGCCCTCTTTACGTCACCCTGAGCGCAGTCGAATGGGTGACAAGTGGACCATGTTTCGACTTCGGCTACGCCTCCGCTCAACATGACGTTTAAGAAC
The DNA here is from genome assembly GCA_947627665.1 of uncultured Clostridia bacterium. Classification (GTDB taxonomy): domain Bacteria; phylum Bacillota; class Clostridia; order Christensenellales; family Borkfalkiaceae; genus Gallimonas. Next base: position 77,411 of record CANQWX010000001.1, read on the forward strand.
GGCGCCTCCGCTCAACATGACGTTTTAGAACGGCGACTACGCTCAACATGACGTGATTGGGGGAATGCCCACCCCCTGAATCCCCCTCCGAGGGAGGGGGTACCCTCTCCGTGGGAGAGGGGTAGGGGTGTGGGGCGCTCGCTGTCCCTTTTAGGGAAAGTGGCGAACGTAGTGAGCCGAAAGGGTTCTCGGAGAACCCCTCAGGCTCGGCTAACGCCTCGCCAGCTCCCCTACAAGGGGCGCCAAGTGCGGTAGAGATGTTTACTTCGTCGCTGCGCGCCTCGTGCCGCGCTTGGAGAAACAGAACTTCGCGCGGGGCGACTTCGGCTAACGCCTCCGCTCAACATGACGTTTAAGAACGGCGCGGGGCTTGCCGCCAAAGCCCGCTTCTGAAAAAAACGGGAAACCGTAGAATATAGAAAAATTCAGGGAGGAAATTTGTATGAAGAAAAGGATGTATGTACTTTTGGCGTGCCTTCTCTCCGCGGTGCTGGCGTTTTCGCTGGTAGGGTGCGGAGGCTCGCTCACCATCTCCGACGAAAGCCTTGCGCTCACCGTCGGCGATACCAAACAGCTCACGCTGAAGAGCGGCGACGAGGACGTCACCGACAGCGCGGAATGGACGACGGAAGATCAAAAGATCGTCACCGTTTCCTCGCGCGGCAACGTGTCCGCCAAGGCACCCGGCACGGCGAAGGTCACGGGCACCTACGAGGGCAAATCCGCGACCTGCACCGTTTCCGTCACGGCGAAAGAAGTCGTTGAAGTCAAGATCACCGACGAATCGGGCACGGAGATCACGTCCGCTTCCGTGGACCGCGGCGCGACCATCACCTTAAAGGCGACCACGTCCAACGACAGCGATGTCACCTGGAGTTCGGGCGATACGGCCTATGCGACGGTCGCTCCCGTTTCGGGACAGAAGAACACCGCCACCGTCACGGGCGTATTCCCCACGACGACCCCCGTCAAGATCTATGCGAAGTCGGGTTCCACGCAGGTAGGCGTTGACCTCACCGTCAACAAGCCCGCGGACAATCCCACTTGGTACGACATGGTGGCGAGAGATGATGACGGCAACCCTGTGGAAGGCGCAGGCTCCGTCGGGCAGAACAAATCCCCGCTCGGAAAGTGGACCTTCTGGCGCGATCAGGCGGGCTGGAACAACGGCAATGCGGATATGGGTACCGCGGAATATCTCGGCGACAGCGCCGATTCCATGGCGGGCAGCATTCACCTTTCCTACACGAACGGCATGCCTTCCACGAATGCCGGTTGCAAGGCGCCCGACACCGTGCAGATCACGTTCCGCAGCCCTACGACGAAGCTTGCGAATAAAGATGCCACTCCCGAACCCAACGAGGGCGGTCTGCTCGAAAACGGCAAATATTACAAACTCACTTTCGATCTTACCGTTGATTTCGACGGCATTGTTACCGTAAACGGCACCGAAATCACATTGACGAAGGGCGTGAATCACGTTACCGTCTATTTCCAACATAACGACGACGGCGCGATCCGTACGCGTGCAAACGGTTATTTTAACCCCGCCGTTGAGGGCGACAGCGATTACGACATCTATCAATTCCCCGCATTCTATATGGCGATGGGTTCCTATGAGGAGAACACCTTCGTTCCCAAAGCGGACATTACCATTGCCAAATTGCAGTGGACAGAATCCCAGGCCCCCGGAGCGCTCAAAGCTCCCACCGTTGCAGTTAGCGATGGCAAAGTGACGGTAAGCGATACCGCCAATGCCGAAGGCGTTAAAAATTACACCGTCGGCTTCTTCAAGAACGCGGACGACGCCACGCCCGCCTATGCGATCACGGCGAACAAGGGCGAAGCGACGAGCGTGGATACCTCCCGTTGGAACAACGGCGATTACGTTGTGAAGGCGAAGGCGAACCCTGCGGACGGCAGATTCCTCGAATCGGCTTGGTCTGCGGCGGCAGACGGAAAACTCACCGTGGCAAACGAAACCGTGGAATACGCTCTGAAAAACATCGCCGCTGCCGACCTCGGCAACGATCAGTGGGCTTACTGGTCGGAAGGCGCGGGAACGATCACAGACGCGAAGTATAAGGACGGCGTGATCACCCTCAAAGTCACGGGATTGAATGACAACTGGTATTCCAACCAAGTGTTCTATAAGAACAGCGCCTTGAAGGCGGGCGGGAGTTACACCCTCACATGCGTTATCAGCACCACGAAGGCGGGGCGCATCACCTTAAACGCGACAGTGATCGCCTTGGAAGTGGGCGATAATGACATCGAAGTTACGTTCACCGAAGATAAGGCCCCCGGCAAAGCTTCCTTCTCCCTGCAATTCGGCGTGCAGGAAGGTAACGCAAGAGAGATCGAGGACGCCGACATTACGATCAAAGAAGTGAATTGGGAAGTTACGGGCGGCAGCCAGCCCCAGCCTCAGCCCGGGACCCCGACGACCCCCGCAAATCCCGAGGACTATCAGCTCGGCGAGAAGATGAACGCTCAATTTACGCTTCAGAACGAGAATAAAGAAGCGTATATCGTGAGAAATGATTCGCAGGAAAACAAATTTGCCGTTTGGCATACTGCGGAGAATGGTTGGGACGGTTGCGGCACGATCGTCACGATGAATGAAACCAAGATCGAGAACAATGCGCTCACGATCTCTTACACGGGCGGCAGCGTTGGTTTCAGCGTGCAGCTCTACTACAACAACCCCTCCGTTACGGCGGGCAAGCAGTACTTCCTCTCGATGAAGATCAACGCTTCCGAGCTGTATACGATCACCATCAACGGGGTTTCTTACACGCTCGCCAAGGGCGACAACAACGTCGCGCTCGTGTTCACCAAAGGGGATTCTGCCGCAATGCAGGCGTTGGATATTCAATTCCCCGGCCATGAAACGCAGCTTACGTTCGTGATTTCCGATGTCGCTTGGCAGGAAGTTACGGGCAGCACGCAGCCCGATACGGAAACGCTCGGAGAGGCGATCAACGCGAAGTATACGGCAGTGCGCAAGGGCGCAGAAAAGAAGGGTGACAACGATACCGACGGCGCGGACGTCAGCCCCAACGTCTGGATTCTCTGGTGGCGCGACTGGGATCCCGCCGTCACGATGAACGATGGGTATGCGATCGAGAATAACGTGCTTACGTTCTCTTTCTCGGGCGGTCCCACGGACGGCGAAGCCTCCTGGGCGACTCAGCTCTTCTATAACAATACCGAGCTTACGCAGGGAAAGACGTACCGTCTGTTCATGAAGATCAATTCTTCCGCGGCTTACACGATCACCGTCAACGGCGCCCCCGTTGCTCTCGTAGCGGGCGATAACGACGTGAACGTGAAGTTCACGCTCGGGAACGGCCTCAGCGCAGTGGACATTCAGTTCCCTTCGCCCGATGCGCATACGATCAAGATTTCCGACGTGTATTGGAAAGAAGTCAATCCCACGGGCGGCCAGCCCGAAACCCCCGCAGGCGCAACGCAGATGACGAAAGTCAGCTCCGCCGCCGAGGCGACCGAAGCGGGCAAGTGGTATTACTACGCCAAGGACGGCGTCACCGTCACCAAGGCGGAAGTCGCAGCCGACGGCACGATCACGTTCGTTTACAGCGGCGCGACCGCTTGGGACGACGTGAAGATCTTCTATACGCCCGCAGACGTCCCCGACGGGGAACAGCGCACGATCTTGCTCACGATCAAATTCGATTACGAGGGCGAACCCGGTGCGCTGACGATTTCGCTCAACAGTAACGACAGTAATTGCCCCGGTTACAGCCGCGGGCAGGAGTTTACGGGACAGGGTTTCCGCTTTACGAAGAATGCAGGTTCTCCCATGTTCCAGATGACGTTGGGCAAAGAAGGAGTCGCAAATCCGCAAGGACAGGTCACCTTAACGTTGAAAGTGGAAAACGTAGCTCCATAACCGCAACGGCGCGGGGGCGGCGGCAAGCCGCCGCCCCCGCTTTTTGCCGTGATCGGGGAGGCGCTCGCTGTCCCTTTTAGGGAAAGTGGCATGAGCAACGCGAGGGGGAAAGGGTTCTCGGAGAACCCCTCAGTCACTCACTGCGTTCGTGCCAGCTCCCCTACAGGGGCGCCAAGTCCTCAGTCACTCACTACGTTCGTGCCAGCTTTCTCACACGGGTAGAACCCCGTGTTCGGTCACCGTTCGCGCAGCAAATGCGCTCACTCATGTCGCATTGCGCCAACGATTATCAATCGTTGGCAGAAAGCAATGCTCCACCTTACAGGGGCGCCAAGAATTATTCGTCATTTCGACCGAAGCGAATGCAATGAGCGGAGTGGAGAAATCTCAACCTTATTAAATTATAATGCGGTAGAGATGTTTACTTCGTCGCTACGCGCCTCGTGCCGCGCTTGGAGAAACAGAACTTCGCGCGGGGCGACTTCGGCTAACGCCTCCGCTCAACATGACGTTTTGGAACGGTGACTGCGTTCCGAATACGTCACCAAACAAGGCCTAATGCGTTCTCAACAATAGGGGAGGGAACGATCAAATAGGAATCTTTTGATAAGGAGAAAAATCTATGGCCAATTTCTTTGCAGGCAGCAAGGGCAAAAAGAGGATCCTCCTCGCGGTCGGCGCGGTCATTCTCATCGCCGTGCTCATCGCGGGCAACATCGTCCTCAGCACCTTTGCTCCCATCATCCACAGCGCTATGAGCAATCAGTCGGTAAATACCGATACCGCCGAAGCCAAAAACGCGCTGTCCTCCGCCGACGGCGTCGTGCGCGAGATCGCCGAGGAGAGCATCGTCCTCCTCAAAAACGACGAAGTGGACGGAAAGCCCTTCCTTCCGCGCGATAAGAGCGAGAAATTCAACCTCTTCGGCTGGGCTTCCACCGATCAGGGCTTCCTGCTCGTCGGCGGCGGCAGCGGCGGCACTAACATCACTTCCGAGAACCCCACCCACCTCACCCTCGCCGGAGCGTTCGACGCGATCGAGGTGGAGTATAACGCGGACCTTTTGAAGGCTTACAGCGATTATTCGAATTTCGACGCGGACTACCGCGCAGGCGGTTCCACGGGTAAGAACGCGGTGGAGAGCCTCCGCAACCCGCCCGCTTCCTTCTACACCTCCGACCTCATGGACGGCGCCTATAACTATTCGTCCACGGCGGTCGTCACCCTCTCCCGTTGGGGCTGCGAGAACGGCGGCACGGGCGAGCTTGTCAACATCAGCGGCAACAACGGCGGCACGGGCAATTTCCAGAACGGCGCGTTCCTCGAACTGACATCCGAAGAAAGGGCGATGTTCGACGCGCTCCAGGCGAAGAACTTCAACATCATCGTTCTGCTCAACACCACCAACCCCATCGAGCTTTCCTTCCTTGACGACTACGACTGCATCAAGGCCTGCCTCTATGTGGGCATCCCCGGGCAGTCGGGCGCGTACGCGATCCCCGAGATCCTCATCGGCGAGCAGTATACGCTCACCCGCGACGAAGTGACCCGCGAGATCGCAGACGTGGAATATGAAGGGCAGCTCTCCCCCTCGGGCAGACTGTCGGACACCTACGCCTACAACTGGCAGGAGAACAACCCCGTGTTTGCGAATGCGCTCTCTTCCAATTCGAGCATCGTCTACCAGGAGGGCATCTACTTCGGCTATAAGTGGTATGAAACCGCCGACGAAGCGGGCTACTTCGAAGCGAAGGGGACCTCTTACGACGAGGTCGTGCAATTCCCCTTCGGCTACGGGCTGAGCTACACCGATTTCACGCAGGAGATCGTGCGCTTCGGCTATCGGAACGGCGACAACTTCGTCGAGCTTGACGCAAGCAAGACCCCCGACCTCGTGGACGGCAGGGAGTACGAAGTCACCGTGCGCGTCACCAATGTGGGGGACTACCCCGGCCGCGACGTCGTGCAGCTCTACTACACCGCGCCCTACACCGAGGGCGGCATCGAAAAGGCGAGCGTCAACCTTCTTGCCTTCGACAAGACCGCCGTCTTAAAGCCGCATTCCGAATCGGAAACGGAGAGCGTGCAGGACGTGACCCTCACCTTCACCGCCTACGACATGGCGTCCTACGACGACTACGACAAGAACGGCAACGGGTTCAAGGGCTATGAACTCGATACGGGCGACTACGAGATCAAGCTCATGGCGAACGCGCACGAGGCGTACGAACTTCCGCAGGGCAGCCAATTCCGTAACGTCCTCAACATGTATTGCGACGGCATCACGATCGACGCCGATCCCGTCACGGGCGAAGAGGTAAAGAACCGCTTCACGGGCGCGGACGCGTATGCGGACATGCCCATCGACGGCTCCACGGGCATTGCGGGCAGCGTGAACTATCTCTCCCGCGAGAACGGGTTCGAAAACTTCCCCACCACGCGCGCAGGGGCGATCACCTCGGCTGCAAGAGGCGCGGCGAACTTTGCCTATGCGGGCTATGACAATGAGGATACCTCTTCCTATCAGTACGGGCAGGACAACGACGAATATCTTGTCACCGTAGACGGGGAGAAGGCGACGTCTGCCCAGCTCAACGGCGGCGCTACGCTCACCTATAACGAAGAGCTGTTCAGAAAGCTCGCAAATTGGGACGACACGGCCGCATGGGATAAGGTGCTCAATGCCCTCTCCCAGAGCAACATCCAGGCCCTCCTCGGCCAGGGCGGTTTCCAGACGGTCGACATCGAGAGCATCGGCAAACCCCGCAACCGGGATAAAGACGGCCCTGCGGGCTTCAACAACAACGTTACAAGTGCAAATGTGCCGAACGAGTGGACGGTGTTCCCCGCCGAAACGCTGACGGGCTGTTCGTGGAGCCGGCGCCTCACCTACAACTTGGGACATGCGCAGGGCGCCGTCGGCGTTGCCACGCAGATCCAGGGTTGGTACGCCCCCGGCGTCAACCTGCACCGCTCGGTGTACAATTCGCGCAACTATGAGTATTACAGCGAGGACGGCATCCTCTCGGGCAAGCTCGCGGCGGAAACGGTGCGCGGCGCCAAAGAGAATAACCTCTACTGCTATGTGAAGCACTTCGTCATCAGCGACAACGGTCAGAATGCGGCCGACTGGTACGAATGGCTCACCGAACAGAGTCTCCGCGAGAACTATCTCAAACCCTTTGAGATCTGTGTGAAAGAGGGCGGCGCGAACGCCATGATGAGCGCCTTCAACAAGCTCGGCGCCGTGTGGTGCGGCTACAACCACGCGCTGCTCACCGACATTCTGCGGACGGAGTGGGGCTTCCATGGCTCGGTCATCACCGACTGGGACCAGGGCTATATGAATACCTACGGCAAGGCCGCGATCGCGGGCAACGACCTCTGGCTCCAGGGTACCACGCAGAACTCCGCCACCATCAACTTCAACAAGGCGGGCGAGGCCTACGCGGCACGCCGTTCGGCGAAGAACATCCTCTACACCTATGTGGATACCTATGTGTCTGCGCTCGAATACCAGGAGAAGAGCCAAAGCGACGACTACGAGGATCCCTACAACGTCACCCTCGGCACCACGACCGCTACGGCAGCACCTTTCTCGCCGCTGTTCGCAGCGCTCTGGGCGATCGTCGACGTCGTGCTCGTGCTCGGCATCGGCGCCTGCGTCGCATTCATGTTCCTGCCCAAGGAAAAGAAGGCGGCAGAGGCAGACAACGGCTCCGAGGACCAAGAAGATTAAACGGCTTAACAAAAAGAGGGCGGAATGCGTTCCGCCCTCTTTGCCATATATAGTTTATGTATCTTTTTTGGCAAGTTATGCCGTTTTGATTTGCTTTTTCTCTTGGAAAAGTGTATAATAATATCATCTCGGACCGCGCATTTTTTTCAAATTCGGAGAAAAAATGAGAAAAGTCGAAACATTTTTATTAAGCATTTTGATAATTTCGGCTTTTTTCCTTCCCTGCCTCGCAGGCTGCCAAAGAGAGGGACAGCCGCTCCGCGGGGAGGTGGAGGAGGGCGTGCGCGTCGACGTTTCGGGGGACGCTGCCACCGTCCGCTGGGCGCCGCTTGCGGGGGCGGAGAGCTATACGCTTTACCGCTCGGTCAGCACGTTCGGCGCGCGCGAGCAGGTCGCCGCGGGACTGAAAAACTGCCGCTACGACTTCCCGGCCGCAACTATGACGTCTATACCGTCGTTGCGGTGACAGAGGACGGAGAGGAAGAGCTTGGCCGCGCGAGCGTCTTTTCCAAGGACACGCTCATCGTCGCCCCGACGGACGACATGGCGCAGGTGCAGGCGTACATCGACGAGCGGCATTCCCGCCTCGAGAGCGCGCAGAGGGGACAGTTCTCCTCCGAGCGGCTGGCGATCTTTCTGCTGCCCGGGGAATATGATTTAGACATCAAACTCGGCTATTACACCACAGTGAGCGGGCTGGGAAAGACGCCCAACGACGTCCGCGTGCGGGCGCTCACCGTATCGACGGACGTGCTCGCAAACCACAACGCGACCTGCACTTTCTGGCGGGGCGCGGAAAATCTCACCGTCGCAAGCGACGTCATTTGGGCGGTTTCGCAGGCGACGAGCCTCAGGCGCGTCCGCATCGAGGGCGACCTCGCCCTCTCCTACGGCGACGGCTGGTCGTCGGGCGGCTTTCTTGCCGACAGCGAAGTGACGGGCACGGTCGATCCCGGGACCCAGCAGCAGTGGATGTCCCGCAACAGCACCTGGTCGCGCTGGGCGCATTGCACGTCGCATAACTATGTGTTCTCGGGCTGTGCGGGGAATATCCCGCAGGGGGAATGGACGGAGAGCGGCAGGCGCTCCACCGTTCTGCTCACGACCGAAAAGATGGCGGAAAAGCCCTACCTCATCTATGACGGGGAAGAGGGCTACCGCGTATTCGTGCCCGACGTGCGCGAGCAAAGCGTGGGGACGGACTATAACACGCAGACGGGACAGACCATTCCGCTCGAACGGTTTTACATTGCAAACGAAGCCGACTCCGCCGCAGGGCTGAACGCGGCGCTTTCGGCGGGCAAGCATCTCTATTTCCCCGCGGGGCAATATCTGCTCGAACAGCCCCTCGAAGTCGGGCTGGCGGGAACGGTGGTGCTCGGCGCGGGCTATGCCACGCTCAAGATCGCGGACGGAAATCGGGACTGCGCTCTCCGCATTGCCGATACAGACGGCGTGCGGGTGGCGGAACTTCTCGTTGACGCGGGCGCTTACAGCAAGAACATGGTGGTCGTCGGCGAAGAGGGGAAGCACACCCCGCATGCGGACCCCGTGGTGCTGAGCGATCTGTATCTCCGCGTGGGCGGGGTCGAAAATGTGCATACCGAAACGGACGTTGCGCTCGCCATCCATGCGGACGGCACGCTGGGCGACAATTTCTGGATCTGGCGCGCCGATCATTCGCAGGGGGTGCAGTGGGAGGACGTCACCTACGAGGACGAGGACGGAAAACTTGTCACGCAATACGGCAATCCCATCAAGACGGGGCTGCTCGTCACGGGCGACGATGTAAGCTGCTATGCGCTCATGGTGGAGCACTGCGAGGGCTACCAGACCGATTGGCGGGGCGAGCGGGGGCTGACCGTGATGTATCAGAGCGAAACGCCCTACCGTGTTCCTTCGCAGGAGAAGTGGATGAGCGGCGAAAAGAACGGCTGCGCGAGTTATAAGGTGGGGGAGAACGTACAAGCCCATCGGGCTTACGGGGTCGGGATCTATCTGGTGAATTACAGCGGCGTGAACCTTGCGTCGGCGATCGAAGTGCCCGAAGGCGCGGGGATCGACATGGAGCATTTGGTGATATGCGCGTTCACGCAGAACGAGAGTTCGATCTCGAATGTGATCAACGATCACGGCGGCGGCGTTGGGGCGAATTCTTTCCGCCGCCTTGTGGCAAAATATCCGTTGTAGGGGTAAGGAAAGACGACGGAGGACATGGCGCCCCGCGCACTGTTCTAAACCGTCATTCCGAGCGTAGTCGTTCTTATAATGTCATGTTGAGCGGAGGCGTTAGCCGAAGTCGAAACATCTCTACCGCACTTGGCGCCCCTGTAAGGGGAGCTGTCACGAACGTAGTGAGTGACTGAGGACTTGGCGCCCCTGTAAGGGGAGCTGTCACGAACGTAGTGAGTGACTGAGGGGTTCTCAGAAAACCCTTTCGGCATTCGCTCTGCTCATGCCACTTTCTCACACGGGTAGAACCCCGTGTTCGGTCACCGTTCGCGCGGCAAATGCGCTACTTCGCCTAACGGCTCGTGCCGCCTAAGGAATTAGACATTAGAAAGGCGGGGCACTCATGTCGCATTGCGCCAACGATTATCAATCGTTGGCAGAAAGCAATGCTCCACCCTAAGAGGGACAGCGAGAGGTTGAGATTTCTCCACTCCGCCTTCGGCTTCGGTCGAAATGACGAAAAGGGGACAGCAAGCGCCCCACACCCCTACCCCCTCCATTGGGGTGGAGCGGCGCCATTACCCCCTCCTTGGAGGGGGATTCAGGGGGTGGGCATTTACACGTCATATTGAGCGTAGTCGAAATATGATGTCACCCATTCGACTACGCTACTTCGCACTTCGTGCTCGTGCCGCGCTTAGAGAAACAGAACTGCGCGCGGGGCAGGGTGACGTAAAGAGGGCGCGGGGCAGGGTGACGTATTAGAACGCCAACCCACGGCCAAAAAATTGCCCTTTGCTACGCCAAGGGCGCTGTCTACTCCCGTAGACAGCAAAAACATTACTCAGTTCTCGCTCGGCGACTGCCGAAGGGAAAATAATCAAAAATTTTTTTGAGGAGGAAGAACTATGAAACACAAGGCATCTTTGTTGCGGTACCTCATGGTATCCGTGCTCGTTGTCCTGTCCATGGCGCTCTGCTTCGCAGGCTGCAAGGACGACACGCAGCGCACGATCACATGGGAAGTGCCGACGCAAGCTACCGTCAAGGTGGAAGGGTACGACGAACTGCCCGAAAAGGTCAAGGACGGCACCCAGCTCTCCTTCACGATCACCTGCGCCAACGGCTATGAGGTCGATTCCGTCAAGAACAGCGGGAAAAACGTCACTGCCAGAAACGGCAAGTACACGGTCAGCATTACGGCGGACACCACCATTACCGTTTCGGTAAAGCAGCAGATCAAGTCCGTCAATGTAACGGCGAATCCCACCAAGCTCACCTATCTTGCGGGCGAATCGCTTGACAAAGCGGGCATGGCCGTCGAAGTGGAATACGTCAGCGGCGACAAGCAGACGCTGCAAGAGGCGGATTACCGCATTGTGTATCCTACCTCGAGTGCGACCGCTTTCTATCGCGGGGACGCTTCCTTTAAGGTTTCGTACCAGGGCAAGGAATCCGCAGACGTCGCGCTCACCGCACCCGTAGAGGCGAAGGTCACGATCAACCCCGTTGCGGGCAAGATCGCAGAGAGCGTCATCACCGCGTGGCAGAACAATGAGGCTTTGCATGAGTTTGCCGTAGCGGAAGAAACAGGCATTGTTTCCTTCACCTATGCGGAACTTTCCGAACCGATCACGCTTCCCACGGGGAATAATCTCCCCAAACGCGATGACCTTGGGAACATCAACTTCACTTTCGTCGGTTGGGCGGCTGTGGAAGGCGATACCATTACGGGGCTTACGAGCATTACCGTAGAAAACCGCAACAGCCTTGAGATCGAGGCGCAGTACAACGCCGATCTTGTGACCTTCAAAGCTGCCGATCTCAAAATGGTAGGCGAGGTGCCCACGCTCGAAGTGACCTTCACTGCCGAAGCGATGAGCGGTGCATATCTCTTCCTTTATGAAGGAAATCAGAAGTTCTCCGTGAAGGGCGACGCCGTTACCCAAACGAGCGGCGACATTAAGGTCGACTTCGATCTTCGCAAACTTGCGGCTGCAAAATCGGAAGATGGCGCGTCGTTTGCGGGCGCATGGATGGATATCCGTATCGCTCTCGATGTCAACGGCGCTACCTTCTCGAATATGATGGTCATCGATCCCGAAAATGTCACGGTCGATGTCGGCAAAATGATCCATGACGACGATTATTGCTATCGTTTCATTCACTATGTAAGAGCGGAAACGGGCGAAGTGGAACTCAAAGTTTACTACAACCGCTATGCTTACACCTATGAAATGGAGATTTCCGAAACGGGCGGCACGCCTACCCTTACGTTCACGGGTACGCTCAACAAGAAACTCGATCCCGAGTTCAACTATGACGGGGCAGACGTTTCTATTGCGCTCGGCTCTTACGCAGCCGCAGGCAAGGTCAACGCGGATGGCACCTGGACGGCAACGCTCGACCTTTCCACCATCACCGAAAACACGAACGCCACCGCAGGCACCATCACCGTGACGTCCGGTAGCACTTCTCTCGACGCCCTCTATGTGGAAAGCAGCAGCGGGAACAAGACGTCCCTCGACCTCATCGGTTGCGGCACGATCTTTGAAGATTTCGATCCCACCGCAGGGAACAACCGCAACTATTCCACTTCGTTTAGCGCTTCCAACGGCTGGCGCTACACGATCGGTACCGACTGGAACGAGCCTTTCCTTACCGCAACCGATGTTGCGCATGAGATCGCTGTCAAGGGCGATGTCGCGCTGAAAGCGGAAAACAATAAGGCATACTACGTTGTCACCGTTCAAGCGGGCGCCAATTACACGGAAGCGAACTTAAAGAGCACGGTTTGGTTTGGCGACGGCAGCGATTATATCAACCCCGAAAAGGTGAACTCGCTCGGTTCGGAGATGTATGAACTTTGGTTCAATATCACCGAAAGAGAAGCCAACGGCAGCAAGCTCTATGTGCACCTCAAGATCGGCGCGACCGCAGAGGAAGCGTCGGGTTGGGACGGCGGCAACGGGGACATCAAAGACGCCGATAATTCCGAGAACGGCAAATTTGTGATCGTCGGCGAAAAGAAGTATTCCATTTCGAACGAGTGGAATATGCCCAACCTCGTGGTAGACCCTTACGACCCGAATACCGACTATACGCTGACTTCCGCCGATCTTGTTGTCGACGGCAACAAGGTGTATCTCGTGGTCGGCGGCACAATGCCGAATGCGACCGACAAGACGAAGGTGGAAGAGTTCCTCACCGCGATCTATGCGGATATGCAGCGGCGTGAAGGCGGTTGGGATAGAACTAAATTGACCGTTTCGGACGTTCAGGTCAGTGCGGACGGCAAGACATGGTCGTTGAGGCTCGATGTCACCGATCTCGAAGTGGACGTCAATGCTTATACGGGACACTTTGGCTCGACGGACGGCGTCGGCGGACAGGACACTAACACGAAGGACCTCAAAGTTCCTGCTGAAGGCACAGAGGACGGAAAGAGCGTTACCCTCGGAGGAAAGAAGTACACCCTTGTCAACAAGTACGGCTCGAGTGCAGCGGAAGATAACTGGGGCTGCGTGTCCGTTAAAGTAGAGGAAGCGACTGCGGAATAAAACCGCAAGAAAAGGAAGCAAAGGGACTGCCGCGCAGAAATGTGTGGCAGTTCTTTTTTATTTATGCCCCCCGCAAGGGTAAAAAGGCGCCTCCTTAGGAGGAGCGGCGGCGTTACCCCCTCCCGTGGAGGGGGATTCAGGGGGTGGGCATTTACACGTCATATTGAGCGTAGTCGAAATATGGTCCTTATTATAATAAGGTTGAGATTTCTCCACGCGGTCGCTTTGCTCCCTTGGTCGAAATGACGAAAAGGGGACAGCAAGGGGTTGAGATTTCTCGACTTCACTTCGTTCCGCTCGAAATGACGAAAGGAAAGCTATGCGGGCGGGTCGAAATGACGAACGGGGCAGGGTGACGTACAGAGGGCGCGGGGCAAAGTAACGTATTAGAAAGGGGGCAGCTTATAAGAGCATGAAAAAAAGCCTTCCCGTACGGGAAGGCTTTTCTCAATTCCGCTTACTCTTGTGCGGGTGCGCCGCCGTCGCCGTCGTTGCCGCCGTCCGTTTCCGCGGGCGCCGCCTCTTCTTTCTTCCGCAACACCTTAAAGATCCAGAACCCGCAGCCGCCGAGCGCGATCACGTCCACCGCCACAAGCACGGGAATGTACCAACGGAAATTGAGATCGCGCGAGCTTGTATGGATCGGCACGCTGTCGATCTCGCCGTTTGCGATCGCTTCGTTGTATGCCGCCTGCGTGTCGAGCGCGTTCAGATACATAAACAGCACATGCTTGCCCGCGCTTCTGAGCGCCTGTTTGAACGCAGCGCTGTTCGTTTCCTGCGAGAAGCTGCCGTTGTTCGTTGCGCCGTCCATCCAGAGGTCGCCGCCTGCGCGAAGCATCTGGTCGCCGTTCATAAAGTTGTGATGGTCCGCATAGTCGGTGAGGATGGCGCCCTTGAAGCCCCATTCATTGCGCACGACTTCGGTGAGGAGCGCCTCGCTGCCGCCCGTCCAGACCGCGCCGATGCGGCCGTAGGAGGTCATGATGCCCGTCGCACCGCCTTCCTTCACGCAGATCTCAAACGGCTTGATATACGCTTCGCGGAGCGCCTGTTCGGTGAGCCAGGTGTACATGCCGTCGCGGCCGCTCTCGCTCTCGTACAGGCAGAGGTGCTTCAGATAGCAGAACACGCCGCCGTTCTTGGCCGCTTCCACTTCGTTCGCCGCCATGATGCCCGAAAGATACGCGTCCTCGGAATAGTACTCATAGTTTCTGCCGCCGAAGGGGGAACGGTGCAAGTTCATCGCGGGACCGTACCACCCGTTGATGCTGCGGTCCGCACTTTCATTGGCAACGGCAAGCCCCATGCTGTATGCGAGCTGGGTGTTCCACGTCTGCGCGAGCACGACCGAGCTGAAGCCCGTAGCGCCCTTTGCCAGGCCCGAGAAGCTGCCGATCTGGTTGGGACCGTCGAGGTCGCGCGTGTCGGGCTTGCCCACGGATTCGAGCACCATCGTCTTGGTGTAGCCGTGAAGGACAAGCTGCTGCAATTCGCTCTGCGTGAGCTGGTCAAGGACGGGCTTCCAAAGATCGTCGTTGTCGTAGTTCTCTTCTTGCCCGAGCTGTCTGCCCAGTTCGGTGATGCCCATCGGATTTCCGTCCGCGTCTTCGGTGGCGTCATAGACAAGCTGGCCGCTGCCCGAACCCATCACAGGCTCCTGCGCGTCGCTGTGGCGTGTCAGCCAGGCTGCGGCAAGATCCTTCGTGTAGAGGTTGTATTTCCGCACCGTGTCCGCCATCGCGCGGTTTGCCGCCCGCTCATAGGGGAAGGTCGTTGCAAAGTTCTCGCGGGAAAGATAGGTGATCGTCGCCGTCCCGTCGCTGTTGCCGTCGATCGCCACCTCGTCGGTGAGGGTGACGCCTTCGCCCGCCGTAAAGCGGTTCTCCACAGGCTCGTCCGTCGTGCTGTCGTTCTCGATGCGGATGGTGTTCTTCACCGTGTAGGTGTATTCCGCGTCTTTATTCCCGAGGCGGTCGGACGCAAGGGTGTGGGCGTCCGTTCTCAGCGAGAGGATATAGTCGCCCGCTTCCAGCTCATAGCCCGCAAAGCCGTTGTTGTTCGCGTCGTAGCAGTCGTAGCTCTTCATGTCGTCTGCCTTGACTTCGAGGAACACCGATTCGGTGTCGCCCGGCTGCAACACTTGCTGGGTCTTGCCGAAGGCGACGAGGTTGACCGACGCCTTCTCGATGCCGCCCGCCGTGTAGGGAGCGGTGTAGTAGAGCTGCACGACGTCCTGTCCGGGGAAGTCGCCCGTGTTGGTGACGGCGACTTCGAAGGTGATGACGCTGTTCGCGGTGAGGTCGGAGGCGGAGCCTTTCTCGACCTTCACATCGCGCACGGTCCACTCAAAGGTGGTGTAGCTCAACCCGAAGCCGAAGGGATATTGTACGACGTCATTGTAGCCGCTTGTGATGTCCTTCCACTGCGCCTTGGCCCTGTCGCTCGTCCAGAAGCCCGCCGCGTCCGCCGTTTCGTACCACTTATAGCCGACGTAGATGCTCTCCTGGTAGTCGGTGTAGGCAACGCCCGAATAGGGGACGTTCGTGCTGCCGTTGGTATGCTGTTCGGTGGTGGGGTAGAGCCGCGTGGCATTGGTGTAGAAGGCGGTGGTGTCCTCGCCGTTGTTGCCCGTTCCCTTGACGCCCGCACCCGTGTTCACATAGGTGGGGTTGGTGGTAAGGTCATAGGCGTAGGTGTCCGTCGTCCTGCCCGAGGGGCTGATGGGCGCGGAATCGCGGGAGACCTCCTCCCCGTTTTCGCCCCGCTCGATGCGCAGCGTCTTTCCCCAGAGGAGTTCGGGGATCGCCTTCGCGCCAGCGCTGCCCGTCGCACCCACGATGAGGCAGGCGTCAAGCCCCGGAATGGTTTCGAGGAAGCCAAGCTCCATCGTGTTGGTGGAGTTGATGAGCACGACTACGTTCGTGTAGTTGTTGCCCACATATTTGAGCAGCTCCTCTTCCTCCGTGGAAATTTCAAGATAGGTGCGCTCCGGATCCGTCGTCCCTCTGTACTTATACTGCACCTTGGGACAGTCATTGCTCTCGCCCGTGGTCCTGCCCAAGACGACGAAAGCGGTATCGGAGTATCCCTTGGCTGCGGACAGAAGCTCCGACGTGTAGTAGTTCTCGTCGGTGATGCCCGGTTCGTAGAGCATGCTGAACTCATAGCTGAAGGAGTGCAGGGAGCCTCCCGAATCGCCCTTCTCCAGGGGAGAGGCCTTGTCGCGGCGGTCCCTGTATCTCTTGTACATCGCTCTGAGATCGGAATTGTATTCGATCCCGTATTCTTCGAGCGCGTCATACAGGTCGTAGAGCTGGGTCTGCGTTGCGTCGTTGCGGTTCTGGGTCCCCGAAATGGTGCCCGAGCCGGAGCCGCTGAATACCCAGTCCTCGGACGCCCAGCCGAACACGTTGACCTTCGTCACCTCGCTGCCGAGGGGAAGCACGGGCGCGCCGCCCTCCGTGTTGGCCTCGTTGCGCACGAGCACGGTCCCTTCTTCCTGGATCTGCTCCACAAGCGCTTCGCCCTGTGCGCGCGCCGCAGTGTTCTCTGCGCCCGTCTTATAGCCGATGACCCAGAGGTCGATCATTTCGTGCAGCACGCCGACGGCGATGTTCAGCGCCAGCACGAACACGATGATCAGCGCACTGACCGAAAAACAGACGATCTTTGATTTCTTCATTCCTTACCTCCCGTAAATTTGCGGGTCTTTGCCCGCAGCCGAAAGCGCCTTTCCGCTTTCTTTCTTTCCATATTATATTATTTTCCCTCCGAATGCAATAGTCTTTCTATAAAATATGGTATAAAAGTATACGCAATCCAAAAGAAGTACATTGTTAATTTTTCCAACAAAACCGCGCAAAAAATCAAAAAAAATAGGGGGAAATGTAAGATATATTCAGGTTGTGCTCGAATTTGATTAAATTATTGTACGAATACTTGACGGGGGTGTTATAAAAATGTTAAAATGGACAATGAGAAAAAAGGGGGTAACCGCCATGAAGAGAGGGTGCGCTGTTTTGGGGGCGCTTGCGCTTTCCGCCGTCCTGCTGTGCGGCTGCGTGCAGGAGGAACAGCCAAACGTGGTGCACACCCTTCCCGCGCTCGGGACGGAAGGGGAGAAGATCGTGACCCAAACGGGGGACGAGGTCTTTCTGCGCGGCGTGAACGCGGGCGGCCTGTGCGTGACCGAGAGCTGGATGTGCGGCTTCTCGGACGCGCGCGACTATCTCTCCGCGAGCAGGCGGTTCATCGAGCGCTTCGGCTACACCGCGGCGCAGAACCTCTGGTACAATTACCGCTCCTGCTGGTGGACGGCGGAGGACTTCGAAAACTGCGCGGAGATGGGCATCAACGTCATCCGCCTGCCCTTCACCTACATGAACGTCGACTTTGCCGCCGTCGAGGGGCTTGAAAACGCGGGCAAGGAGTACGACTTTTCCTACCTCGACGAATTTGTCAACACCGCCGAGGAGTACGGGATATACACCATTCTCGACCTGCACGGGGCGTACGGCTCCCAGAACGGGCAGGACCACAGCGGGGAGCTGATCGGTTGGGACAACAACGACGGCACGGCGGCGGAGGTCGTCGGGTTCTATTCGGACGAGCGCAAGCTCTCCCTCACCGAAAAGCTGTGGGGGGCGGTCGCCGCGCACTTCAAGGATAACCCCGCGGTGGCGGGCTACGATCTCCTCAACGAACCGGGCGAAAAGGCGGGCACAACCTCCAAACCCCATTTCGACGCGATGGACCGCTTCTACCGCGCCATCCGCGCGGCGGGGGATGAGCACATCGTCATCTTCGAATCGTGTTGGGGCGGGGCGGACATCCCCGCGCCCTCCGTCTACGGCTGGGAAAACTGCATGTATTCCTTCCACCACTATACGGGCTGCTCCACGGCGGGCAGAGAGGAGGAACACATCACGAGCTTTTACCAGCGCCTCTCGGAGGTGGAGCAAAGGAACTTCGGCGTTCCCCTCCAGATGGGGGAATTCACCTGCTACGGCGTCGAACAGCAGTGGGAGGACACCCTCTCCCTGCTCAACAGCCGCGGCTGGCACTGGGTGAGCTGGACGTATAAAGTCTGGGGCAACATGGGATGGGGGATCTACAACATCGGCGTGTTCGGCGAGCAGCGGGCGAGCGTGGAGGAGGACTCCTACGAGCAGCTTGACTTAAAGTTTTTGCAGCTGCGCACGGCGACGGACGGCCGCCCCTTTGCCTTCCGCTCGGGCAATACGCTGTTTTCGGTGATACAGCGCTACAGTCCCCGCTACGCGAAGGAGGAGGAAGCATGAATACCGAACGCTTCTTGGAACGCGCTCTTTTCGACATGCTCAAAACGAAGCCCGTGACGCGGGTGTTCGTATCCGACCTTCTCGGCGAGGTGGGCGTGTGCAAGGCGACCTTCTACAAGCACTACTGCGATAAGTACGACTTGCTACAAAAGTGCTTCCGCAACAGCTTTTACGCCGAGATCCTCGCCCACGCGGAGAATTTCGACCAGTTCGTGGCGCAGTCGCTCTCCTCTTTCCGCAAGAACCCCAAAGTGGTGCTGAACGCCATGCCGCCCGAGGACCCGAGCGGGCTGTTCGGCTACCACGTCGGGCTGCTGTGCGGCTTTCTGCGCAAGGAATACGGCTTCCGCGCGGGCGGAAGCAACGAAAACCTCATCCGCGCCTACGCCCGCACCGTCACGGAGGTCACGCTCGAGTGGCTCTCTTCGCCCCGTCTTGCCCCCGCAGAGGAGATCATGCGGCTGATCCGGGCGCTGTATCCCTCCGGTTTACAGGTCTGATCTTACACGGTTTTTTGCCCCCCGCTTTTGGCGGGGTTTTTGTCTGCCCTCGCGGTAGGGAGGCTAGCCCACCCCCTTAGTCCCCCTCCAATGGAGGGGGTACCATTTTCGTCATTTCGAGCGGAACGAAGTGAAGTCGAGAAATTTCAAACTCTTGCTGTCCCTTTTAGGGAAAGTGGCATGAGCGGAGCGAATGCCGAAAGGGTTCTCGAAAACCCCTCAGGCTCGGCTAACGCCTCGCCAGCTCCCCTGCAAGGGCGCCAAGATGCCCACCCCCTTAGTCCCCCTCCAATGGAGGGGGTACCCTCTCCGTGGGAGAGGGGTAGGGGTGTGGGGCGCGTTCTGAATACGTCACCCTGCCCCGCGCCCTCTTTACGTCACCCTGAGCGTAGTCGAATGGGTGACAAGTGGACCATGTTTCGACTACGGCTAACGCCTCCGCTCAACATGACGTTTAAGAACGGCGCCTCCGCTCAACATGACGTGATTTTATTGCCCACCCCCTTAGTCCCCCTCCAATGGAGGGGGTACCCTCTCCGTGGGAGAGGGGTAGGGGTGTGGGGCGCGTTCTGAATACGTCACCCTGCCCCGCGCCCTCTTTACGTCACCCTGAGCGTAGTCGAATGGGTGACAAGTGGACCATGTTTCGACTACGGCTAACGCCTCCGCTCAACATGACGTTTAAGAATGGCGCCTCCGCTCAACATGACGTGGTTTTATTGCCCACCCCCTTAGTCCCCCTCCAATGGAGGGGGTAAGGGCGCCGACCTGCCCCACAGGTGGGGGCAGGTCGTGCGGCGGCGTTCTCATCATCATTGTCATTCTCATCTTTATTTACATTATCATCATCATTATCATTCTTGAAAGCATTTGCTTTTTTTGCTTTTCATTACATTCTCATTCTCATCATCATTATCATTCTTGAAAGCATTTGCTTTTTTTGCTTTTTGCCCGCCGAAAACTTGACAATTTCCGCGCAAACGCCTACAATAAAGAAAAAATTTACGAGGATACCGCTATGTTTTACAGGACCCACACCTGCGGCGAGCTGAGAAGCGGGGACGCAGGCAAACGGGTAAAGCTCTCGGGCTGGCTCGACAGTAAGCGCGACAAAGGGGGGCTTCTCTTCGCCGTGCTGCGCGATTTTTACGGCGTCACGCAGGTGGTGGCGGAGGAGGAACCCTGCCTCAGCCTTCTGCGCGACATTCCCACCGAATCCACCATTTCCGTCGAGGGCGTCGTCGTGCTCCGCTCCGCGCCCAACGACAAACTCCCCACGGGGCTTGTCGAGGTCGTGCCCGACAAGGTGGAGGTGCTCGGCCGCCGCACGGTGCCCGCGCTTCCCTTTGAAATTTCCCACTCCACCGAGGCGGGGGAGGACGCGCGGCTCCGCTACCGCTTCCTCGATCTCCGCAATCCCGCCGTGCGCGACAAGATCATCTTGCGCTCCGAGATCGTCGCCGATCTGAGAAAGCTGATGACCGAGCGCGGCTTTTACGAGATCTCCACGCCCATTCTCACAAGCTCTTCGCCCGAGGGCGCGCGCGACTACATCGTGCCCTCCCGCGTCTATCCCGGGGAATTCTACGCCCTGCCGCAGGCGCCGCAGCAATACAAGCAGCTTCTGATGTGCTCGGGCTTCGACAAATATTTCCAGATCGCGCCCTGTTTCCGCGACGAGGACGCCCGTGCCGACCGCTCCCCCGGCGAGTTCTACCAGCTCGACATCGAGATGGCTTACGCCACGCAGGAGGACGTGTTCGAGGTGCTCGAAGGGGTGCTCCCGCCCGTCTTTGCCAAGTATTCGGGCTGGGAAGCGGACAAGCCCCCGTTCCGCCGCATTCCCTACCTCACGGCGCTCGAGGACTACGGCACCGACAAGCCCGACCTCCGCAACCCCCTCCGCATCAAGGACGTGACGGAGCTGTGCGTCAATTGCGGCTTCGACCCCCTCATGCTGAAGCACGTCAAGGCGGTCTGCGTGACGGGCGTCAACGTCCCGCGCAAGTGGATCGACAAGACCGCGGAGGAGTTCAAGGTCAAGACCGAGGGCGGCGCCCTGTATTGGTTCAAGCTCGACGAGAACGGCGCGCCCGCGGGCGGGATCGCAAAGTTCGTGGCGGAGAACATTGCGGCGTGGAAAGAGGCGCTCGGCGCGGAAAAGGACGCCTTTGTCGCCCTCGTCGCCGAGAGCAAATTGCAGGACGTGCAAAAGCGCGCGGGCATTCTGCGGACGATGCTCGGCGTGGGGCTGGATCTTCTCGAAAAGAACGTCTACCGCTTCTGCTGGATCGTCGACTTCCCGATGTACGAGATCGGCGAGGAGAGCGGGCAGCTCGAATTCTGCCACAATCCCTTCTCCATGCCGCAGGGCGGAATGAAGGCGTTTGAACAGGATCCGCTCATGATCCTCGCCTACCAATACGACATCGTCTGCAACGGCGTGGAACTCTCCTCGGGCGCGGTGCGCAACCACGACCCCGAGATCATGCTCAAGGCGTTCTCCCTCGTGGGGCTGGACAAAGAGGCGGTGGTGAACAAGTTCCCCGCCCTCTACCGCGCTTTCGAGTACGGCGCGCCCCCGCACGCGGGCGTCGCGCCCGGCGTGGACCGCATGGTGATGCTCATCTCGGATACGGTCAACATCCGCGAGGTCATCGCCTTCCCGATGAACGCCAAGGCGCGCGACCTTCTGATGAACGCCCCCTCGCCCGTGGAGCAAAAGCAGCTCGACGAGGTGCACATCGGCATCGTCAAAGAAAAAAAGTGACCCGACGCAGCCCGAAAGGGCAGGCGGTCCGCTCCGCGCGGGCCGCTTTTTTGCGCGATTTTTTTCTGCGGCGTCCGCAAAGCGCGGGAGGAGCGCGCTTTGTTGTGTAGATTTTTTTCACGAAATCCTCCGAAAATGGGGTAAAATTGGCGAAAAATTCCCCGTTTTTGAAAATTTTCTTCATTTTCGACCTTTTCACCTATTTATTTACATAATTCGTCGAATTTTGTAAAAAATTCTTCGATTTTTTTACAAAAATACCTTTACAAGGGAAAAAGGATATTATATAATATATTCAAAAGAGTTGGTGAGGTATTTTTTCTATGAAACAGCTGTCCGTTCTCGTACTGGAAAGCAACACAAGTTTTGCGGAAGAACTAAAGACGGCGCTCGCTGCGCGCGACGGGATACGGGTCTGCGGCGTGACGGACGACGGGGAGGCGGGCATGGAGCTGATCCGCACGCAGAATCCCGCCGTCGCGGTGGTCAGCCTGCTGCTGCGGAATTCGGACGGATTTTATGTGATGGAGACCGCCAAAAAAGAGGGGAAGCGGACGGAGTTCATCGTGCTGGGCAATTTTGCCGACGATAAGATCATCGACCGCGCCATCTCGCTGGGTGCGCGCTATTACCTGATGAAGCCCGTTTCGGCGGACGTGGTGGCGGACCGCGTGTCGGAGATGGGCGGCGATACGACGCCCGCCGTGCGGGAGACCGTGGAGCGCCGCCGCGCGGGTTCTCTCGACGAGCGCATCTCGGGCATCTTCATCTCCATCGGCATCCCGCCCCACATCAAGGGTTACAGCTATCTCAGGGAGGGCATCAAGATGGCGGTCGCCGACCCGCACGTCATCAACAACGTCACCAAGGGGCTGTATCCCGTCATCGGGGAGAAGTTCGGCACCACCGCGAGCAAGGTGGAGCGCGCCATCCGCCATGCCATCGAGGTGGCATGGAACAGGGGCCGCATCGACGCGGTGAACGCCATTTTCGGCGCGCGCGTCTACCTCGGCACCGACAAGCCGACGAACAGCGAATTCATCGCCCTCGTGGCGGACAAACTTCTGCTCGAGAGCATGGTTTGACCGCGAAAGGGGACGGGCGCCGCCGCATGCGTTGCATGCGGCGGCGCCCTTTTTTGGCGTTCCCGCGGAAAAAAATCGGGACGGAACGCAAAATTCTCCCCTTATATTGTTGAAAAATCGGGACGAAAATGTTATAATGTACCGTGAGAAATCATCGCCCCCCTCGTCTTGGGGGAGAAGGAGAGATATTTTGAACGGTTACGGTCGCGGAGAGGACCGCCCCGCCAAGGAGAAGGCGTCCTCCGTTATCACGAGAGAAACATTCGGCATGACGCTTTTGCTGTTTTCGGTCGTCCTGCTCTTTATATCCGCACTCGGCTCCTATATGCTCGGGGAGATCGGGGTCGCCATCAACGCCTTTCTCTTGGGCGTGTTCGGCTTCTTCCTCTATCCCTTCCTGCTCTTCTGCGTCGGGCTTTCCCTGCGCATGATCACGGGGAAAAAGGTCTTTGCGGGCAAGCGCGTGCTGCTCACGATGGCGGTGGTCGCTTCCGTCTTTTTGGTCGTGCACCTTGCAACGAGCGCCCGCTTTACGGGCAACGGCTTCGGCGGGTATCTCGGCGGCTGCTGGAACGCCGCTGCGGCCTCCGCCGCGGAAGCCACGGGGGGCGGCGTCCTCTTCGGCGTCATCGTCTATCCCGTGCAAGCACTGCTCTCGCAGGTCGGCGCCTATCTCGTGTTCTCCCTGCTCATCGCGCTCACCGTGTTCTTCTTTTTGTGGACGACTCCGCTCAAGGACAAGCTCAAGCATTCCCGCGCGCCCAAGGCGCAGACGGTGGAAAAGGCCGCTCCCGCGCCCGTCCGCGGGCAAGAGGAGGGACCCCGCATGCCGCAGGGCGAAGACCGTCCGCGCCCGTCCGCACCCGGGAAACAGCCGCAGCAGCCCGCTTACGGGCAGTACGCGCAGCCGCAGCAGCCTGCTTACGGACAGTACGCGCAGCCGCAACAGCCCGCTTACGGGCAGTACCAACAGCCGCAACAGCCCGCTTACGGGCAATACCAACAGCCGCAACAGCCTGCCTACGGGCAGTATACGCAGCCGCAGCAGCCCGCTTACGGGCAATACCAGCCGCAGCAGGGGAGGGCGGGGGCATACAACGCGCCCTACATGGACAATTTCGATCGCTACACCCCGCAGATGCCGCAGACGGCGCCCGTCGATCCCATGGACATCCTCTATGGCGATCCCGCCTCCAACTACCGCAACAATCCCATCTTCGACAAGGACTCCCGCTACAACACCCTGCGCCGCAGGAGCAGCGTGGAACCCGAGGATTCCCCTGTGCGCGCCAACCCGCGGGAGATCCCCTCGAGCTTTGTGCCTTCGCCCGACCGTTCCCGCGCGGGCTATTCCGAACGGTATGCCGCCGCGGCGGAGACGCCCCGTCCCGCCATGCCCCGCAAGGTGGTGGAACAGCGCGCCGAATCGCCCGCATCCGACCTCAACTATTCCTTCAAACCTTACTATAAGGCGCCCGACTCCCCCGACGTGCAGGAGGCGCACGGCTTTTACGAAAACGACGTGCCCTTCGAGGAGGAATTTTCCTCCGCGCCCAACGTCGACGACGAGCCTGTCCGCACCGCGCCCGAATTGAGAAGAGCCAGCCCCGAGCCTTGCCCCGAGCCTGTGAAGAGCGAGCCGCGCGCAGAGCTTTTCCCGCGGGCGGAGGAACCCGTTTCCGCAGGCGCGCAGGACAGCCGTCGCACCGTCGGCTCCGACCGTGGATTCGGCTTCGGCAGCGACCGCAGCGGCGACCTCGGATTTACGAGCGACCGCGACCGCAGCGGCGACCTCGGATTTACAAGCGACCGCGACCGCAGCGGCGACCTCGGATTTACAAGCGACCGCGACCGCAGCAGCGACCTTGGATTTACAAGCGACCGCGACCGTGGCGGCGATCTTGGGTTTACAAGCGACCGCGACCGTGGCGGCGACCTTGGATTTACGAGCGACCGTGACCGCAGCAGCGATCTTGGTTTCGGCGGTGACCGCGACCGTGGCAGCGATCTCGGATTTACGAGCGACCGCGACCGCAGCGGTGATCTTGGGTTTACGAGCGACCGCGACCGTGGCGGCGACCTCGGGTTTACAAGCGACCGCGACCGCAGCGGTGATCTCGGATTTACGAGCGACCGCGACCGTGGCGGCGACCTCGGTTTCGGCGGCGACCGCGATCCCGGCAGGGAGGAGTTCGGCAGCCGCGCCGCGGAGGGGCTTTCCCGCGCCGATCTTTTCGACGACGACGAACCCGAGACGGAACCCGATCTGCCCGCTATGCCCCGCACGCCCATGCGCCCCGTGCGCGAGGAAACGCACCCCGTTCCCCCGACGCCCGCGCCCAAGCCGCAGAAGCATATCTACCGCCCTTACCAGCGTCCCTCCCTCTCCATCTTCCACCAATACGACGAGAGCGTCACGGTCGACAGAGAGGAGATCGAACAGAATTCACAGACGATCATCGATACGCTGGCGGGATTCCGTATGGATGTGGAAGTCATGCGGGTCGCGGTCGGACCTTCGGTCACGCGGTACGACATCAACATTCCCAAAAATATCTCCGTGGGAATGGTCACAAAAAAGGACGACGACGTCGCCATGCGTCTGCATGCGCGCGACGGCGTGAATATGTATTCCAACAACGAGTCGGGCTTCATCTCCATCGAGGTGCCCAACAAGAACCGCGCGATCGTGGGCGTGCGCTCCATTTTGCAGTCGGAGGAGTACCTCAAAGAGAAACCGGGCGCGCTGATGTTCGCCATCGGCAAGGACCTCGAGGGCAGATGCGTCTGCGGCAACATCACCAAGATGAAGCACATTCTCGTCGCGGGCGCCACCGGCTCGGGCAAGTCGGTGTGCCTCAACGCCATGCTGATCAGCCTCTTGTGCAAGTATTCCCCCGAGGATCTGCGCATCATCCTCATCGACCCCAAGAAGGTGGAATTCACCATCTACGACGGGCTGCCCCACCTCATGATCAACGAGATCATCGCCGACGCGCAGAAGGCGGTCACCGCCCTCAACTGGGCGATCAAGGAGATGGAGCGGCGGTACGAGCTGTTCGAGCAAAAGACCCGCTCGGGCGTGGTGGTGCGCGAGCTGGACGAATACAACCGCCACCTGAATGAGGACGAGCAGAAACTGCCCAAGATCGTCATCGTCGTGGACGAGCTTGCCGATCTCATGGCGGTCGCCAAGAAGGACATCGAAGAGCGCATCCAGCGGCTCACGCAGAAGGCGAGGGCGGCGGGCATCCATCTCGTCATCGCCACCCAGCGTCCCTCGGTGGACGTCATCACGGGCGTCATCAAGGGCAATCTGCCCACCCGTATGGCGTTCCGCGTCATACAGGAAGTGGACAGCCGCACGATCCTCGACGAGTCGGGCGCGCAAAAACTGCTCGGCAACGGCGATATGCTCTACCGCACCGAGGGCATGTTCAACTGCCTGCGCGTGCAGGGCGCCTTTTTGAGTTCGGAAGAGGTGCAGGCGGTGCTCACCGAGATCAAGGCGAACAACGAGGCCTATTTCGATCCCGCCGTGGCGGACTTTATCAACAACACCCAGTCGGGAGGGGAGGACGGCGACGCGGAAGGCATGGAGGACGGCGAAGCCAACACCGAATATATCCGCGCCCTCGGCATGGTCGTGAAATTGGGACAGGCCTCCATCTCCCTCATCCAGCGCAAGTGCTCCATCGGCTACAACCATGCGGGCAAGATCATCGAATGGATGGAGCTTATGGGCTATATCTCGCCCTTCGACGGCAAGGCCAAGGCGAGAACGGTGCTCCTCACCAAGGAGGAATATGAAAGCAAGTACGGGCCTCTCGACTGACGGGATGAAGAACAAGACTTTTTCCATGGTCACGCTCGGGTGCGACAAGAACCGTGTGGACGGGGAGCGCCTGCTCGGCGAGATCGCGCGGCGCGGCTTCCGCGTCACCAATGATCCCGCCGAAGCAGAGATCGTCATCGTCAACACCTGCGCCTTCCTCAACGCGGCGCGGGAGGAGTCGGTGGAAGCGATCTTTTCCGCCGACCGCCTGCGCAGGACGGGCAAGCTCGAAAAGCTCGTCGTCGCGGGCTGTCTGCCCGAAAAATATGCCGCGGAGCTGAAAAAGTCCCTGCCCGAAGCGGACGTGCTGCTCGGCGTCAAGGACGCCTCCGCCCTCTTCCCCGCCCTCGAGGCCTCCTACCGCGGGGAGGGACAGGTCGACGCCGTGGGAAAGGGGACGGGGGAGCGCACGCAGCGGCTGGTTTCCACCGCGCCCCACGTCAAATACCTCAAGATCGCGGACGGCTGCTTCAACCGCTGCACCTATTGCCTCATTCCCAAGATCCGCGGCAGGTACGTTTCCTATCCTATGGAAGAACTCGTGGAGGAGGCGCGCTCGCTCGGGGAAACGCAGGAGCTGATCCTCGTCGCGCAGGACGTGACGCGCTACGGCGAGGACGGCGGGGAAAATAAGCTCGTGCCCCTGCTCAAAGCGCTCTCCGCCCTCGGCAATATCCGCCATATCCGCCTTTTGTACTGCTATCCCGAGGCGATCACGGACGAACTCATCGCCGAGATCGGGGACGAACCAAAGATCTTAAAATATCTCGACATTCCGCTCCAACACTGCGAGGACCGCATCCTGCGCCTCATGGGGCGGCGTTCGCGGAAGGAGGAGATCGTGGCCCTCCTTCAAAAACTGCGCCAAAGGATCGGCGGGATCGCGCTCCGCACGACGTTCATCACGGGCTTTCCCTCGGAAACGGAGGAGGAGCACCGCGCGCTGTTGCGCTTTCTGGAAGAGGCGCGCTTCGAAAACTGCGGCTTCTTCGCCTACTCGCGCGAACCCGAAACGCCCGCCTACCGCATGGAGGGGCAGGTGCATCCCTCCACCAAGAAGAGGCGGCTGAAAGAACTTTACGCGGCGCAGGCGCAAATTTCCGCCGAAAAACTCACACAATGGGTGGGAAAGACGTTGCCCGTCCTCGTGGACGGCTGCGACAAGACGGGCTATGCCGGCAGAGCCGCGTTTCAGGCGCCCGAGATCGACGGAAACGTCTTTTTCGCTTCCCCGCGGCGGAAACTTGAATGCGGGGAGATCGTTCCCGTCAAGATAACCGCCGCCCAAACGTACGATCTCAGCGGCACCGTGGAGGAATAGCATGAATTTACCCAACAAGATCACTCTGACGCGCATCTTTCTCATTCCCGTGTTCGTTCTCTTTTTCTATTTAGACGTGCTTCCCTATCACGAACTGTATGCGGCGGCCGTGTTCGCGGTCGCGGCGTGCACCGACTTTTTGGACGGCTACATCGCGCGCAAATATCACCTCGTCACCAACATGGGGAAGTTTCTCGACCCTATTGCCGATAAAGTACTCGTTTCCACGGCGTTCATCGTGCTGTTGACCCGCCCCCTCATCTTCAGCTATCACAGCTTGGCGGGCTGGGGCCTTGTTGCGGCGGGCGTCTGCGTGGCGCTCATCATGGCGCGCGAACTCATCGTCAGCGGGTTCCGCCTCGTCGCGGTGGAGAAGGGCGCCGTCATCGCTGCGGATAAGCTCGGCAAGGTCAAGACGACCGTGCAGGACGTCACGATCGTCGTCCTTCTCTGCGTCATGCCCTTCCTGAAAGAGGGCGGCTGCATCGCGGGATACGAAGAGCCGGGTGCGATCGTCGGCATGGCGCTTTTGCTGCTCGCCGCGTTGCTCACGGCGATCTCGGGCGTCCATTATATCGTAAAGAACAGACAAGTGCTCCGCGAAGAGCCAAAAGAGGAAAAAGAATGAAATTTGCCGCTCTCGTGCTGCGCAATATCCGCAGTCCCGCGCGCTCCGTGGGCTATGCAGAGGTGATGGACGCCCTGCTCTCGGGCGGGGTCTGCCTCGACGAGGCGACGCTCTTGCCCTACGACGATCCCACCGCCCTGCCCAATGCCTTACAGCGGCTGCGGGGGGAGTGCGACGGCGTGTTCGTCATCTGCGACGAGGTGCTCCTGCCCGCCGTGAGGGAGGGCGTGGAGGCCGTTGCGGGCGGAAAATTCGAGGGCGATCTTCTGCCCACGGAGGAATGCCTGTTCGCCGTCCTGCCCGCGGGCGGAGAGGGCGTGCGTTGCGCGCACCAAGAGGTGGTGCCCGCCGTGGATAAAAGGCGGGGGCAGTCCTTTTACCGCGTGGTCTTAAAGACGGTGCTCGCTCCCGCGGAGGAGGTGCTCGCCGCCGCGGAGGACGCGCTTGCCTCGGGCGCGCGCGTTTCCGTGCACACGAGCGAAGAGGGGGGCGTGGGCAGGATCGAAGTGGTCTACCGCTCCTCTACCCCCAAGGTGGAGGTAGACGAGGCGGTGCGCATTCTGGCGACCGCGCTCGACAAATACCTCTACGCCATGGAGGACGTCACGGTGGGGCAGCGGCTCTTCGAGGCGTTAAAACTGCACCGTTTGCGCATTTCCACCGCGGAATCCTTTACGGGTGGCGGCGTGGGAGGGGAGATCGTCAAAAACCCCGGGGCGTCCGCCGTGTTCTACGAAGGGCTGAATACCTACGACAGCGGCTCCAAAAAGGAGCGGCTCGGCGTTTCGGAATACACCTTAAAACAGAAGGGCGCCGTTTCGGAGGACGCCGCTTACGAGATGGCGGCGGGGCTTCTCAAGACGGGAAACTGCGACGTCGCCGTGGCGACTACGGGCGTGGCAGGCCCCGCCTCGGACGGCTTCGGCACCCCCGCGGGCACCTGCTTCATCGCCGTGGGCACCCCCGAACGCGTGCGGGTGTTCGAATATCATCTGAAAGGGGACAGGGCCGCCGTCACCGCGCAGGCGGTGAATCTGGCGCTCTTCCTCGCCTATAAAGAGATCAACTGAGAAAACGACCCAAGGAGAACAGATATGAACGAAGAAAAACTCAAAGCGCTCGACGCCGTGCTCGCGCAGATCGAGAAGCAGTACGGCAAGGGCGCCATCATGAAGCTGGGCGAAGAGGCGGGCAATACCGACATCGACGTCATCCCCACGGGCTGCCTTGCGCTCGACCTCGCCCTCGGCATCGGCGGCATCCCCCGCGGCAGAATGGTGGAGATCTACGGCCCCGAGAGTTCGGGCAAGACGACCGTCGCCCTCCACTGCGTGGCGCAGGCGCAAAAGATGGGCGGCATTGCCGCTTTCATCGACGCCGAGCACGCCCTCGACCCCGTTTATGCCAAGCATTTGGGGGTAAACCTCGACGAGCTGTACGTTTCTCAGCCCGACACGGGGGAACAGGCGCTCGACATCGTGGACAGCCTCGTGCGCTCCTCGGCGGTGGACATCATCGTTGTGGACTCGGTGGCGGCGCTCACCCCCAAGGCGGAGATCGAGGGGGACATGGGCGATTCCCATGTGGGGCTTCAGGCGCGGCTCATGTCGCAGGCGCTCAGAAAGCTCACCGCCATCGTCAACAAGAGCAAGACGAGCGTCATCTTCATCAACCAACTGCGCGAAAAGGTGGGCGTGATGTTCGGCAATCCCGAAGTCACCCCCGGCGGCAAGGCATTGAAGTTCTACGCCTCCGTCCGCATCGACATCCGCAAGATCGACACGCTCAAGGATGCCGAGGGGGCGGCGGGCAACCGCACTCGCGCGAAGGTGGTCAAAAACAAGCTTGCGCCTCCCTTCCGCCAGGCGGAATTCGACGTCATGTACGGCGAGGGCGTTTCGCAGGAGGGCTGCCTCATCGACCTCGGCATCCAGTACGACATCATCAAAAAGAGCGGCGCGTGGTTCAGCTATAACGACGCGAAAGTCGCCAACGGCAGGGAGAAGATGCGGCAGTTCTTAAAGGACAATCCCGAGCTTTCCGCCGAGATCGAGGGCAAGATCAGGGTCGCCGCGAAGGGCACTTCCGTCGATCAGGTGGTCGGCAGCGAAGAGGAATAAGAGCTTCCGCGTTTCGTTTCGAACAATTCTTTGCTCGCTTCCCCCCTTGTCCACCCCTTGAGAGAAGGGTGTCACGCGCTCTGCGCGCGACGGAAGGGGTGTTGCTTCGAAAAGAATTGTTCGAGGAAACCTTCCTCCTGCGTCAACCGAATGGTCCTCAAAGCCGCTCGGCATGGACAAGAAGCCGTAAGAATGCGGCAACTTGGGGCGCCCACGGCGGAAGTGAATTCCGCCTAAGGCAAGAAAATTATATTCACGAAAAATCTTTTGCCGTGAGATCGGCATTTCTTGCTGTCCCTGAAAGGGAAAGTACCCGCGTAGCGGGGGAAAGGGTTCTCGGAAAACCCCTCAGTCACTCACTACGTTCGTGACAGCTCCCCTATAGGGGCGCCAAGATTTCTTGCTGTCCCTGAAAGGGAAAGTACCCGCGTAGCGGGGGAAAGGGTTCTCGGTAAAACCCCTCAGGCTTGGCTAACGCCTCGCCAGCTCCTCTACAGGGATTTCAGAATGCGTCCCACACCAAAATGTCATTTCGACCAAGGGAGCAAAGCGACCGCGTGGAGAAATCTCTACCTTATTAAGAACAGGAGAAAAAATATGAAACATCAATTTGTGAAAGTGGCGGCGGCAAGCCCCGAACTCAGGGTCGGCGACCCCGCGTTCAACGCCAAAAAAATCATCGAGATCATTGAAGAACAGTCCGCAAAGGGGACCGAACTTTTGGTCTTTCCCGAGCTGTGTATCCCAGGCTACACCTGCGGCGATCTCTTTTTGCAGCAGACGCTGCTCGACGGGTGTCTTGCCGCCCTCAAAAAGATCGCAAAAGCCACAACGGGTCTTAAAATGCTCGTCTTTGTCGGGCTGCCTCTTTCGGTGGACGGCAAGCTCTACAACTGCGCCGCGGGACTTTCGGACGGCAAAATTTTAGGGTTCGTCCCCAAGACCTACATTCCAAACTACAACGAATTTTACGAGGTGCGCTACTTCTCGCCTGCGCCCGAGGGGGGTTCTTGGCTTCCCTTCGGCGGCGAGGAGAACGACGGCGCGGCCTTTTCCGCCGAGCTGCTCTTCCGCGACGAAAATCACCCCGAGATCGCCGTCGGCTGCGAGATCTGCGAGGACCTCTGGGCGCCCGCATCGCCCTCCGTGCGGCTTGCGCAGAGGGGCGCGGCGATCGTCGTCAACCTCTCCGCGAGCAACGAAACGGTGGGGAAGCGGGAGTACCGCAAGACGCTTATCGCCGCCCAGTCGGGCAAAAACCTGTGCGCCTACGTCTATGCCGACGCGGGCGTGGGGGAGAGCACGTCGGACATGGTGTTCGCGGGCAACAATCTGATCTACGAAAACGGCGTCTGCCTTGCGGAGAGTTTGCCCTTCTCGGGGGGGACTGCCGAGGCCGAAGTGGACGTCGGATTTCTCCTGCATGAGCGCAGAAAACTCAATACGTTCTGCGAAAACGCGACAAACGACGACTGGTTGGACGCCTCCTTTGTGGGCGAAGAAGAGCTTACGGCGCGGCAATTTCCGCAGCTTCCCTTCGTGCCGCAGGGAAAAGAACTCGAAAAGCGCTGCGGGCTGATCCTCTCCATGCAGTCGAGCGCCCTCGCAAGGCGTTTGCAACATACGCACGCAAAGACGGCGGTCATCGGTATTTCGGGCGGGCTGGATTCTTCGCTCGCGCTTCTCGTCACCTGCCGCGCCTTCGACCTTTTGGGGAAGGACCGCGAGGACATCGTCGCCGTCACCATGCCCGGGTTCGGCACCAGCCTCAAGACCCGCAACAACGCCATGGCGATCATGCAGGCGGCGGGCGTGACGATCCGCACCGTGCACATCGGGGGCGCGGTCAACCGCCACTTCCGCGACATCGACCACGACCCCGAAAACCGCGATACGGTCTACGAAAACGCGCAGGCGCGCTACCGCACGATGATCCTCATGGACCTTGCCAACGAAACGGGCGGCCTTGTCATCGGCACGGGGGACATGAGCGAACTCGCCCTCGGCTGGTGCACCTATAACGGCGACCATATGAGCATGTACGCGGTCAATTCTTCCGTTCCCAAGACGCTGGTAAAGTCCCTCGTTTCCTATGAGGCGAAGCGGTTGGGCGGCAGGATGGAAGTCGTGTTAAAGAGCGTTCTGAATACCGAAATTTCGCCCGAACTTCTCCCGCCCGACGAGGAGGGGAACATCGCGCAAAAGACGGAGGACATCATCGGCCCCTACGAGCTGCATGATTTCTACCTTTGGTGCTTCTTGCGGCGGGGATATTCGCCCGCCAAGACGCTGTATATCGCCGAGCGGACGTTTGCCGAAAAATACGACCGTGAAACGTTAAAGAAGTGGCTCGTGAGCTTTTATAAGCGGTTTTTCGCGCAGCAGTTCAAGCGCGACTGCGTGCCGGACGGGGTAAAGGTGGGGTCGGTGTCCCTCTCACCCCGCGCCGATCTCCGTCTGCCCGCGGACGCCTCCGCAAACCTTTGGGTGAGAGAGGCGGAGGAGCTTTGAGAGTTCACGAAAAATCTTTTGCTTGCTTCCCCCCTTGCCCACCCCTTGAGGGGTGGGTGTCGCGCGCAGAGCGCATGACGGAAGGGGTGTCGCTTTGAAAAGAATTGTTCGAGGAAACATGCTTTTCTTGCTGTCCCTGAAGCGTAGTCGAATGGGTGACGTCATATTTCGACTTCGCTCAATATGACGTACGGGGAATTCCTCCAGTCGCCTTCGCTCGCCAGCTCCCCTGCAAGGGGCGCCGAGAAGCGGCAAATTGGGTGCGCTTATGGAAAAGCGTGGTTTTCCAACGCGCAGGGCATTCAGAATACGCCCCACACCCCTGCCCCTCTCCCACGGAGAGGGTAATGGGACCCCCTCCACTGGAGGGGGTAGGGGTGTGGGGTCCTTTGCCCTCCGATCACACCATTCATGCAAATTCCAAACCAAATACAATAAAAACATTCATCCAATAGGAGAAAAGATCAACATGTTCAAGAAAAATTTCGTTTGGGGCGTGGCGACCGCGTCCTACCAGATCGAGGGCGGCGCTCACACGGCGGACAAGGGCCTCAACGTGTGGGACGTCGGCTCCGCAACGCCCGGGCGCATCTTCGAGGGCCAGCGCGGCGACGTCGCCTGCGACCACTACCACCTCTTCAAAGAGGACGTCCGCCTCATGAAGGAGTTTAAGATCGGCGGCTACCGCTTCTCCGTCAACTGGGCGCGGCTCCTGCCCGATGGCACGGGGAAAATTTCCGAGGACGGCAAACGCTTCTACCTCGAACTCTTGGCAGAACTCAAAAAAGCAGGCATACAGCCGTGGGTCACCCTCTTCCATTGGGATTATCCCTACGCGCTCTACCAAAAGGGCGGATGGCTGAACCCCGACAGCCCCAAGTGGTTCGAGGAATATGCCGCCGTGTGCGCGGAACTCTTCAAAGACGATGTCACGCACTTCATTCTTATCAACGAGCCGCAGTGCTTTTTGGGGCTTGGGCATTCCACGGGCGAACATGCGCCCTTCCTGAAACTTCCCGACAGCGAGGTGATGCGCGCGGCGCACAATACGCTGCTCGGCTGCGGGCTGGCGGAGAAGAGGATCCGCAAGATCTGCGGCGACCGTGTGAAGATCGGCACCGCACAGGCATATTGGCCCGCGCTTCCCGTTACGGAGGCGGACGTGGAGCTTGCCCGTGAGGAAACTTTTGCCTGCCACAAGAATTTTGGCTCTGTCAATTATTATACCGATCCGCTGCTCTTCGGGAAATATCCCGACGACGTGCTTGCATGGCAACGGGAATGCGGCTTCACTTTCCCCGAAAGCGATATGCAGATCATCAAGAGCAAGCTTGATTTTTACGGCCTCAACACCTATTCGGGCGACCGTGTGACGAAAAAGGACGGCAAGACCGTCCACCCGAAGCCCGCGCCCACCGTTCCCCGCACCGACATGCGCTGGACTGTGGACCCCGACGCCCTCTACTATGGGCCGAAATTTATTTGGGAACGGTATGCGCTTCCCATCGTGTACACCGAAAACGGCGTGGCGCTCGCCGAGTGGAAGGACCTCAACGGACAGATCAACGACGACAGCAGGATCGACTTTTTGAAGCGGTACCTGCGGGCGCTCTCCCGCGCGGCGGACGAGGTGGAGATCGACGGCTACTTCTATTGGTCGCTCATCGACAATTTCGAATGGGCGGAGGGCTTCTCCAAGAAGTTCGGACTCATTCATGTGGACTACGAAACGCAGGAGCGCACCCCCAAAAAGAGCGCGTATTTCTACAAACGGGTCATCGAAACCAACGGCGAAGAGATCTGGAAGTAACGCTACAAGGCGCGGAAATAAAGGAGAAACATAAGGAAAGATATCAGGAAAGACATAAGGTAAGATATAAGGTAAGACACATAGAACGCCGCGGCGAGGGTTTCCCTCGCCGCGGCAAATTTTATATCTTTGATCTTCAAACAATGGCTATACCCGTCTTAAATCAAGCGGGGCGGTTTATAAGCTATTCAAAAAATGATTCAAAAGCTGTTTTTGCTCCGAAGTAAGAGCGGAAAGCCGGTCGGCAGTTTCTCCTTGCGGGGATTCTTTTTTTGTGGAAAAAAATTCTTCGATGGTGATCCCCAACCCCCAACAAATATTGTCGATATATTCGATGGTCGGGTTTTTTTCGCCGCGCTCCAATTGATAGATATAGGTGGGCGAAACGCCTGCCTGATATGCCAAAGCATTTTGCGTCATTTTCCGCTCTTCCCGCAATTCCCGAATGCGTTTTGCAACATCGTGACGATCCATAGAATGTCCTCTTTTCTTAAACTTTAGTTATAGTTTACGCACTTTTATATGAATATCTCCAAAATATCGTGTTGACAGATTAAAACTATCGTGTTATAATTTTTACACTATAATTTATAACACGAGGAAAAAATGCCTGCTGAAACACTCAGGAACGCAAGGAAGAACAAAGCGGACGAGTTTTACACCCAACTGCCCGACATCGAAGCGGAATTGAAACATTACAAGGAACAACTTGCGGGAAAAATTGTTTTTTGCAACTGCGACGACCCATACGAGAGCAATTTTTTCAAGTACTTTGCGATGAACTTTAACTTTTTGGGGCTTAAAAAACTCATTGCAACGTGTTATGATCCCTCGCCCATTGCCTATACCCAACTCTGCCTTTTCGACGACGGAAAGACAGTCCCCAATAAAAATCGCCGTGCCTATAAGATCGAGATCACCGAGGTGGGGGACTACAACGGTGACGGCGCGGTGGACCTCAGCGACATCGAGTGGCTGTTAAAAAATAAGAAGAACTCTCTTTCGCTTTTGAAGGGGAACGGCGATTTTCGCTCCGCGGAGTGCGTGGAACTTCTGAAAGAGGCGGATATCGTGGTGACCAACCCGCCGTTTTCCCTCTTCCGCGAGTATGTGGCGCAACTGATAGAGTACAATAAGAAGTTTTTGATTATCGGGAATATCAATGCGGCCACATATAAGGAAATCTTTCCACTTATTAAAAACAATTTAGTGTGGTGGGGCGTCAGTACAAACGGAAGCAATCGGTATTTTGCTGTACCCGACCATTATACTTTGACGGAAAAGACAGGCAAAATTGTTGATGGCACCAAGTATGCTTTCGTACATGGTGTTATGTGGTATACAAATTTAGACCACAAGAACAGGCATGACCCGATGACTTTGTTCCGTAGTTATTTCAACGAAACGTGGCGATTTCCAAAATACGATAATTACGATGCTATCGAAGTTTCTAAAACTTCGGATATTCCTTATGACTACGACGGTTTCATGGGTGTTCCCATCACATTTCTCGACAAATACGATCCCGAGCAATTTGAGATAATAGATGGAATTGGACGGTACAGCATTTTGGATAATGAGGCGACTAAAAAAGCGGGTAAATATTTATCCATGGTAAACGGAAAAGCAAAATATTTTCGGTATATTATCAGAAAAATCAAAGGAGAAAATAAATGAAAATCGAACTGCATGAGATCACGGTCGGCGAAATCGCCAAAAACTATGTAGACAACGCCGAGGAGGGGGTCGTGGGTTACGGGGGTAAGCTCAATATCCGTCCCAAATATCAGCGCGAATTTGTCTACGACGAAAAGAAGCGGAACGCCGTCATCGATACCATCACGAAGGGCTTTCCGCTCAACGTCATGTATTGGGTCAAGAATGAGGACGGCACCTTTGAGGTCCTGGACGGGCAACAGCGCACGATCAGTTTCTGCCAATATGTGGCGGGCGATTTTTCGATCGACAGCCGCGCCTTTCATAATCTGACCGAGCCGGAGCGGAAGCGTATTTTGGAGTATAAGGTGCTCGTCTACTTCTGCGAGGGGGACGAGGACGAGAAACTTGCGTGGTTCAAGATCATCAACATCGCGGGGGAGAAACTTACCGACCAAGAACTCCGCAACGCGACGTACACGGGGCCGTGGCTTACCCACGCGAAGTCGATTTTCAGCAAGACGGGCTGTGCCGCCTATCTGCTCGCCAAGGACTATGTGAGCGGGTCGCCCATTCGCCAGGAAATTTTGGAAACCGCGCTCGATTGGATAGGGAAGAGCCTTTCCCTCGGCGAGGGGAAGCGGGAGCCGGACGCGCACATCAAAGGTTACATGTCGGAACACCAACACGAGCCAAACGCAAACGAGCTGTGGATATATTTCCGCAATGTCATCGAGTGGGTGAAACTCACCTTTATCAAATACCGCAAGGAGATGAAGGGGATCCATTGGGGCGCGCTGTATGACGAGTTCCACGGACAGACTTTCGACACCGCAGCGTTAGAGCAAAAGATCCTCTCGCTCATGGCGGATGACGATGTGACGAACAAGAAGGGGGTCTATCCCTATGTGCTTACGGGGCGGGAAAAATACTTGAACCTCCGCGCCTTCACGGAGAGCCAAAAGCGGCAAGCTTACGAAAGGCAGGGCGGCATTTGCCCGTACTGTGCAAAGGAAGGGCGCGCGAAAACGCATTATGAAATCGGCGAAATGGAGGGCGACCACATTATGCCGTGGTGTGAGGGCGGTAAAACCGTTCCCGATAACTGCCAGATGCTCTGCAAAGAGCATAATCGGATAAAATCAAATAAGTAAATGTAACAGGCGGCAAAGAGATGATTTGCCGCCCGGTTTTTTAATACAGCCGACTGCGCGGAGAAACGGGGAGGAAATCGCAAGCGAAATTCTTGACGGAAAAAATAAAATTATAGTATAATAAAGTTATCAAAAGATGTCGAAAACAATGATGAAAGGGAACGCACGCCGATATGACGCTCCCTTCCGTCATTGACGGGTGGGGACACAGAGCTTGACGATATGATCCTCCGACAATCTCATTGAAGTCGGTAAAATTTGAAGTGTACGATTGACGAACCGAAAGAAATGAAGTAAAATAGCAATAGACATGAGCGAAACAGCAATCGATATAGACGAAAATGAAGCAAAAACTTCATGTAACTGCGGGAGATAAAAAAGATGACCGATAAACTCAAAATGCGATCGATGGATAAGGTCCAGGACAATATCGGGAAGATCCGGGAGATGTTCCCGAATGCGGTAACCGAAGTGATCGACGGATATTATAAGGACCTGAAGGGCGAGGACAAGCCCATTATCAAACTGAAAGTCGATTTCGACGTGCTCAAACAGGAACTCGCGGATACCCTCATCGACGAGCGGGAGCTTCGCTATCAGCTCACTTGGCCCGACAAGCAGAGGTCCGTTTTGCTTGCCAACTCGTCCGTGGAAAAAACGCTCCGCCCCGACAAGGAAAGGAGCGTGGATTTCGACGGCACGCGGAATCTGTACCTCGAAGGCGACAACCTCGATGTTCTGAAACTGCTCCGTGAAACGTATTTGCACAGCATTGACGTGATCTATCTCGATCCCCCTTACAATACGGGCAAGAACTACATCTATAAAAACGATTTCTCAAAGAAGAAAGGGGAGTTCCTCTTTGGCGATTCGCAGATCGACGATGAGAGAAACCGTCTGGTCGTAAATATGCAAAGCAACGGGAGATTTCACACCGATTGGCTGAATATGATGTATCCGCGGCTCAAGGTCGCAAAGGATCTGCTCTCTCCCCAAGGCGTCCTGATCTGCGCCATAGACGAAAATGAATTTTCGACCCTTACCCTCATTCTCAAAGAGATTTTCAGTGAAGGCGGGTACGAGTTCTCATATGCGACCGTGGTCCATAATCCGCGGGGACAGCAGGGCCTGAATTTCTCCTATGTCAACGAGTACGCGATCTTCATCTATCCCAATGACGGCGGAAAATATCTGGGGGACATGCCCAAAAAGGAGGTCGACGCAAGGGGCCTGCGCGACAGCGGCACCGAGTCGGACCGTGTGGACGCGCGGAATTGTTTCTACCCGTTCTATGTGCAAAACGGGGCGATACTTTCCGTCGGCGATGTGCCCGATCCTTCCTATCATCCGCAGTCTGCGAATGTCGTCCGTGCGGACGGCGTGACCGAGGTCTGGCCGATGACGGATGACGGCGCCGAGAAGAAGTGGAGATATGCGCGCCAATCGGTCGGGGAGATCCTGGACAAACTGACCGTGAAGAAGGGGCGCAATTCCCTGCAGATCGTCTACAACAAGGGCGACGAAACCATGCGCAGCCTTTGGGAGAACCCGCGCTACGACGCGAGCGAATACGGCACGAAAACGGTGCAGAGCTTGTTGGGGATCCAAGACGGTTTTTCCTTCCCCAAAAGCCTTTGGCTGATCTATGACATTCTGAAATACACCTGTCCTCACAAGAAAAACGTCACCGTGCTGGATTTCTTTTCGGGTTCGGCGACGACGGCGCACGCCGTCATGCAGCTCAACGCCGAGGACGGCGGGGATCGAAAGTTTATCATGGTACAGCTTCCCGAACCCTGCGACGAAAAGAGCGAGGCATACAAGGCAGGCTATAAAACCATCTGCGACATCGGCGAAGAACGCATCCGCCGTGCGGGGAAGAAGATAAAAGAGGAGATGCAAAAGCCCAAGCAACAGGGCATTGATCAAGAAGATCCTTCGGCTTCGCCGCGCTCCGCCCGGAATGACGCGGTGGCGCAACTCGATGTCGGTTTCCGCGTCCTGCGGCTGGATTCTTCGAATATGCGGGAGGTCTATTATCATCCCGGGCAGTATACGCAGACTCTCTTGGACGGCCTCGCCGACAATATCAAAGGGGACCGCACGCCGCTCGATCTTCTCTTCCAGGTGATGCTCGATTTGGGCGTGGAGCCGTCGGCAAAGATCGAAGAAAAGGAGATCGCGGGGAAGCAGGTTTTTGCCGTCAACGAGAATGAGCTGATCGCCTGTTTTGACAGCGGGATCACTGACGAAGTCGTCAAAGCGATCGCGCAAAGGAAGCCACGCTATGCCGCCTTCCGCGACAATGCCTATGCCTACGACTCCGTCGCCGACAATTTCGAGCAAATTTTTGCGACCTATTCTCCGAATACAAAAAAAGAAGTACTGTAAAAATTTGCGGGATAGGGGACAGGAGCGAAGCAAAGGCGGGCAATTTTTGCCCCAACCGTTACGCACCGACCACGGACCACTATGAAATTCCAATTCAAAATTCAACAATATCAGACGGATGCGGTGAACGCCGTCGTGAAAGTCTTTGCGGGGCAGCCCTTCCATGACCCTCTGTCCTATCTGCGCGATTTGGGCAAGCAAAGCGCGCCCTTGCAGCAGAGCATCGAGATGGTCGCGGAGGACTACGCGAGCGGCTTCGGCAACGCGCCGATCGAACTCTCCGATGAACAGCTTCTCGGAAACATCCGCGCGGTACAGGCGGAGAACGACATCAAGCAGTCCGCGGCGCTCTCCGATCCGTTCGGAGGCGCCCGCTGTGCGCTCGATATCGAAATGGAAACGGGTACGGGCAAGACCTATTGCTATATCAAGACGATGTTCGAGCTGAACAAGCAGTACGGTTGGAGCAAGTTCATCGTGGTTGTGCCGTCCATTGCCATCCGCGAGGGGGTAAAGAAGTCCTTCGAGGTCATGGAGGACCACTTCTTCCGCCTATACGGGAAGAAAGCGCGGTATTTTGTATACAGCAGCAAAAATCTCAGCCGCCTCGACGATTTTTCCGCGAACCGCGACATCTATGTCATGATCATCAACGCACAGGCATTTGCCTCCTCTTTGAAGGAGGGCGCGAACAACGAGGCGGCGCGGATCATTTACAGCAAACAAGATAATTTCGGCAGCCGACGCCCCATCGACGTGATCGCCGCGAACCGCCCGATCGTCATTTTGGACGAGCCGCAAAAGCTCGGCGGCGACGCGACGCAGGCCTCGATCAAGCGCTTTAAGCCGCTCTTTTCCGTCAACTATTCGGCGACCCACAGGGACATGCATAACCTTGTCTACGTTTTGGACGCGCTCGACGCCTACAAGAAGAAGCTCGTCAAGAAGATCGAAGTCAAGGGTTTCGAACTTCACAACCTGCGCGGTACGGACGGGTTTATATACCTTTCGGAAATTCTCATCGATCCGCAAAAGCCGCCGCGGGCGAGAATGACGATAGAGGTCAACCGCAGTGGCGGCGTGAAACGGGAATCGCGCATTTTTTCGGCAGGGGACGATCTCTACCTTGCCTCGGGGAGTGCGAAGATGCCCGCCCTCGACCAGTATCGGAACGGCTTTGTCATCAAAGACATCAGCGGCATCAACAATACCGTGACGTTTTTGAACGGGGAGATCATGTCTGTCGGAGAAGTGAACGGGGACAGGTCGGAGAAGGACATCCGCCGCATCCAGATCCGCGAAACCATTCTCTCCCATTTCGAAAAGGAAGAAAAGCTATTCGGGCTGGGCGTCAAGTGCCTCTCGCTGTTTTTTATCGACGAAGTGGCGAATTATCGGCAATACGATGAAAACGGCAACGAACTCCTGGGCGAGTACGGGCAAATGTTCGAGCAGGAATATCGCAACGTATTGAACGAATATATCCGCCCGGACGAAACGCCATACATGAAATATTTGAAGAGCATCGACGTCCACGACACGCACAAGGGATATTTCTCCATCGACAAAAAGACCCACCGTGCCGTCAACTCGGTGGAAAAGCGGGGAGTCTGCGACGATATTTCCGCCTACGATCTCATTCTGAAAAACAAGGAGCGGCTGCTCTCTTTCGGCGAGCCGACGCGGTTCATCTTTTCCCACTCCGCCCTCCGCGAGGGCTGGGACAACCCCAATGTATTCCAGATCTGCACCTTAAAACAGAGCAACAGCGAAGTGAACAAAAGGCAGGAGGTCGGGCGCGGCATGCGCCTGTGCGTCGACCAAAGCGGCGAGAGAATGGACGAAAGCGTTGCAGGGATCTCCGTGCATGGCGTCAACGTTCTGACGGTCATCGCAAGCGACAGCTATAAAACGTTTGTCAGCGAATTGCAAAACGAACTAAGATCTACCCTCTACAACAGGCCCACCAAGGCGACCGTCGATTATTTTACGGGGAAGACGGTCAAGACGGCAGAGGGGAGCTATACGCTCACGCAGGCGGACGCCTCGTACATCTTCGTCTACTTGAACATGAACGGGTATGTCGATCGGGAGGGGAACGTTTTGGAAGCATACCGCGCCGCGCAGCGCGCCGGCTCGTTCGCCCCGCTGCCATCGGTACTTTCCCCTTATGCGGAGGGGGTGCATAAACTCGTGCAGGGCATCTTCGACGAGAAGATCCTCTGCGAAATGGTCACGCCCGCCACACAGTCCAAGATCACCCAAAACGATCTCAATGAGAATTTCTACAGCGAAGAATTCCAGGCGCTCTGGAGGCAGATCGATCATAAATACACCTATACCGTCGATTATGACAGCGATGCGCTGATCCGCGCGGCGATCGAGGTGCTCGACCAAAAAATGTATGTGCCGAAGCTGACGTATGTCCGCACGGTCGGCAGCCAGACGGAAACGCTCGATTTCGCCGAAAACAGGACCAGGACGGCGACGCTTCCGACGCGCCGCGATTTCGTTTCCACTTACGATTTGATCGGCAAGATCTGCCGCGGGACGACGCTCACGAGAAAGACGGCCGCAGCGATCCTGAAGGGGATACGTCCCGCGACGTTCGCGTGTTTTACGGACGGCGGCGATCCCGAGGAGTTTATCGCCAAGGCGATCAAGATCATCAACGGGGAAAAGGCGAAGCTTATCGTCGATAAGATCGAATACCGCATCGCCGAGGGCAAACAGGGGACGGGGATCTTTGCGCTCGGCGGCCCTGTTCCGCTCGACCGCGTAGTGGAGGCGAAGAAACATGTTTCGCCCTATGTGGTCGTGGACAGCAAAATAGAGCGCGATTTTGTAGAAGCATTAGAAAGAGATGAGGATAAGGTCTGTGTGTACGCAAAACTGCCGACAGGCTTTAAGATCCCCACTCCGCTCGGGAATTATTCTCCCGACTGGGCGATCGTTTTCCGCAAAGATACGGTCAAATATGTCCATTTCATCGCCGAAACGAAGGGCAGCGAAGCACATTTGGACGAATTGGAGAGAGCGAAGATCGCCTGCGCAAGGAAGCTGTTTGCAAAGCTGAACGGCGGAGATGTCCATTACGATGTCGTCAATTCTTACCAAGAGCTGATGAACCTGCTGTGCCGGTAAGCAAGAGGTTTGGTCTTGTCATACACCCACCATTTGCAGGGGGGCTAAGCGGGGCGAAAGCGCATTGCGGCCCTTGCTCTATCCTGCCTCCCTAAATCAAAAAGTGCGACACATTTCCGTGTTGCATTTTTTACATTTCATATATAAAATAAATCCGAACCAATCACGGGTCGCCATGATTGAGTTCGGATTATTTTGTTTTGGTTGAGGTGACGTGACTTGAACACGCGACCTCTTGGTCCCTAACCAAGCGCGCTACCAAACTGCGCTACACCTCATCGTCGCAACAAACTCCGCTTGGAGCACTTTTTGTAAACAAAAAGTGCAAGTGCGCTCCGTTGTTGCTCCTCTTCCCAAAAAATCTTGCTGCGCAATCTTTTTCGGGAGCCTTGCCTTTGCTCGCCGCATTCTTACGCTTTTCTCACGAAAAGCTCTTTTTTGCGGCTGTGCGGTGGTGGCGTCCGCCGCACCCGCCTCACTACCAGTTCGGCTGTCGCATTGCAGCTCACAGCCCACTGGGCTGTTGAGCAGAATTGCA
The DNA here is from genome assembly GCA_947627665.1 of uncultured Clostridia bacterium. Lineage (GTDB taxonomy): Bacteria > Bacillota > Clostridia > Christensenellales > Borkfalkiaceae > Gallimonas. The sequence continues at coordinate 121,564 of CANQWX010000001.1, forward strand.
ATGCTCCACCTCTTCCCGAAAAATCTTGCTGCATGATTTTTTTCGGGAGCCTTGCTTTTGCTCGCCACCGTCTGACGCTTTTCTCACGAAAAGCTCTTCTTTGTGGCGGCTTCCACTCTTTCCCGAAAAATCTTGCTGCATGATCTTTTTCGGGAGCCTTGCCTTGCGCTGCCGTCTTGCTTTGCTGGCAAAGACGCTCCGTCGCGCAGGAAAGCATATCTTATTATACCAAATTTCCGTAAAGTGTCAAGTGATTTTTCCGTCAATTCCAAAATATTTTTTGCCGTTCCCGAAAAGGCGCGTCCGATCGGCCGCCGCGCTTCTCCCATGCGCCCGCCGCGGGAGGACGTTTTCCATCCGCCGAGGAAGGGTCCTTCCCGCCGCCGCGCGTTCCGCGCGGCGGCGGGAAGATGGGGGAGCGCTCTCGCTCGAAAAGAACGCTCTGTGCAATTCCTCCCCCAAGGGACGCCGTGTTTGTTGTCCCGTGCGGAAGGGGAAGCGGCAAATTTTCAAAAACCCGTTGCAAATATTGGACGAATCGGAAAAAACATGGTATAATAGCGCGTGAAATCAGGAGAAAATCATTATGGCGAAGGACAATCAATTCGTTTCTCAGATCGCCGACATCGAAACCGACTTTCCACAGTGGTACACCGACGTCGTCGTGAAAACCAAGCTCGTCGATTACGGCCCCGTGAAGGGCACCATGGTCATCCGTCCCTACGGGTATGCCATCTGGGAGAATATCCAAAAAGAACTCGATTCCCGTTTTAAGGCGATGGGGGTGGAAAACGCCTATTTCCCGCTTCTCATCCCCATGAGCTTTATGACGAAGGAAGCCGAACATGTGGAGGGTTTTGCGCCCGAAGTGGCGGTCGTCACGCATGCGGGCGGCGCCAAGCTCGAGGAGCCTCTCGTCGTACGGCCGACCTCCGAAACGATCATCGGCTACATGATGGGCAAGTGGGTGGAGAGCTGGCGGGATCTGCCGCTCCGCCAAAACCAATGGTGCAACGTGATGCGGTGGGAAAAGACGACCCGTCCCTTTCTGCGCACGAGCGAATTTTTGTGGCAGGAGGGGCATTCCGTCTTTGCCACGGGGGAAGAGGCGGAAACGGAAACGCTCAACATGCTCCGCCTCTATGAAGAATTTGCAAAGAACGTCCTCTGCATGCCCGTATTGACGGGCCGCAAGACGGAGAAAGAAAAGTTTGCGGGCGCGGTGGCGACTTACGGCATGGAAGCCATGATGCACGACGGCAAGAGCCTGCAATCGGGCACGACCCACTACATGGGGCAGAACTTTGCCAAGGCGTTCGGCGTGCAATTCACGGGAAAGGACGGCGTGCTCGAACACGGTTACACGATGAGCTACGGCGTTTCCACCCGCCTCATCGGCGCGCTCATCATGACCCACGGCGACCAAAGGGGACTGGTTTTGCCGCCCCCCGTCGCGCCCGTGCAGGTCGTCATCGTTCCGATCGCGGCGAAGAAAGAGGGCGTTACGGAGGCCTGTGCCGCGCTCTGCGGGCGGCTGCAAAAGGCGGGCTTCCGCGTCAAACTCGACGACAGCGAGAATTCCCCCGGCTGGAAATTCAACGAATGGGAGATGAAGGGGGTGCCGATCCGCATCGAACTCGGGCCGCGCGACATCGAAAACGGCAAGATGACCGTGTTCCGCCGCGACACCTGCGAGAAGAACGAACTCGATCTCGCGGCCGCAGAACGGGAAACGGGCGCATCGCTCGCCGAAATTTCGGAGAACCTCTACCGCAAAGCGGAAAAGCGGATGCACGAACGCATTGTGGATGCGGATACGCTCGACGGGCTGCTCAAAGGCGTGGACGGCGGGAATTTCGTGCGCGCGGGATGGTGCGGCTGCCGCGCCTGCGAGGACAAGGTGAAAGAGTTCGCCCAAGCGACCGCGCGCGTCATGGACAAAGAAAACAGCGCGCAAAAGTGCGTCGTCTGCGGAAAGCCCTCCGTGCACACGGTGCTTTTTGCGAGAGCGTACTGAGTTCACGAAAAATCTTTTGCTACGCAAAATCTTTTTCCGTGAGGAAACCTTCCTCCTGCATCAACCGAATGGTTCTCAAAGTCGCTCGGCTCGGACAATAAGCCGCAGGTATGCGGCAAATTGGGGGCGCTTATGGAAAAGCGTGGTTTTCCAACGCGCAGGGAATTTAGAACGCGCGCCCTCTTGCTGTCCCTTTTAGGGAAAGTGGCGCGAAGCGCCGAAAGGGTTCTCGGAAAACCCCTCAGGCTCGGCTTACGCCTCGCCAGCTCCCCTATAGGGGCGCCAAGCCCTCAGTCACTCACTTTGTTCGTGACAGCTCCCCTACAGGGGCGCCAAGATTTCTTGCTGTCCCTCTTAGGGAAAGTGGCGAACGTAGTGAGCCGAAAGGGTTTTTGAGAACCCCTCAGGCTCGGCTTACGCCTCGCCAGCTCCCCTATAGGGGCGCCAAGTCCTCAGTCACTCACTTTGTTCGTGACAGCTTTCTCACACGGGTAGAACCCCGTGTTCGGTCACCGTTCGCGCGGCAAATGCGCTACTTCGCCTAACGGCTCGTGCCGCCTAAGGAATTAGACATTAGAAAGGCGGGGCACTCATGTCGCATTGCGCCAACGATTATCAATCGTTGGCAGAAGGCAATGCTCCACCTACAGGGGCGCCAAGAAAATATCCCCCACAGCGAGGGGCAAGAAAGGGGACGGCAGGGGGCGGCGATCAGATCAACAACGAGGTTTTTTTATGAAACATACCGATATTTATGAAGTACTCAACACGCCTGCGCTTGTGGGACGGGAGGTCGTTGTCTGCGGCTGGGTGCGGACCTTCCGCGACTCCGCGCAGGTCGCCTTCCTCGAACTCTCGGACGGCACGAGCTTTCCGCGCCTGCAAGCCGTCATCGACAAGAACGCGCTCACGGTCGATCCCGAATGCACCAAGCTCGGCGCGAGCGTGTGCGTAAAGGGGACGGTCGTCAAGGCGTTCAAGGGAGAGGGAAATGAGCTGAACGCCGCCGAGGTCCTGCTGCTCGGCAAGTGTCCGCCCGAATATCCCATCCAGAAAAAGCGCGCCACGCTCGACTTTTTGCGCACCATTCCCCATTTAAGGCTGCGCACCAACACCTTTGCGGCGGTGTTCCGCGTCCGCTCGGTGGCGGCGCAGGCGATCCACCGCTTCTTCCACGAGCGCAGATTTTACTACATGAATACCCCCCTCATCACGGCGAGCGACTGCGAGGGCGCGGGCGAGATGTTCCGCGTGACCACCCGTCCGTGGAACGCGGGCGACAAGACCGAGGCGGAGTACTATAAAAACGACTTTTTCGGCGTCAAGGCGGGGCTGTCCGTATCGGGGCAGCTCGAGGGGGAGATCGCGGCGACGGCGCTCGGCAAGATCTATACCTTCGGGCCTTCCTTCCGCGCGGAGAATTCGAATACGACGCGGCATCTCGCCGAATTCTGGCACGTCGAGCCGGAGATCGCATTTGCGGAGCTGCCCGACGTCATCGAGATCGCGGAGGAGCTGCTGAAATATCTCATCAACGCGGTTTTGGCCGAATGTCCCGAGGAGATCAAATTTTTCGATTCCTTTGTGGAGAAGGGGCTGATCGAAAAGCTCACGCACGTCGCAACGTCCGACTTTGCGGTGTGCGAGTACACCGAGGCGATCGAGATCCTCAAAAAAGAGAACGCGCGTTTCCAATTCCCCGTGGCATGGGGGAGCGACCTGCAAAGCGAGCATGAAAAATTCCTCACCGAGCAGGTGTTCAAGCGCCCCGTGTTCGTGACGAACTATCCCAAGGAGATCAAGTCCTTCTACATGAAGCAGAACGCCGACGGCAAGACGGTGGCGGCGACCGACCTTTTGGTGCCCGGCATCGGCGAGATCATCGGCGGCAGCGAGCGCGAGGCGGACTACGGCAAACTCACGGCGGCGATGAAGGAACGCAAGATGGATATGGACGCCTACAAGCAGTACCTCGATCTCCGCGTCTTCGGTAGCGTGCCGCACGGCGGTTTCGGGCTTGGCTTCGAGCGGTTCGTGATGTACGTCACGGGCATGGAGAACATCCGCGACGTCACCCTGCTGCCCCGCTGGACCAAGAACATTCTTTGATCGTTTTCCTCAAAAAAGAGCCGCCCGACCTGCAAAGGTCGGGCGGCTTTCCATATGCCGTTTATTCCTTTTTCTTGCGCGGACGGAAGAGGATGAACGCCGCCAGCACGCCCACCGCCACCACGCTCAGGACGATGATGAGGCTCATGCGCAGAGCGCCCGGGTCGCCCTCCTGTATCATGCGGGCGGGGACTTGCGCGGTATATTCCACGCCGTCGCGGCGGAAGCGGACGAAGTAAAGCCCGTTGCCGCTGTCGTAGATCCGCACCTGCGTGCGCTCGGTGACGAGCAGGGAGGGACCGTTGTCCCCCGCGCGGAAGAGCACGCCTTCCTCGCTCGCTTTGAGATAGCCGAGCGTGTATTCGTCGGGAAGCTCGGGAACGGGAGGCGTTTCGGTGAGATAGGCGAGGGGCACATAGCCGAGCGCCGTGCCGCTCCGCACAAAGGCGAAGTCGAAGGCGCCCTCCGTTTTCACGGTCGCAAGCAGGGTGAGTTCGCTCGCGCGGGGCAGCTGCGTTACGGTGAGCGGTCCCGAGATGCAGGGATAGTAACACAGCCCGACCGCGCTCGTCGTATAGCGGGGAGAGGGCACCGTGGCCGTCCATGTCACGGGGGCCGCCGTGCAGTCCCCGTCGCGGTAGAGCGCTAAGGTGTAGCCGTAATTTTCAAACAGCGCCACAAGGGAAAATCCGCCGCGCTGCGCAAGCAGGATCCCCCGTCCGCCCTCCGCGGTGCGGTAATAGCCATCGTAGGGGAAGTAGGCGCTCGTTTCCGTGAGCCTGTCCGCGCCGACGCAGATCCCCGTGACGCCCGCCTTGACGTCCACGAGCGCGAGGCTGTTTTCATCGGGGGCGGAGAACACTTCGCCATAGACGTCCGTCGCCGCGATCGTGGAGAGGGTGGGGAAGGACGCCGCGTCGGTGCGCGCCACAAAATTGCCGTATTGCAGGTAGAGGGCGTTGTCCTCAAAGCCGAGGGCAAAGGAGGCGAGGGCGGGTTTGCTGTCCCCGTAGTAGACGCAGCCGGTGGCGTCCGCGGCGGCGAGCCGTTCGCCGTTCGCATAGATGACGTTGCCCGAGAGATAGTAAAGTTCGCCGCCGAAGCCCGCACGCAGGGAGCGGAAGCCTTCGGGCAGCCGCCATTCCTCCGTGACGATCTCGCCGTCCTCCACCGTTTCGTCGAGGAACTCCGCTTCGGAATATTTCAGCACGCGGAACTGGCGGTCGGCGACGTAGAGATTTCCGTACACGTCCGCCGTCAGGGCGACGGGGGAATTGGAGCGGGTGAACTCGGACGCGCCCTCTTCGGCGACGCCGTAGTGATGCTCCGTGACGTAATAGCACCGCCCGAACACCACGGCGACGCCCGCGATGGCGTTGGCGGAATGATGGACGTAGTAGGGCTGCTCCTCCCCGTAGTGATAGAGAAGGACCTGCGTGCCCACGCCCGCGGCGATGACTTCGCCGTCGGTCGCCACGCAGCTCGCCTCGCCCGTACCGAGCAGGGAGAACTCTCCCGTCCGCATGTTGTAGACGGAAACCCGCTCGTTGCCGCAGTCCGCCGAAACGAGCAGATCGCGCGCCCGCACCGTGTCGCCCGCGTGCGAGAGGCGGTTGAAGGAATCGGAGTCCGCCGCAAGTTCATAGCCCGTATAGCGCGCGCTCTTGCCGTCCGTTTCGATCTCGCGCACGGTGGCGCCCTTGACGCAGTACAGGTTCTCGCCGAATACGAAGAGGCTGTTGAAGCCGTCCCCCTCCAGCAGCCGCTTGGCGGCGCCGTCGAGGTCGGTGACGAACACGCCGTCCCCCGTATCCGTCATGGGGTCGTTCACGGTGTAATAGACGTGCCCGCCGAGGACCGCCACCGAGGTGAGGTCCTTCACGATCTCCTCGCCGGAGAGCTGCTTGAAGCTCGCGTCGTAGCCGCTGCCGTTGTCGCGGTACACATAGACGTTCATGTTGACGGCGCAGTACAGATCGCCGTCCATGACGAACATGTGCGGCGCGATGCTGGTGGAAGTGGGCAGATCGCCGATGTTCCGCGCGCGGTCGAACGAAAGCCCTGCGCCCCTGTGGGGGTAAGCGAGGAAAGTCGTTATGCCGTTGGCGACCGCCGCGGTATAGAGCATGTCCCCGTCGATGACGAAGGTGGAACAGGAGATGTTGGATTGGATCTGCGCGTCCCGCGTGGCGAAATCATAGAGATAGAGATGGGCTTCCTGGTCGGAGAAGAAGAGCCTGCCGTCGGGCGTAAAGCCGACCTTGGTGACGTTGCACGGCTCGTCGTGGGAGGTATGGTCGTAGCGGGACCACGCGACCGCGTCCCTGTCGTAAACATAAAGACCGCTCCCGTCCGCCACGACGATGTAGGAGTCGTTCATCGCGGCGTCCGCGGGAGTCCGCAGAGGCAGATATTGTTCGTAGCTCGTGGGCAGGAATAGCTCCACGGCGGGTTCCGCCGCGGCGGGGAGGGCGCCCAGACCGCACAGCCCCAACACGGCGCAAAGCGCCGCCGCGCCCGCGAGGATCGTCATTCGCGCTTTCATATCGCCATTATAACACGCGCGCGCGCAAAAAACAACCGCTTTGAAAGCTTTTTCTCTCCGCCCCTCCAAAAAAATTTTTTCGCAAAATCCGAAAATAATCGGCATATACGCACCCATTTGTCAAATTTCCGTGTTATGATAAATAGGCAAACAAATGTTTGCATGAGTTTTTTGCGAGGTGAGGGAATGAAGGAGTATCTCTATGTGAAGCTGCTGCTCTACGCCTATCCGAAGCTCGGAATGCTGGAGGAGTCGTCGAGGAGCAGCGCGGAGATCAAGGCCGCGCTCTCTTTCCGCACGCAGTGCGACGCGTACACTGCGGCGGTGAAGGTCGCCGACGAAGTGCTCATGGCGGAGAGGCTGCGGGCGCTCGCGGAGGCGATCGGGGAGATCGTGGAGGAGTGCACGGAAGGGGAGCGGTTTTTGCTCGAATACCGCTATTTCCGCAGGAAGGGGGAGCTGGGAAGTTTTGCGGGGAAGTGTCCCGTCCGCTGCACGAAGCGGACATATTTCCGTTTGCAGGAATATCTGCTGTCCAAGATGGCGGCAAAACTTGCGGCGCGCGGCTATACGCGGGAGCGGGTGATCGAGGAATTCGGGGAATATCCTCCCTTCCGCCGTGTGTACCGCGCCCTGAAAGAGGGAAAGGAGCGCGCCGTCGTGCTCAAACGCAAGCGGCAGGAGCCGGGGCTGTGTCAGAAGTCCTCCGACGGGGAAACGCGCGGTTTTTTGCCGCGCAGGATGAGCACCGCGATGGCGAGAACGGCGAGGACAGCGGCGCAGATCGCTACGATCTGCACGGGCGAAGGGGAAACGGCGGGCGAGGCGGCGGGCGGTTCCTCCGTTTCTCCCGAAACCTGTTTCAGATAGTCGGTATTCTTTTCGTAGAGGATGTCCTGCGAGGCGGGCACATAGCCGAACATGCCGTCCGCGTACACATAGAAGCAGCGCGCCGTTCCCGCATAACTCGTCCCGTAGTACACGAACCGCTTCTCCAGCTTGTCAAAGGCGCCGTTGCCCATCGGGTTGTCCCCCTCGACCGTGTAGGTCACCGTGATCTCGCGGCGGAGATAGGGGCGCGCGGGGACGAAGTCGACGAAGGTCAGCATTTCGGTCTTGCAGAATCCCGTCACAGAGCGGTAGGGAGCGGCGTCGTCGAGATAGCGCACGGCCGTGAAGAGCGTTCCCTCGCGCAACACGCGCACATAGTAGGTATAGGGAATGAGAAATAGCCCGCTCTCCTCGTTTTCGGCGGCGTAGAACCAGACGTCCTCCCGCGCCGCGACCGCATACCGCTCCTCCGTCTGTTCCTCCGCGCTTGCGGGAAGAGAGGGGGGAAGCAGGAGCAAAGAGCCGAAAGCGAGCAAAAGAATGGGGAGAAGAAGGCGTTTCATAGCCGCAATCATAGCGCATGGCGCGCCGCGTGAAAGAATTTATTTTATCGAAATGGATGAGATTATAGAGAAAATCAAGGCGATCGAGGCGGAGCAGGCGCGGCGGCGGGAGCAGGATCATCTCGCAAAATACAACACGGGGGAGCGGGTACACGAAAAGCAGCTCGCCTTTCACCGCTGCCAAAAGCGCAACCGCTGGGTGTTCGGCGGCAACCGCTCGGGCAAGACGGAGTGCGGGGCGGCGGAGGCGGTCTGGCTCGCCACGGGCACCCATCCCTACCGCCGCAACAAGCCAAACGTTTTCGGCTGGGTAGTGTCCCTCTCTCTGCAAGTGCAGAGGGACGTCGCCCAGAAAAAGATCTTACACTATCTTCGTCCCGACAGGATCGCGGAGATCGTGATGCAGAGCGGCAGGAAGGACAGCCCCGAATACGGCGTCGTCGACCAGATCGTCGTCAAAAATTCCTTCGGGGGGACTTCCGTCATCGGCTTCAAGAGCTGCGATCAGGGGAGGGAGAAGTTTCAGGGAAGCTCCTTGGACTTCGTCTGGTTCGACGAGGAGCCGCCCCGCGAGATATACGAGGAGTGCCGCATGCGCCTTCTCGACCGCGAGGGGGAGATGTTCGGCACCATGACCCCGCTGAAAGGCTTGACCTTTCTCTATGAGGACATCTACCTCAACCGCAAGCGCGACCCCGAGGTGTGGTACGAATTCATGGAGTGGGCGGACAACCCCTTCCTCTCGCCGCAGGAGATCGCCCGCCTCGAATGCACCATGGACGAAACGTCCCTGCAATCGCGCCGCTACGGCAGGTTCAGCACGCGGGAAGGGCTTGTCTATCCCGAATTCGAGGAGAGCGTGCACGTCATCAGGCCCTTTCCCGTCCCCCCGTCTTGGCAGGACACGATCAGCATCGACCCGGGGCTGAAAAATCCGCTCTCGGCGCATTGGTACGCGGTGGATTTCGACGGCAACGTGTACGTCGTCGCGGAGCATTACCGCGCGGGCGAGGACGTCGATTTCCACGCCGCCGCGATCGAGCGCATCAGCGGGATGCTCGGCTGGAAACGGGACGGAAAGGGGAGGTTGCAGGCCCTCATCGACCCCGCCGCGGGACAGCGCACCCTCTCCTCCGCGCAGAGCGTTTCCGATCTCTTTTACGAGCGGGGGATCCTCGTGAACGGCAACGTCAACAAGGACGTGCTCTGCGGCATCGCGCAGGTCAAGAGCTATCTCAACGTAAAGAACGGGCTTCCCAATCTGTACATTTTCGACTGCTGCGAAAATCTGATCCGCGAGTTCAAGGGGTACTTCTGGGGGAGCGGCGAAAGCCCCGTAAAGCGGGACGACCATGCGCTCGACGAGCTTCGCTACTACCTCATGAGCAGGCCCCGTCCCGCCAAGGAAACGCGGATGAGCGACGTGCGGCGGGACAAGGAACGCAGGATCCGTCAGAGGCAAAGAAGGTAATTATGCAAGACGACAAATTGAAGGACGCCGTGCTCAAAGTGGCGCTCGGGTATTCCATCGAGGAGGTCACCGAGGAGTACGGCGTAGAGGACGGGGAGCTGAAGCTCGTCAAGCGCAGGGAAACGCGCAAAGACGTGCCGCCCGATCTCAAGGCGGCAAAGCTGCTCCTCGAGGAAAAGAGCCTTTCCGCCCTCTCCGACGAAGAGCTGGAAGAGGAGCGGCAGAGGCTGCTCATCAAATGGAAGGAGATATATGACGACAGAACAAACTCAACAGGAAAAGCGTGAGGAAAAGAGGCGCAAAGATCTTGCGCGGGAGGTGCGGGAGGACTTTCTCACCCGCCAGCGGGACCGCAAACAGCTCGAGCGCGGCTGGCAGCTCAACATGAGCTTTGTCAGCGGCGACCAGTATTGCGACATCTCGCCCGCGGGGGAGCTGGAAACGGAGGATGCCGCCTTCTATTGGCAGTCGCGGCGGTGTTTCAACCACATCGCACCCACCCTCGACACCCGCCTTGCGCATCTTGCCAAGGTGCGCCCCAACCTCGCCGTGCGTGCCTTCTCCGATTCGGAGGAGGACCTCAAAACGGCGCGGCTCTCCTCGGGCATCCTGCGCTCGGTGAAGAGCCGCGTGGACCTCGACCGCGTCATCGCCCGCGCCACCCTTTGGTCGGAAACGTGCGGCACGGCGTTCTATAAGATCGTATGGAATTTTGACGACGGGAACGTCATCGGCACGGACGAGAACGGGCATTCGATCAAGGAGGGGGACGTCAACGTCGTGGCGGTTTCGCCCTTCGAGATCTATCCCGATTCGCTCGCGGCGGAGGGGCTGGAGGAGGTGAAGAGCCTCATCCACGCCAAGGCGGTGCCCGTTTCCGAGATCAAGGAACGCTTCGGCGTGGAGCTGCCCGGGCAGGACGTCGGCGCGCTCGTGCCCTATTCCTCGCCGAGCGGCTGGAAACGGCCCGCGGACGGGAAGGGACGCCCCGTTTTCCCCGACAGGGAGATCCTCATCGAACGCTATACGATGCCCGACGGCGCCTGCCCCGCGGGCAAGCTCGAGATCGTTGCGGGGGACGTCCTCCTCTACGAGGGGCCGCTGCCCTATCTCAACGGCGACCGCGGCACGAGGGTGCTGCCCTTTGTGCGGCAGACCTGCGTCGAGCTGGCGGGATCCTTTTTCGGCAGCTCGGTCGTGGACCGCATGATCCCGCTGCAACGCGCCTACAATGCGGTGCGGAACCGCAAACACGAGTTTTTGAACCGCCTCACCGCGGGCGTCATCGCCGTCGAGGACGGTTCGGTGGACGCCGAGGAGATCGCAGAGGACGGTCTGTATCCCGGCAAAGTGCTCGTCTACCGCCAGGGCAGCAAGGAACCGCACTTTCTCGACTGCGGCTCGCTTCCCGCGGAATTCGAAAAGGAGGAGGAGCGCATCTCCAACGAGTTCATCCTCTTCTCGGGCATGAGCGAGATCTCGCGCAATTCCTCCAATCCCACCCACGTCACGTCGGCGTCGGGATTGCAGCTCCTGCTCGACCAGGACACCGCCCGCATGCAGATGAGCGCGGAGAGCGTGGAGCGCGCGGTCAAGGAAACGGGGAAGCAGATCCTGCACCTTTATAAACAGTTCGCGGCGGCAAAGCGGCTTTTGAAGATGACGGGCGCGGGCGGGGAAACGGAGCTTTACTACTTCGGTTCGAGCGACATCTCCGCCGACGACGTGGAATTCGAAACGGGGAGCGAAAAAAGCCCCGAACAGATCAAGGAAGAAACGCTTGCGCTTCTCTCGGCGGGCTTGCTCGGCGAGGAGGGGGCGCTCACCGAGGAGGTGCGCCTCAAGGTGCTCGATTCCCTCGGCTACGGCGACTTCGAAGCGGCAAGGGGGATCTCCAAGCTGCATCTGCGCAAAGCGGAGAAGGAAAATATCCGCCTGCGGAGCGAGAGTTTCGAGGCGGACGATTACGACGATCACAAGCTCCACATCACGGAGCACACCCGCGCCCTCCTTTCGGGGGACGAGGAGAACGAGGCGGTCAAGGAGCGCATCGCAAAACACATTGCCTCCCACCGCGCAAGATCATAAAGGAGAAAGGAAATGAAAGAGGAGAACGTTGCCGTAAAACTGCCCGAAACGCCCGCGGAGAACGCGCCGCAGGACTTGGGCAAATTCAAAAGCGTAGACGCCCTCAGGAAGGCTTATGAGGAGCTGGAGGCGGAGTTCACCCGCCGCAGCCAGCGCCTGAAGGCGCTCGGGAAGAGCAAGGCGGAGGAGCTTTCCGCGGCGGAGGACGCACCCGCGCAGACGCCTGCGGAGGAAAGCGCCGCGCCCTCTCCCGAGGGGAAAGCGGAGAGCGGGAGTGAAGCGCTCTTCCGCGCCGTCATGGAGAGCGGGGAGGTGCGCGAGCGGGTGATCGCGGAATATCTGCGGTCCCTCAAGGGCGTGCCCCTCATGACGAACGGCTCGGGGGTCATCGCGCCCCCGCAAAAGCCGAAGAGTTTTGCCGAAGCCGGCTCTCTCGCCCTCGGCTATCTCAAAAACAAAAAGTAAGGAGAAAACAGAATGGTTACTACTCAAAATGCAGACAGCGTGCTCAGGTCCTACTATCTCGACGTGATCGCCGAACAGCTCGACAAGTCCGCCAACCCCTTCCTCGCCGCGATCAAAAAGACCACGGCGGACGTCTGGGGCAGAGATGTGCGCAAGACGGTGCGCTTCGGGCTTTCGGGCGGCATCGGCGCGGGCACCGAGGACGGCGCCCTGCCCAAGACGAATGGCACCAATTACGCGCAGTTCGTTTCCACCCTCAAAAACCTCTACGGCACCATCGAGATCTCGGACAAGGCGATCCGCGCTTCCGCGTCCAACGAAGGGGCGTTCGTCGATCTGCTCAACGACGAGATGGAGGCGCTCGTCAAAAGCTCTTCCTATAACTTCGGCAGAATGCTCTTCGGCGACGGCAGCGGCAAACTTGCGACCGTTTCCTCGGTTTCGGACGGCAACGTCATGGACAGCGTGCAGAACCTCGCCGAGGGCATGGTCGTGGACGTGTACTCTTCGGCAAACACCCTCAAAACGGCGGCCGTCACCGTGACTTCCGTCGACCGCGAGGGGAAGAAGATCACCCTCTCGGACGGCACCCTCGCCGCCAACGACTACCTCGTCGTGCAGAATTCCAAGGACCTCGAGATCACGGGCCTCAAAGCGATCTTCGCGCCCACGGGCACCCTCTACGGGGTCGACAAGGCCTCCCACAGCTGGCTCAAACCCTACACCAAGGATTCCTTCGGCGACCTGAGCGAGAACGCTTTGCAGGCGGCGATCGACGCGGTGGAGGAGAACGGCGGCGGCAAGATCAACTTTATCGTCTGCTCGTGGGGGGTGCGCAGAGCGCTCCTCGAAGCTCTCTCCGCGCTCCGCAAGACGGACGCGGTCACCATCGCGGGCGGCTTTACGGCGCTCTCCTTCGGCGGCGTTCCCGTCGTCGCGGACCGCTTCTGCCCCGCGGGCACGATGTATTTGCTCAACACCGACGACTTCGCGCTCCATCAACTCTGCGACTGGCAGTGGCTCGAGGGCGAGGACGGCAAGGTCTTGAAGCAGATCCCCGGCAAGCCCGTCTATACGGCGACCCTCGTCAAGTACGCCGAGCTTCTCTGCTACCGTCCCTGCGGACAGGGCTGCCTCACGGGCGTCACCGAGAAGTAAAGGGGAGGGACCATGAAAGTCAGGAACGTGATTTCGCTCGCCGCGGCAAATTTGGGCAGAGAGGACCTCGTTGCGAAAGCGGAGGACTGCGCGGCGGGACCCGCGGGCGAGCTTGCCACCCTTCTGCGCTGCTACAACCTCGTCGAGAACGAGGTCGCGCTTGACTACTTCCCGCTGAAAACGGAGGAGACCTTCGGGGCGGAACAGCGGGGGAGCGAGGGGGAATTGCCCTATTCGGCATTCTCTTTCGCCCCCGTGGAGATCCTTTCGGTCAAGGGGGAGAGCGGGATCCCGCTCTCCTTCGAGAGCCGCCCTACCGCCCTCCTCTTGCCCAAAAACGCAACACGGGTCGCCGTTTCCTACCATTATTCTCCCAAGGAGAAGGAGTGGGGGGACGACGCGGAGGCCGCGTTGCAGGTGTCCGCGCGCCTGCTTGCCGCGGGCGTCTGCTGCGAATATTGCCTCATCGGCGGACAGTACGGCGAGGCGGCAACGTGGGAAAAGAAGTTCCGCGAGGCGCTCCGCGCCGCAAACGTCGCGCACAAAAAGCTGACCGTGCGCTCGAGGAGATGGGCATGATCTACGAAAAAGAATTGACCGCGCCCGTCTATAAAAGGCGCTCCGTGCGCCGTGAATTTTCCCTCTCGGGCGAAAAAACGGGCGCTCTTACCGCCGCGGCGCTGCACTTCAAGCCGTCCGCGCGGGGGATCGTCTGCGCCGAGGGCGCCCGCCGCATCGGGAAGAGCAAGCACCTGCTCTGTACGGAGGGGCACGCCGAAGAATTGTTCGAATATGCGGACGGCGCGCTCCTCTCGCCCGCGGGCGAGCGCTTCCCCTTTGAAAGAGAGCCTCTGTCCATCTTCTGCTTCGTTCTTCCCGGGGGCGGGAAGGAATATTTCGCCCTCACGGAGGATGGCTGCTTCCGCCTCAGAGCGGAAAAGAGCGGACAGGAGGAGAGCGAACAAGAGGGGGGAGCCGAGAAGGTGGGGGAGGGCGGCGTCTGCGGCGCGGTGCACGGCGAACGGCTGTTTGTTGCAGGCGGAAGCGATCTGCGCTGGTCGGCACCCCTCGACCCCGCAAATAGCGCAGAGGGGGTGCAGACGGCGGGACATACCGTTCTGCCCTCCGCCGACGGGGACATCCTCGCGGCGGTATCCCTCGGCGACGAACTGTATCTCTTCCGCGAACGCGGGATCGCCGCGCTCTCGGTACGGGGGGACGCCCTCGCCTTTGCGGCATGGCATATCCCCGCGCCCTGCGGCGTCCGTGCGGGAAGCGTGCGCAAATGCGGCGGCGCGGTCCTGTTTTTGGCGGGGGACGGGCTGTATTCCTTCGACGGAAAGAGCTGCAAACTGCTCTTTGACGGCGGGACGTACGGGCTGGATCTGAGCGATACGGACACGGCGGTGTGCGGCGATCGGTACTACGCGGCCGCAAGCTATAACGGCGAAAGGTGCATCTGGTGCATCGGGAACGGGGAGGCGCATCTCATCCGCGCGCGGGCGGAAAAGCTCACGGGCGGGGAGAAGCTGCTCTTCACCGCAGAGGGGGAGCTGTACGAGCTGACGGGGCGCGGGCTTCCCCCGCTGCGCAGAAAGGAATGCGTGATGAGGACGGAAAAGTCCCATTTCGGGCTGTCTGCGCGGCAAAAATTTCTCGACGCGATCCTCATCGAAGGAAAGGGGCACTTCCGCGTCGAAGCCAAGGGCGAATGCGGGCTTCCGCGCGCCGTATTCGGCAGAGCGGGCGAGCGTTTGCGCTTCCCCCTGCCCGTGCGCGGCTGCGGATTTTCCTTCGATATCCGCACCCTCGACGAGGACGCCTGCATCCGCGCGGCGGTATTCGACCTGCGCGAGGAGGTGGCAAGATGGTGATCGACATCATTGACCCCAATGCGCCCGAATATCAGAACCTCACCGAGCTGCAGCTTGCGATGATCCGCGCCGCGCAGACGGAGAAAAACAGCATCACGGCTGCCGCCGAGGCGGAGAAGGAGAAAATTTTCCTCAAACTGCTCAAAAACAACATGGCGCGCTCTTCGGTGCTGCAAAACCGTTACAGCGCGATCGACGCGGAAACGGCGGGCAAAGTGGACGTGGTGCGGGAGGATCTTCTCCACCGCCTCGCCTACGAGAGCCTTTACGGGGACGGGAACGATAACGGGGAATACCGCTATCCCGAAAATCCGAACTACCATTTGGACTACCCGCAGCGCTTTCTCATCGTGCGCGATTACTACATGCACGTCACCACCAACCCGCAGGCGCGGCTCCAGGCGTACGGCATGGACTCTCTCGCCCGCACCTATCTGGGCGAGTACTATCAGACCCTCTACGATCTGCTGGCTTCCTATTGCTGACCGGGAACGAGAGGGGAAGGCGCCCCGCGGCAGACCGCCGCGGGGCGCCCGAAAGGGGGAGCGGGCGCGCGGCGCGCTTTATGACGCGCGCCGCGCGAAGGACGGCGGGGAAAATTTTCCCCGCTGTTTTTTGTTTTTTTTCCAAAAAAAACCGAAAATGTTTGAAAGCGCGGCGAAAACGGATTATAATAGAAGCAAAAACGGGCGGAGCTTTTCGGCCTACCCGCGGAAAAAGGAGCAAGGAAAATGAAAAAGATCACACAGGACGCGGGAAGAAAGGCGCTCGGTCAGTTTGCCCCCGATTTTGCGCACTTCAACGACGATATTCTCTTCGGCGAGAATTGGAACAATCACGATATTGACCACAAGACGCGCTGCATCATCACCGTCGTCGCGCTCATGGCGTCGGGCATCACGGACAGTTCCTTGAAGTATCATTTGGAGAACGCCAAAAAGGCGGGGGTGACGAAAAAGGAGATCGCCGCGGTCGTCACGCACGTCGGCTTCTATGCGGGGTGGCCCAAGGCGTGGGCGGTATTCAACATGGCAAAGGACGTCTGGGCGGAAGAGAGCGCCGCGGGCGAAATGGCGGCGCACGAAAATGCGATGATCTTTCCCATCGGCGCGCCCAACGACGGTTTCAAGCAGTATTTCAGCGGAAGGAGCTACCTTGCGCCCGTTTCCAAGACCCAAGTCGGCATTTTCAACGTCACGTTCGAACCTTCCTGCCGCAATAATTGGCACATCCACCATGCGACGAAGGGCGGCGGGCAGATCCTTGTCTGCGTCGCGGGGCGCGGCTGGTATCAGGAGTGGGGCAAAGAGGCCGTAGAGATGAAGGCGGGCGACTGTATCAACATTCCCGAAGGCGTCAAGCATTGGCACGGCGCGGCGAGAAACAGCTGGTTCTCCCACCTTGCGATCGAAGTCCCGGGGGAAAATTCCTCCAACGAGTGGCTGGAACCCGTATCAAGCGAGGAATACAACAAACTCCCGTAAAACCCCTCGGCATGTAGGCCGTGGAGCGCGTTCCGTCATATTCCGTGTTAGAAAAAAAGCCCGCCCGCGGCACAGCCGCGGGCGGGCGCTTTTGATCATTCGACGCCTTCGTTGAGCTTTGCAAGCAACGTTTCAAGGTCCTCGCCGTGAACGGCGACCGCCTCCGCGATCGTTTCGCCGTGCGCGAGCGCGCAGCCGAAGCAGTGCATGCCTGCCTCCAAGAGAATATCCGCCGCGTTGGGGTTGAGTTCCAACACATCTGCGATCAAAGTATTTTCGGTGATTTTTGCCATGTTTTTTGCTCCTTGCTTTTTCTACATGCAATTATAGCACAAACTTATTTCTATTTCAACTCTTTTCGGAGAATTTGTCCTGCTTTTTGTGCGACGGGCTTGCCCACCCCCTTTATTCCCCCTCCGTGGGAGGGGGTACCCTTTTCGTCATTTCGAGCGGAACGAAGTGAAGTCGAGAAATCTCTACCGCACTTGGCGCCCCTGTAGGGGAGCTGTCACCGAAGGTGACTGAGGGCTTGGCGCCCCTGTAGGGGAGCTGTCACGAACGTAGTGAGTGACTGAGGGGTTCTCCGAGAACCCTTTCCCCCGCTACGCGGGTACTTTCCCTTTCAGGGACAGCAAGAGCACCACACCCGCCTCGCGTTGCTCGGCACCCTCTCCTAAGGAGAGGGCTTGCCCACCCCCTGGATCCCCCTCCAATGGAGGGGGTTTCGTATACCCTCTCCGTGGGAGAGGGGTAGGGGTGTGGGGCGTATTCTAAATTTCTGCGCGTTGGAAAACCACGCTTTTCCATAAGCGCACACAATTTGCCGCATACTTACGGCTTGTTGTAAAAGCCGAGCGAAGAAGAGGATAACTCAGTTGATGCACGAGGAAGGTTTCCTCACGGAATTTCTTTTCGAAGCGACACCCCCTCAGTCACCTGCGGTGACAGCTCCCCCTCAAGGGGGAGCCAAGAAGGGTGGCTATGGCGCGAGCAAAGAATTGGGCGAAATTTTCACAGTCCGATCAGCCAATAGATGAGGCCTACGGCCGCGCCCGCGCTCACGCCGAACACGATGATCGGCCCCGCCACGATAAACATCTTCGCCGCCATGCCGTAGACAAACCCCTCCGTCTTGAATTCGATGGCGGGGGAAGCGACGGAGTTCGCAAACCCCGTGATGGGGACGATGCTCCCCGCACCCGCGTTCTTGCCGATGCGGTCGTAAACGCCCAGCCCTGTGAGAAGAGTCCCCAAAAAGATGAGGATGACGGATACGGTGCCAGCGAGTTCATCCCCCGTCAGCCCCGCGAATTCGAGCATGTAGCGGAAAAACTGCCCGATACAGCAGATGAAGCCGCCCACGAGGAAGGCTCTGCCGCAGGTCTTGAAGTGTTGGGTAGGGGGATCGAACGTGTTGACATAATTGATGTAATTGCGGTTGTAGTTTTCGCGCGATTTGCCCGTCATGCCCGCTCCCTGCCCGCGGGGCGGAGGTCCGCTCTGCCCGCTTCGGGGAAGCAGGTCTCCCGCTCCTCTCTCGTTTTTTCGAGGGGGTCTTGTTTGATCTTTCTCATACCGATAATTTGGGAAATTTTCGGAAGATCTATACCTGCTTTATGCGAGGGGAATGTGTTGCGCGTTCCCTGCCCGCCCCCCGCGCAAACGCGCGGGGGGCGGGCAGGACAAATTTTTTGTTTCATGACGTCTTTTTTGGGGTATAATATCATAAAGAGGTACTGTCATGTATTCCTATTTTCTGTTTTTGCTCATCCTCATTCCCTTTATGGCACTTTCGGCATGGGCGAGCGCGAAGGTCAATTCCACCTACGCCAAGTACGACAGGGTGCCCAACCACTCCAATATGACGGGGTACGACACGGCGGTGCGGCTCCTCCGCAAGAACGGCGTGCACGACATTTCCGTCAACCGCGTGGCGGGGCGGCTCACCGACCACTACCACCCCGCAAAGAAGCAGGTCAACCTCTCGCAGAGCACCTACGGTTCGGCGTCCGTCGCCGCCGTCGCGGTGGCGGCGCACGAGATCGGCCATGTCATGCAGAAGCAGAAGGGGTATGTTCCCTATAAATTGCGCACCGCGCTCGTTCCCGCCGTGAACATCGGCTCGCGGCTCGCGCTTCCGCTCATTCTCGTCGGCATGCTGCTCGATGTCTTTCTCTTTGCCACCACAGGCTCGATGGCGGGGCAGATCGTGATGTATGTCGGCATCGGACTGTATTCGCTCTCCACGCTGTTCATGCTCGTCACGCTTCCCGTCGAATTCAACGCCTCCCGCAGGGCGAAAAAGATGCTCGCCTCGGAGGGGATCCTGACGCGCGAGGAGCTGGACGGCGCAAGCAAAGTGCTCTCCGCGGCGGCGATGACCTACGTCGCCTCCATGCTCATCTCGCTCGTCTATTTCTTGCGGATGCTCTTCATCGTGCTTGCGAGCACGAGAAGAAGGCAGTGAGGTTTGAAAACGAAACGCCGCCCGAGGGCATGCCCTCGGGCGGCGGCTTTTCCGCGCTTATTTTTCTTCCATGTCGAACAGGTCGTTCGGCGTACACTCCAAGATATCGCAGAGCGCCTGCAACGTTTCAAAGCGGATAGATTTAGTCTTATTGGTGACCATGTTGTTGAAATTCTGATAGCTGCACCCGATTTGCGTCCAAAGCCAATATTTTGTTTTTTCTTTCTCTTTGAGAATGTCCAATACCCGCAGTTTCATCTCACTTCTCCATTCTTTAATGTATTCATTATAGAATGAAAAAATGCTTGACATATAGACGGGCGAATTATATAATGAATTCATGAGGAATGAAATCGAGAGATGCCTTGGGTATCTGTGCGAAGCGGAGAAAAATTTGAAGCTCGCCGAGAGTTTGTGCGTGCAAGTGCCGTGCTCCCGCCTTTCGGGACTTTTGCGGAGCGTGGGGGAAGAGTACCGCATGGCGCTTCGGGTGGCAAAGGCGTTGCGCGGCAGCGAGGAACAAAAGATCATTGTGTTAAGCGAGTGAGGACGAAGGGGAGGGCTTGCCCGCCCCTACGTCATGTTGAGCGTAGTCGAAATATGACGTCACCCATTCGACTACGCTACTTCGCCTGCGGCTCGTGCCGCGCTTAGAGAAACAGAACAGCGCGCGGGGCGAAATGACGAAAAGAAAAAGTGCGGGGGTACGAAATAACATTTGTTAAGAAACAAATCTCTTGCTGTCCCTTTTAGGGAAAGTGGCACGCAGTGCCGAAAGGGTTCTCGGAGAACCCCTCAGTCGCCTTTGGCGACAGCTCCCCTGCAAGGGGCGCCAAGTCCTCAGTCGCCTTTGGCGACAGCTCCCCTGCAAGGGGCGCCAAGTCCTCAGTCGCCTTTGGCGACAGCTCCCCTGCA
>CANQWX010000002.1 GCA_947627665.1 uncultured Clostridia bacterium
GTGCTTGAGCACCTGCCGGTATTCATGCCCTTTAGGGCGCAAATGAAAGCCCCCACTTTAGTGGGGGATATTTACTTCCGCCGAAACGGTTGACAAACCGCACAAAAACATGTAAGATAGAGGTGAAATTTTTTGGGGAGGAGCGGATATGGCGGAGGTTTTTCTCGACGCGCTGAAAGACGCGCTGTTGCTGCTGCCGTTTTTGTTTCTCCTCTATCTACTCATCGAGCTTTTGGAGCACCGCACGGCGATGGGGAAGCCCTCCAAGCTGCTCACGGGCAAGCTCGCCCCCCTCATCGGCGGCGCGGCGGGGCTTGTGCCGATGTGCGGCTTCTCCGTGATGGCGAGCAAGCTCTACCAAAAAAAATATCTCACCGTGGGCACGCTGTTTGCCGTGTTCATCGCAACGAGCGACGAGGCGCTCTTGGTGCTTGTTCTCTCGCCGCTCTCCGTTCTCGGGAAGGTGTACACCGTTCTTGCCCTGCTCGGCACGAAATTTGTGCTTGCGGTGGGCGTGGGGTATCTGATCGACCTCTTCGCGGGCAGGACCCGTTCCCGCCTTCCTGCCCCGCAGGAACTTGTGCACGAACAGGAACATGAGCATGAGCATGAACATGAGCATGAGCATGATGTGGAGGGGCTTTCCGTATGCGAGCACAAGCATGAGAGCAAGTGGACGCTCTATCTCTTTTCGCCCCTTCTGCACGCGCTCGAAGTGACGGCGGTGGTATTGGTGTTCAACATTGCGTTCGGGCTGTTGTTCCGCCTCATCGGGGAAGAGAACGTCATCGGCTTTTTGCAGGGCGCGGGGTATTGGTACCAACCGCTGATCGCCGCGCTCGTGGGACTTGTGCCCAACTGCGCGTCGAGCGTTGTGCTCGCCGAGGCCTATGTGATCGGCGGGCTTGGGTTTGCGGGGCTTTTGGGCGGGCTTGTCACCAACACGGGGCTGGGCGTGCTCGCGCTCTTCCGCGAGGGAAGGGAATGGAAACGCAATCTGCTCATCTTGGGAGCGACTTTTGCGCTGGGCGTGCTCTTCGGCTACGCCGCGGGCGCGATCGAATTCTTTCTGTAAAAAATCAATCGGAATAGGGAGGGTCGGACATGCGTCTTGCCTTAGAACCCCTGCCAAAGAAGAGAGAAGAAGAGCACGAAGGAATGGTGTTTGGAACGCTTTCGGAGGGGGTAAGGCAGGCGATGGAGCGCTCTGCGGGCAAGGTGCTTTTGCTGTCGGACAGCGTCTCGCTGGCGGCTTTTTCCGCCTCTCCGCGCGCGATCTCCCTCATCTTCGACGGCGACGCCCTGCCGCTGTTTGCGATGCCGGACGGCGTTTCCCGCGTGATCGCTTCGGGCGGGAAGGAAACGCTTTGGGCGGCGCGCTATTTTGCGGACGTGCGCCGTATCCCATGCACCCTCTTTCCCACGAGCGCCGCATTGGACGGCGTTTTCGAGGCGGAAGGGGACATCGTTCTCGGGGACGGACGGGTGCGTTCCGCCCTGCGGGAAGGGGAAGCGGTGTGCGACGCGGAGCGCCTCGCGCCCTCTTTGGCGGAGGGATTTTCGCGGCTTTTGCTCACCCGTCTTGCGTTTGGCGAAGCGGCGGCGCTGACGGCGTTCGGCATTCCCCGCCGCGGGATCGGGACGGAACTGCCCGAAACGGCGGAGGAGATCGTCCTGTTCAACGCGCGCGTGCGGCGTGCGGAGCGGGCGGGCGGCTACGGGGGAGAGGGAACGGTGCTTGCCTCCCTCTGCGAAAAGAGTCCATGCCCCTCGTGGAGCGCCTATGTGCTCTTGTCGTCGCTGTATGCGGCGTTCTTCGAGAAGGGAAAGCCGCGGCGCTATCTCACCCCCGATTACCGTGCGCGGGCGGCGCGGGCGGGCGTGGAATATGCGCGGATCTTCGTCCCCACGCGGGAGGAATATGCGGCGCGCGCCCTCGCCCTGGAACGGATCCGCGGCCGCTTTGTGCGCGAATTCTCGCACCATATTGCAAAAAGAGAGGAAAATTACGCTCGGGTCTCCCGTTGGAGCACGGCTCCTCTTTCCGCCCAAACGGGGGGAAGGGAACTTTTGGAGCGGTTGCCCGAATGCGCGGGAAGCGGGCTTTCCGCCGTCATCCGCGACTTCGGGCTTATGGAATGGCATGATGACAAAGGAAGCGCTGTGCAAGCAAACTGACGTTTTTCTGCTCGATTTAGACGGCACCGTCTACCTCGGCGAAAAGCCGATCGGCAACGCCGCCGCTACCCTGCAAACGCTGCGGGAGCGGAGCAAACGGCTCGTCTTTCTCACGAACAATTCCTCCAAAACGCAGGAGGAATACCGCGGCAAGCTCCTTAGGATCGGACTTTGGGGGGAGGGCGACCTCGTGTACACCTCGGCGATGGCGGCCGCGTCCTACCTGCAAAAGCACGCCGCGGGGCAGCCCGTGTATCTGGTGGGAACGGCGGCGGTGCGGGAGGAATTCGCGCGCTTTGGCGTGCGGCTCGAAGAAGAAGCGCCCGCGCTGTGCGTGCTCGCCTACGATACGGAGCTGACCTTTGCCAAGCTCGAAAAGCTGGACCGCTTTTTGCGGCAGGGGAAGTACTTCATCGCCACCCATCCCGACGACGTGTGTCCTACGGAGAGCGGGACGGCGCCCGACGTCGGCTCCTTCCTTGCCCTCCTCGAGCGCTCCTCGGGGCGGCGGCCCGACCTGATCGTCGGCAAGCCGTATACGGCGATGGGGGAGGAGCTTGCGCGGCTCACGGGCGTCCCGCGGGAAAAGATGTGCATGGTGGGGGACCGCATGCACACCGACGTGCGGTTCGCCGCCAACAACGGCATGAAGAGCGTTCTGGTGCTCTCGGGGGAAACGACGCGGGAAACGATGTGCCGCTTTCCCGACGTGCCCGACCTCGTGCTGGAAAACATAGATGAAATTTTATAAATATGTTTGAAACCGCATGCAACGGTGGTATAAAATATACATGCAAAGTCGGAGGTTGTGTATGCAGGAAGTTACCATTCTCAAGACGGCGCCCGCGCTGACGGTGGGGCTGAGCGGCGAGATCGATTCGAAGAACGCCGAGGAATTTTATACCGTCGTGCTCTCGGCTTACGAGAGCGCCAAGGCCGACCTCGTGTTCGATTGCGAGGCGCTCACCTTTATCGATTCCACCACGCTCGGCACTTTCGTCAAGATCTTGAAGCACGCCCGCGCGGACGGACACGGCATGAAGCTCGTCAAGCTGCAGCCGCGGCTGAAAAAGCTGTTCGTCATCTGCGCGCTCGATACGATCATGGAGATAGAATGATGCTGCTCAAAATGGAATTCCCGCTCGATCGGGAGATCATGACGACGGTACGGCTGGCGGTGGGGGGCGTGTGTTCGCTCGCGGGCTTCGGGCTTGACGCCTCCGAGGACTGTAAAGTATGCGTGACCGAAGGGCTGCTCCTGCTGCTCCATGCGGGTTGCGGGCGGGCAAAGCTCACCTTTTCGCGCGCGGAGGGGCTTGACGTCGAACTTTGGGGCGAGGGCGGCGCTCCCGCTGCGGAAAAATCGGCGGAGGAGGAGATCTCCGTTGCGCTCCTTACGGCGTTTGCGGAAGATCTCACGGTGGAACACACCGCAAACGGCACCCGCATCTTTTTCGGGTTCAAGGGTCTGTAATGGACGAACAGGAACTGTTTGCAAGCTATCGCAAGAGCGGCGATCTTGCGGCGCGCAACCGCATCGTGGAGAAGTATCTCCCCGTGGCGGCGATGATCGCCAAAAAGTTCGTGGGACGGGGCGTGGAATTCGACGACCTCTACCAGATCGCCTCGCTTGCGCTCATCAAGGGCGTGGACCGCTTTGACGAAACGAAAGGGGTCAAGTTTTCCACGTTCATCACGCCGACGATCGCGGGCGAGATCAAGAATTATTTCCGCGACCGTTCCCGCCTCATCCACCTGCCGCGGCGGATCTCGGAGCTGCGCAGGAGCGTGCGGCAGACGGCGGACGAGATCCTCTCCCGCACGGGAAAAAATCCCTCCCCGCGGGAAATTGCCGCACTTTTGGGGGTTTCCGAAGAAGAGATCGTTGCGGCGATGGAGCCGGGGAGCGTGGTTTCCCTCGACCGGCCCGCAGACGGCGAGGACGGCGCGAGCTACTATGACGTGATCGCCGCCCCCGAAGACGACTTCGAGCATCTCGAGCGGCGGGACGCGGTGCGGACGGCATTGCAGGGGCTTACCGAAGAGGAGAGGCAGATCGTTTCCTGCCGCTTCGGGGAAGAGCTATCCCAATCGGAAACGGCGCGGCGGTTGAATGTGACGCAGATGCACATTTCCCGCATGGAACACAAGATTTTGGAAAAACTGAAGGAGAACCTCAAAAAGAGCGCGGTGGACTGATGTACTACGAGATCGGCGACTATAACGCGCTGCGAAAAGCGCTGCAAGAGATGTGTTTCGCCTTCCGCAAAGAATTTTCCGAGGAAACGGTGTTCAACAGCAAGCTAGTGGCGACGGAGCTTTTGTCCAACGTGCTGCAACACGGCGGCGGGCGGGCGCAGCTCCGCGTGGAGAGAGCGGGAAACGAGATCCGCATCTGCGTGCGGGGCGAAAACGGCTACCGTCCCCCCGAAAAAAGCTCCTGCGCCGATCTGTTTGCCGAGCGCGGCAGGGGACTTTACCTCGTGGACGCCACCTGCGAGCGGCGCACATACAGCGAGGAGGAGGGCGTTATCGTCTTTTTGAAGATCGAATAAGGACGCGCCTTGCAAGCAGAGCGCGGAAATAAAGAGAAGGGGGAGGCCGTTGCAGCCTCCCCCGGTTTTTTGAGGTCCAATTTAGAAAATGATCGAGAATAGGTTGATTTTTAGCTATTTATCGGTTATAATAAGATAGAGGTGATAACATGTTGATCAATACAAGCCAAGTTCTTTCCATTACGGAAGCAAACCAAAATTTCTCCCGCGCAACGCGGATCGCGGACAGGGAAGGCAGCGTTGTTATTTTTAAGAATAACAGACCGCAATATATGCTCGTGAGCCTTCACGACAATCCCGCACTCGACCTTACGGACGATGAAAAAATCGACGTGGTGGCAAAGCGCGTTTTGGAGAAGCACCGCAAGGCGTTTGAGGAACTCGCAAAATGACCAAATTCAGCAAAGAAAAGGTGATGCTTCTGCACCGCTTGCTCATCGAGCAGACGGGCGGCGAAGATGGCGTCCGTGACATCGGCTTATTGGAGTCCGCGTTGGAAGCTCCCTATGCCACATTTGACGGGATAGACCTTTTCCGGACCAAGGAAGAAAAAGCGGCGAGGCTATGCGTTGGGCTTATTTCCAACCACGCATTTGTGGACGGGAACAAACGCATCGGGATCTATGTACTTTTGACCTTTCTCGAAGTCAATGGCATTTCCCTGGAAGCGACCGATGAAGAACTTGTCGGGATCGGGCTTGCCCTCGCAAAGAGCGAAATGAAATACGAGGAACTTCTCGCTTGGATCAAAGCACACGAGGATTAAAAACGATAAAAAATGCCCCGCGTTTTTGATATGCACCCCAAAAGTTAGACAATTTTGGAGGTGCATATCATTTTACGCGGGGATATTATTTTGGGAATGTGCTCTTTACGGACCTGCCTGCGCGGCGGGTGCGGGCGGCGCGGTTTGCTCCGGTTCGCCGCTTTGTCCGCTCTCCTTCTCCGCCAAGCTGTCCGCGGGCGGGCTGTCTGAGGGCAGAGGCCGCACGGGCGTTTTCTCGTCCTTTCCCTTTTGCAGAACGCGCGCAAACGCCGAGAGCAGCAGGGCACAGAGGGGAGGAAGGAGCAAAAACAGGGAGGCAAACGGCTGAGCGGTAAAGAAGTCCGTGATCCCGCCGTCCGCGAGATAGGTGGCGGCAAGCGCCAACGCCGCCGCAAGCTGTATGCCGAAGCGGACGATGTCCGCCGTCCGTCTGTGCGGCCTGTCCAGCCGCAGTACGGAGAGAACGAGGTTGACCGCCGTCACGAGCAGCAGGACGGTCATGAGGATGTGCTTGGCGATCCCCGTCCCGAACGACGTGATCGCATTGAAGTCGGAAAGGAGCGGGGTCTGCGGAAAGACGAACGCGCAGACGGAGAGCGCGTTGACGAGGAGCAGAAGGGCGTCCAGCCCGCCGCCTGCGCCGCGGCGCACCACCGCCATCGCCGCAAATACGGCAAAGGCGAGCAAGACGGCGGTCAGCGAGGGCAGATCGGCTTGCCGCCACGAGTACAGTTCTTGGCGGAGAGAGCCGAGCAGCACGCCCCCGACGCAGAGCGTCCCATAGACAAAGAGGGTGAGAAAGCCGTTCGCCGTGCAGAGAAGGCGCGCGGAGCCTGCCTTCACGCAGGTGAGCACGGAGAGCGCGAGGGAGAGCAGGACCCCCGCGGCGAGCACAAAGATCATGAAGTAGAGCAGGACGGGCAAGAGGTCGGCAAGTTCCGCCCCCTGCGCCTTGGGGAGGGCGATGCTCCCGCGGAGCACTTCCACGATCACGCCGAGATAGGAGCCGCGAAGGATCGGCTCCCCGTCCGCGATGAGCGCGCCCACGGAGCCGCGCATAAAGAAGCCGAAGAAAAGCCCCATCAGGGAGATCGTTCCGAACAGCGCGGAACAGACCATATAAAAGGACGCCTTCGGACGGCGTTTCTCGTCCCCGTTTCTTTCTTCCTTGGTGCGATCGGATACAAGGCAGAGCCTGTCGTCGGTTTCATCCCTCATATCTTCACCCCCTCCGAAAACTTTGCCAACATTATATCACTGCGCGCGGGGCATGTCAACGGCTCGCCGAGGGGGGAAAGGGTCGGATTTTGGAAAATTGCGAAAGACGGGAAAGTAGTTTGTGCCGAATTTGTGAAAACTCTTGTAAAACCGCCCCGTTCATGGTATAATAAAGCGATCGTGCAGGGAGAGAGATATGAACGGAGAGAGCAGGGAACTCAATGCGATCCTGAAAGATATTTACGAAAAGACGGGGACCGAGGTGCGGCTGGCGCCATCGGGCGGGGAGGAAACGGCGTTTTTCCTCGACGACCGCGGAAAGAAGATCCCCGCCTTCATCGGCGGCACGGGCGAGCAGGCAGAAAAGACCGCGCGGCTCCTCGGCTACCTCGTATCGGAGGCGCTGTCGTCGGGCCGCGCCTGTTCCCTCAAGGAGATCTTGCTCGGCGAGGGCGACCGCAGCACGATCTACCGTTTTATGACCAAACACAACGTGAAGGACGCCCCCTGCTATGCCCTCGATCTCATCGTGGACAAGCGGCTTCCCGAAGCGATCGCCCACGTCGAGAGCTGTCTTGCGGACACGGCGGACCTCATCTCGGGCATGGACGATTCCCATCTCGCGGTGGCGGTGTTCGGCGACGACACGCAGCTTCCCGTGGAGCTTGGCAGCTTCCTCGTGCAGTCCCTTTACGAAGAACTCGGCGTCAAGGCGAGCGTCGGCGTCGGCTGCGAAGTCAAGAGCTTTACCGAGATCGCGGCGTCGTACAGCCAGGCGGCGACTGCCGTGCGCATGAGCGGACTTTTGAAATCCAAGGGAGAGGTCCATACTTACAGGGAATACCTTCTCATCAAGATGCTCGAGGACCTTCCCGAGGGCAAGCGCAAGGAATATATGGAGCAATTCCATATCACGGGCGCGGAGGAGGTGTTCTCCGATGAGGAGATGACCGATACCGCCGAGGCCTTTCTCGAAAACAGCCTCAACCTCTCGGAAACTTCGCGCAACCTGTTTATGCACCGCAATACGCTCCTGTACCGTTTAGACAAGATCGAGCGGCTGACGGGGCTGAATATCCGCAAATTTTCGGACGCGGTCACTTTCCGCGTGATCACGATCCTCTATAAGCTGTTGCAATAAGGAGTATCTATGGAAAATAACGATACGGACGAATTTTTCGATCCGCCTGCCGGATCTCAGCCGCCTGCTGCGCCCGCCCCCGCGGGCGGCGGAAAAAAGGCGGTTCGCATCACCGCCGCCGTTCTCGGCGCGCTCTTACTTGCGGTCGCCGCGTTTTTGGGCGGCTGGTACGGGCAATATTATTCGCTCGACGGGGAAGTGCGCAACTATCTCTGGGCAAAGTCGGTGCTTGAAAAGAACTACTACAGCCCCCTGGACGAGGGGGAACTTTACCAGGCGCTCTACGACTCTCTCGCCGTCGATCCGTATACGCGCTTCTATTCCGCCTCGGAATACGACGCGTACATGGCGAAAAGCGCGGGGGAGAACGACGGCGTCGGGGTCGCCTTCTTCATCGGGCAGAAGGCCGACGAGCGCGCGCAGGTGTTTGTCGCCATGGAAAATTCCCCTGCCGAACGGGCGGGGATCCGCAAGGGAATGTACATCTTTGCATTCGGCAAGACGGCGGACTCGCTCACCGAGGGCAATTTCGCCGAGCTGCGCACCTTTCTCTCCCAGGAGAAGGGGGAGCTTGTCCTGCGCTGCGGCTACGCTGCGGACGGCTCGGACGCCGCAAACTACACGCTGACGCCGAAGGACTACCAGACGTCCTTCCTGCACTACCGCGACAGCGGGGCGGGGTTCCGCTTCCGCGGGGAGGGGAGCACCCTCTCGCTCACCCAGACGGACGAACCGATGGCGGGGCTTGACGAAAAGACCGCCTACATCCGCCTCGAGGAATTCAGCGGCAGCAATACTCCCGTGGAATTCATCCAATTGCTCTCTAAGATGAAGGAGCGCGGCAGGACGAACCTCATTTTTGACCTACGCTCCAACGGCGGCGGAAACCTCGGGATCCTGGGCGACGTCGCCTCCCATCTGATGCGGAACGCCGAGGGAGATAACCCCGTCGTTCTCTCCGCCGTGACGCGCAGCGGGCAGCGAACCAACTACGTCTGCGCGCACAACGACTTTTCCTCCTATTTCGGGGAGGATTCCGAGGTGTATGTGCTGGCAGATGAATACACCGCCTCCGCTTCGGAAGCGCTCATCGGCGTGCTGGTCGACTATGGCACCTTGCCCTATTCGCACATCTTCTTGCGCGAGGACGAAGACGGGATTGCCAAGACCTACGGAAAGGGGATCATGCAGACGCAGTTCACGAGCATGAACGGTTCGGCGATGAAACTCACCACGGCGACCATCCACTGGCCCGCGGGGAAGTGCATCCACGGCGTGGGCGTTACGCCGTCGGACGGCGCCATCCCGATCGCCGCGCCCTTTTTCTGGGGAGCGGACGACCCTATGCTTTCCGAAGTTCTCTCCCGCGTGTGCGCTTAGACCTTTTTCAAAAATTCTTCGAGAATGTGCAGACTCTCTCCCCCTGCGGTTGCGGGGGGAGCGTTTTTTTCGGCGGCGGGGCACTCTTCTTCCCCGCGCTTTTCGCCCGAGAGCGCCATCAAAAGCGCGCGGTTTTCGCGGTAAAACGCAAGCACCTGCAAAAGTTTGCTCTTGAATTCGCCGTCCTTTTCCGCGTAAGCGAGTAAGACCAAAACGACCAGCATTTCCATACCGTCATTGTATGCCGTGCGCAAAACGCGGGTTCTTCTCATACAATGGGGCAGAGAGGTGTGCATATGGACGACTTTGCAAGTTATCGGGGACAGACGGAGGGCGAGGACTGGACGAAAGAGGCACAGGACATCGCCTCGAAGTACAACGGGCGGAACGAGGGAGAACTCACGCGGGACATTTACGCCCGCGCCGCCGAGGGGAAGAGGAACGGGACGCTCACCAACGAGCAGATCGACCTCTTTTACAGCCAGTTTGCGCCGATGCTCGACGGCGCCAAGCGCAAGAAGCTCAAAAAGCTCATCGAACAGCTCAAGAGCATCTGATCTCTTTGAGGGCGCGGACGAGCGCGTCCACGTCTTTGAGCGATTGCAGCGGAGAGAAGGACGCGCGCACAAGCCCGTCGGGGAAGGTGCCGAGCGCCCTGTGCGCGAGGGGGGCGCAGTGCAGCCCGCCCCGCACGGCGATATCGAACCGCTCCGAAAGGATCCCTGCAAGTTCCTCCGACGAATGGCGTTCGTCCGCAAAGGCGGCGATCCCGCAGGGGTTGGGCGTAAAGAAGAGCTTGTATCCGCCCAGCGACGTCAAAGCGGCGTGCAGTACCGCGGTCAGCTCGAAGAGCTTCTCCGCGTATTCCTTGCGGTGCGCCTTGACGAGGAGCGCGCCCTCGAAGAGGGAACAGATTGCGGGATAAGAGAGGGTGCCCGCTTCCAGACGGTCGGGATAGAAGGAGGGCATGTTGAGGTCGAAGCTCTCGCTGCCCGTTCCGCCGAAGAGGAGGGGACGCGGCTCCATGCGCTCGGAAAAGAGGAGCGCCGCCGCGCCCTGTATGGCAAACAGCCCCTTGTGTCCCGCCAAGGCGAGCGCGTCGATCCCCCATTCCCGCATGCGGATGGGGAGATGCCCGCCTCCCTGCGCGCCGTCCGTCACGAGAAGGACGCGTTCGGGAAGGAGATCGCGGACCGCTTTGAGGTCGGGCGCTTCCCCCGTGACGTTGGACGCCGCCGTCACCACGCAGAGGCGGGTGTTTTCGCGCACAAGGGAGGGGAGTGCGCCCAAATCGAGGCGCCCGTTGCGGAGGGGGAGCAGGTCGTAGGTGATGACGCCCGCCTCCTGCAGGACGTGCAGGGGACGGAGCACGGAATTGTGTTCGAGGCAGGTAGCGATCACATGGTCCCCCTTTTGCAGGGTGCCGATGAGGGCGATGTTGAGCGCTTCCGTGCAGCTCCGCGTGAACGCCACGCGGTCGTAGCCGTAGCCGTCGAAGAGATCGGACAGAAGTTCGCGGCAGGCGAGCACGCGTTCGGCGCAGGCGAGGGAGAGGCGGTGCCCGCTCCTTCCCGGGTTGGCGCACACCTTCATGGCGGCAAGAACGGCGTTTTGCACGGCGGCGGGCTTGTATCCCCCCGTCGCGGCATTATCGAGATAGATCATAGAAACGCTCCGAAAAAATTGTTTCGAATATTTTTACGCAGACAGAGGACATCTTATGACAATATTGGCGGTTTTTCGCTCGCGGGCGCAAACGCTCGAATATCTCTCGGCCCTCAAGGCGGACGGCGTGCCCGCGCAGGCCGTGAACACGCCCAAGGAGGCGGGCGTCGGCTGCGGCATCTCGGCAAAGTTCGAAGAGGCCTTCTTTCCCCGCGCCCGCGCCTGTCTTGCCAAGCGGCGCTACACTTCCTTTTCGGGGTTCATGCGCGTCAACGGCGGGAAGATGGGATATTTGTAAATATTCCTTGCCCGTTCCGCGCAAATGTGCTATAATGCAGGCATGGAAAGAAAAAAAGCGATCTTGGACGAGCTTGAGCGCCTCTATCCCGGCGCGGGGCCTGCGCTCCGCTACCGTACGCCCTACGAGCTGCTCGTGGCGGTCATTCTCTCCGCGCAGTGCACGGACGAGCGGGTGAACAAGGTGACGGAAGTCCTGTTCCGCGCTCACAACACGCCGCAAAGCATGCTCGCACTCTCGCAGGAAGAACTTGAAAAATACATTTTTTCGTGCGGGTTCTACCGCAACAAGGCGGCGCATATCCTCTCCGCTTCGCGCGACATCGCGGAAAAATTCGGCGGACAAGTTCCCGATAACATCGAGGACCTGCGATCGCTCGCGGGGGTGGGGCGAAAGACGGCGAACGTCGTCTATTCGGTGGCGTTCGGCGGCGACGCGATCGCCGTGGACACGCATGTATTCCGCGTGGCGAACCGGACGGAGCTTGCCGTGGGTAACACGCCCGAAAAGGTGGAGGAGGGGCTGATGGCGGCCATTCCCAAGGAGAAATGGTCGAAGGCGCACCATCTTCTCATCTGGCACGGGCGGAAGGTGTGCCATTCCCAGAGGCCCGACTGCGCGCATTGCACCTTGAGCGCGCTCTGCCCCTCGGCATTCAAGACGGGCAAGTAAAGGAGAAAGCCGCGCCCGCCCGCCGACAATTTTGCGGCGGGCGGGCGCTTTTCCCGTATAATTATTTTCCTTCTCGGCCATAACAGCCGCAGGAGGTTTTTTATGACCAATTTGACGGCAAAGGACTTAGACGTGCTGACGCATGTCCTCACGGCGGAGGAAATGGCGTGCAAAAAGGCGAGGATCTACGCCAACACGCTTACAGACGCGGCGCTTGCGCAGGAGATGGAGGCGATCGCAGGCGCGCATGCGGAGCGTTTCAACGCGCTCTATGCCATTTTGGGAGGGAAATCATGAAACAGAGCAAACAGGACACCACACTCAACGAAAAGGACGCGCTCCAAGACATGCTCGACACCGAAAAGCTGCTCATGAGCTACTATTCGGTCGCGCTCACGGAGGGGAGCTGCAAGCCCTTCCGCAAGGAAATTTTGAGGAATTATTCCGCAAGCGCGGAAACGCAGTTCAACGTGTTCGAGCAGATGCTCTCCCGCGGCTACTATCAGGTGATGCCCGCCGAGAAGATGCTCATCGACCAAAAGACAGAAACGTTTTCCAAGGTCAAAAAGCAGATCGCGCAGTAAAGGCCCGCCTCATAAGCCGCGCAATACGGTGTCGCGCTGCGTTTTCCTCGGTCATGTACGGCGAAGTACACTCCCGTCGGAAAGCCTCGCGCTCCTTGTCTTGCTTGCTTCTGAGGCGGGCGAATAGCCGTTGCGTTGCTCCATAAGCGGCGCAATAGCCCCTCCTAAGGAGGGTGCCGAAATGCCCCCTCCTAAGGAGGGGGTAGGGGGGTGGTGTCCTTCGTTCTCCGACAACACCACCTCAGTCACCTTCGGTGCCAGCTCCTCCTAAGGAGGCGCCGTGGGTAGGGGGTGGTGTCCTTCGTTCTCCGACAACACCACCTCAGTCACCTTCGGTGCCAGCTCCTCCTAAGGAGGCGCCTTGGGTAGGAGGGGCTGGCCTTTGTTGCCTCTATTGTCATTTTGCCCCGCGCGTTCGATGTTTCAGAGGACATTTTACCGCTCCGCATGGGTGCATACCTTCATACTCTCCGCACATACTGAAAGGGGAGGGGAATATGCCGAAGAAAGTCAAACGCAACAACAGCGGCAAGGGCGAGCGGGACAACACGGGCTATGCGCACAATCCGCGCTACTGCATGATCCTGCCCGACGCCGGAAAGCCCGACGAGGACAACATTGCCTCGTCGAGCGAATCGTAAATTTGTAAAGAGGAAAAAGGGAGCCGCCCGCGGACACATGTCCGCGGGCGGCGATTTTGTCTGTTCGGTTTCGGCTGCGTTCGGAATGATATAAGTCCCCGTTCTCGGCGCCCTTTCTAATTTGTCATTTCGAGCGGAACGAAGTGGAGTCGAGAAATCTTATCCTTAGTCTTAATATGGTAGAGATTTCTCCACGCAGTCGCTTTGCTCCCTTGGTCGAAATGACATTTTGGTGTGGGGCGTGTTCTGAGATTGCCCACCCCCTGAATCCCCCTCCCGAGGAGGGGGTAAAATAGCTGCCCCCTTTGAAAGGGATACCCTCTCCGTGGGGGTGGAACGGCGCCCTTACTTACCCTCTCCGTGGAGGGGTAGGGGTGTGGTACCCTTGCTGTCCCTGAAAGGGAAAGTACCCGCGAAGCGGGGGAAAGGGTTCTCGGAAAACCCCTCAGTTTCGGCTAACGCCTCGCCAGCTCCCCTGCAAGGGGCGCCGAGAATAAGGTTGAGATTTCTCGACAAGCTCGAAATGACAATTTTAGAACGGCTTCAAAAGTTTCCAATTTACTTGCCTTAGGCGGAATTGACTTCCGCCGTGGGCGACCCAATTTGGCAATTACTTTTGCCTTCTTGTCCGATGAAACGAACAAGAGGCCGAGAAAGTTGAAACAAATAAGTATGTTTCCTCGCGGAAAAGATTTGGCGAAGCAAGATTTTTCGTGGACCCTTTACACATTAAACCGGAACAGCACGACGTCGCCGTCTTTCATCACATAGTCCTTGCCCTCGGAGCGCACCTTGCCCTTCTCGCGCGCGCCCGCAAGCCCGCCGCATTCGAGCAGCGTTTCCCACTCCACGACCTCTGCGCGGATAAATCCCTTCTCAAAGTCGGTGTGGATCTTTCCCGCCGCCTGCGGCGCCTTCGTTCCTTTCACGATCGTCCACGCCCGCGTTTCCTTTTCTCCCGCGGTGAGATAGGAGATCAGCCCCAAGAGGGAATAACTCGCCTTGATGAGCTTATCAAGCCCGCTCTCCTTTAAGCCGAATTCCTCGAGGAACATCGTACGGTCCTCTTCCTCCATCTGCGAAAGCTCCTCCTCCGTCTTGGCGCAGATGACGATGACTCCCGCACGGTGCTTTGCGGCATATTCCTTGACTGCCGCCACGAAGGGGATCTTGTCCTCGTCCTCGCCCATGTCCTTTTCGGCGATGTTCGCGCAGTAGATGACGGGCTTGGAGGAGAGCAGAAAGAGATTGTCGAGCATGGCCTGTTCTTCCTCGGTGCAGGGGTAGCCGCTCGCGGGCTGTTCCGCCTCGAGATGGGAGAGCAGTTTTTCGAGGAAGGCAAATTCCGCGGCGGCGTTCTTGTCCGCGCCCCCGCGCGCCGCGCTGCGGATGCGGTCCTGTTTTTTCTGCACCGCTTCGATGTCGGCCAGAATGAGTTCCAGATTGATCGTTTCAATGTCCCGCACGGGATCGACGGAGTTTTCGACATGGGTGACGTTTTCGTCCTCGAAACAGCGCACGACGTGCACGATCGCGTCCACTTCGCGGATATGGGAGAGGAACTTGTTGCCCAAGCCCTCGCCGCGGCTCGCGCCCTTGACAAGCCCCGCGATGTCCACGAATTCGACAACGGCGGGGGTCACTTTTTTGCTGTTGTAGAGCGCCGCGAGCTTGTCGAGCCGCTCGTCGGGCACGGCGACCACGCCCACATTTGGCTCGATCGTGCAGAAGGGATAATTCGCCGCCTCCGCGCCCGCATGGGTAATGGCGTTGAACAGAGTCGATTTTCCTACATTGGGAAGTCCCACGACGCCTAATTTCATCTCAATTCTCCTGTGCGCATGTCCGCATTCTCCGCAAAGGGGAGAACGGGCTGCTTTTCCGAAATGGTCTTTGTCGTTTCCAATTATAAAACATTTCCCCGCAAACTTCAACTCTTTCGGTTGCTTAAATCGCAAAATTATGGTAGAATGGCGGAGAAAGGAAG
Organism: uncultured Clostridia bacterium; assembly: GCA_947627665.1. Taxonomy (GTDB): domain Bacteria; phylum Bacillota; class Clostridia; order Christensenellales; family Borkfalkiaceae; genus Gallimonas. The sequence continues at coordinate 15,086 of CANQWX010000002.1, forward strand.
TAGAACTATGGATTATAAGGCATACATTGCGGAGCGCTTGCCCGTGGAGGGCGTTTCCAGGGAGGAGATCGAGGAGAGCATTTCGGTGCCTCCCGACGCGGGGCTTGGCGATTACGCGCTGCCCTGCTTCAAATTTGCGAAGATCTTGCGCAAGCCGCCCGTGCGCATCGCCGAAGAACTCGCCGCGGCCTTCCCGGGGGACGGCGTCATCTCGGGTGCGGAGGCGGTCAACGGCTATCTCAATTTCAAGATCGACCGCAGGGGACTTGCGGAGGACACTCTCTCCCGCATCACGCGCGAGGGGGAAAGATACGGTTCTTCCTCTTTGGGCGCGGGCAAGACGGTGTGCATCGACTATTCCTCGGTGAACATCGCAAAGCCCTTCCACATCGGGCATCTCTCCACGACCGTGCTGGGCGGCGCCCTCTACCGTATTTACGCCTTTCTCGGGTATCGGGTCGTCGGGATCAACCATCTCGGCGACTACGGCACGCAGTTCGGCAAGCTCATCTCCGCCTATAAGCGGTGGGGGGACCGCGACGAGGTGCAAAGAGGGGGCATCCACGCCATCAACGACCTCTATGTCCGCTTCAACCGCGAGGCGACCGAGGAGATGGAGGCGGAGGCGCGCGAATATTTCCGCCTGATCGAGAGCGGGGACGAAGAGGCCGTGGGACTGTTCGGCTGGTTCAAGCAGCTCACCCTCGACTATGTGCAGACGATCTATGAAAAACTTCACGTTTCGTTCGACAGCTACGCGGGCGAGAGCTTTTATATCGACAAGATGGAGCCTGTCATCGGCGAACTCCAGGAAAAGGGCCTTCTCACCGAGAGCCGCGGGGCGAAGATCGTCGATCTCGAACCTTACGGCATGCCGCCTTTTCTCGTGCTCCGCTCGGACGGCGCCTCGCTCTACGGCACCCGCGACCTTGCCGCGGCGTTCTACCGCAAGCAAGTCTACGATTTCGACAAGTGCCTCTACGTCGTCGCCTACCAGCAGAACCTGCATTTCAAGCAGCTCTTCAAAGTCATCGAGCTGATGGGTAAGGATTGGGCGAAGGACATGGTCCACGTCGCCTACGGCATGGTGAGCCTCGAGGACGGCGCCATGTCCACGCGGCAGGGCAAGGTGGTGTGGTTGGAGGACGTTTTAGACCGCTGCGTCGAGAAGGCGCTCTCCATCATCTCCGAAAAGAACCCCGCGCTCGAAAACAAGGAGGAAGTCGCCGAAAAAGTGGGCGTGGGCGCGGTGATGTTCGGCGCGCTCTGCAACAATAAGATCAAGGACATCGTGTTCTCCTACGAAAAGGCGCTCAATTTCGACGGCGAAACGAGCGTGTATGTGCAGTATACCTGCGCGCGCGCTTCTTCCGTGCTCGCCAAGGCGGGGGAATACGGCGCTTTCTCCTGCCCAGAGCCAAACGAGCAGGAATTCGGGCTTGTCAGGGCGCTTGCGGACTTCCCCGACACGGTGCGGGCGGCGGCGGAGAAGTACGAGCCGAGCCTCATCGCCCGTTTTGCGGTGGACATCGCGCAAAAGTTCAACAAATTTTACTTTGATTGCAAAATTTTGCAGGCGGAGAGCGAGGAGCGGAAGGCGTTCCGTCTGGCGCTCACGCGGGCGACGCTCACGGCGCTCACCAATGCGCTCACCCTGCTCGGCATCGGCGTGCCGGAGAAGATGTGATGAAAGCGATCTTTTTCGACCTCGACGGCACGCTGTGCAACACGTTGGGGGATATCCGTTACCATGTCAACAAAATGCTCGCGTCGCGCGGCTATCCCGAAATTTCCGAGGAGCAGACCAAGGCGTTTGTCGGGGACGGCGCGAAGAAGCTTGTCGAGCGGGCGCTCCCCGCGGGCGCGGCGGACGCGGAGGAATGCTACGCCCTCTTTTTGGACGGCTTTTCGCACAGCGACGGCGCCCTGCTCTCTTTGTACGAGGGGGAGCGGGAGGCGCTGGAAGGGTGGAAGAAGGCGGGCTATCTTCTCGCCGTCATCACCAACAAGCCGCAGGAGGCGACGCGCCGCACCCTGGCGAAATTTTTCCCCGAGAACTTTTTCGATTTCGTGGGCGGGGATAGCGGCATGTTCCCCGTAAAGCCCGACCCCTCGCTCACCCGCTATGCGGCGCTCTCGATGCGGGTCTCCCTCCGCGACTGCGTGTTCGTCGGCGACGGCGAGCAGGACGTGCGCACGGCGAAGAATGCGGGCACGCGCGGGATCTCCGCCCTGTGGGGCTACCGCACGCGGGAACAGCTCGCCGCGGCGGGCGCCACCGAATTTGCGGAGAGCTTTTCCGCGCTCGCAAAAATTTTGTAAAGCATAAAAATATTTCCCAAAAAAATCTTGAAAAACCCGCCCGTATGTGATATAATACGGGCGAAATCTTTATGGAGGAAAACAAAATGAAAAGATGTGCGGTTTGCGGCGAGATCGTCGCGGATGATGTAGAGGTCTGCCCTGTCTGCAAGGCGACCAAATTTGTGCCCGTCGAGGAGGCGAAATTCGCCTGCGAGCACCATGTCGGCGACGGCGTGGTGGAGGACAAGGAAGTCATGGACGGGCTTCGCGCCAATTTCAACGGCGAATGCTGCGAGGTCGGCATGTATCTTGCGATGGCGCGCGTCGCCGAGCGCGAGGGCTATCCCGAGATCGCCGAGGCGTATAAGCGCTATGCGTTCGAAGAGGCGGAGCACGCAAGCAAATTTGCGGAACTTTTGGGCGAAGTCGTCACCGGTTCCACCAAGAAGAACCTCGAACTCCGTGCGGCGGCGGAGGCGGGCGCCTGCGAGGGCAAACTCATGCTCGCCAAGCGGGCGAAGGAGCTGGGCTACGACGCCATTCACGATACGGTCCACGAAATGGCGAAGGACGAGGCGCGCCACGGCGCAGGCTTCCGGGGCCTTCTGAAGCGTTATTTCTAAACCTCTTCCGCAAAAGAAGCACCCGAGAACAGAAGAACCAAAGAGAAAAGGACAGGCGTCTTGCCTGTCCTTTCGGCGTTTTCAACGGTTATTTTTTGAATTTCGGGAGGAGCAGACACACGATGTGCAAAAGCGCAAACACGATCGTGAAGGAGAGAACGAGCGCGGGCGCCGCCCCTCCGGCTGCCTGTACGGAGAGCGCCGAGGAAAGGCCCGTCAGCGAGCAGGCGAAAGAGTAGATGAGAAAGTAGAAAAAGAGGGGCAGGACGCACCAGACTTTCCGCAGCATGAGGAAGAGTGGGGATTTTTTGCCGAGGTCTAAAAAGGGCAGGGGCAAGAGCAGAAGCCCGAAGAGCGACGCCGCAAGGGCGAGCGCCGTAAAGACGATGAGCGCCGTGCAGATGCCGAGTTCGGCCTGATACACATTGACAGAGAAACCGCCCAGCCCCGAATAGGACACCACGGGGGCGAGAAAGAGCAGGAACAAGAGCACGGAAAAGACCGCAAAGGCGCAGGAGGGAAGATAGGTGAGAATCCCTCCGCGCGCCGTTTCCTTTTTTTCTTCCTCCCCGCCCTCTTCGCGTGCGGGGATCCCGTTTCCGTAATCGTCCATGACCGCTCCTTTGTGTTTTTTCTCATTATACCACGCGGGCGGAAGGCTGTCAAGGGGGAAGGCAAAAAAATGGCGGTCCTTCCGTAAAGAAAGACCGCCATCCCGGAGAGTATTCAAACGCCGAAGCCGGGGGGCTACGCGCGTTTTGCGGGGAGTTTTCGGGCGCCATCGCCGCCCGACGCTTTCATGATACTCCGCCCGCGGCGGCAAAGGCAAGCTATTTTTTTCGTTTTCCGCTCTATCGGTGGCGGCGGGGCGGGTAGAGCCGAAAAAATTGCCTCTACTCTCAGTAGAATTGTTGACATCGTACGAAAATCTGCTATAATGGTAAGCATGGAAGAAGAAATTTTGGCTGAGGTCATCGGAAAGAACATCACCCGCCTGCGGAAGCTTGCCAACATGACGCAGCTCGAGCTTGCGGAGAAGCTCAACTATTCCGATAAATCCATTTCCAAATGGGAGCAGGGGAACGGCATCCCCGACGTCCGCATTCTGATCCAGCTGGCGGAGCTGTTCGGCGTCACGCTCGACGATCTCGTGCACGAACATGTCGATAAAGAAGTCTTGCCGAAGAGCGCCAAGCGGAAGAGCCGCTTCATCACCGTTCTCTGTTCGGTGGGGATCTGCTGGCTCGTCGCCGTGTTCTGCTTTGTCTGTTTGGGCGTTTTCGGCCCCGAACTCGATTTTATGTGGCTCGCCTTTCTCTTCGCCGTGCCCGTTTCGGCGATCGTCGTGCTCGTGTTTAGCTGTATCTGGCACTGGAAATGGATCCGCATCATCTCCATTTCCGTGCTCATCTGGACAACGATCGCCTGCGTCTATCTTGTCATCTTCGCGTTTACGGGCGGGATGCAGAACCTGTGGTATCTCTTTTTGATCGGGATCCCGCTTCAGCTCCTCACCCTCATCTATTTCGTGTGGCGGAGAGGCGTGCACTTCAAGAGGTAAAGACATGGAAGAGAGCAAACGGTATCATATCCGCAAACAGGCGTGGAGCATATGCGGCTGGGCGGCGATCGTCCTCGCCGTTCTGTGCATGCTGGGGCTTGTCGTAGCGCTCATCATGCTGGGGCTTGGGAACGAGCACATCGCGCTGCTCGGGATCCTCTGCGGCGCCTTCGCGGGCGGAGCGCTTCTTTGCGGCCTCTCGGGCTTTTTCTCCGTGCGCAGGGGGGAATTCTGGTTTTCGCGCGAGCTTGACGCTCTGGAACGCGCCGACAGCGAGGACAGCTTCTTCGTCGGCGAGGACACCATGGTCACCTTCGGCGAGGGAGCGGCCCTTCTGCACAACAACGAGCGCAGCGTGTCGGTCCCTTACGCCGAGATGCGCTTCTTTTCCGTCTGCAACCGCCGCAAACCGCGGGAAAAGGGGGAATGGAGCGTGCTCATGGAGGTGCCCGCCTCCTACGTCATGAAAAAGACGAAAAAGGGAGAGCCGCCCGTGCTCGTGCGGACGGAGGGCAAACCGCGGCTGTATGCCGTTCTGCAAAAATACGGGCTTACCCTTCTCGGCGAACAACGCGGGGAAGAGGCGGGCGCCCGATTCACTAAACTGCGGACCTTCTCCCTGCCCGACCGCGCAAAGCGCAAAAAATCGCTTTGGCTGATGCTCCTCGGCGTGGCGGTCGCGGGCGCCGGCGTGGGGCTGCTCTTCTACATACAGGCGCTCGGCGCGCCCGTCATCGTCGTGGGCGGCTACATCGTTTTGCGGGCTTTGGCGTCTTACCTGCGCGCCAAACGGGTATTCGCCGTCTACCGCGAGGGCCTGTATCTTGCCGAACTCACTTTGCGGGACAGTTTCTTTCTGAAGTGGGAGGAAATCGTTTCCCTTGTCCCCGCCGAGGCGGAAAAGCAGGGGATCCTCCGCGCGCATTGCCTGTACGGCGCATACGATCTTCCCCGCCCCGAAGGCGCATACGAATATCTCAAAGAGCAATTCCCCGGCAAGTGCGGGGAAGGACACATGCGCGGAGAGGGAGAGGGGCGATGAGAGAACTCAAACTGCACGGCGTGTACCGCCATTTCAAGGGGAAGTACTACTATGTGGAGGGGGTGGCGACCCACTCCGAAACGCGCGAACCGCTCGTGGTGTACCGCGCCCTCTACGGCGACAGGCAGCTCTTTGTCCGTCCGCTCGGTATGTTCCTTTCCCCCGTCGACCGGGAGAAGTATCCCGATGCGGCGCAATTTTATCGCTTTGAAGAAGTGGAAAATGAGTGATCTGACCGTTTGTCCCCGCTGCGGGACGACAATCGAAGATTTTCGCCGCACGGGGCTTTTGGGCTGTGCGGCGTGTTACCGTGCGTTCCGCGGGGAGATCCTCGCCACCGTGCGCCGCGTGCAGGGCAATACCCATCACGAGGGCGGGGTCCGCGCGGCGTCGGAGGAGAAGTACTCCTTCATGCTCGAGCGGCAGCACCTGAAAGAGGAGATCGAGCGGGCGATGCGCGAGGGTAGGTACGCGGAGGCGGAGGAGCTTCAACAGCGGCTCAAAGAGAGCGACCGCACCCGCCGCAGGGAGGAGCAATCATGAAAGCGCGCGCGATCTGCTACGAGAACGTCGCCGTTTCCACCCGCATCCGCCTGGCGCGCAATTTCGCCGACTATCCCTTCCCCCGCCGTTTGGACAGGGCGTCCGCGCGGGAGATCGTCAATCTCGTTTCGGCGGCGTTGCGCGAAGTGGACGCCTTCGAGCTGCGCTATATGGACAGTATCTTCGAGGAGCAGGCGGAACTGCTCATCGAGCGCTATCTCATCAGCCGCGACCTGCTCAAAAACCGCGCCCTTTCCGCCGTTCTGCTCTCCCGTCCTTGCGGCCCCGTGCGCACGTTCGAGCGGGAACTCGAGGACATCCTCACCGAAAAGGTGTCGATCATGATCAACGAGGAGGATCACATCCGCGCGCAGTATTTTATGCGCGGCTTCGACCTGCGGCGCGGCTACGAGCGGCTCTCGGGCATCGACGAGATCATCGCGGACACCATTCCCTTCGCCTGCGACGAAGAACTCGGCTACCTCACTGCCTGTCCCACCAATGTGGGAACGGGCCTACGCGCCTCCGTCATGCTCTTTTTGCCCGCGCTCTCCCGCAGGGGACGGATGCGCGGGATCGTGGCGCGGCTCAAGAGCAAGGGGCTTACCGTGCGCGGCATGTTCGGCGAGGGGAGCGGCGCGGAGGGGGACCTCTACCAGATCAGCAACGAACGCACGCTGGGGGAGCAGGATACGGACATCCTCGCCGCCGTCGAGCGGGAAGTGAACGACCTCGTCGAAGATGAGCTTGTCGAGCGCAACATGCTGCTTGCCGAGGGGGGAATGGCGCTTGCGGACCGCATTTTGCGCTCCTACGGCATTCTCACGAACTGTATGCAGATCGACCCGCATGAATTTTTGGAGCGGCTCTCCGACGTCAAGCTCGGCGTGGCGCTCGGCATGCTGGAGGGGGAGATGAGCGGGCTTGACATGCTGCTCGTCGCCACCCGTCCCGCCAATTTGCGGGCGCTTGCGGCGCAGCCGCTCACCGAGGAGGAGCAGGACGTCTTCCGCGCGCAGTATGCAGGCAGATCGCTCCGCCGCATCTGCGTCCTTGACGAAGAGCTGCGCGGAAACCTATTCCAAAAGGAGTAAGCTATGGATACATCGCATTTTTCCGACCATCTCCGCGAGGCGATCGAACTCGCCAACGAGCTGGAACGCACTTGCCGCACGGGCTACATCGGCAGCGAACACCTCATGATCGGGCTGATCGCCACCGAGGGCTGCGCGGCGGGCAAGCTCCTCACGGAGGCGGGCGTGGACAAAAACCAATACGTCGCCATCTTCAAACGCAGCATCGACCGCAACGTGCGCGTCCACGGCTATACCCCCCGCACCAAGCGGGTGCTCGAACTTGCCACGGAGCTGAGCAAGGAGGGGGGGAACTATACCGCGCTCACGGGCACGGAGCATGTCCTGCTCGCCATTCTCATGATGGAGGACTGCCTCGCGGTGAAGATCCTCAAAATGATGGGGGTGGACATCGCAGACCTGAAAAACCGCGCGTTGGAGCTTACGGCGCCCACCGACGAGAACGGGGAGCGCATTCCGCGCAAGGAGCTGCCGCGCCCCGCCCCCCGCTTTTACGAAACGCCCGAGGCGTATTCCTCTGCTCCCACCCGCCCGCGCGGCGCGCAGGCAGGCTCCCTCTCGGCGGAGGTGATGCGCTACGGCGACGATCTCACCAAAAAGGCGCTCGAAGAAAAGCTCGACCCCGTCATCGGGCGGCAGGAGGAGATCGAGAAGGTCATCCAGATCCTCTCCCGCAGGACCAAGAACAATCCCGTGCTCGTGGGCGAACCGGGCGTCGGGAAGAGCGCGGTCGTAGAGGGGCTGGCGCGGGCGATCGTCGCGGGGGAAGTCCCCGAACCCCTGCGCGGAAAGACGGTGTTCTCCCTCAACATCACGAGCATGCTCGCGGGCGCCAAGTACCGCGGGGAATTCGAGGAGCGCATCAAAAAGGTCATCGACGAGATCGCTTCGAGTAGCGACGTCATCCTCTTTATCGACGAGATCCACACCATCGTCGGCGCGGGGGCGTCGGCGGAAAGCCCGCTCGACGCGTCCAACATCTTAAAACCCATGCTCGCCCGCGGAGAGTTGCAGACCATCGGTGCGACGACCATCGAGGAATACCGCAAATTCATCGAAAAAGATCCCGCGCTCGAACGGCGGTTCACGCCCGTCACGGTGGACCAGCCGAGCGTGGAGGACACCATCGCCATTCTGCACGGCTTAAAGGACAAGTACGAGGCGCACCACGGCATCGTCATCACGGACGAGGCGATCGAGGCGGCGGCGCGCCTCTCCGACCGCTACATCACCGACCGCTTTTTGCCCGACAAGGCGATCGACCTCATCGACGAGGCGGCGTCCCACAAGCGGCTGCTCGCCTATACGGGTCCGGGCGAACTGCGGGAGCTGGAGGAACAGCTCACCCGCGCGACCGCCGAACGGGACAAGGCGGCGGGCTGGAAGGACTACTCCCGCGCCGCGGAATTTTCCCGCAAGATCGAGGAACTCACCATGCAGATCGGCCAAATCAAGGAAGAGTGGAATGCCGAGCGCAATTCTTCCCACCTCTCCATCGGCGCGGAGGAGATCGCGGAGATCGTATCGGGCTGGACGGGGGTGCCCGTCGTCAAGCTCACCGAGGCGGAGAGCGAACGGCTCATGCACCTTGAAGAGGAGCTGCACGAGCGCATCGTCGGGCAGGAGGAGGCGGTCACCGCCGTCGCCAAGGCCATCCGCCGCGCGCGGGCAGGGCTGAAAGACCCCAACCGTCCCATCGGTTCATTCATCTTTGTCGGCCCCACGGGGGTGGGCAAGACCGACCTCTGCAAGGCGCTTGCGGAGAGCCTGTTCGGCGACGAGCGGCTGATGATCCGCCTCGATATGTCCGAATACATGGAGAAACATTCCACGAGCAAGCTCATCGGCGCGCCCCCCGGCTATGTCGGCTACGAGGACGCGGCGGGCACGCTCACCGAGCGCGTCCGCAAGAAGCCCTATTCGGTGGTCCTCTTCGACGAGATCGAAAAGGCGCACCCCGACGTATTCAACATTCTCCTCCAGATCCTCGACGACGGACGGCTCACGGACAGCAGGGGCAGGGTGGTTTCCTTCAAGAACACCGTGCTCATCATGACGAGCAACGTCGGCGCCCATCAGGTGAAGGAAGTGGGCGTTTTGGGATTCCGCACCGCCGAGGAGGAGAGCGAATACGAGGACATGAAGGAGAACATCCAGGAGGCGTTGAAGCAGAAATTCCGCCCCGAATTTTTGAACCGTCTGGATGAAACGATCATCTTCCACAAGCTCTCCAAGGAGGACGCCGCCCGCATCTGCGACAAGATCATCGGGGGGCTGCAAAAACAGCTCAAAGAGCGGGAGATCAACATCAAAGTGAGCAACCGCGCCCGCAACAGGCTGGTGGACGAGGGGTACAGCGAGGAATACGGCGCCCGTCCCCTCAAGCGCACCGTAAGGAGGCTCATCGAGGACCGCATCTCCGAGGAGATCCTGAAAGGGAACCTTCCCGTCGGCGGCACCGTGATCGTCGACGAGGAGAACGGCGAACTCACCTTCACGGAAGAATAAAAGACGGACAGAGAAAAGGGCGGCGCCCGAGCAATTTGCTCGGGCGCCGCCCTTTTACACCGATCACTTTTACACCGATTAAAGATTGTTCAGGAGGAAGGCCTCGAAGTAGGGGGTCCACCAGTTGAGATAGCCCGCTTTCTTCGGATGGATGGGGTCGCTCGTGCACCACTTGTAGTACTCGTCCGTCACGGCGGCGTTGAAATCCTCGTCCCCGTAGAGGTCGATGACCTTGACTTCATAACCGTCGTCGTACCACTTCTGCGCGATCTCTTTCACCTGCTCCACGAGCTTGCCGTACTCCGAACCTTTGGGGTTGGAATTGGCGCGTGCGCCGCTGTCGCCGAAGTAGGAGTCGGAGTAGAAGTACACGGGGCAGCCCCAGGTGTCGAGTACATAGCGGATGATGTACTCCACACCGCCGAGGGTGGTCCCGCGGTTGCAGTCGTCGAGATAATCGGGGACATAGCTGAGCATCTCGCCCCGCTTTGAAAGGCGGTTGTTCGTGCAGTCGTTGGTGGAGATCTGGCAGATGAACGCGTCGGGGCTTGCGTCCTTGTCGAACACTGTGCTGTTTGTCATGCGGCGGGTATAGGACTTCGCGCCCGAATCGCCGTTTCCGCCGTCGTCGAAGATGGTCGTGCCCGACACCGCCTCTTTCACGCTCGTACAGCCCGTGAGCGCCGAAAGGAACTCCGCCATGCTCTCTCCTCCCGAAGAGGCGCCGTAGGTAACGGACGAGCCGAGCCAATAGAAGAGCTTGCCCTCGAGCGGGCTGTTTTCGCGCTTTGTCACCGAGGAAGCGGCGAACACAGCGTCGTTTGCGTCCAGCGTGAGATGTTCGTCCGACACCGTATATTGCGGCGTTGCCTCGGCCTTATCGGGCGCGGGCGGCTCCTTTTCGCCGCAGGCGCAACATATAGCGAGCGCGGCAAAGAGGGCGGCGGCCGTCATGCAGGTCGTTTTTCTCATAACATTCCTCCTATTCATTCAAATTCCAGTCGACGGGAGCGATCCCGTGCGCTTTCAGATATTCGTTGGTTTTGGAATAGTGGCGGCACCCGAAAAACCCGCTGAACGCCGAGAGGGGAGAGGGGTGGGCGCATTCCAAAACGAGGTGTTTGCTCCTGTCGATGAGGGGGACTTTCCTGCGCGCGTTCCCGCCCCAGAGCAGAAAGACGAGGTGTTCCTTTTGCTTGCTCAGAAGCGCGATCACGCTGTCGGTGAACCAGCTCCACCCGCAATTTGCGTGCGAATTCGCCTGATGTTCCCGCACCGAGAGGGAGGTGTTGAGAAGGAGCACTCCCTCTTTTGCCCACTTGGTGAGATCGCCCGAGCGCGGCGGGTCGAACCCCAGGTCATCTTTGAGTTCTTTGAGCATGTTTTCAAGGGACGGCGGCTTTCTCACCCCCTCTTTCACCGAAAAGCACAGCCCGTGCGCCTGCCCCGGCTCATGGTAGGGGTCCTGCCCGAGGAGCACTACTTTTACGTTTGCATAGGGCGTATAGCGGAAGCAGTTGAAAAGGTCGTACATGTCGGGATAGACGATGTAGTGGGAATATTCGTACTTCAAAAATTCCCGTATTTTCAGATAGCGGGTGTCCTCGAAAAGAGGTTTTAGTACTTCGTTCCAATCGCCTAAGTCTATCATAAGTTCTCCAAAATACCGAGGTATTTTCTAAGTTCTTCCTTTGCGCCCGCAAGATCGTGCGCGAGGTAGTTCCCGCACTCCTCCCGCCTGGCGCCGGGCACCTCTTCGAGCGTGAGCGCAACGGGGATGCACTCTTTCAGGAGGGCAAGCACCTCTGCGTAGCTCAAATGCACGGTGAGAAGATAGAACCCCGTGCGGCAGCCCATCGGCCCGAAGTAGACGATGTTCTCCTTTTCGCGGCTGTTGCGGAGGACCGTCGCCAGCATGTGTTCGACCGAGTGGAGCGCGTCGGGGGTAAGATAGTCCCCCGCGTTTGGTTTTTTGAACCTTAAATCGAAGGTCGTCACGCCGTTTGCGGGCGGGAACATATGCAGCCCCGGCTGCAACACGTCGTGATTTTTTTGAAATGACGCGATCTTTTCCATATGTTTTGGTCCTTTTGCATATTGAGGTTAGGTGCGTTATCATTGCGCCACCCTGTCCTGCGCACAATTCTAAATACGTCATTCCGAGCGCAGTCGAGGAATGTCCCTATTATAATGCGGACACCCTTCGACAAGCTCAGGGTGACGTGATCGGGAATGGTGGTCCGCTTATTCTCTTGCTGTCCCTGAAAGGGAAAGTGGCGAGCGTAGCGAGCCGAAAGGGTTTTCAGAGAACCCCTCAGGCTCGGCTATTGCCTCGCCAGCTCCCCTGCAGGGGCGCCAAGGCAACTTCCCGCTTTACTCCAAGCTCTTCCAAATCTCTGCGAACCGCGCTTTGAGTTCGAGAAGGGCGATCTTGCAATTTTTGCGGAATTGTTCGGTCGTCGAACCCGAGCCGTACACGTCGGAGATCGCCTTCACGCTCGCAAAGGGCACGCCCGCATAGCGGCACACCTGCGCGATGGCGGCTCCCTCCATGTCCCGCACGTCGCAGCCGAGGCGGAGGAGGAGGGCATGGTCCGAAGGGGAATCGTCAAAGCGGTCGCCCGTGCCGAGCGTGCGGCGGGGATAGGGGAGCGGTGGCACATAGAGGGGCAGGGAATTTTCCTCCTCCCCGGGGAGCGTGCCCACTTCCCTGCCCGAGAGCTGTTTGAGGTCGAAATCGTATTGGATCGCCCTCTCGATGAGATACACTCCGCCGACCTCGGTATTTTCGGGCTTCAAGCCGCCTGCGACGCCGAAGTTCAACACGACGTCCGCGCCCGCGGCGATCGCGGCGCATGCGCCCGCGGCGGCATTGACCTTTCCCTCCGCCGAAACGACGAGGGCGACCTCCTTCCCGAACGCCCTGCCGATATGCACCGGTTTTCCGTACAGCGTCTTGGTATTTTCGATCTCCATGGCGCCGAGCAAAAGTTCCACCTCTGTGTCCATGGCGATGACGCAACCGATCATAAGGCACCTCGTTTTTTTCTATTGTAACAAATTCGCCGCAAAATTGCAAGGACTTGTATACTTCTTTTCGGATCGGTCGAAAACAATGCGTAAAAGGAGGGGAAAATGAACCCATTCGAATGTAAGCCGCAAAAAGCGGACAAGATTTTTACAGGTTGGAACAAGGTGCTCGTCAAGCCGTACGACAAGAACACGGTGGACCCCTACACGAGGCTTCGGGTCATTCTCATGAACGGCACCGAATTCGAGAGCGTGCGCTGCTCGCATGCCTTTCACCGCATGTGCGCCAACAATGACGTAAGGCGCCGCCTCGCTTTTATGCGCCGCGGCGAACAGATTCAGCAAAAGCGCATCGCAAGCCTCAAACCCGCAAACGAAACGATCCTGGAGCACACCATCGGCTATGAGCAGCTCGCCGTCGACCTCACCGCCGCGCTTGCGGTCACCGAAAAGAACAGCTACGTCAAAAAACAGCTCGATTTCGCGCTTTTGGAGGACTTCGACCACCTCTACCGCTATGCCGACCTCATGGAGCTGGAAAAGGGCGGGGACCCTGCGCGGCTCGTCGGCGACTACACCGAGATCATGCCGGGCCGTCCCACCGTCGCCGAGTACCGCCACCCCTACGACGATGTGGACTTCTATATCAACGCCTACCTCAACGACCTCAAGACCAAGCTCAACATCAACATCATCACGGCGGCCGAACAGCAGACGATGAACTTCTATATGAACGTCGGAAACCTGTACGCGACCAACCTCGGCAGGAAGCTCTACAACGAGATCGCCATGATCGAGGAGCAGCACGTCACGGGGTACGGCTCTTTGAAGGATCCCTGCATGACCCCGTTTGAAAATCTGCTCATGAACGAATATACCGAGTGCTATCTCTACTATTCCTGCTACGAGGACGAAAAGGACGAGCGGATCAAGGCGATCTGGGAGATGCACTTCGAGGAAGAGGTCGCACACCTGCACGAGGCCGCCGATCTTCTCAAAACGTACGAGGGCAAGGTCTGGCAGCAGGTTCTGCCCGAGGGCGGGGAATTCCCCGAACTCTTGAAATTCCGCCCGCAGAAGGAATATGTGCGCGAAGTCCTCAAGAGCGTGCGCCTCACGGGGGTGGAGGAGGGTTGGGAGGAGCTTGACAAAGTGCCCGACTCTTTCCGTTTCTTCTTCTACAATTCCCGCATCCACGGCGGCAAGCCCGAAGCCCACGGCACCCATGTCTGCGTTGAAAAGCTCATCGCCGAAAAGGGGCACGATTACCGCATCCAGAACAAGGAACACCCCGTCAAAGCCCTTTCGGACCGGAAGCGGGACGATCTCGATGTCGGCCGCGTCAAGAACAAGTAACACCCTTTGCGCCGCGCTTTTCCCCACGGAAAAGCGCGGCGCAGACCTTTCAGGGAGGTTTTTCCTTTCATGAAAGTTGGGTGAAACAGTTGAATTTTTTTGCCGCCCGTGTTATACTGTTCGAAAAGAGAAAAAAATACTCCGCACGGAGGCGCTTATGAAAAAATTCTTTGCTTTGGCGGTCGCCCTCATTTTGGGAACGGGGATCGTATCCGGGACCGCATGCAGCCATCGGCACGAATGGGGGGAATGGAAGACCATCGTCCCCGCGACTTGCGAACGGAAGGGTTCCGAAAGACGGGACTGCAAGATCTGCGAGGAGTACCAGTCCCGCAGCATCGAAAAGGCGGAGCACACGATCTCCGCTTACTATTCCGCCGACGGTTCCCGCCATTGGAAGGTGTGTTCCGTCTGCAAACAGGAATTCGAAGCGGGCGAACATGAATTTTCGGGCGATGTCTGCTCCGTGTGCCATTACGACAGGCGAGGCACCGACGTCTTGCAATATGAGATGAACGAGGACATGAAGTCCTATGCCGTCGTCGGCGTGCTCGGCTCCGCGCCCGAGAGCGTCGTCATTCCCGATTCTTACGTCGGCTATCCTGTCACGCGGATCGCAAAGGACGCCTTTGCCGACCAGCTCATCATGAAGGACATCGTGCTTCCCGCCTCTCTGACCGAGATCGAGTCGGGCGCCTTCAAGAACTGCGCGAGCCTGACGCAGCTGAGTATCCCCGCTTCCGTCAGGAGCATGCAGAGAGAAGCGTTCACGGGCTGCACGCGCCTCGCGGCGGTGAACGTCGCGGAGGGGAACGCTTTCTATCTTTCCGATCACGGCGTGGTGTACGACCGTCCGCAGGTGAAATTCGTCTATGTGCCCGCGGCATTCGAGGGCGAGATCGACGTGCCCTCCACCGTCCTCCGCATCGCGGACAACGATTTCGCAGACTGCACGAAGCTGCAGGCGGTCACCGTGGGGGCGAATGTGGAGCAGATCGGGCAGCACGCTTTCCGGAACTGTACCTCCCTCAAGCGCTTTACGGTGGAGGGGGGAAACACGAAGATCGGCCTTGGCGCACTGCAGGGCTGCTCTTCCCTTGCCGAGCTGGAGCTTGCCGACACCTGGGACGACTCCCTGACGAGGACGTCCACCAACCCCGTCACCCAGGACAGGTCGGGGGACAGCTATCTCGGCCACATCTTCGGCGCGGAAAGCTGCATGGGAACGGGTTCCGCCGTGCCTGCTTCTCTCAAAAAAGTGCGCTTCACGGGCGGCGTTGTCATGTATAACTTCATGTTCTACAACTGCACGAACATCGAGGAGCTTGAATTCCCCGCCACCGTAACGACGATCGAGGATCAGGTGCTCAACTACCTCACCGCCCTCAAGAGCGTCACGGTCAGCGGGCAGGGCGGCACCTATTATAGCCAAGACGGCGTGCTCTACCGCAGGGACAGGACGACCATCTTCCACATCCCCAAGATGCTCGAAGGAGAGATCACGATCCCCGAGGGGATCACGCAGATCGGCGCGGAGGCCTTCATGGGCCGCCCCATCTCTTCCGTGAGCCTTCCCGCCACCGTGACCTCGATCGGCGCCGAAGCCTTCTCCGATTGCAAACAGCTTCAGACCGTCACGATCCCCGAGGAGAGTTCGCTCGTTTCCTTCGGCGATTACTGTTTCTTCCACTGCGAGAAGCTCGGGAGCATCCTCATTCCCGCCACCGTGACCTCGATCGGCCGCGCCGCCTTTGTCGGCTGTACCGCGCTCATCAACGCGGTTTTCAAAGCGACCGACGGTTGGAAACGTTCGCAATCGACGGAAGCCGAAGGCGCTTCTCCGGTCGAAGCGAGCGCGCTCGCCAATCCCGTCACGGCGGCAAAGGAACTGACGGGCGCCCAATCGATGTATTATTGGTCGAGAAAAGCCGATTGACAAGGCTCGTTTCCCCCGCCGAAAGCGGGGGATCTTTTTTGCCTTTCCCGCGGCGGGCGCGAAAGGGAGCGAAAGGGGCCGAAAGGGGCCGCGCTCCGTCCCGCTTTCCCGCAAGGAGAGGAGAGATCGCGTAAAAATTGCCTCCGCCCGAAAATTTTTTTAGGGAAATCGGGCGAACGGGATTGCCAACCGCAAATCAAAATGGTATAATAAGTGCACGGAATTTTTCGGGAGAACCAAATTTCATGAGGATCAAGTGGTATGGCACGGCGTCGCTCCTCATCGAGGCGGGCAAGACCCGCATCCTCGTCGATCCATACCTGAAAAAATACAATCCCCAATTGCCCCCTCTGCCCATCGAGGAGGGCGCGAGTGCGGACGCGGCGTTCATTACCCATCCGCACCTTGACCATTTCTCCGACATCGGCGCCTTTCTCGAAAAGGGTCTGAAAAAGGTGTTCGTTTCCGAGCGCGGGATCGAGATCGCGCAGGCAAACGGCATCCCGGACGGCAGAATGATCCCGCTCGCCGCCAACGAAAAGATCGCGGTGGGGGACATCACCGTGCACACCTTCCACAGCCGCCACTGCAAATTCGACGCGGGCACCGTCCTCTCGGCGGCGCTGGCGCCCTCTACCTATTTCTGCCATTTCAAAGACGCCGTGCGCCTGCTCCGCGAGATCAAGCGGTATAAGATCGACGAAAAGGAGATCCTCGCCCTCGAATTTTCCGCCGAGGGCAAAAAGATCATGGTGCTCGGCTCGGCGGGGATCGAAGAAACCACCGAATATCCCGACGGCGCCGACCTTCTGGTCTTTCCCTTTCAGGGCCGCGTGCGCATGCATCGGTACATGATCCCGTTTTTGAAGGAATTTGCCCCCAAGGCGGTCATGATCGACCACTTCGACGACGCGTTCCCGCCCTTTACCCGCGCGGTAAAGCCCCAAAAATTCCTCGCCACGCTGAAAAAGGAGCTGCCTTCGGCAAGGGCGATCGTGCCCGTCGAGGGCGAGTGGTACGAGATATGAGAGCGGAGCGGGCGAGAGAGGGGTTTCTCTCGGGCGAAACTTGCGCGCAGGCGGTCCTGTCGGCATTCGCGGACGCGCTGCCCTGCGACGCCAAAACGCTGAAAGACATCTCCCGTCCCTTCGGCGGGGGAATGGGCAGGCTGCGGCTCACCTGCGGCGCCCTTTCGGGGGGCGTCATGGCGCTGGGGCTGTTCTTCCCCGACCTTCCCAAGAGCGGACTCTATGCGCTCGTGCAGGAGTATGCGCGCCGCTTCCGGGAGCGGTTCGGGAGCTGCGTCTGCGGCGAACTGCTCGTAAAAGCGGGCGTGCAGGCGGGTTCGTCCCCGCAGGCGGAGGAGCGCACGCCCGCCTACTATCGGAAGCGCCCGTGTCCCGAGCTGGTGTACGGTGCCGCCGAAATTTTGGAACAGCTCTTAAAGGAACAAGGAAAACTCGATTGATTTTTTGCGCGGCGCGCCGTTTCCCCGGAAACGGCGCGCCGCGCTTTTTGCATGCGGAAAATAAAAAGCGGACGGCGGGCGCATACTGTACTTATGAATTTTATGAAAAAAATTTTCTGCATGCTCGTTCTTTCATCTGCGCTCATGTTCACGGGCTGCAACGTCGAAAAGATGAGCACTCTGCGCGACATTTCCCGCCCGTATGCGGGGGAATACAAGTGCAGCCGCCTGCAGCTGGGCGGGGAGGACCTTCTCCCGCAGATGAAGTATCTGAAGCTCAAGCTGGGCTACTACGGCGATTTTTGCGTGACGTATGCCGATTTCGCGGGCGGCGCGGGGGAATATAGCGGCACCTATCGGATGGAGGACGGCGCCGTCGTGCTGCACGCCGATGCGGGCGGCGAGGAAAAGAAGTATGTCTTTCCGTTTGAAAACGGCACGCTGTATATCACCCTTCTCTTCGGCGGCAAGCCGCTCGAAGCGGAATTCCGCACGCCTTAAAGGTTGCTTTTTCCGCCCTGCCGTCCAAGCTGACCGCGCTTTTTGAAAAAAATTTTTTTAATTATATTGACAAAACATCGCAAATTCTGTAAGATAAAGACAGACCCAAAAGGAGATCTGTCATGAAAAAGTACTTAACGGCGATTTTTTGCGCGCTGCTTGCGGCAGTGCTCGTCTTTGCGGCCTGCGCGCCGCAGGATCCCGATACGCCCACTCCCGACGGCGGGGACGGCGGGGACAGCGGCGAGGTCGCCGTGAGCGGCGGCTACGAGGGGACGGACGGCGGCGTTGCCTTCAAACTTCCCGATTTAGGCAAGGAAGTGCGCCTTCATACGGAGCTGCAGGCGGCGTATCTGAACGAGGCGGACCCGGGCTGCATCTCCCGCTATGCCGACGGCGTCAACGCCACGGAGGAGCTGGATTTCCGCGAACTCAGCCATCCCGCGCCCGTCGTTTTCACCTGGGAAGCGGGCGGCGCGGCGGAGGGAACGGAGTACCTTCTCAGCGTGGGCGAAGGCGAGAAAATGCAAGACGTATTGCATTTTACGACCACCGAAACGCAATTTGAGGTCTATGATCTCAAGCTTGCGACGGTGTATTATTGGAACGTCACGGCGGGCTATGCCGAGAGCGGGAAGGCCTGCTTCACCACGGAGGGGCAGGGTCCGCGCAACCTGTATGTGGACGGCGTCGCCAACGTGCGCGACATGGGCGGCTGGCCGACGGAGAGCGGCGGGCGCGTCAAGCAGGGGCTGTTTTACCGCTGCGGCAGGCTCAACGAGAACTACACGGGCAAGCCCACGGTGACGGAAGAGGGCATACGGACGATGCTCGACGTCCTGCACATCCGCACGGAGATCGATCTGCGCGGCGGCAGCGGCGATCCCACCGAGCACGGCAACATCGAGGCAAGTTACCTTGGCACGGGGGTGACGTATTATCATCTCGGCATGAATTGGAACGGTCATTTGGTGGACCTCAACCGCAAGAAAATACGAGACGTATTCACAATTCTGGCGCAAGAGGAGAGTTATCCGCTGATTTTCCATTGCAGCATCGGCACCGATCGCACGGGGATGATCGCGTTTTTGGTGGGGGCGCTTGTGGGCATAAGCGAGCAGGACCTCTACCGCGATTATCTGTTTTCCAATTTTGCGTACATCGAGGGTTCGCGTGATCTGAATACGATCAAAAACACATACGTTGCGGATCTCAAGCGTGCGGCGGGGGAAACGCTTGCGGAGAAGGCGCGCAGTTATCTGACGGAAACGGTGCGTGTTCCCGTGGAGCAGCTTGACGCGGTGGTGCGCATTTTGGGCGGCTGAGCGGCGAAAAAGGCGGAAAAAGCGGCGAAAAAAGCAAAAAGGGGTAGCAAAGGCGGCTCCTTCGGCATAAGATGAAAACAGAAAAATTGTCCCGAGGGGACAGGATACGGCAAAAACCGCTTGCACGGAGCGGTTTTTTGTTGCATAATCTGCAAGCGGGCTGCGGGCGGGGCGCGGGAGCGGGGCGCGGGAGCGGGGCGGGAAGAATGTTTTGCGAGCAAACATGTGTTAAGAAATGAACTTTTGTGCAAACGGGCAAGGCGGGGGATGGGGGCATTTTGGGCGAAAATGCGTACCCGTATTGCGTTTTGCGGGAAAAAGGCGGCAAAGAGAGGGTGAAAAAAGCAAAAACGCCAAATTTTTAGTGATGAAAAATTTGAAATTTTCGAAAAAAAGTGTTTCAAACACTTGACAAGGGCCATAAATGGATTATATAATAATCCAGAAAATTGAAAAAATAGGGCGGATTTCGTCGAAAGCCGAAAAAGCCCCCTCCGCCACGTCATGTTGACCGTAGTCGCCTCGCGTAGCTCTTAATTGTCATTCCGAGCGTAGTCGAGGAATCTCCACCGCATTGAAACAAAGCGAGATTTCTCCACTCCGCTTCGCTTCGGTCGAAATGACAGCAAGAAGGCACGGCAAGAGGGCACGGCATGGAACCCCCTCCGCCACGTCATGTTGAGCGTAGTCGAAACATGACGTCACCCATTCGACTTCGCTCAGGGTGACGTAAGGCAAGAGGGCATGGAACCCCCTCCGCCACGTCATGTTGACCGTAGTCGCCTCGCGTAGCTCTTAATTGTCATTCCGAGCGTAGTCGAGGAATCTCCACCGCATTGAAACAAAGCGAGATTTCTCCACTCCGCTTCGCTTCGGTCGAAATGACAGAAGAAGGGACAGCAAGAAGGGCACGGCACGGCGGCGCCCGCGCACAAAACACGGCAAAGACCCGAGAGGGCAAAAAATAGAAACAAAAGCAACAACCAAAAGCAACAACCAAAAGCAACAACCAAAACCAAAAAACCAAAAAACAAAAAGCATTGGAGTGTAAGGAGAAGATAACCATGAAAAGCAGAACGGGAAAAGGGATAAGAGCAGTGCTGGCGAAGCCGTCGGTAAAGTGGAGCTTGATCCCGATTTTGTTTAGTGCGCTCGTTCTTTCGGCGGTGCTGGGCGGATTGGCGTTCCGTCCCAACAAAGCGTCGGCCGTTGTAAGCGAGCCGCTTTCAAAATATTTGACGTTCACTTATGTGGAGGAATTGGAATTCCCGGAAGAGGGGACGGGGCAAAAGCACCCCTTGCCCGAGGGCGGTTACGTCATCTCGGGTTACGTCTACCATGGCAGCGATACGTTCGGGACGTCTACGCAGCCCGCGGTGATCCCCGCGCAGTATAAGGGGCTTCCCGTCGTCGGCATCGAGGCGGGCGTGTTCTCGGGCGTGCAGACGATCGACTACCTCACGTTCAGCACCATTACGGCGAGCGGCAGCGGCTTGATGGCTTATGCCGATGAAAACATGGCAAATCGTCAATCTGCTCACAGCATTATGCCCGATGAATGCAAGCCCTTCGGCACGGCGATCCGCTCCATCGGCGACTATTGCTTCTCCGCCTCCAGCATTAAAGGCATTACACTCCCCGCGTCCATCGCCAACATCGGCGACGGCGCTTTTACCAACTGCAACAGCCTTACGACGATCCAAAGCTTCAGTGGCTTAAAGGCGGCGGACGGCACGCCGAATGCTCAAGACGACTTCTCCCAGCTCATGTACTGCAAGCGCTTCGGCTCCAAGTGCTTCATGAACGATACAGTCCTTACGGTCCACAATAATGCTCTGCCCGATTTTACCAAGGGCGCCGACGTCGCCGACTACTATCCGATGGGCAAAGGGCTTGAGTGGATCGGTGATACGGGATTTTATCAAGTCAATTTGACGGGAAATAGTGAAGGTAGCCGCTTTGTCATTCCTGCCTCCTGCAAGAATATCATCGAGGACCCGTTTTATGGCTTTGGCAACAGTGTGTATGTAACAATAAAGGGCAACCCCGGGGATTATGAATATTATCCTTGGGGGTTTGACGTAAGCAGAATCTCGTGGGCTGGCAACAGCACCGATAGGGTCACGGCCGGCAATGCCACTTGGTATTGCAATCCCACGACGGGCATTTTGGGTCCCATAGTGCCTGGCTCGGTAACAAGTACGCATGTTTATATCCCGTCTTCGGGGAGTTTGATAAATGCTAAGCGCAATATCACCTTCAAGGGAATAGCCTCCGGAGCATTTTCCGGCATAACAGGTATTGAGCGAGTCGACTTCGATGCGGATGATGGATGGAATACCAGCGGTATCACCGAGATCCCGACGAAATGTTTTTACGGTTGCTCCAATCTTCAGTGGGTCGGCAATATGCCGGATTCCATTGAAAAAATTGGGGCAATGGTGTTCTATGAAACGGATTTAAGTTTGCTTGGTACAGACAGTCACGGATCAGGCTGGGGCGTCGTAAACCTTCCGAGTAGCTGTAAGACCGTCGGCTTTTGGGCATTCCACGGGTGCAGAGGTACTGAACCAGATGATGATCACCCAGAGTACGCAACGGATGATGCGGACGGTATTAAAACTATAAACGTTTGGGCGAGCGGAACGGCGGAAGAATTCCATATTTCGCAGGCGGCATTTGTCGGTTGTACAAAAATTTCACAGATGACCTTTGAAAACCTTACCGACGGCACACCCCGCCAGGTCAACAACCTTGACGGCGAGCGCCCCGAGGAGTGGTCGGTTTGGAAGGACAAGACGTTCCCCTTCGGTTTGAGAAGCGGGTCAATTCGTTATAGACGCACAAGCAGTGGGGACATCGTCAGCACGGAAACGGCGGTTCATACAGGTAGCAATGCTACATATATCATCTTGTCCGATGATGACGGCAATCCGAGCACGGATATTCAGCTCTTAAAATATAACTCTGCCACTTTCCCCGCCACGATTAGCTCCGGCCGCACGACTTACAACGTAAAAAAGATCGGCGAGGTGTTAGGTTATAACTATAGCCCTGCTGTGATTTCCAGCGGAGGGAACGTTGTCATTCCCGAAGGCGTAGAGGAGATCGGTTATCAGGCATTTTTAAGCAGGACTATATCACAATTGAAGTTTCCTACGACCTTGAGAAAGATCGACGATATGGCATTTTCCGGCGCGACGCTCAATTGTAAGCTTGTATTCCCGGATAGATTGGAATTTATCGGGCTTCGTGCATTTAACGGTGTCACAAATAGCCAAAATAACTCGATCGTCTTTTCGGGTTGGCTCCAAAGTTTGGACGGCTCCGCGTTCATGAATGCAACATTCAGTAACGTTAAGGACATCTACTATCTCCAATATCGCACGCAGGATTCGGACAACGTGTTCTCTCCGAGCAACGGCTATTACAAGCGGTACACGGGGGCGCACGCCGCCTCCACCGCGGGCGCGGCAGGCATGAAGGGCGCGCCCACCGTCCACTACATGGACGACTATGTGACCTACGCCTTCGAACTTGGTACGAACAATTCGGACGATAATCAAGATATAGCGACTACATACAGCACCTATCACCCCGTCGTAGACCATGCCACCAACGAGGGCAACCACGCCTACGACTCTCCTTACGCTGCCGATTCGGAAACGGGCTTGATGTACATGGTGCCCGTAGAGGAAAAAGACCCCGTGACAGGTGAGTTCCTCGGTTGGAATGTCAATATCCGCTTCGGCGCGCGCATGATGACGGCAGATCAGGCGAAAGAATACATCTACGACGTTGCACTTGCCAACAGCACGGGCGCAGAGCTTTACAAATACAACCAAAAAGGCGAAACGGGTGAAAAAGGAGGCGTGAATTTGTCGCAGACCAATCCGACGGCCCCCGGCGACTTCTTCATGGTCTTTTTGAACGGCGTTTCGGCGTCTTCTACTTATGTGTTCAACATCACATATAGAAATGAGGGCTTGACCAATGCATTAAATGAGGCAAATACCGCCTGGACAAATGGCGGTGGCGACGATAAAATTTTGCCTTATGCCAATGATACCATGACCTTCTTCTCCCGCTTTACCATTTCGGCGGACATCTTTGCCGCGGTGAACTTCCAACACGCCCTCACCGATACGCAGTCTATAACGGGCACTCTCCCCGACAAGATGAAGGAGGACGAAGAGCACAAGGCAATGCTCAACACCCGCGAGCGCAATTATACGCTTTCGGCGGATGGGACAGAGTTTACCGCCGCGTGGGGCGATCCCGCCATTTCCAAAGTGACTTTGCCGAATTCACGCTTCACCCACCCGAGCGCGGAGTTCATCGGTTGGACCACCGATCCCGCCGTCGGCGGCGTGGTTTGGGCAAGCGCAGTGCCCGACAGCCCGAACTTCTACCCCAAGGACGGCTCCGAACAGCTGGAAGTCACGCAGGATCAGCTCGATTCGAATAATGAGATCACCGTGTATTCGGTGTTCCGCCTCAAGATCAACAAAAAGGACCCCAAGGGCGACGGCGAATGGAAGTGGACCTACGGCGATAACCCTTACACGGGCGACCCTGACCAACAATACTTTAGCTTGCCCGTCAACGACCAGATCGCCGCGGGCAGCCTCACCATGATCCGCATCGACAGCAGCGGCAAGGCGGAAATTGTTAAACCCGTCGTCACTTTCAACGAAGGTATGTTCCGCGATGAGTTCAATAAGGCTTACAGCCCTTCCACCAACGCGGGCAAATACCTCGTCCTCGCAGGCAATATTGACTCGTTGCCTAATACGGACGCCACAAATTATGACGCTTGGCGCGATAATCTTGTGACGTCGATTGGCAGCGGCAATACCTATGTGGTGTCCGAATTCGAAGTCACGCCCGCCGAGCTTGGCACGGGTTCGGAAACAGGCACGGCGGCAAACAACTCGAAGATCGTTGACAGCGCCGATCTTACCAATCAAAACCTCATCTATAACCGCGAACGGCTTGTCGACGGCATTTCTCTGCAATTCAACGCCGACGAAACGCTTTCGCTTGCCTCCGACACCGACTACACCACCAAACTGCTCTATTGGGACGATTCTCAAAGCGGAAAAGAAACGGCGGATTGGAGTAACGCCACGTCTTACACCGATAGCACCACGGCGCAAGTTCTTGAACATGTTGAGGACCGCGGCAAATACCGCCTTGTTCTCACTGGCAAAGCGCAAACGGTCAGCGGCAGCAGCGGCTACGGCTATACCGACGGCAACTACCGCGGCACTTACATCATCGACTTCACCGTCAACCCCGCCAAAATTTCGCTCAATGATATGAGCAAAACTGAACTCACCTATAACCGCGAGGCGCAGTGGCTCGATGTGCAAGGCGCTGTTCTCAAAAACGAGAGAACGGTCGGCCCCATTACCTACACCGTGCCGCAACTCAACAACGGCACGGCCCCCGAGTTCGGCGTTTGGTACGAGGCGGAAAACGGCGTCAATATGCAGAGCGGCTTCGACGGAGATACCGAAACGAAGAGCCTGCTGCCGTACTATGCCGATAAATACAAGGTCACCGTCATTCTCCTCGGCAACGGGCAGAGGAACTTTACGATGACGGACGGCCATGACAAGCCTTTCAGCACGGAGGCGCTTACATATGAAGGCACCCCCAACCTTGTGACAAGCGAACCTACGCGCTCGGGCAATGGCTACAACGATTATAAGTGGGAATGCAAGTCGCAGCCGCTTTCGGAAAATGTCGCCGCGGGACTCTACGCGAAGACGAGCTTTACGATCACCGCGCGCGAGATCAGCGTCACCCAACGCAACAAGACCCACGTCTACGACGCCTACGAACACATCGAGGACGCCGCGCAGTTCGAGTTCTATTCCTCCGGCATGACCTTCGACGGCGTGACCTACAACGTCAATCTCTACAGCACGCAAGAGGGCGACAACGTTTCCGAGCGCCAGGGCGGCACCCGCGTTGCAACGGTACATATCCTCGGCCTCAATGACTTTCAACCCGACGATGCAAAGTTTGAAAATACTACTCCGGGCGGCACGGATACGTCTACCTATTGGAAGATCGGAACCGACAACATGAACGCCTACTACGTCACCTTGGGAAGCAGCGATACGCACTATTCCTATGCCGATCTCGATAAACTGGACAGCGCCAAAAACGGGGGCGATTCCTATGTGCAGAACAAAGGCACTTACTATGCCGAGATCGAACTGCAAACGGGCAACTTCAAGTTTGCAAGCAGCAGTGACTTTACGCCCGTCGAGGACCAGGTAAACGGTCACGTCATTGTGCGCGCCACCTACACCATCACGGCGGCGGTCATCGGCATTGCATACAGCTTCTATTCGCAGACCTACGATCCCAAGCGGCGCTTCTATTTCGAGGTCACCCTCACCGATAACACCAACGGCCGCACCTACAAGATCGGCTTCACAAAGAAAAACGAGAGCGAGGATGGTTATACGCTCGACGCGCTCGCATATACCACGGAAATCGCTGAACAGAGCGCTTTGGGAGAAACGAAAAATAGTTTCCATGGCTTGAAGGCAGAGAACTTCTTGTCAACGCTCTCCGTCTATACGCGGACATCAAGCGTTTGGACGACAAAGCAAGAGGACGATTTTATGACGCCGACGGAAATAATCTTCAACGACATTTTGCAGAAAGGCGTAAGCGGCCTGCCCGGGCAAAAGGTGGATGAGATTGGCAACTATTGGTTGTACGCCGTCCTGAAAGACACAGACAACTACCAGCTCTCCGTTTCGGCCAATGTGCAATCGCTCGGCAATGGCAAGGCGTATGCCGAAAGTTTCTACATTAACCCCGACAACAGCCACACCGTGAACTTTGTGGCAGGTATTGGAACGACCGAAGCAGGCAACATTACAGATTTCTCCTATCTTGCCTCTACGCTTCCCGTCACCTATTCCTACATGTCTTTCGGTTCGCAGGTCACTCTGCCCAAAGACCGCCGTATCAGTGTGACGTTTAAGGACGGCTCAGTGAACCGTTATCTGCTCGTCGGTTGGACGCGGAAAGCTCCTACCGCCGATACTACCTTTGCCGACGGTTGGCTCTTCAATACGAAGGATGATCTCAGCGGGCAACAGGATGCGCTCCAGTCTTATCTCCTTGCTATCTTTAAGAGTGGCAATGCGGAACAAGATATTCTGGGCGGTGCAGGCAAGCAGTTCTATACGATTTCCGATAGCGATACCGAAACGACGTTCGATCTTTACGCGATTTGGGTGCTCGATAACGATGAGAGCGAAAAGCCCGACTGGGAGGAACATTTCAAGCTGGAGTATAAAACAGGCGCCACGGGCTTTACGGGAGAAGGCGACGGTTGGCCTACCAATGTCGATTCCGTCATGGCGGGTACTTCCGTCACGCTTCAGACGGGAGGGTATTGGTTGACCAAGCAAGATGGCGACGTGACCCAGCGTTACATACTCTACGGTTGGACGGAGATCTCTTATGATGATGCACTGCGTAGTGTTTCTTCGACTGACATGTCCCGCTTCACCGATGAATTTGAAAACGGCTATATTTTGAAGAATGCCGATGACATGGCGCTTCTGTATGGCTATATCACCAACCGTCAGACTTCTTACACCGTTCGTTCGCAAGATGCAAAAGACGGCACGATCACGCTCTATGCGATCTGGGCGCCCGATAACAATAATGACAGCCATCCCGAACTTGATGCTACGCAGTATACCGTTCTTTACAACGATACCACGAGCGGCAAGGCTATCATGCCCGAAGCCAAGACGGGACCTCACGGCACCCATGTTGCTACCCTGCAACCTGTCACAGGGGAAAGTAAGAACGACAGAAGCTATTTGACAGACAATGCAGATAAATACATATTCTACGGATGGACGCTCTATAATAGCGGCGAAATGGCGTATGTTTGCCATGAAGAGGGCGAATTGAAGGGCATTTTGGATGGTACGAGCGCTTTGAAGAGTGCAAGCAATAAGATTTATTACGAACTTGATCCAAATGCTCCCACAACTCCGAAGAACGTAAACTATCAGATAAATGCAATCGACGCCAAGGACGGGACCATCAATCTGTACGCAGTTTGGGTATTGGATAATAACGAAAACGGTAAGCCCGACTGGGAGGAAACCTCCGCTCAGCTCACCTATCAAAACGATGTGGAGGGTACGGTCGCGTTTATCGAAGGGTATTCCTACACGCTGCAAAACTTCCAAGGCAGGGAAGATGAAAAGTTTGACGCCACATTCACCGCGGATGGTCTTAACGTCAAAGAGGGTGTAGCGACAAGCGGCAAGATCGTCGACCATGTCCTTCCCGGCAAGGGCTTTGCTCTGCCCGGGCTTGGCAGCGCAAACGAGTATGCGATCAAACGCACGGGCACAGACGGCAATGTTTACCTGCTCATCGGTTGGACGACGGCGGGGGGCATGGTCGAAGGTTTCAGCTACGTCTTCCAATATACGAATGGAACGCAGACCCCCGATGAGGTGTACACAAAAAATGGGTATCATTACTACGCCGTCGGCGCTTCGTATACCATGCCGAGCGAGGAGGGTGAGACCCTCCATGCGGTTTGGGCAATAGACGGCAACAACAACGGCAAGCCCGACTATCAGGAAACCTATCAGGTCACCTTCCAACGCGATGAGGTTGCCGCCGGTGCCGGTTGCACCGTAACTCCTTCTTGGACGGACATCACCTATAACAACCAGAATTTGGGGACCGAGCTTCAGTCCCAGACGTCTTCCTATACCCTCACCAAGGGCAAGGATCAGTACATCTTGGTCGGCTTCACCACGCAAAAGGGCGAAGAGAACGTCTACTTCGTGGACACTCAACCCACCAAGGACGGTGACTATACCTATGTGGATAGGAACGAGGCTTACATCGTTGCCGCCAAGGACGACATCGCGGACGGCACGAAAGACAATGCGATCGTATTCTATGCCGTTTGGGGACTTGACGCCAACAAGGACGGCAAGCCCGACTGGAGCAACGACAAGTATACGGTGAGCTTCTCGCTCGACCCGCATACGCGTGACGATACGGTCCATCATGTCAACACCGAGGACCAAAAACTGCCCGATATCGTCTATAAGGCCTATGAGAACGGCGTATATAGCGATCAATATGACAAAAATCAGGTAGAGATCGGCGATAAGTTCTATTGGAACAATAGCCAATATACCGTAAAGCATGGCGATGCAGGCGTGCCTTGTATGTATGTGGGCGAGGCGGATTCTGCCGACAGAAAGCACTACATTCTCCTCGGCTGGACCACGAACCACGCCCTCACGAACTACCTCTTCGAGAGTTCCGCGCCGCAGTTCACATTTGACACGGGCAACAGCCATACGCTTGCTCTCGAAGATTTGAACGGGAATGCCGTCGAGTTCTACGCCGTTTGGGCGATCGATATGAACGAAAACGGCACGCCCGACTACGACGATAAGTTTGACATCGCATACAGCCTGAGCGACGGGCTTTATACCGATCCTGCTCC
Source organism: uncultured Clostridia bacterium (assembly GCA_947627665.1). Lineage (GTDB taxonomy): Bacteria > Bacillota > Clostridia > Christensenellales > Borkfalkiaceae > Gallimonas. The sequence continues at coordinate 43,909 of CANQWX010000002.1, forward strand.
CGAGGGGAAGACGGCCAATGTCGAATTGAGCGGTACGCTTCCCGCAGAGCAGAAGGGCCTCGCCGTCGGTGCGACCTACACCCTCGACGGCACGTCCTACACGCTCGATGTAAAGAGCAACACCGATTTGCCTACGTCCGAAGAAGGAAAGAATGTTACGCTGAAAGAGGGTGACCATTATATCCTCATGGGCTGGACCCATCAGATATTCGCCGCCGAAAAAGATAAGGAGAAAGTCTTCTCCGGCTTGTACTTCCCTCAAGACGGCGAGGAGTATAACACGCTGCAAACGGCGGAGTACTTCTACGGTCTGAACTCCACCTATATCGTTACGCTCGCCCACGACAGCAACAAGGACGGCACGATCACCTTCTATCCGATCTGGGCGCTCGACAACAACCACAACGGCACCCCCGACTGGGACGAAAGCAGATACACTCTCACCTATAGCAATAAGGTGTCTTATGCGAGTGGTTCGCTGAAGAATTGGGAAGAAACATCAGGCGCCTTCCTCCGCGAAGAGGAAGATTTGCTCAGCGGTACGTTGAAGCTTGCGGGCAAGGTCGAAGGCGGCTATGTCACCATGACCCGCTATAATACCACCGAACCCACCTATATGCTCATCGGTTGGACGGCCGACAGTGCGCAACCTGAAGACTATTACGTCTTCACAGGCGGCAGCGATCCCAGGACGCACTATGGCGTAGGCTACTATGCAGTGGGCGATGAATATACGCTCACGTCGGATATCACCTTCTACGCGATTTGGGCGGCCGATGTCAATAAGAACGAAATCCCCGATTACCTCGAAGACTTTACGGTCACGTTTGAGTGGGGTGCTACATCGGTAACGGGGAGCTTGCCTGCCACCGAGCCGTCGTATAAACTTGGTTCGTCGGTAACGACTGCTCTGCCCGATGGCGCTGAGAAACCTTACGTTACGCACAACGAGGTAAAATATGTCCTCATGGGTTGGACGACCACGCAGGGCGAGCATTGGATCGATCTCGAGAACCATACAAGCACGGCATTTACAGGCTTGGAGAAGTATTGTGCCATCGGCGAGAACTATGTCGTAGACGCGGCAGACGCAGAGTCGGTCGACGGAAAGAACGTCATCACGCTCTACGCCGTTTGGGGCATAGATGAAAACGAGGATGATACTCCCGACTTCAACGAGGGCAACTATACCGTTCTCTTCGACGTGCTGCCCGAAGATACAAACGGGACGATCACGCCCGATTTGACGGATTCCACCGTCGTCGGCCAGATGACCGGTAGCACGGTTGCTACGCCCGGTAGTTACACCCTTGACAGCAGTAGCAACAGCCTTACCATTACTGAAGGGGCGAACGCGGGGCATTACGTCCTCCTCGGCTGGACGCGCTCTTTGGAGAAGGATCTCCTTGTGAAATCCGCCACGCCGGATAATGGAACGCTGTCGTATTTCACGGAGAACTACAAAGGGTTCATCGTTGCGGGCACGGATTACAAGGTCTTGTCGAGCGATGACGCGGACGATGGCAAGAAAGACGAAATAATCACCTTCTACGCCGTATGGGGGATCGATGCCAACGGCGACGGCACCGAGGACTGGAACGACAGAACGTTTACCCTCGCCTTTAAGCTCGGCGACTCCACCACGGGGACCGTGAAGGGCGCCGTATACGATACGGAGTCGGGAACTTTCAACATCACCACCTATCGCGGCAACGCCGATGGCAAAGATGATGAGGCTACGTCTGAAACTCAATTCCGCGTGGGGGACTATGCTTATTGGAGCAATACTTACACGGCGGACAACGTAGGCTCGGGCGAAAATCCGGGTGAAGTGGGCAAGAATTACCGCATCATAATCGATGGCAAGGAATATGTCCTCATCGGTTGGACGATCGAAAAGACCCTGACCGACGGCCATGTCTTTACCAACAGGCCCACGTTTACGGAGTCCAATGCGGCGCTTGAACGTTATCAGTTCACCACGAAGGCGGACGTCACCCTCTACGCCCTTTGGGGCATCGATGCGAATGGGAACTATGTGCCCGATTACAACGAGCAGTTCCATATCGATTATGAGAACAAGGCGACGGGCAAACTCGTTGAACCGGACGAACATTTCCCCGATATTGATGAGGATGTTACCCACCATGTAGGCGAAAACGTCACGTTGCATGAAAAGCAGCTGCACTTCACGGCAGAGGGTAAGCACTATGTGCTCGTCGGCTGGACGAAGGATTCGGCCGCCGAAACCTATTTGTGGGATTCCGCACCCGCGGATACGCGCGGCATGTACAACCTCGGCGCCACCTATATCATCACGCCCGATGACGGCAAGTCCATTACCGATGCCGCTAAGGTCGAGAACGTCATCTTCTACGCGGTTTGGGGCATCGACCAGAACCAAAACGACGTGCCCGACTACGCGGAGAAGTTCTCCGTCGCGTTCGAGAATGCTACAGGCGTCACGTTTAGCGGCGTTACTTTCATGCCCGACACGCAAGTCAATTTGAATGTCGGCGACTCTGCAACCGACCCGATCAAGGGCGGCGTTTTCAGGGCTACCTTCAACGAAAGCAACTATGTTCTTGTCGGTTGGACGACGATCAACAATACTGCCAAGAAGTACTTGTGGACCAGAAAGAACGCCGGAATAGAAACGAATCCCGAGAATTTCTATGAGCGTTATAAGAGCGAATACGGTGAATCTTCCTTCTTCTACTACGCTAAGGCCGGAGAGGTAGTCGGTAAAAATCCTTACATCGTAAACGCGGCGGACGCAAGCAAGGAAAATGTGATCACGTTGTATGCCGTTTGGGCAATCGATGAAAACGAGAACGGAAGACCCGACTTTGAAGATTTCGACCGCTATGAGGTGAAGTTTACGGTGTTGGCGCCTGAAGACGCGAATCCGGACATCACAGAGTCCACACTTCCCGATCGGCTTGCCGATACGGACATCACGTTGCCCGAGAAAAACGGCGATGATAAGCTTTATTCGTTTGACGTAACGCAAGACGGCGTGAAAAAGCATTATCTGCTCGTCGGTTGGGTATCGGACCAAGAATGGAAAACGGAAAGCGCAACGTCTGAAAAGCTTCTGTACTCGAACAACCCGATCAATGCGTTGGATCATTACTATGCGGCAGGCGTGACGTACCGGCTCGATGTGGACAAATTGAGCACAACTGACCCCGACGACGAGTACAAGCACACCATCACCTTCTATGCGGTCTGGGCGATCGATAACGAAGATGGCGGCACGGGCGACGGCATTCCCGACTACTTGCAGGAATACACCCTCAGGTATGAAAACGCCGCGGGTGGCACGAATTCGCCCGCCGATCTGCCTTACACCATAGGGGGACAAAAGGTCGAAGCTGCGATCAAGACCCGCTCGAATTACTCGCTCACCAAGGACGACAAGACCTATACCCTCCTCGGCTGGACGGCAGTGGAGCTTACGGGCGGCTATCTCCTTGACGACGAGAGCGACGTTCCTACCGCGGATTACACCGTAGCGGGCGGAACCTTCACGCTCTACACGCGCTATGTGCAAATTGTCGACGGTCAAAGCGTTGTCACCCTGCGCGCAGTTTGGGGGATCGACGCGAACAAGAACGGCACGCCCGACTGGAACGACAAGCACTTTGATATCGTCTATAACTATGGCGACTACGAGTCCGAAACGGGCACCTTCCCCGAAGGGGACAAGAATTTCCTCGAAGGGCTTACGGTCACGCTCGCGGGCATGGACGGAAGCGGCTATACCATCACCGCGACGAAGGACGGCAAGCACTATGTGCTCGTCGGTTGGTCGACGAATAGAGTTACCGACGCCCAAACGACGGAGCCGAAGTGGAAGTACGCCGCGGATGGTTGCCTCATGGAGGCGGGCTACGTCTACACCCTCGACGCGTTCGGGCTTGCGAAGATGGACGAATCGAGCAAAACGGGCACCGTCACCCTCTACGCCGTTTGGGCGGAGGACAACGAGAGCAACGGCACGGGCGACAAGACCCCCGACTACGCCAACACCTACACGTTGCACTATGCGAACAGCGCGAGCGGCACGCCCGATCCCACTCTGCCCGATGATGTAACACCGCTGTCTGTGGGCAATCAGGTCGTCACCGCAAGCGGAACGTATTCGCTCGCCGTAGGGGATAAGCATTACACCCTCATCGGCTGGACGACGAAGTCGCTCACGAGCTACCTCTTTGAAGCGGACCCCGGTGCGGACACTTACATCGCAAAACAGGGGCTTTACACCGTTAACGCGGCAGACGCGAACGAGAGCCACGTCATCACCCTCTACGCCGTTTGGGGCCTGGATATGAACAACGACGGCGAAGGCAACGGCACCCCCGATTGGAGCGAGAACTTCACCCTCCGCTTTGTGGCGGGCGTGGTCGGCCTCGCAACGGACAGCACGGGGAACAATGCGCTTCCTCAAGATGTGGCGTATACGGGCGAGAACCAAGAGCTGCTGAAAGAATATTCGCTTCTGCTCAACTACAAGCACTATACCCTGCTCGGCTGGACAAAGACGGCACCCACCTCAGGCGCTCCTTACGTCTATGAATCGAAAGAGGCGACGACCGGCGCCGCGGGCGTGGGCAATTATACTTACACCCTCGATGTCGCCGACGCGGACGAGAACGGCGTGGTCACCTTCTATGCCGTTTGGGGCATCGATAACAACCAAGACGGGCAGGCCGACTACGATCAGAAGTTCGACGTAGAGTACAAGATCGGCAAAACCGCTACGGGCGCGTTGAAGAAGGACGATTATCAAGACGAACACGTCAAAGAGGCCTTCCCGACCGAAAAAGATAAGAACGTCGGCGACGAGGTCACCCTTCCCGAGGGCTATACCCTCACCGTGACGGAAGACGGCGCAGAGAAGCACTATGTGCTCATGGGCTGGACGCTCACGGCGGACGACTATCTCTGCGGCTCGCTCGAAGATTACATCGCGCAGACGGGCAAACTGCTCATCTACGGCGCGGGCGCCAAGTATAAGATCGACGATCTTGTCACCAATGCCTCCAAGGCGGCGGAAAGCGGGAACGCGACGGTCACCTTCTATGCGGTCTGGGGCATCGACGAAGATGAGGACGGCAAAGCGGATTGGGAAACCTACACGGTGGTGTTCGAGAGCCGTTACGGCGAAGACACGGGCGCAGAGCAGCTCTACGAGATCAGCGGACCTTCGTGGCCGCTCTCCCACTACGGTCTGGCGGCGGATGAAACGACCAACCAGGTCACCGTCACCTACACGGACGGCGGCAACTATAAGCTCAGCCTCTACAAGACGACCGCGGAAGGCGTCACCCTTCTCAAACGCTATAAGCTCATGGGCTGGACGCTCACGAACGAGAACAAGGACGACGGCGTAACGCACCTCTTCGGCGTTGGAGATCAGGCGGAATATACTGACTTCACCGCGAGCAATTTCTTCCCCGCCAATGACAGAAGCTTCGGGATCGATGTGAAGTTTGCCGATACGTCCCACTTCATCAAGCTGTACGCCGTTTGGGCGGAGGACAACAACGACAACGGCACGCCCGATTGGGAAGACGAAGAAGCCACCGTCACCTTCGCAGATAGCTATAAGACTGCGATCACGGAAGGGGACGGTAAGATCACGGTCACGACCGACGCCGAGGACAATCCTCTCCGCGCGGGCATGACGGCGCAAGAACCCGAACTCGCCGCAAGGACGATGACGCAGGACGGCAAGCGCTACATTCTGATCGGCTGGATCGAGGGCGGCTCCGAAAGTAGGCTCCTCGATACGGCAGAACAGTATGAAGTGATACGGGCCTCGCTGTACGAGAACTCCTACACGCTCCAAAAAGACGAAACAAATGTCACCCTCTATGCCGTCTGGGCGCTCGACAACGAGAACAACGGCGACGAGAAAGACAAGGGCGACGGCAAGCCCGACTTCTTGCAGACGTACACCCTGCTCTTTGTCAACAAGGCGGCGACGGATACGCCCACCTTGCATACGGTCCTCAACCAGGATCCCGACACGACTGTCACCCTGCCCACGGGCTACACCTACGACGCGGCAAGCAAACACTATGTGCTCGTCGGCTGGACGTTGGACGGCACGCAGGAGAACTATCTCCTCAATGCAGCGCCCGGAGCGGGTTTGCTTGTGGAAGGCCCCGATTACACGATTTCCTCCAAGGACGCCGTGAAAGTCGACGACAAGTACGTCATCACCTTCTACGCCGTCTGGGGCGAGGACCTCAACAACGACGGCACGGGCAACGGCACGCCCGACTGGGAGGACGCGAAGTATACCCTCGTCTACGACGTCGAGGGCGCGACGGACGTCACGGCGCCTACGGACGACGGGAAATATCTCAGCGGCACCACGGTGGAGCTTCTCAAGCCTACGACAACAACGACGAAGGAAGGCGGTGTAAACTATGTGTTCGTCGGTTGGACGACATCCTCCGCGGACGGCTACTTCTTCGAAGGCGAACCCACAGTTTCCTTCTACAACATGTTGGGCGGCTCTGCCGAGTATGTTGTGAATGAAGATGACGCCGTAAAGGTCGATGAGAAGAACGTCATCACCCTGCATGCCGTCTGGGCGGCGGATAACGAGAACAACGGCGCAGGCAACGGCACGCCCGACTATCTGCAGACCTACACCGTCACGTTTGTCAACGAGAACAAAGACGGAAAGACGGTCCCTGCCGATCTTCCTTACACCATCGGCAGCCTCACGGTGGACACTCAGCTCCCGCTCCTTCAGGACTACACCCTCGACGTGGACGGCAAGCACTATGTGCTCGTCGGCTGGACATTGCAGAGCTTGACAAGTTATCTCATTGAGGCAAAGCCCGAGGACGGTCTGCTTTTGAGCGGCAAATTCTATACGGTCGCTTCCAAGGACGCCGTAAAGAATGAGGAAGGCAAGTATGTCATCACTCTGCACGCGGTCTGGGCGATCGATGAAAACCACAGCGATACGGCCGACTATTTAGACAATAAGTACACGCTGACCTACCAAAACGGAACGGACGGCACGGTCAAGGGCTGGGAAACGGAAGGATTTACGAAGGTAGTCGAAAACATCCTCGACGGCACCACGGTCACCTTGTTGGGCAGCTACGACGTCACCCTCGACGTGGACGGCAAGCACTATGTGCTCGTCGGCTGGACGACGGTAGAAGGTCCGCACAGCTTCATCGCTGCGCCCGATCTCTCTGCCGACGCCTTCTTCGAATGGGGCACGGGCTACACGGTCACGACAAATACCGTTCTCTACGCCGTGTGGGCTGCCGACAGCGAGAACAACGGCGACGAAACGAAGGGCGATAAGATCCCCGACTACAAGCAGAGCTACACCGTCTTGTTCGTCGATGCGGAGAACGGCTCCAAAGTGCTCTATACGCTCGAGAACCAGGATGTCAACAGCAGCATCCTCGCACCTTCGGCGAACGCCCTCACCAAGGACGGAAAGCGCTATGTGCTCATCGGTTGGACGGTCACGGCGAGCGAAAGCCACATTGTGGATAGCCTCCCGACCGAGGCAGGCTTTGTCGCCGTCAACGGGACTTACAAGCTGCGTGCGGCAGACGCCGTCAAGAATGGGGACGATTATGTCATCACCCTCTACGCGGTGTGGACGGCCGATGAAAACTCCAACAACGAGGCGGACTACGCCGAGCCGAAGTACAAGGTGCAGCTCGTCAACGCGACAGACGCGGCGGACGGCAAAATCGAGGGCAAGACGGAAGCGGACCTCTTCGCAACCTTTGAGAACAATCTCCGCGGCATGTCCGTCGACATCGACGATTATCACAGCACAAAGGACGCGCAGATCTCGCTCACGGCGGCAGATGGGACCAAATATCTGCTCGTCGGCTGGACAACGAAGGAGGGCGGCATCTTCAGCAAAGAGAACAAGATGCCCGAAAACGTCACCGTTTACATCGACCTCTACACCGTCAACGCGGCGCACGCCGGCAAGGATAGAGTCATCAAGCTGTACGCGGTCTGGGGCGTCGACGCCAACAACAACGGCACGGCCGATTGGTCGGAGAACGCCTACCTCGTCAAGCTCGTGACGGGCGAAAACAATTCGGTCGGCGCAGCGGTCGGCAGCGCGCTTCCTTACACCTACACCTACCTGCTTACAGACGATGTGATCGATCTGAAAGATCATGCGACTTGCAGGCTGATCGCGGGCGAGCACACCTATACGATCCTCGGCTGGACCCTCACCGCAGGCACCTACCTCTGCAATTCGCAGGCGGATTATGAAGCGGTAACGGATGTTCTCACCGAAACTTATACGGTCACCTCTCGCAACGATACGGATAATGATTACGTCATCACGCTGTATGCGGTCTGGGGCGTGGACGACAACGCGAACGGTGCAGGCAACGGCACGCCCGACTATGCGGAGAACTTCACGGTAAGCTTCAACGACGGCAGCACGGGCGGTACGACAGAACCCGAAGCGATGCCGAAGAGCGAAACCATTTTGGGCGCGGATCTTCTCGACGAGGAGAACAACAAGGTCACGCTCACGCTTGCTTATTCGCTCACGTTGGGCGAAAAGCACTACACGCTCATCGGCTGGACGCTCACCGCGCCCACGACCGGTAAGCCCTATCTCTTCGACAAGGCGCCCGGCTTCGTCCTGTACACCGATACCTACACGGTGCGCGCAAGCGATGTGAACGTCGGCGGCAACACCATCATGCTGTATGCGGTCTGGGGCATCGACGAAAACCAAGACGGTTCGCCCGATTGGAACGACGTGTTCTCCGTAAGGCTTCATCAGAGCGTTGAGAGCGGCACCGACATCTCGGGGGCGGACGGCCTGTTCGAAGGCATGCACGCCGAGAACCTGCAAGCGGGCGACGTCGTGACCGATCTCAGGATCAGTTCGGATAGCCCCAAGATCTACCTCGAGGACGGCGGCAGGCACTATGTGCTCGTCGGCTGGACAACGAAGGCGCCCGAGGCGAACCACCACATCTACGACATCGTGCCGTCGGGGCTGAACCTGCTCAAGGCAAGCTACACCGTTTCGGCAAAGGACGCCGTAAAAGAGAGCGGTACAAACGTCATCACCCTCTATGCGGTATGGGGCCTTGACAGCGACGACAGCGGCGTTGCCGACTGGGAAGAAACGCTCTACTACGTCGATCTCGTGAATAGCATTGACGGCACGCCCGCGGGCGGCATCGCGCTTCCCTACACGCTGAGCGGCCTTCAGAACGGCAAGAGCGTCGTGCTTCTCGCTTCGAACGCGCTCGAGATCGAAGAGGGCGGCGAGGCCCTCCATTACACCCTCATCGGCTGGCGGCTCAAAGGCCCCGGTGAGATCGTCACGGAAACGCCTACGGCGAACTTCTATGCGGCGGGCAGCAGCTACACCGTTTCGGCGACGGACGCGGACAGCGAGGACCACATCGTGTTCTACGCCATCTGGGCGCGGGACGACAACCGCAACGGCAAGGCCGACTTTGAGGAAGAGTTCACCGTCGTGTTCTCGAGCGGTACGGATACCGCGTCGGTCACGGGCACCCTTCCCGATGAAGTCCGCGGAAGCGTTGGCACGGAGGTGCCGCTCACCGCTTCGCTTCAGATCTCCCTCGGCGGCAAGAACTACACCGCCTTCGGCTGGACGCTCTACAACGGCATCTATCTGTATGAAAACGCTCCGACGGGCAGAGACGCCGAAAAGATCATGCCGATGACGTCAGAGGGCACGGCGGGGGTCTACACCGTGCGTGCGCAGGACGACTTTGACGGCGACGGGATCATCGAACTGTACGCCGTCTGGGGCATCGACCGCGACGAGGAAGGCAAGGGCGACGGTACGCCCGACTGGCAGGCGACCGAGCTGTACACGGTCGACTTCGTGCCCGTCGACGGCGCAACGGGCAGCTACACTCTCGACTATAACGGAAAGACGATCTCGCTTGACGACTTCATCCGTATGACCGAGAACAAGAACAAGAAGCTCGGCGAGAACTTCGGAATGCCTTCCGGCACGCTCTATCTCACGATCGGCTCCAACACCTATCTGTTGCTCGGCTGGACGTACGAGAGCGGCACCCATCTGTGCACGGAGCTGAACCACCTGCTCGCGCTCAACGGCTACTTCAACAGCGACAACGTCGATCCTTACTATGCGAAGGATCACCTCATCAAGACGTATGCGGTCTGGGCGGTGGACAACAACCGCGACGGCACGCCCGACTTCTCCCGCAACTTCGCGGTGCACTTCGAAAACGCTACCCCGGGTTCCGTCATCGACAACGATACGGTCAACGGCGGTATGCCCGACGACGTCGCCGTGCAGGCGGGTATGACGGTCAACCTTGCCGCTTACTCCATCGAAATGGAGCGCGGCGGCGTCAGCTACACCCTCATCGGTTGGGCGGGCGTGGAGCCGATCGCGGATCCTTACTACGCGTTTGAAACGCCTTCCGCCTTCGAGAGCCTCCGCACTACCCTCGGCGACGAGGTGTACACCTCCGCGTACAAGGTAGACCTCACCAAGATGGATTCCGACAGCAAAGTGACGCTGTACGCGATCTGGGGCATCGACCAGAACAAGAACGGCATTCCCGATTGGAATGACCTCTTCACCGTCCGCTTCTCCAATATGGAGAACGGCGTTGCGACCAAGATGCCCGAGGAAAAGACGGAGCTTTCCGTCAACGACATCGTCGAGCTTGCCTTCGGAACGCTCAGCCTTGACGCAGAGGACGGCGAGCACTATGTGCTCATCGGCTGGACGCTCGACACCCTCGAGAGCTATCTCTTCACCGAAGCGGCTCCCGCAGATTATCTGGAAGCGGGCAGCTCCTATACCGTCGAAGCCAAGGACGCGGTGGGCGTGGACATCACTCTCTACGCGGTCTGGGGCAAGGACCACAACGGCAACGGCGTTCCCGATTGGGAAGAGAACTTCTATGAAGTGCAGTTCGTCAACGATGGCGGCGATCCGCTCGTGGACGGCGGCGACGAAGAGGTGTTCCGCACGCTCAAAGATCAACTCACGGGCATGGAAGTTTCCCTCGGCGTCAACGGAAACGTCCGCGTTGAGCACAATGGCGTCCGCTACATCCTCATCGGCTGGACGCTGGAAGAGGCGGAAACCTACTTCTTCGAGGACGAGCCGGAAATCGAGTACTTCGGTCTGTACGACAGTTATCTCGTCAATGCGGAGGACGCAAACGACGAGCGCGTCATCACCCTGCATGCCGTCTGGGCGATCGACGGGAACACGAACGACAACCCCGACTGGTCGGAGGACTACACCCTCGAATTCCGCACCTTCTACGACAGCGAGAAGCTGATCGAAGACCGCCACGGGCTTCAGGCGAACGACTCCGTCGAACAGCCTATCATCCGTTCCGTGACCGTGGACGGCAGGAATTACGTCCTCTTCGGCTGGACGCTCGACATTTCGGTCGCGGCCGATCTCTACGTCAGTGCGCCGGGCGACGCCATCACAAGCAAGCTCGTTTCGTGGCCTTACCTTGTGAAGTTTGCGGACTCCGAATACCGCAAGATCACGATGTACGCGATGTGGGGCATCGACAGCAACCGCAACAATATCCCCGACTGGGAGGACGAGTTCACCCTCCGCTTCAACCAGCAGGCGAGCGGTATCTCCGGCCCGATGCCCGAAAATGCGGAAGGCCTGACGGCGGGCACGACTTACCGCTTCGAACATCATCTGTCCCTGCAATCGGGCGGCGTCACCTACACGCTCATCGCATGGACGCGCGACAGACGCGATCCGAAGGGCTTCCTCTACACCGAAGGGTATCCCGAATCGTCCACCAACTATTACGCGGCGAATGTCGAATATCTCGACGGCGACAGGCTCACGAACGCATATGTTGTGAACGCGGCGGACGCGGACGGCAGATTCATCGACTTCTACGCGGTATGGGGCATCGATGAGAACGGCAACGGCGTTCCCGACTGGGAAGACCCCGTCATCTACTTCATCGATCTGCTCGGCTACGGCGTCGATACGCCTTCCGATCTCCGCTATGTGGCGGGTCAGGACATCAGTCTTCCCGATATGAACCTCGATCCGCAGTATCTCGAACAGGTCGTCTGGCTTGGCTGGACGCTCGACGCGGGGCTTGGCGGCACGCTCACCGTTTCCTCGCGCGTCCCGTTCCGCACATACCATATCCCCGAGGGAAGCAGACACCTCATCAAGATGTATGCGGTTTGGGGCGTAGACGCAGACATCAAGGGTTGGGTCTATGCCGACGGCGAAGATAAGACCTTTGTGGCGCCGCGCGCGCCTGTCACGGGCGAATTCAGGCTCGTGCTCACTAAGGTCACGGGCGATCAGTCGCACATCGACTTCACGCTGGCAAGCAGCAGCCTCTACGACGCGCTCCTCGAATATCTCACGCCCGATCTCGACGCGGGCAATTGGGAACTTTACGCGGGCGACCGCGCAGACCCGATCGCGGCGTTCACCGTCACGCCTCGTGATGTCCATGCCGTGGGCATCGTGGCCAACGACAAGGCATTCGACGGCACGAAGATCGCTACGCTCGATCTCTCGGAGGCGGGAGTGGCAACGCTCTACTTCAACGACAAGGTGTCCGTGGATTGGGGCGCGCTCGAAGGGACCTTCGAGGACGAGCACGTCGGCACGGATAAGGCCGTGACCGTCCGCATCGATCCTTCTAAGATCTTCCTCACGGGCGCAGACGCGACCAACTACAATCTTATCGCAGAAACCATAGATCTGACCGCAACGATCTTCAAGGCGACGATCGACGCGGGCGGCGGCGACGGTTGGAGCAGGTACCTCAAGGCGCTCGACAAGGTGTACGACGGCAATACGGACGCAGAGATCGAAATTCTCGGCTACGGTTGGTTGAAAGGCTTCCGCGTCACGGTCACGGGTTACACCGCCCGCTTCGAGGACGAGAACGCCGCCAAGAACAAGCGCGTATTTGTCACGCTGGAGCTTGCGGGCGAAGACGTGGGCAACATCGAACTGACCGAGATCGTCCTGCGCGCAGAGATCTTCAAGGCGCCCAACGAATGGATCGTGGAATACGGCAGGGTAGAAAACGGTATCCGCGGTCCCGTGGCGGTCTGGCAGGGACAGGACGAACCCACGGTGGAATTCTTCTACGACTATGAATGCACGCGGCCTCTCCAAGGCGATCTGAGCGACCAGTTCAGCGGCACCTACTATGCCCGCGTCACCGTCGCGGAAACGCAGAACTGGTACGGGCTGTCGAGCGTGTATGCCGTAGAGGTGGAAGAGCGCCCGCTCGACATCACCGCATGCGTCATGCTCCTTGTGGCACAGGTCGTGCTGCTCCTGGCGGCGGCGGAAGTCGTGGCGTCCAAGAACAGACGGGATAAGGAAGCGCAGGAGGCGGCGGCAGCCGCCGAGGCGGAGAGCGCGGAAGGCGCGGAAGGCGCGGAAGGCGCCGGTACGGACGCTCCCGCGGGAACGGACGCATCCGCGGGAACGGACGCATCCGCAGGCACGGATAGCGCGGCAAGCGCCGAATAAAAAACAAAGAGGCCTCTCTGCGGGGGAACCTGCGGGGAGGCTTTTTTTGCGCTCTTTTTGGGCGGGGAAAAGCGAAAAGGGGACGGAAAATTTTTCGCCGCCCGTTCACATAGGCTTGTGAATTGATTGACAAGAGCAACAAAATATAGTATAATGCAATCGACAATGTCTAACTATGCCCTTTTTTACGGAGGGCGTTTTGGGATAAACGTCAAAATCAAATCAGGAGGCTGAACTTATGAACACCATTGTCAGCCTGCTCCTTGATATGAGCACGGGACTTGCCGGCGGTTTGTTCGTCGTATTCCTCGTCGTGGGACTCGGCGCCGGCGGCCTCATCACATGGCTCATTCTCAAACAAGTTTCCAAAAAAAGAAACGCACAAAAGCTCGATGCAACATCGCAGCAAGTCGAAGAAATGCTTGCAAAGGCGCAAGAGGACTGCAAGCAATTAAAGCGGGAAACGATTTTAGAGGCGAAGGAACAGGTAGAAAAGCGAAGAAACGAATTCGAACAGGAGATGCGCGAAAAGCGCTCCGAACAGCAGCGGCAGGAGGCCCGCCTCAATAAGCAGGAGGACCAGCTCGAAAAGAGGGAAACGGAGATCTCCCGCAAGGAGCAATCCCTCGAGGACCAGAAGAAGAACCTCGTCAAAAAGACCGAAGAGGTCGACAAGATGCAGGAGCAGGTTTCCCATCAGCAGGAACTCATGACGCAGGAGCTTGAGCGCATCGCCCAGCTCACCCGTGAGGAGGCGAAACAGCAGCTCACCGAGGAGATCCTCGACGAAACCCGCCGCGACTGCGCGGTGCAGGTGCGCAATCTCGAGGCGCAGGCGAAGGAAGAGGCGGACATCAACGCCAAGAACATCATCTCTCTTGCCATCCAGCGCTGCGCTTCCGACCACGCGTCCGAGAGCACCGTGTCCGTGGTGCCCCTTCCCAACGACGACATGAAGGCGCGCATCATCGGCAGAGAGGGGAGAAACATCCGCGCCATCGAAAACGCGACGGGCATCGAACTCGTCATCGACGATACGCCCGAGGTCGTTATCTTGTCGGGCTTCGACCCCGTGAGGAGGGAGATCGCCCGCCTCACCCTCGAAAAGCTCATTTCCGACGGCCGCATCCACCCCGCTCGCATCGAGGAAACGGTGGAAAAGGTCACCAAGGAGCTTGACCAGCAGATCAAGGCGGCGGGCGAGAACGCGATGTTCGAGGTGGGCATCTTCGGGCTTCATCCCGAACTCATCAAACTCATCGGGCGGCTCAAATTCCGCACGAGCTACGGCCAGAACGTCTACCGCCACTCCATCGAGGTGGCGCAGCTCGCGGGGCTTATGGCGCAGGAGCTGGGGCTTGACGTCAACTTTGCAAAGCGCGCGGGGCTGCTGCACGACATCGGCAAGGCGGTCGACCACGAGCAAGAGGGCACTCACATCCAGCTCGGCGCCGATCTTGCCAAGAAGTATAAGGAAAACGCGATGATCGTCAACGCCATCATGGCGCACCACGGCGACGTGGAACCCAAGACGATCGAAGCGATCTTGGTGCAGGCGGCGGACGCCATCTCGGGTTCCCGCCCGGGCGCGAGAAGGGAAACGGGCGCAGGCTACGTCAAGCGGCTCGAAAAGCTCGAGGAGATCGCGTCCTCGTTCAAGGGTGTCGACAAGAGCTATGCGATACAGGCGGGCAGAGAGGTGCGCGTCATCGTCAAACCCGAAATGGTAGACGACGCGCAGGCGCTCTTCCTTGCCAAGGACATCGCCAAGAAGATCGAGGCGGAGCTTGAATACCCCGGCCAGATCAAGGTGAACGTCATCCGCGAATTCCGCAGCGTGGAATACGCGAAGTAAAGCGGGATAAAGTGTAAAGCGGGATAATGTAAAACGGAACTAAAATGTAAAGCGGCGGCGCGGGCAAATTGCCCGCGCCGCCGCTTACGATCTGCAACGTTCCCACCCCCTTGATCCCCCTCCCGAGGAGGGGGCAACAGAACCCCCTCCATTGAGGAGGCAACAGAACCCCCTCCAATGGAGGGGGGTAGGGGGGTGGGCTTCTCGGCGCCCCTGTAGGGGAGCTGTCACGAGCGAAGCAAGTGACTGAGGGGTTCTCAGCAACCACTCGCTTCGCGGGTCAGGGACAGCGAGCGTCCCACACCCCTGCCCCGCGCCCTCTTTACGTCACCCTGCCCCGCGCCCTCTTTACGTCACCCTGAGCGTAGTCGAATGGGTGACGTCATATTTCGACTGCGCTCAATATGACGTGAGTGGGTAATGCCCTCTCCTTAGGAGAGGGTGCCGAGCAACGCGAGGCGTAGTCGAATGGGTGACGTCATGATAATGAGGACCATATCTCGCCTAATTATCATGCAGGGCGACCGTCCGCTTAGATTTCTTCTGTTTGCGGGATCATTTGGCGGTCTACAAGACCGACTGCTTCTCTGCGGAGCGCCTCGTCCGAGGCGGCAATGACCGTGGCGCTTAAAACGATCGGCTCTTCTCCGCCGGCGCCGTTGGTAGCGAACACGATCTCGTCGATCGTGAGGTCGGCGCTCGTCTGTATTCGATAGTAGCGATAGGTCAAGCATCGCCATCCTTGATCCGCGACATCGAATACGATCCAGCCGCTTTCCCCGACTTCAATCTCGACGTAGTTGTAGAAAGAACTATCGGCACCGGGTCCGCGTGCGATCCGCAAGATGCCGTTCCCTTCGGAAACGTGAATATAGACGCGGTTGACGGAAACATCCATTCCCGCAAGAGCCGTCGGGACATCTATACGCAACATGACGGAAGGATATGTATCTTGGCCCATAGCGGGGAGAGTGAAGGAACAGCCGAATTTCCCGGTGCCGAGGAACGCAAAGTGTCCGATCGTGGCCCCTTCGGGGATATTCATGTTCTCTATGTCGAGTTCCGAGCAACGGGCAAACGCCTCTTCCCCGATCTCTTTCAACGTGGAAGGGAAGGAAACGCGCTTCAGCGAGGCACAGTTTGAGAACGCTTTTATGCCGATTTTTTCGACTCCGTCCTCAAACGTCACCTCTTCCAAAGCGGTGCAGCCGTAGAGATGATCGTGGTAGAAACTCTCGGGCACCTCTTTCAGCCCGAGCTTCAAAGACCGAAGAGAGATACAGTTGGCAAACGCATATCCCCCAATCGAGGTAACGCTCTTCGGAATGTTGATCTCCTCCAAATTTTGCACGCTCTCGAATGCGAACGGCGCAATTTTGCGTATTCCTTCGGGAATGACGCTCGTCTTGCAACCCGCGACCACCGTCTTTGTCGCGGTTTCGATGATGCAATTCCCCTCGCTGTGATAGACGGGGTTTTTCTCGGACACCTCGATCTTTGTCAGCTTGTTGCAAAAGCCCAACGGACAGAGGTTAGAAACATATTTGAAGTCTGTTACGCTCTCGGGAAGATACAGGCTTTCGATGTCGCTTCCCGCAAACGCATCAAAACCGATCTCTTTCACGCCGTTCGGAACTTTAATTGTCTTTGCCTTGCTGTAAACAAAAGAGTATTGCTGGAAAAAGGAAATAGTTACTTTCAGATACAGCTCCACATCTTTTTCGATCTCTTGCGGATCGTACCCAAGCCCTTCGCAGTAAGAGGTGTAACTTTCATTGAATTTTTTCGTTGAACTGTACTGTCCTTCGACGGGAGCGTCGGGCGGCCACGGCTCGAAGAAGTCCTCCCACATCCCGATGCGGAGGACAGGCAAACCGTCGTGCTCTGCGGGAATGACGATTTTCTCCTCGTCCACGGCTTCGCCCACGCCCACGGTATAGCCGATCGCAGTGCCGTCCTCGCCGTAGATCGGGGTGTAATGCAAGCCCTCGGTCGCCTGTTCCTCTTCGGGCGGCGTTTCGGGCGTCCCGTGTTGTCCGTTCGGGTCGGTGGTATTGACGTCCCCCGACGGCTGCTTTTCTTGGCGGCAAGCGGAAAAGAGGCCCGCGCTCATCGCCATGACGAGTGTCAGCAGCAGCGCGCAAATTTTGTGTTTCATCTGTTTTCTCCTTTTAGGTCATTTGCGGGCAAGCCGCACACTTTTTTGTCATTTCGCCCCGCGCACGTTCTATTTGTCGAAGCGCGGCACGAGCCGCAGGCGAAGTAGCGGAACGAAGTGAAGTCGAGAAATCTCGCTTCCATAAAATTTATCCAATGTCACTGCCCGTCAGCGTTCCGTTCGTGCAGACAACTTCATAAACAGTTCCGTTTGCCCGCCATCCGACGCTTTGGGCGCTTTTCAACTTGTCGATGCGGTTCCATTCTTCTATCGTGCCGCCGTACACGATGCGATCGATCACGCATTGGAAAAAGGCATAGTTTTGGATGGAGGTAACGCTCTTCGGAATGTAGACCTCCATTGCTGTGCCGCCCGTACCGATACTGCCTACGCAGCTGAATGCGCTCATCCCGATCGAGAGGGTCCCCTCGGGAATGACGCTCGCCTTGCAACCCGCGACCACCGTCTTTGTCGCGGTTTCGATGATGCAATTCCCCTCGCTGTGATAGACGGGATTTTTCTCGGAAATTTCGATCTTCGTCAAATTGTTGCAAAAATTAAACGGAGTTATAAAGGACAAATTCTCGATCTTCGTCACGCTCTCGGGAAGATACAGACTTTCAATATCGCTTCCCGCAAGTGCGTAAAGCCCGATTTCTGTCACGCCGTTCGGGATCTCGATCGTCTTTGCCTTGCTGTAAGTAAAAGTGTATTGCTGATAAAAGGAGTAAAGGATTTTTTGAAACAACTCTATATTTTCTTTATCTCCTTCAAGCTCTCGCGGGTCATATCCGAGTTCCTCGAAGTAGGCAGTACATTCTTCAAGGAATTTGTCCGTATAGTTGTATGCTCCTTCTTGGTTGGTAACCGGTCCAAAAAACTCCTCGGGCATTCCAATGCGGAGGACAGGCAAACCGTCGTGCTCTGCGGGAATGACGATCTTCTCCTCGTCCACGGCTTCGCCCACGCCCACGTTGTAGCCGATTACCGTTTCGTTATCTTCGCCGTAGATCGGGGTGTAGTGCAAGCCCTCGGTCGCCTGTTCCTCTGCGGGCGGCGTTTCGGGCGTCCCGTGTTGTCCGTTCGGGTCGGTGGTATTGACGTCCCCCGACGGCTGCTTTTCTTGGCGGCAAGCGGAAAAGAGACCCGCACTCATCGCCATGACGAGCGTCAGCAGCAGCGTGCAAATTTTGTGTTTCATCCGTTTTCTCCTTTCAGGTCATTTGCGGGCAAAAATAAGGACGTTCCGATACGGAACGCCCGCTAAGAGTATCCCGTACTGTTGCGACACAATTTCCTGTTTCATGCAAGAAAAAAAGGATACACTTTCGCCGCTTGTATCTTGCATGAATATTATGAAATTATGTCGCAGGTTTCATTATAGCAAAATGCGAGGAGAATTGCAAGCCTTTGGCGGGAGAATTTTGTGCGCACATATAGGGGCGGCACGCGGCCATGCCGCCGCGGCATATACTGACAGTGCGGAAATCTCCGTAAATTTTACGACAGAGGTCTTTTTATGTGTAACTCTTGCAACACCTGCGGCTGCGGGTACGACCCGCTTCTCGCCACGCTCACCAACCTGTTTACACCGCTCGGCTGCGGCTGCTGTAACAGGAACAACGGTTCCCTCGTGCTCATAAATCCACTCGGCACGGTGCAGACGCGCGGCGGCTGCGGCTGCGGAAACAATAACGGCTGCGGCTGCCAAGGCAACAACGGCTGCGGCTGTCAGGGCAACCGCGGCAATAACGGCAACTACGGCTTCCAGTCCACATCGGGCTTCGGCAACACGGGCTTCGGCGGCTGCGGAAACAACAACGGTTGCGGCTGCCAAGGCAACAACAACGGCTGCGGTTGCGGCTGCGGGAACAATACCTACGACGCCTACTACGTGAGGCAATACGCGCTGAACTCCTGCTGCAACGGTTGACCTTGCGGAGGACGGGGATCCCCGTCCTCTTTTCATGCGCGGGAAAGGGCGGCGGGAAAGGACGGCGGGAAGGGCGGTAGGGGAGAAAAAATTTTTTTGTTTTTCCTTTCGGAAAATTCTTGCAAAGCGAGGGGGGAAATGCTATAATAATCGGCGGAAAAGAAATCGGGGAAGGCCATGAAATCCACAAAACCCACAAAACCCGCAAAACCCACCAAGGCGCAGGTCAAGAAGTTTGTTCTTTACTGCCTCATCATCCTCGTCGGGAACGCCCTTGCCGCGGCGGGCGCCGCGTTTTTCATCGAGCCGAACAAGCTCGTGATGGGCGGCACGACGGGCGTCGGCATCTTTGTGCGCAATATGCTCGAAAAGACGGGCACCGCAAGCGAAGATCTGACGAAGTGGATCGTCAATATCACGGTTTACACGGCGAACATCATCCTGTTCGCCATCGGCGCGTTCCTGCTCGGCAAGCGCTTTGCCGCTTCCACCCTTGCGGGCACCCTGCTCTATCCCTCCTTCATGAGCCTCTATAAGCTCATCAACAAGGGGGAACCCATCGTGAACGACACGATCCTGGCGGTCATCATCGGGGCGCTCATCTTCGGCTTGGGGGTCGCCATGGTCGTGCGCGTGGGGGCAAGCACGGGCGGTACCGACATTCCGCCCCTCATCTTCCACAAGTTTTTCGGGCTGCCCGTTTCGGTCACGATGTGGTTTTTAGACGCCTCCATCGTGCTGTTGCAGCTCTTTGCGACGAGCGTAGAGCACGTCCTCTACGGCATCGTCATCTGCCTCATCTCTTCGCTCGTCATCGAAAAGCTCTCTCCGATCGGGTTGAAAAAGACGCAGGTGAAGATCGTCAGCAAAAAATACCGCGCTATCCGCGAGATGATCCTCGGCGAACTCAACCGCGGGGTCACGGTGCTCTTCGGCCAGACGGGCTATCTCAAAGAGAAGTGCCACGTCCTCCTCACCATCGTTTCTAACCGTGAACTCGTCAAGCTCAAGAACAAGGTGCAGGAGATCGATCCCGAGGCGTTCATGACGATCTCGGTCGTGTCCGAAGTGCGCGGCAGGGGGTTCAGTTCGGAGGGGATACGGCTCCCGAAGGAACTCGAAGGCAAGGACGAGGAGGAAACGGAGCAGGAAGTGCCCGCAACGGAAGCGCCCGCAGCCCCGCCAAATGAATAGCATACAAAGATCCCCTCAAGAACATCTTGAGGGGGTTTCGATTGGATATGCGGTTAACATACCGCTTTCTTTGCTAAAACAACGTGAATAGATGTCAGACGATCGTATTTTGTTCACCAACACTTTTCACATGAAAAATGTTGATCAACTTATTGATCGCTTTATCATAATTTTTCAGTGAAGATAATTCCAATTCTTTACCCGTATACATCCGCAAAATAATCGATCCTTTGTTCATGATCCAATATGCTTCAACATATCCAATAGACAATAACTGTTCAAAATTTGGATCGAATTTGCAAGTAATATCATCGCCTTCTTCCATTGCATACAACTGTACTTTCAACTCATGATGCCGTTTTCTTGCATTGTTTTCTCTTGCTTCTTTATAATTTTCTTTTAAGTAGCACTGAGATCGTTTTCTCATATTCTTTTGTGAACCATTTTCTGTCATCTTATATAATGTAACAGTATTTAACATTCTTTCATGATAAACGAATATCGAAATATCTTTACTTATGTCAACGCGGTTGTCCGTACTCAAATTCTCAAAACTACAAACATCCGTCATCAATATCAAATATTTTGCTCTTTTCTTATTTTCTTTGTTTATAAGGCTTTTACAGACAATATAATCAAGAAAGCACAATACCATCCATATTAAAATAAAGGATATACCGCCGATCCACAATTTGCTTTTATCAATTATTAAAAATACAAATAGCGGTATTAACGATAAAAACACTGACAAAAGAATTGCGATTGCAGATAATCTTGTCAGCAATGCCAACTTCTTATACGGTTTTGTCATAAAATACTCCTAAAAAGCTTGTCCTTTTGTGCCTGCCATCTACCTTTTAAGGGGCTTGAAGTCTTTTAAGGGGCTTGAAGTCTTCTTCCGCTTCAACAAGCGTGTCCTCTTTTTATTTACAAATTACCGCTTCTTAACGCGATGAAAGCTTCTTGGATTTGCTCTTCCGAAATCTCTTGGTTTATCTTTTTCAACTCACCGATATATTTCGGTATAAATTCTTTTTCCAAAATCTCTCTCCATTTGGACAGGTGTATTTCCGATACTTCGGTTTCATAAATTTTTTCATGAATGACATGGATATTTTTCGGATCGGAAGGCATATTTATTTTATTGAGTAAAAAATGAACTTTTCCGTTTTCCCGATACAAATACATATCATAATTGACACACTCCGAAAGTTCATATAACTTACCTGTTTTATCAAAAAATTCTTGCGAAGCACTATGAGAAAGTTCCTCTGCGAAATTTTCACCCGCAAACTCGTGGATACAATGAATTCTTGCGTATAAGTTTTTCCCAATGGTGAAGGCAAAGGAATCGTGGATAAGCTGATACTCCTTTTTCCCGTCAAAAAAATATAGAGCAGAATCAAAATAATGGTCGTCGTATTCTCGATCCAAGTAAACAAGTAGTTTTGCTTGATCGTCCAATGGCAATTCACAAACCTTTTTGCCCTTTACAAAATCTTGCGCCATATTTCCCTCCGAACATGAGCTGCTATGCCCTGTCAAAACGCAGAAAGACGCTTTGTGTTTTCATTCTACCACATCCGCAGAGAAAAATCAATGCGGAAAGCGTTAAAATATCGCTCGGGGTCTTGGCGAGAGCTTCTCTGTCCCGGGCACGGTAAATGGCGCGGACCGATACGAATTTATCAAAATTTCCTTGCTTTTTTATGCTGTATATGGTATAATGCTCCCAAGAGAAACACAAGGGGTAAGGTATGCGCTGTTTATATTGCAACTGTACGGAGAGCAAGGTGATCGACAGCCGTTCGGCGGACGACGACAAGACGATCCGCCGCCGCAGGGAGTGTTTGGGGTGCGGAAGGCGGTTCACGACCTACGAAACCATCGAGATCTCTCCGCTTCTCGTCGTCAAATCGGACGGAACGCGGCAGGCGTTCGACATCGGGAAGATCAAGCGCGGCATCGTAAAGGCATGCGAGAAGCGCCCCGTGTCCATCGAACAGATCGATTCCCTCGCCGAGGAGATCGCCAAGAAGGTCTACAATTCCATGGAGCAGGAAATAAGTTCCAAGGCGATCGGCGAGATGGTGATGGAGGGCCTCAAAGGGCTGGACGAAGTCGCCTATGTGCGGTATGCCTCGGTGTACCGCTCCTTCAAGGACATCAATTCCTTCATGTCCGAGCTTCAGCGCATGATGGAGCGCAAGGAAACGGAAAAGAAATAAACATGTCGAAATTACAGGTAAAAGTCGGGAATGTGACGCTCGGCGGCGGCAAGATCGCCGTGCAGAGCATGACGACGGAAAAGACGAGCGACGTTGAAAAATGCGTCGCTCAAATTCTGCGGCTCGAAGAGGCGGGCTGCGACATCGTGCGGGTCGCCGTGCTCGACGAGGCGGACGCCCGCGCGATACGGGCGGTCAAGGAGCGCGTCCGCGTCCCGCTCGTGGCGGACATCCACTTTTCGGCGCGCCTTGCGGTGCTTGCCGCGGAGAACGGCGCCGACAAGCTGCGGGTGAACCCCGGCAACATCGGCGGGGATAGAGAGCTTTCCCTCGTGGCGGACTGCGTCAAGGCGCACAAGATCCCCGTCCGCGTGGGGGCGAACACGGGCAGCATCGAGCCGCATTTCCTCGCCCAATACGGCAGAAGCGCCGAGGCGCTCGTGCTCTCCGCCCTCGAAAACGTCCGCGTGTTCGAACGCCACGGTCTAAGCGATCTCGTCCTCTCGGTGAAGGCGTCCGACGTCCCGCTCACGGTCGGGGCATACGAACTTCTCGCAGAGCGGACGGACTATCCCCTGCACGTCGGCGTGACGGAGGCGGGCATCGAGCGCATGGGCATCGTCAAGAGCAGCGTCGGCATCGGCGCGCTGCTCCTCCGCGGGATCGGCGATACGATCCGCGTTTCGCTCACCGCCGACCCCGTGCGGGAAGTGTACGCGGGGCACGAGATCTTGCGCGCCTGCGGTCTGGAAAAGGACTACATCGAGGTCGTTTCCTGTCCCACCTGCGGCAGGTGCCGCTACGACTGCGCGGGGCTTGCCGAGAAGGTCGCCGCGCGGGTGCGCACGGTGAAAAAACGGGGCAAGATCGCCGTGATGGGTTGCGTCGTCAACGGCCCGGGCGAGGCGAAGGACGCCGACCTCGGGGTCGCGGGCGGGGAGGAATACTGCGTCATCTTCCGCGGCGGGGAGCGGGAACGGGTGCCCGCGGCGGACGTCGAAAAAATCTTTTTTGCACGGCTCGAGGAATTTTTGGGAGCATGAAGAGCGAAGAATATCTGAATGAGATACGGAAGGCGGAGGCGCTCAGGCGCGCCGTGCTCCGCAAGATCGTCATCGAAAAGAAGAAGATCGTCTTTCATCTCGTGACCGATCTTACATACGGGGAGGAGGACGTCGCCTACGCAAGGGCGGTGTCCGAAAAGTATGTGCCCGAGGGCTATACCGCGGAGGCGGACGTCGTCAAGTCGGTGCCGAGCGCGGAGGGGGTGAAGGCGACCGCGATGGAACTTCTGCGCGGCATCTCTCCCGCCGCGGCGGCTTTTCTCACGCCCGCGGACATCGAGGTCTGCACGGACGGTGCGGGCGGGCGGTTTTTTCTTTCCGTCACCGAAGAGGAGCAGGCGCGGTTCGAAGCAGCAGGCATCCTTGACGCGCTTTCGGCATCGCTCTCCCGCCGTTTCTGCGGGAGCTGGATCGGGGATTTCCGCCGCATAGCGAGGGCGCCGCAGGAGATCGAGCACGGCGCGATCCCGCCCGCGGAGGTCTTGACCGCCCCCCGCATGTTCCCTGTGGAGGCGTTCGAGCCGATCGACGGCGCGGAGGTGAGTTCCGCGCTTGTCGTCGCCGACCTGAAGGGGGAGGTGCCTTCTGCCACTCTCTGCGGCGAGCTTGTCCATCTCGAGGAGCGCACCACCAAGACGGGGAAGCCCTATTTCCGCATGAGCCTGCGCGATTCGAGCGGGACGCTCTCCTTCTCCTATTTCGCCAAGAAGGCGACCGTCGAGAAGGTTCGGGCGCTGCAAGCGGGCGTGAGCATCTGTGCAACGGGCGCGAACGAGCTGTTCAACGGCTCTTTCCGCTTCACCGCAAACAAGCTCGACCTCGGCAGGCCGCCCGAGGGATATGTCGCCAAAAAGAACTATTTGCCCGTCCCCGCCGCCTATTGCGCGGTCTTTCCCGAGGCCTGCGCCGACCCCGTGCAGGACGACCTGTTCGGCGGAAAGGCGCTGCCCGAGGCATTTTTGCACGAAAAATATGTGGTGTTCGACCTCGAAACGACGGGGCTGAATTATACGCCCGTGGGGGGCGCGATGGACCGCATCATCGAGATCGGCGCGGTCAAGATCGAAAACGGCCGCGTTTCGGAGCGGTTTTCCTCCTTTATCGCCTGCCCCGTCCGCCTGAGCGCCGCGATCAAGGACCTGACGGGCATCTCCGACGAGATGCTCGCGGGCGCGCCCGAGGTGGGAAAGGTGATGGCGGACTTCCGCAGGTTCAGCGACGGTTGCGGGCTTGTGGCGCACAACGCCTCGTTCGACAGCGCCTTCATCCGCTTTTACGGCGAGGAGGCGGGCTATTCGTTCGCCAACCGCGTCTACGATACGGTCACCCTCGCGCAGGAGCAGCTGCGGCTCGCCAATTATAAGCTCAACACCGTGGCGGACCACTACGGCTTTGTGTTCCGCCACCACCGCGCCTTTGACGACGCCTTCGTCACCGCCAAGATCTTTATCGAGCTTGTGCGCGGGAAAGGGGAGCTTCCCAAGCCGTTTTCCTCGTTTTGAGAAAAATTTCCGCAAAACGCTTGCAATCGGCGCGCGGATATGCTATAATATGCTTGCTTGATCAAGGAAAGGTGATTGAGAGCGGTTTTCCGCTCTCAATTCTTGTATAAAGGAGAAGTATGAAAGTCATGCCTGTGGATCGGGTCGTCGCCCATCTTGCGCCCATCGCGGAGGCGGTCGGCGTGGAGATCGTCGACGCGGCGTGGAACGCGCGGGAGAAGTCGCTCACCCTCTTTATCGACGCGGCGGGCGGCGTGGACCTGAACCTCTGCGAAAAGTTCCACCGCGCGGTGGACGGGCCTCTCGACGAGCTTGATCCCACCTTCGGTGCGCCCTATACCCTCAATTGCTCCTCGGCGGGGCTGGACCGTCCCTTCAAGACCGAAAAAGACTACCTCCGCCACTGCGGCGAAAAGGTGGAGATACGGCTCTATGCGCCGATCGGCGGCTCGAAGTATCACGAGGGAGTGCTGCTCGGGCTGGAAGCGGGCGAAGTTCTGATCGCGGGCGTGGACGGGGAAAAGCGCTTCCCGCTCGCGGGGATCGCCAAGGCCTGCCTTCTCATCGAAGTATAATAAGAACAAAAAAATTAAAATTTCCTCACGGAAAAAGAGATTGCGTCGGCAAAAGATTTTCCGTGAACGAAAGGAGAAAATATCATGGTAAACAAGGATTTCTTTGCGGCGCTTGCCGACCTCGAACGGGAAAAGGGGATCGGCGAGGATGTGTTCTTCGAGGCGCTCCGCGGCGCCCTTTCCTCCGCCTACAAGAAGCAGTTCGAAGATGAAACGGGCACCGTCCGCATCGATTTCGACGCGGAGAAGGGGACCATCCGCTTCTTCCTCGAACACGTCGTGGTGGACAACGACGAGGCGCTCGACGGCGAGATCCTCTTGAAGGACGCGGTCGAGATCAAAAAGAGCGCCAAGGTGGGCGACATCCTCTCGGAGGAATTCGTCCCGAAGGACTTCTCGCGCATCGCCGCGCAGACCGCAAAGCAGGTCATTCTGCAAAAGATCCACGAAACGGAGCGCGACAACACCCTCTCCGAATTCTCGGACAAAGAGGGCGAACTGATGAACGGTCTGGTGCGTAAGGTGGACATGAGGAACGTCTACATCGAGCTTGGCAAGGGACAGATCGAGGGGCTGATGCTCCCGCAGGACCAGGTCCCCGGCGAACGCTACGAAACGGGCGACCGCCTCAAAGTGTTTGTAAAAAGGGTCAAGAGCGGCGGCAAGAACGCGCAGGTGCTCGTATCCCGCGCCGCGCCGGGCTTTGTCAAGCGGCTGTTCGAGGAGGAAGTGCCCGAGATCAAGCAGGGGGTCGTCGTCGTTAAATCGGTCGCCCGTGAGGCGGGCCACCGCACCAAAATTGCGATCGCAACGTCCGATCCGCGCATTGATCCCGTCGGCGCCTGCGTCGGCAACAAGGGCGCCCGCGTCAACGCGGTCGTCGCGGAGCTTGGCGGCGAGAAGGTGGACATCATCCTGTGGAGCGAAAATCCCCTCGAATTCATCGCAAAGGCGCTCTCTCCCGCTACGGTCATCTCGGTGACGCAGATGTCCGAGAAGTCGGCGGTCGCCGTCGTGCCCGACGACAAGCTCTCCCTCGCCATCGGCAGGGACGGGCAGAACGCGCGGCTGGCGGCGCGGCTCACGGGCTGGAAGATCGACGTCAAGAGCGAGAGCGCGGCGCAAAAGCTTGCCCTCGAACAGGAAGCGGTAGAGGAGCCTCTTGAGGAGCCTCTCGGAGAGAGCGCGGAGGAGAACGCAGAGGAATGAAGCAGATCCCGATGCGCACCTGCATTGCCTGCCGCGAAGAAAAACCCAAGCGGGAGATGCTCCGCGTCGTGAAGAACGCGGCGGGCGAGATACGGCTCGACTTTTCGGGCAAACTTCCGGGGAGGGGGGCGTATATCTGCGACAGCGCGGCGTGTATCGCCAAACTGCGCAAGTACCGCCTTCTCCACAAAAATTTTTCCTGCGAAGTGCCCGAGGAGGTGTACGCCCGCATCGAGGAGGAGTATGGAGCGAAGTAAAATTGCCTCCTATCTCGGCTTTGCGCGGCGGGCGGGAAAACTCACGCTCGGCGTGCAGGCGGCGGAAACGGTCAGGCGGGGGGTATTTCTCCTCGTCGCGGACGGGTCCGTTGCCGCAAACAGCCGCAAGACGATCGAAAAGCTGCAAAGGCGCTTCGGCTGCCCGCTGGTGTTCGTGGAAGGCCTCGGGGACATGACGGGAAAGGCGTTTTGCAAACTTGCCGCCGTGCGGGACGAACATCTCGCGGCGGCGATCGTAAAAGAATGCCGTCCGAAACAGATATAAGGAAATTTCAAAAACCATTATGGCATACGAAAATATTGAAAAATTAAGTTCTCTCATCGAAGAAAAAACGCTTGCGTCGCTGCAAAAGTCGGTCACGCAGGGGGAGCGTAAACTCACCGAACTCCTCAAAAAGCTCACCGAAATGGAAACGGCGGCGAACCTCAAGCGCGCCGAGGAAGAGGCGAAGCGGCGGGAGGAGGAACGTCTTTTGGCGGAAGCGCGCGAGCAGGAGGAGAGGCTCCGGCGGGAAGCGGAGGAAAAGGAGGCGGAGCAGAGTGCGCCGCCTGCGCCCGAACCCAAGCCCGAGCCTGCGCCCGCGCCCGAGGCCAAGGCGGAGCCGGTACGGACGGAAAAGCCCGCCCCCGCGGCGGGGAATGCCCGTCCTGCGCGGAGAGAACGTCCCGAGCCGCAGAACACCTACAAGGCGCCCGCTTCCCAGCCCCGCGCCACCTTCCGTCCCGCAGACAGCCGCCCGCAGCGGCCCACATCGGCGGGAGCACGTCCCGCGGGACCCGCAACGGGAGCACGTCCCGCAAGACCTGCGGGCAGCGGAATGGGAGCGCGTCCCGTAAGGCCCGCGGCGCCCGCGCCCGTTCCCCGCAGGGAGCCGGCAGGCGGCAAGAAATTCGAAAAGACGTATGTGGAGAAGCGTCCCGAGAACAAGCGCGCGCTGCAAAGAAGGCAGGGCGCGACCGTGGGCGACTTCGACGAGGATAAGAGCGGCTACCGCAAGGCGCGCTTTGCCAAGAAGGGCGCCAAGAAGGAAACGCAGACCATCAAGATCGACCACGCCGTCGTCACGAGCAAGGAGATCCCCATCAAGGTGCTCTCCGAAAAACTCGGCATCTCGGCGGTGGAGATCACGAAGCGCCTCTTCCGCGAAGGGGTCATGAAAACGGTCAACGAGTCGGTGGACTACGACAACGCGGCGTTCATCGCCTTAGAGCTGGGCATCGACCTCGAATACAAGCCCGAAAAGACGGCGGAGGACGCCCTCTTCGAGGAGCACGGCGGCGAGGACACGGCGGAAAACACCGTGCCGCGCGCACCCGTCGTCACGGTCATGGGGCACGTCGACCACGGCAAGACCTCCCTGCTCGACTGCATCCGCAAGACCAACGTCACCGCAGGCGAGGCGGGCGGGATCACGCAGAGCATCGGCGCCTACACCGTATCCTTCGGCGAGGGGAAGAAGATCACCTTTATCGACACCCCGGGGCATGCGGCGTTCACGGCGATGCGCGCCCGCGGCGCACAGGTCACCGACATCGTGGTGCTCGTGGTTGCGGCGGACGACGGCATCATGCCGCAGACAGTGGAGGCGATCGACCACGCCAAGGCGGCAAAGGTGCCCATCATCGTCGCCATGAACAAGATGGATAAGCCGCACGCCGACCCCGACAAGGTCAAGCAGGGGCTGATGAAATACGACCTCGTGCCCGAGGAATGGGGCGGCGACATCATCATCGTCCCCGTTTCGGCAAAGACGGGCATGGGAATCGAAAACCTGCTCGAGAGCATCTATCTCGTCGCGGAGATGCAGGAACTCAAAGCAAATCCCTCCCGCAAGGCGAAGGGGGTCATCATCGAGGCGAAGCTCGACAAGGGCAAAGGCCCCATGGCGAGCGTGCTCGTGCAAAACGGTACGCTCCGCACGGGCGACAACCTCATCTCGGGCACCACGATGGGCAGGGTGCGCGCGATGATCGACGACAAGGGCAGAACGGTCAAGGAGGCAGGTCCCTCCATGGCAGTCTCCGTTCTGGGGCTTGAGGACGTCCCCAACGCGGGCGATACCATCTTCGCGGTGGAGCAGTCCCTCATGAAGCAGGTACAGGAGGAGCGCAAGAGCAAACAGCGCGAATCCATGATCAAGGAAACCGCAAAAGTCACGCTGGACGACGTGTTCGCGCAGGTTTCGGAGGGCCTCAAAGAACTCAACGTCATCGTCAAAGGCGACGTGCAAGGTTCGGTGGAGGCGGTCAAGGCCTCGCTCGAAAAACTTTCCAACGAAGAAGTCAAGGTCAAGGTCATCCATGCGGGCGCGGGCGCGGTCAACGAGAGCGACATCATGCTCGCGGACTCCGCAAACGCGATCGTCATCGGCTTCAATGTCCGTCCCGATACCAAGGCGAAACAGCTCGCCGAGCGCAGCAGGGTGGACGTGCGGACCTACCGCATCATCTACGAGCTGATCGACGACATGGAGGCGGCGCTCAAGGGCATGCTCGCGCCCAAATACCATGAAATTTACATGGGCAAGGCGCAGGTGTTGCAGACCTTCAACATCACGGGCGTGGGCACGGTCGCGGGCTGCTACGTCACCGAGGGCAAACTTGTCCGCGGAGGCAAGCTCCGTATCTACCGCGACGACGTCATGATCGTCGAGGGGAATGTCAAACAGCTCAAACGCTTCAAGGACGACGCCAAGGAAGTTTCGGGCGGCCTCGAGTGCGGCTGCGCGATCGACGGCTTCAACGAGATCAAGGTCGGCGACTTCATCGAATGCTATATCATCGAGGAGATCAAGCCATGAAACCCGCGAGAACGCAACGGTTGAACAGTGAATTCCGCCGCGCCGTTTCGGAAATTTTGGCGGGTCCCCTGAAGAACAGGGAGCCGTCGCTTTGCGGCATCATCTCGGTGACGGAGGCGTCGGTTTCGCCCGATCTCAAGACTGCCAAGATCTACGTCAGCATTTTGACGGCGGACGGGGCGGACAAGGCGGCGGACTTCCGTATTTTGAAGGAGAACGCGGGCTTTGTACGGCACGAGCTTGCGCAGAGGATGCAGATGCGCACGGTGCCGCAGCTCACCTTTTTGGAGGACGGGAGCATGGAATACGGCTCCAGAATGGACGCCCTTCTCTCGGAGCTTGGCACGGGGCAGGACAAGAACGAATGAACACGATCGAAGAAATCGCAGGCGTTTTGAAACGCCTCAAGAGCGCGGTGATCTTTACCCATACCCGTCCCGACGGCGACGCCATCGGATCCGCTATGGCGCTTTCCCGCGCTCTTTCTTTTTATCATATCCCCTGTGAAGTGGCGGACGACAGCGACATTCCCGAGAAGTTTTCCTATCTCGCGCCCGCTTTCGTCAAGCGCCCCACGCTTGACGCGGAGGGGTATATCTGCGTGGATGCGAGCGACGATACCCGCCTCGGCGAGCTGGCGGGCGTATTCCGCAGGGGAGCGCGGAAGGGGAAGGTGACCGTGAACATCGACCACCACATCTCCAACACCCGCTTTTGCCGCTACAATTTCGTGCGCGAACGCGCCAGCAACAGCGAAAACATTTTGCAGCTCATCGAAGCGCTCGGCGTGCCCCTCGACAAAGAGATCTCGCAGGCCCTCATGACGGGCATCGTCACCGATTCGGGCGGGTTTTCGCACGGCGACGTGGACGGGGACACCTTCCGCGCGGCGGCGCTCGCCGCCGACGGCGGTGCGGACCCCGAACTCATCTCATACCGCATGTTCCGCAAGCAGAGCAGGGCGCGCGCGTCGATGTACGCGGAGGTCATCTCCCATCTGCGCTATCTGCTCGGCGATCGCCTTGCCGTCGCCCTCGTCACGGACGAAATGCTCACCCGTTACGGTTTGGGGCAGGACGCCACCGAGGGCTTCGTCGACTTCGGGCTTACCGTCGACAGCGTGGAGGTCAGCGTCTGCCTTCTGGAATGCAAAAAGGGGCAGTATAAGGCCTCCTTCCGCTCCAAGGGGAAGGCGGACGTCAACGAGATCGCGGGGCGGTTCGGCGGCGGCGGACACGTTCTCGCCTCGGGCTGCATGCTCTTCGGGGACCTCGAAGAGGCCATCGACCGTCTGCGCTATTGCGTCTTGCAGCAATTGGGGGAATGAATGACGGGCTTTGTCAACATCGATAAACGGGAGGGCGTGTCCTCCGTCTATGCCGTCAACCGCGTCAAGCGGCTCTCGGGCGTTCCCTGCGGGCACCTTGGCACGCTCGACCCGCTCGCTTCGGGCGTTCTGCCCGTCGGGATCGGCAACGCCACCCGCCTTTTCAACTACTTTTTAGAGAAGGAAAAGACCTATCTCGCCCGCTTCCGCTTCGGCGTGACGAGCAAGAGCCTCGACCGCGAGAGCGAGCTTCTCTTCGGCGGCAGGGTTCCTTCCTGCGGGGAGATCGAGGCGGTTTTGCCCCACTTTTTGGGGGAGATCGAACAGGTCCCGCCCGCGTTCAGCGCCATCAGCGTGGGCGGCAAACGCAGCTACGAATACGCGCGGCAGGGGAAGGAAGTCCCCTTAAACGCAAAACGGGTGCGCATTTCCGCCTTCCGCCTGCTCGGACAGACGGGGGAGGACGAATTCGCGTTCGAGATCGTCTGCGGCGGCGGCACCTACATCCGTTCCCTCGCGCGCGATCTCGCAAACGCCCTCGGCACCGAGGGGTTCATGGCGGCGCTGCGGCGGACGCAGAGCGGCGTCTTTACCGAAAAGACGGCGGTGGAGCTTGACGCGCTCACCGCGGAAAATCTCATAGAATACCTCATTCCCACCGAGGACGTGCTTCCCTTTCCCGCGCTGGAAATGGACGACGAGCGGCTCTATCACGGGCTGGCGCTCCCGTGGAAGGGCGAAAACGGGCAATACAAGCTCTACCGCGGCGGGCAGTTTTACGGGCTGGCAAGGGTGGAAAACGGGCTTGTCAAGGCGGAGAAAAAGCTATGTTGACCGTGCTGCGGGGGGAAGAGCGCTTTCCCGCGCCCTGCGCGCTCGTCTTCGGCGGCTTCGACGGCCTGCATCTCGGGCACCGCGCCCTGCTCGCCCGCGCAAAGCAGAGCGGCTTGCCCGTCGGGGTCACGGCGATCTTCGGCGGCAAGGGGAAAGAGCTGTTCACGCGAGAGGAGCGGGAATACCTCTTTTCGCAAAACGGTGTGCGTTTTGCGCTCGAATTTCCGTTTACGGAGGCGCTGAAAGACACCTCCGCGGAGGATTTCCTGCGCGGCGTTTTCGGGCGGCTGAACGTGCGATACGCCGTCTGCGGCGAGGATTTCCGCTTCGGCAGAAACGCCGCGGGGACGGCGGAACTTCTCGCACGGCTCGCGCCCTGCCCCGTGGAAACGGTCCCGCCCGTCTGCTTTTTTCCCGAGGAGGGCGGGCTGCCGCATAAATTTTCCTCTTCCGCCTGCAAAGAATTTCTCAAAAGAGGGGAGCTGTCCCGCCTCAACGCCTGCCTGTATTCGGCGGCGGAGGACTTTTACGGGGGCGCCTACTTCCTCGGCGGGCGGGTCGAGCACGGGCGGCAGATCGGCAGGACGTACGGCTTTCCCACCCTCAATCTGAGCGTCCCTCCCTGCAAACTGCTCCCGCCCGACGGCGTGTATTGGGGGGTCTGCGGGACGCCGCAGGGGAATTTCCCCGCGATCGCCAACCTCGGCGCCCGTCCCACGTTCGGGGTGGAGGAGCGCAAGCTCGAGGCGTATTTGGACGGCTTCTCGGGCGATCTTTACGGCGAAGAGGTGCGCGTCTATCCGCTCGGATATCTGCGCCCCATTCTCAAATTTTCCTCTGCGGAGGAACTCAAAGCGCAGCTCGCGCGGGACATCTGCGCGATGCGGGAAAACCAAGGAGAGGTCAGACCATGATCAAATTCGGACCGAGCGGCAATTCGGAGAGCTTTTATGCGGCGGGCTATTCCCACACCGAGGAATCTGCGGCGTTCGTGCGTGCGCAGGGGCTTGACTGCTTCGAGTACTCCTTCGGCCGCGGCGTGCGCATGACCGAGGACAAGGCGATCTCGATCGGCGACGCCTTCCGCGAAAACGGCGTGGAGATCTCCGTGCACGCGCCCTATTTCGTCAATTTCGCCAATCCCGACGACGAGATGGCGGCAAAATCGTACGGCTATGTGCTCGACAGCGGCAAAATGGCGGCGCTCATGGGCGGGAAGCGGGTGGTCTTTCACCCCGCCGCGCAGGGGAAAGAGGAGCGCGGGACCGCCGTTTCGCGCACCGAGGACCGCCTCAAAGTGCTGCGCGATTACATCTATCTCAACGATCTGGAACATCTCATGTTCTGCCCCGAAACGATGGGCAAGACGGCGCAGATCGGCACGGTGGAGGAGATCGCCCGCTTCTGCGCGGTGGACCCCGTTTTCACGCCCTGCGTCGACTTCGGGCACGTCAACGCCCGCGGACAGGGCAGCTTAAAGACGAAGGAGGACTATCTCGCCCTTCTAAGCGATCTCATCGAAGCGCTCGGCATGGAGCGCATGAAGCACTTCCACGTCCACTTTTCCAAGATCCAGTACGGTGCCAAGGGGGAGATCCGCCATCTCACCTTTGCGGACGAGGTATTCGGCCCCGAATTCGGGCCGCTCGCAGAAGCGCTCGCCGAACTTGGGCTGGAGCCGTATATCGTGTGCGAATCGGCGGGAACGCAGACGGAGGACGCGCTCGAGATGAAGCGGATCTACGAGCGGGTGTGCGGCGGCGGTGCGGGGCGGACTTTCTCTTAAAAAGTTGTTGACTTGCGGTGCCTTATTTGGTATAATATGGGTATGTCAGAAACAGAAAAGCGCAAAATATACCGTGAAGCGGGCGCAGACGCCCTCTTTTTGGAGGCCGATCATCTCCGCCGCTATCTCACGGGGTTTTATTCCACGGACGGCTACGTCGTCTTAAAGGAGGACGGCTGCTTCTTCGTCGCCGATCCCCGCTATTTCGAGGCGGCGGAAAAGGCGCTCAAAGGGACGGATACGCAGGTCGTGGCGGGCGCCTATCCGCAGGCGTTGGAACTCGTGCAGAACTGCAAGACGCTCGGCGTGCCCTTCCCGTTTCTCCCGCTCTCCGCGGCGGAGGACCTGCGCGGCAGGGGATTTGCCCTCACCGACTGCATGCCCGCCCTCAAAAAGGCGATGGAATATAAGTCGGAGCGGGAAATTGCCCTCATCCAAAAGGCGTGCGACATCGCCGAGGACGCCCTTCTTCTCCTTCTCCCCCGCCTGAAAGAGGGCATGACGGAGAACGAGGCGGCGGCGCTGCTCGAATACGAGATGCGGCGGCTCGGCGCGAGCGGGACGTCCTTCGATACGATCGTCGCGTTCGGCGCGAATTCGAGCGTGCCCCATCACGAAACGGGACAGACCCGTCTTGAATACGGCGACATCGTGCTCATCGACTTCGGCTGCAAGGTGGAGGGGTACTGTTCGGACTGCACCCGCACCTTCCTCTTCGGGGACGACGGGAAGCACGAAGAATTCAAAAAGGCGTATGCGGAAGTGCTCCAAGCGCACGAGCTTGTCAAGACGTCCGTAAAGGCGGGCATGACGGGGAAAGAGGCGGACGAGGTCGCCCGCGGCTCTCTGCGCAAGGCGGGCTTAGACGGCTATTTCACCCATTCGCTGGGACACGGGATCGGGCTGATGATCCACGAATATCCTACCCTCTCCCCGCGCGGGGAAGAGGTCCTTGCGGACGGCATGGTCTTTTCGGACGAACCGGGGGTATATCTCACGGGCAAGTACGGCATCCGCATCGAGGATAGCTGTTACATGAAGGACGGCAGGGTGCACAGCTTCATGCACAAGACGGAGCGCGGGCTTGTCATCCTTTGATCCGCAGAGCAAGCGGCACCAAAACTCAGAAATCAATTAAGGAGATCAAACTTATGGCACAAATTTTGGCAGGCGACATCAGAAAGGGCACCACGTTCGAGTATAAGAGCGGCGTGTATACGGTCACCGAATTCCAGCATGTCAAGCCCGGCAAGGGCGCGGCGTTCGTCCGCACGACCCTCAAAAACGTCGTCACGGGACAAGTTTTGTCGGACGAAACGTTCAACCCCACGACGAAGCTCGAAACGGCGCAGGTCGAAACGAAGAAGATGACCTACTCCTACAACGACGGGGAATTCTATTATTTCATGGACGACGAGTTCAACCTCACCCCCCTCAACCATTCGCAGGTAGAGGACGCGCTGCAATATATCCGCGAGAACGACACCGTCACGGTGCGCTTCCTCTACGGCAACGCCTTTTCCGTGGAACCCGAAAACTTTGTCGAACTCAAAGTCATCGAGGCGGAACCGGGCGTCAAGGGCAACACGGCGACCAACGTCACCAAGGCCGCCAAAGTGGAAACGGGCGCTACCTTCCAGGTGCCCATGTTCGTCGAAGAGGGCGATACCATCCGCATCGACACGAGAACGGGCGAGTACATGTCGAGAGTATAAGCCATGAAATTCGTGGCGCAACGGGTGCTCTGCGCACAGCTTACGGTAAGCGGTGAGCCTGTTTCCGAGATCGGACGCGGGCTTGTCGTTTATTTGGGCGTCAAGGCGGGCGACGGGGAAAAGCAGGCGGAAAAGTGCGCCGCCAAGATCGCTTCCCTCCGCGTGTTCGAGGATGAAGCGGGCAAGATGAACCGTTCCGTCCGCGATACGGGCGGGGAGGTGCTCCTCGTGTCCCAATTCACGCTGTACGGCGACGTGCGCAAGGGGAACCGTCCGAGCTTTACGGAGGCGGAGCGGCCCGAACGTGCGCTGCCCCTCTATGAGGATACGGCAAACCGTCTGCGCGCTCTGGGCGTGCCCGTCCAAACGGGCGTGTTCGGCGCGGATATGCAGATCGTGCAGACGAACGACGGCCCCGTCACGATCGTCTACGAAACCGAAAACGAATGAGATGAAAATACAATACCTTGGCACAGGCGCGGCGGAGGGGATCCCCGCCATGTTCTGTAACTGCGCTTTTTGCAAAGAGGCGAAAGAGAAGGGGGCTTTCCGCTCCCGTACGCAAATTCTGATCGACGGGGAACTCTCCGTCGATTTCCCGCCCGACGCCTACTACCATTCCCTGCAAAGCGGCGCGGACTTTTCGGCGATCCGGTATGTGCTCGTCACGCACGCCCATCAGGACCACTTTTTTGCGAACGACTTCATCCTGCGCGGCTATAAATTCGCGGCGGAGATGAAGGAGCAAGAGCTGAGCGTGTTCGGGAGCGAGGAGGTCTGCGAAGTCTTTTGCGAGAGCACGCGGCGGGAGATGCGCCCCGAGGTGGGCGGGCATATCCACTTGTATGTGTTGAGCGCGTTCGAAGAGGCGCGCTTCGGCGATTGGCGGGTCTATCCCCTCAAGGCGAAGCATTCCTCCCGCGAACCCCTCCTCTTTCTGCTCGAAAAGGGCGGAAAGCGCATTCTGCACCTGCACGACACGGGCATTCTCCCCGAGGAGGACTACGAATATCTCGCGCGGATCGGCGGCGCGCCCGTGGACCTCGTCACGCTCGACTGCACCTTTTTGTACGGCCGTGCGGACGGAAACGCCCGCCACATGGGGCTATACGAGGACATGCAGACCGTACGGCGGCTCGAAGAGATCGGGCTTTCGGACGGACATACCAAAAAGGTCATCACCCACTTTTCGCACAACGCGCAGCCGACGGAGGAAAAGCTGCGCCGCGCGGAGGAGGAGTTCGGCGTGATCGCGGCCTACGACGGCATGACGCTTACCATATAACGGCAATTTACGGCAAGGAAAGAGCCGCCCGCCGCGCAAGAAGCGCGGCGGGCGGCTTCGGCTTTTCGGTCCGTTCATTCTGTCCGGAGGTCCTGGTCCTGTTTTAACAGAAAAGCGCGCATGGGCCAACGGAAAAGGAGAAAAGGCGGGAAAATTTGCAAGGAAGGGGGGAAAGGTCCTTGCCTTTTTTGTAAAAAAGAGTAAAATAAAAGGGGGGAGCGGACATGCCCGTCCCCCGACGGAGGAGCGCCGCATGAATTTTTTCGCCCGCATCAAACAACTTTTTTCCCGCAAGAGGATCGTGGGGCTTGCGCTCGGCAGCGGCGGGGCGAAGGGCATGGCGCACCTCGGCGCACTCAAAGCGTTCGAGGAGGAGGGGATCCGCTTCCAAGCGGTGGCGGGCGCCTCCATCGGCTCCATCGTCGGCGCGCTGTACTGCAAGGGTTTCAGCGCGGACGATATGATACAGGTCGTCGAGAGCCTCAACCGCAAGGAATTCAGCAGGAACCTGCGCCCGTTCGCCGATCTCGGCTTTGCGGAGGAATTCCTCGGCGGCTATCTCGAGGGGGAGATCTCCGATCTTCCTCTGCCCTTTGCGGCGTGGGTGACGGACGGGGAGACCAACGAAGGGGAGATGTTCTCCGAGGGCAAGACGGCGCGGGTGCTCACCGCATCCTCGGCGATCCCGCCTTTTTTCCGCGGCGTGGACATCGGCGGCAAGCGCTATTACGACGGCGCCTTTTCCAACGCCATTCCCTCGGAGGCGTGCCGCGCGCTCGGGGCGGATGTCGTCATCGGCATAGACCTCTCGGCGTTTTCCCCGCCCGAAGAGGAGCGGGGGCGCATGTCGCGCTTTTTCGGCGCGGCGATCGCAAAGA
Organism: uncultured Clostridia bacterium; assembly: GCA_947627665.1. Lineage (GTDB taxonomy): Bacteria > Bacillota > Clostridia > Christensenellales > Borkfalkiaceae > Gallimonas. Next base: position 82,089 of record CANQWX010000002.1, read on the forward strand.
TCTCTCCCGTCAAATACTTGCCCGACAGCAAGCGCCGCGGCTATGACGGCGCGGACTTCATGCTGCGGCCCGACCTTTCCGCCTTCCGTGCGACCGACGTGTCCCGCGGGGGCATGGCAAAGATGTTCGAGATCGGCTATGAAACCGCCAAGGCGGAGATGCCCAAGATCAAGGAGATCATACGGAAATGTCCCAAGCGCAGGAAAAAAACAGGCGCAGGCTCCCGCACAGGCGGCTGATCCTTGCCCTTTCGGGGGCGGCGGCAGTCCTCCTCTGCGCACTGCTCTGCTATCTGATCCCGCCGCGCGCCCTTTTGCCCGCCGCTCCCATCCCCGCGCGGGCGGAGGGGGAGCTTCGCCTGCACTTTCTCGGCGTCGGGCAGGGCGACTGCACCGTCGCGGAATTTGCCGACGGCGAACTTCTCGTGATCGACGGCGGCAGCGGCGCTTATTTTACGGAGAACAAGATCGTCCGCTATCTCAAGGGACTGCACCCGCGGCGCATCTCTCTCCTTCTGACGCACGCGGATATCGACCACTACGGCGGCTTTAAGGACCTCTTTGCGGCGTTCGACGTGGCGGCGTGCTATCTGCCCGCGATCCCCATGGCGGAGAACAAGCGCTACGGCGAGCTGCTCGCGGCGGCGGAGAAGGAGGGCTGCGAGATCGGGACCCTCTCCCGCTACGACGCGATCGAGGGCGCGGGCGGCTATCTCGTGTGTATTTCTCCCCGTTCGTCGGAGGAGGAGAACATCGAAGAGAACGACGCTTCCACCGTGCTGTACTGCGATCTCGGCGGCGTAACGGCGCTGCTCTGCGGGGACATCTCCGCGCGGCGGGAAAAGCTGCTCGTGCGGGAATATTCACTCCTCGAAGGCATTTTCGACAGCGGCGGTCACGCCGTGCGGCTGGAAAACATCAACATCTTAAAGACGTCCCACCACGGCTCGGAGGACGCCTCTTCGGAGGAATTTCTGCGCCTTCTGTGCCCCGAGGTCGGCGTTCTTTCCTGCGGGCGGGACAATTCTTACAAGCATCCCGCGGCGGAGGCGCTCGCCCGTTTCCGCGCCTGTTCCCCCGAGGGGAAGATCTACCGTACCGACGAACTCGGCGACGTCATCGTGTCCATAAAGGATGCGGGTTATACCGTGACTGTGAGGTGATCATATGAAACTGACGACAGCGGGAGAATCGCACGGCAAGGGGCTGTTTGCGATCTTAGAGGGGATCCCTGCGGGTCTGCGGCTCGATCCCGGTGCGATCGACGCCGCACTGGCGCGCCGCCAGAGCGGCTACGGCAGGGGGGCGCGGCAGAAGCTCGAGCAGGACCGCGCGGAGATTTTATCGGGCGTGCGCGATCTCGTCACGCTCGGAAGTCCCATCGCCCTCGCCGTCTGGAACCGCGATTACGAAAATTGGAAGGACTGCATGGCGCCCGAGGGGTGCGACCGTTCCCTGCGCCGCCTCACGCGGGTGCGCCCGGGGCACGCCGATCTTGCGGGCATGCAGAAGTTCGGCACGGACGACGCCCGCAATATCTTGGAGCGCGCCTCCGCACGGGAAACGGCGGCAAGGGTCGCGGCGGGCGAGGTCTGCCGCGCCCTTCTCGGCGAGCTTGGCATCTCGGTCACGGGCTATGTCCGCTCCGTCGGGCGGGTGTGCGACGAAGAGAGCTATTCCTTCCGGGAGATCGCCTCTTCCCGCCGTCCCTTGCTCGGCATGATGAAGGAAGAGAAGGAGCGGGAGGCGGCAGCGCGCATCGAAGAGGCGAAACGGGAGGGCGATACCCTCGGCGGGGTCGCCGAACTGCGCGTCTGGGGCTTGAAGAGCGGCTTCGGCAGCTGTATGACGTACGGCGAAAAGCTCGACGCCCGCATCGCCGCCGCGCTCCTGTCCGTACAGGCGGTCAAGGGGGTGGAAGTGGGGCTTGGCTTTGCCCTCGCCTCCGCCAAGGGGAGCGAGGCGCACGACGAAATTTTCGCGGAAAAGGGGAGCTACGTCCGCCGCACAAACCGCGCGGGGGGGATCGAGGGCGGCATGTCCAACGGGGAAGAACTCGTACTGCGCGCCGCCATGAAACCCATTCCCACCCTCATGAAGGGGCTATCCACGGTGGATACCCAAAGCGGGAAGCCCGCGCTCGCCGCCGCGGAGCGCAGCGACGTCTGCGCCGTGACGGCATGCGAAACGGTGCTCGAGAGCGTCCTCTGCTACGTCCTCGCCGAGGCGGTGACGGAGCGGCTGGGCGGCGACACCGTGCGGCAGCTCAAGGAGCGTTACGAAAGGTTATGAAGTGTTTCAGGATCGGCGAACGGGAGAAGCGGGAGAGCGTCATCGTCTGTCGCAAAAAGGTATTTTCCGCCGCACTTGCGCCCCTTAAAGAGCGGCTCTTGAACGGCGGCGGCATCGTCTTTACCGATACCAACGTCCATGCGCTCTACCGCGCCTCAATCGAAAAATATCTCGGCGGGGTGCCTGTTTTTGCCATGCCCGCGGGAGAGGAACATAAAAACGCCGAAACGCTGTTTGCGCTGCTCGGCGCGATGCGGGAGGCGGGCCTGCGCCGCGATTCCCTTCTGGTCGCCCTCGGCGGCGGCGTGGTGGGGGACGTCGGCGGGCTTGCCGCGGCGCTCTACATGCGGGGGATCGGCTGTATACAGGTCCCCACGACCCTGCTCGCGCAGGTGGACAGCTCCGTGGGCGGCAAGACGGCGGTGGACTTCGGCGGCGTCAAGAACCTCATCGGCGCCTTTCATCCGCCCGTGCGGGTGCTCGCCGACCCCGTCTTTCTCAACACCCTGCCCCGCCGCGAACTGCGCAGCGGGCTGGGGGAGATGGTCAAACACGGCGCGCTGTGCCCTTCCCTGTTTGAGAAGTTAGAGGGGGCGGACGACCTGCTCGACCCCGCCTTTTTGGCGGAGCTTGTGCCCGAAAACATCGCCTTCAAGGCGTCCGTCGTGCGGCGGGACCCCCGCGAACAGGGTCTGCGCCGCTGCCTCAATCTCGGGCACACCACGGGCCACGCCGTCGAGCTGTCCTCGGGGCTGTCCCACGGGGCGTGCGTGCTCATCGGTCTGCTCCTCGAAAGCGTGCTCTCGGCCCGCCATTTGCGTGCGGACGAGGCGTTCCTCGAAAGACTGCGCGCGCTCTGCAAGAGGGCGCTCGGGGAGGAAAAGATGCCGCCGCTCGATCTGAAAGGCGCCCTGCTCGACAAGAAGAACGGCGCGGGGGACGGCGTCACGCTCGCCGTGCCCGTGGCGGCGGGGGAATACGAACTCCTGCGGCTGCCCTTCGGACAGTACGCGCGGGAGATCGGGGAGGCGATGGAAACATTATGCTGAAACTTGCGGTGATCGGCAAGGACGTGTCCCGTTCGGACAGTCCCGCCATCCATGAATTTATCTTGCGCCGCCGTTTCGGCACGGCGTGCTCCTACGAGCGGGTGAGCCTTCCGCCCGAATGCTTTTCCGTGCAGGCGGAAACGCTCTTTTCCCGCTTCGACGGCTTCAACGTCACCATTCCCTTCAAGGGGGAGATCGTGCCCTATCTCAGAACGCTCAAGGGGGACGCCGCGCGGTTCGGCGCGGTGAACACCGTCGTCACGGCCACCCGCACGGGCTACAACACGGACGGCTACGGCTTTTTGCTCATGCTTGAAAACGCAGGCATTAAGGTGCGGGGCAAGTCCGTCCTCCTGCTCGGCGCGGGCGGCGCGGGCAGAAGCTGCGCGGGCGCTCTTTGCGCGGCGGGCGCGGAGGTCTTTGTGTACGAGCGGGACGGGGCGCGGCTTGCCGAAGTCCACAGGGCGCTCGGCGGCTTTACCCCCCTCGAACGGGTCCCCGTACGCCCCTTCGACGTCGTGGTGAACTGCACGGGCGTCGGGATGCACGCCACGGAGGGACAGCTTCCCTCCCTCGTCTATGAGGACGGGACGGACGACGCTTGCCGCGTCCTGAGGGATTGCGGGCAGGCGGTCGATCTCATCTATGTGCCCGCCAAGAGCGAATTTTTGCGGGCGGCGGAGCGCTGCGGCAAGCCCGTTTTGAACGGCGCCTCCATGCTCTTTTATCAGGCGTATATGGCAGACTGCGTCTACTGCTCGGCGGCTCCGTCCGCGGAGGAGGCGGGCAGGCTGTGGAAGGAATATCAAGGAGAAATCGAATGAAATTTTTGGTCATCAACGGGGTCAACCTCGCAAGGACGGGCAAGCGCGAAAAGGGCGTTTACGGCGAAGAGAGCTTGGAAAAAATCAATGCCGAGCTTGCCGCCTTTGCCGCCGCGCACGGGCACGAGGCCGACTTCTTCCAATCGGACGTCGAAGGAGAGCTTTGCGCGCGGCTCGGGCAGGCGGAGGGCCGCTACGACGGCGTGGTGCTCAACGCGGGCGCCTACACCCACTATTCCATCGCGCTGCGGGACGCGATCGCGGGGATCTCGGTCCCCGTCGTCGAGGTGCACATGAGCAACGTCTTTGCGCGCGAGGCGTTCCGCAGGACGTCCGTCCTCACGGAGGTCTGCCGCGGCGAGGTGCTCGGCTTCGGCAAGAACAGCTATAAATTGGCTTTGGAGAGCTTTTGGCTATGAACATCGTACTTTGCGGCATGATGGGCGTGGGCAAGTCGACGATCGGCGTCAAGATCGCCGAACTTACGGGGCGCCGCTGGGTGGATACCGACGGCGTCATCACGACCCGCTACGGCAGGATCTCGGACATCTTCGAATACTACGGGGAGGCGTACTTCCGCAATCTCGAAACCGAGCTTGTCAAGGAACTCAGCGGACAGGACGGGCTGGTCATCTCCACGGGCGGCGGGCTTGTGCTCCGCTCCGCCAACAGCGAACTTCTGAAGAAAAACGGCAAGCTGTTCTTCTTGCGGGCGACCCTTGAAACCCTCCTCGGGCGGGTGCTTGCCGACGAAACGCGGCCGCTGCTCCGCGGCACGGACGACGCCGAGGCGCAGATGAAGGCGCTGCTCGCACAGCGCATGCCCATCTACGAGCACACCGCGGACTTCATCGTCGACACGGACGGCAAGAGCGTGGAGGAAACGGCGGCGGAAGTGCTCGCTTTGGCGGCGGGGGCGGCGCAATGAAGCGCGCGCTCATCACGGGGGGGACCCGCGGCGTCGGGCTTGCCTGCGTCAAACGCTTTTCGGAGGCGGGCTTTGCGGTGACCGCCCTCTATTCCCGCGGGGAAGAGGACGCAGAGGCGGCGCGGGCGCAATGTCCCGCGGCGCGGTTTGTGCGCGCCGACGTTTCGGACGAAGGGGAGGTCGCCGCGGTATTCGGCGGACTGCCCTCGCTCGACGTGCTCGTGTGCAACGCGGGCATCCCCCTGTACGCGCAGGTGCAGGACACCTCGTGGGCGGCGTGGCAGCGCGTGATGGCGGTCAATGCGGGCGGCGTGTTCCTCTGTGCAAAGTATGCCGTCCGCAAGATGCTCGAAAGGGGGGAGGGCGCCATCGTGAACCTCTCCTCGGTATGGGGGGAGAAGGGCGGCAGCTGCGAGAGCGCCTATTCCGCCTCCAAGGGGGCGGTCATCGCCTTTACCAAGGCGCTCGCAAAGGAGCTTGCCCCCTCGCACATCACGGTCAACTGCGTGTCCCCGGGGGTGATAGACACCCGCATGAACGCCCATCTCACCGCCGAGGAGCGGGAAGCGCTCCAAAATGAGATCCCGCTGGGCCGTTTCGGGCAGGCGGAGGAGGTCGCAGAGCTGATCTACCGCATTTCGGAGCAAAAATACCTCACGGGGCAGGATATTGCCCTCAACGGAGGCTTTGCGGAGTAAATGCGGCGCAAAACACACAAAAAAAGCCCCGAAAGGGGCTTTTTTGGACTTTAGCATAGTATTATGCGTGAAATAGTAATACTATGTCAGACATAATCACGGTACTATGCGTGACATAATGGCGTGTATTATGTCAGACATAGTATTTATTTTTGCGCCTTTGGAGGGCCAAAACGGGGCAACTTCCAAAAATTTCATAAAAAAAGAGGAGTTTTGCCCTCTCCCGTCGAAATAATAATTGTTATGAAAGAAAGGATTTACGAGCGGGAACGCAACTATCTTTCTCCCTATGCGGAGATGTCGGAGGAAACGCGCGGCAGGATGCGGGCGGAAGCGCCCTGCTCGATGCGCACGGACTATCAGCGGGACCGCGACAGGATCATCTATTCCAAGGCGTTTTTGCGCCTCAAAAACAAGACGCAGGTCTTTTTCGCGCCCGACGGCGACCACTACATGTCCCGCCTCACGCACACCCTCGATGTCAGCCAGATTGCCCGTTCCCTGGCGCGGTGCCTCTGCCTCAACGAGGACCTCACTGAGGCGATCGCGCTCGGCCACGATCTCGGGCACACCCCCTTCGGCCATGTGGGGGAGAGGGTGCTTGACGAGATCTCTCCCTGCGGGTTCCGCCATCACGAGCAGTCGCTGCGCGTGGTGGACAAGCTCGAAAAGGACGGCAAGGGGCTGAATCTTACGATGGAGGTGCGGAGCGGCATCCTCAACCACACCCCCGCGGGCAACCCCGAATCGCTCGAGGCGGAGATCGTGCGCTATGCCGATCTCATCGCCTACATCAACCACGACATCGAGGACGCGGTGCGCGCGGGCTTCCTGCGCAAGGAGGAGCTTCCCGAAAAGCCCATCTCCCTGCTCGGGCAGAGCACTTCGGCGCGCATCAACGCCGCCATTCTCGATATCTATACGGAGTCGTACGGCAAGCCCTTCGTCCGGACTTCCGCTGCGATGGGGGAGGCGCTCAGGGAGCTGCGCAGCTTCATGTTCCTCCATGTATACGAGGAGGCGAATAAGCTCATACAGGAGAGCGCGGAACGCATGCTCGGCGCCCTCTATACATATTTCGTGAAGCGGCCCGAGGAGCTTCCGCCCCTGTACCTTGGCATGCTCGATGAGGACGGCGTGCCGCGCGTCGTGTGCGACTATCTCTCCTCGATGACGGACCGGTACGCCGTGAACGTGTTCAAGCGGCTGTTCGTCCCGCGGGAGGGTTCGGTATGAGCGATACCTCCTACGCGGAGTTTCTCGCTCTTTTGAAGGAGAAGAACGATCTCGTCGAGGTCATCGGCTCCTATATCAAGCTGGACCGCCGCGGATACAGCTATTGGGCGTGCTGTCCCTTCCATCACGAAAAGACGCCCTCTTTTGCCGTCAACGCCGCGGACAAGTACTACCACTGCTTCGGCTGCGGGGTCTCGGGCGACGTCATCACCTTCGTCAAGGAGTACGAAAACGTCGACTTCGGGCAGGCGGTGGAGATCCTCGCAAAGCGCGCGGGGCTGGAAGTGCCCGCATTCGACAACCGCTCCGCCGAGGAAACGCAGAAGAGAAAGGCGCACAAGGACAGGCTCCTCGCCCTCATGAAGGACGCCGCCCGCTTCTATCTCGACCATCTCTGGTCGGGGAAGGCGGATGCCCATCTCGAATATCTCGCGCAGCGGAAGATCGGTCCCGCCACGATGAAGAAATTCGGTTTGGGCGCCTCGCCCGATTTCCGCGCGCTGCCCAAGTACCTGCTCGCCAAGGGGTACACCCCCGAGGAATGCGCCGAGAGCGGCGCCTGCGGCAGGTCGGAGGACGGGCGGTTGTTCGATTCCCTCGGCGGCAGGCTCATCATTCCCATCATCAATAATCTGGACGAAGTCATCGCATTCGGCGGGCGGGTCCTCGGCAAGACCGACCGCGCGAAATACAAAAATACCCGCGACACCGTGCTCTTCGACAAGAGCAAGAGCCTTTACAACATCAACCTCGTCAAGCGGGAAAAGCGGGTGGCGGCGCTGCCGTCGCTCATCATGCTCGAGGGGTACATGGACGTCATCTCCCTCTATCAGGCGGGCTTCCGCAACGTGGTGGCGAGCATGGGGACCTCTCTCACCAAGGAACAGGTGCGCCTGTGCAAGCGGTACACGGACACCGTGCTCATCAGTTACGACGGCGACGCGGCGGGACAGTCGGCAAACCTGCGCGGGCTGAAACTGCTCGAGGACGAGGGGGTGAAGATCCGCGTGGTGCCCCTTCCCGAGGGACTGGATCCCGACGACGTCATCGTCAAAAAGGGGGCGGAGGAGTACCGCCGCTGTTTGGACGCCGCCATGCCTCTCATCGACTACCGCCTGCTCGCCTTAAAGCGGGGGTACGATCTTTCCAAGCCCTATGAGCGGCGGGAGTACGTCCGCGGGGCGGTGGGGATCGTCAAGGAGGCGGAGAGCGAAACGGAGCGGGAGGAGCTGCTCCGCAGGGTCGCGGGCGAGGCGGGCGTGAGTTTTTCGGCGTTGCTGCGCGATCTCGAGAGCGCGCCCAAAAGCCGCGGGGAACCGCCGCCGCAGCCGCGCGCGGGGGAAGAGAAGGACCGCCTGCGCAAGGCGGAGCGGTTCGTCCTCGCCGCTTGCCTCACCAATAAGAAATATGCCGCCTCCTGCAATCTGTACGAATTCGGCTTCCGCGACGAAACGCTCGACCGCCTTGCCGAATATATCATGGAGGAGCGCGAAAAGGGGAGCGTGCGCCCGAGCGGCGTGTTCGAGATCTTCGGCGAAAACAACGCCGAACTGAACGAAGTGCTCGGGGAGAACGACGGCAGCCTCGACGGCGACGTGGCGGCGAAGTATTTCGCCGACTGCGTGCGGCTGTTGCGGCAGCGGGAGATACAGGCGCAGATCGAGGTCTGCCGCGCCGCAAGCGTGCAGGCGGAGGACCTCGCCGAGCGGGGGGAATTTCTCACCCGCATCAAAGAACTGACGAAAAAATTGTCCGCATTGAAAAGGCAGGAGGAATAATGGATATCACCGAACGCGATCCCGGGGAGAGCAAGGGACTCGGGGAACAAAAACTCAACGAACTCATCGAGAACATCGTAGCCGCCTACAAGATGAAGGGGAGCATCTCCACCAACGCGCTGTGCGAGCTGCTCGAGCGCTACGACCTCAACCCGTTGCAGATCGAACAGATCTACCGCACGCTGCCCGAACAGGGCGTGCAGATCTTCGACGAGGACGAGCGCGACCGCGAGCTGTTCGAACAGGCGCTCTCGGACGTCGGGCTGGACGATCCCGTCAAAATGTATCTGAAAGACATCGGCAGGGTGCCCCTTCTCTCGACGGACGAGGAGATCGACCTCGCCCGCAGGATGCAGGAGGGGGACGAGGCCGCCAAGCAGCGGCTGTCCGAGGCCAACCTCCGCCTCGTCGTGTCCATCGCCAAGCGCTATGTGGGCAGGGGGATGCTCTTTCTCGACCTCATACAGGAGGGCAACCTCGGACTCATGAAGGCGGTGGAGAAGTTCGACTACCAGAAGGGGTTCAAGTTCTCCACTTACGCGACGTGGTGGATCCGCCAGTCCATCACCCGCGCGATCGCCGACCAGGCGCGCACCATCCGTATCCCCGTGCACATGGTGGAAACCATCAACCGCCTCACCCGCGTTTCCCGCATGCTCTTGCAGGAGAACGGCAGGGAGCCTTCCCCCGAGGAGATCGCCGAAGCGATGGAGATCGACGTCCAGCGCGTGCGGGAGATCCAGAAGATCGCGCAGGACCCCGTTTCCCTCGAAACGCCCATCGGCGAGGAGGAGGACAGTCACCTCGGCGACTTCATCGAGGATGATAAGACGCAGACCCCGGGCGACAGCGTCGCTTTCATCATGCTCAAAGAGCAGCTTTTGGGCGTGCTCGACACCCTCACCCCCCGCGAGGAGAAGGTGCTCAGGCTCCGCTACGGCATCGACGACGGCAAGCCGCGCACCCTCGAAGAGGTGGGCAGGGAATTCAACGTCACCCGCGAACGCATCCGCCAGATCGAGGCGAAGGCGCTCCGCAAGCTCCGCCATCCCTCGCGCAGCAAGAAATTGCGGGATTTCCTCGACTGATGACGGAGCGGATCGCCCACATCTGTTCGGCGGCGGTCAAGGCGGACGTGTTTGCCGACATCGGCTGCGACCACGGCTACATGACCGAATACATGCTGAAAAACGGGCTGTGCAAGAGGGCGTACATCTCGGACATCAGCGCCAAGAGCCTGAAAAAGGCGGAGGCGCTGCTCGCCCCCTATATTGCGGCGGGCAGGTGTTTCCCCGTCGTCGCCGACGGCCTCGACGGCCTGCCCGAACGGGCGGACTTCGTGCTCATCGCGGGGCTGGGCGGAGAGGAGATCGTCAGGATGCTCGGGCGGGCGGAACTGCCGCCGCGCTTTCTCCTGCAACCCATGAAGAACAGCGAAAAGCTCCGCCGCTATCTCGTGGCGCGGGGGGCGAAGATCGAGCTTGACTATACCTTTTCCGAGGGAAAGGAGCGGCGCAAATATTACGACCTCATCTTGGGCGGCAGCGGCGGCAAGGAGGCCTACACGGAGCGGGAGTACCGCTTCGGGCGGGACAATCTCAACGGCCGCTCACCCTATCCCTTCCTCTTTTTTGCGAGGGAGGAACTCGAAAAGACGAATACCCGCCTCGGCGCGGCGCTGCGGGAAGGCAGCCGCGGGGCGCTTTTGCGGCGCAAGGCGGAATTGGAGGAAGTCATCCGTGAAGTTGAAAGAGATCTATGAGGCGGCGGACGGGCTTGCGCCCTTCGCCCTCTCGGAGGAATACATCCAGAGGGGCGCCTACGACAACAGCGGGGTCATGCTCGACTGCGGGCGGGAGATCGGCGGCGTGCTCTTCTCCCTCGATCTGTCCCTTGCGGCGGCGGAGGAGGCGAAAAAGCGGGGCTGCAACCTGATCTTTACCCACCATCCCGCCATCTGGGAGGGGGTCAAACACCTCGACGGCGCGCACACGCCCGCCCTGTTTGCCTGCGTGAAGGAGGGCATCTCCGTCCTCTCGGCGCATCTCAATTTGGACGCGGCGGAGGGGGGCATCGACGAATGCCTCATGCGCGGGTTGGGGGGCAAGCAGCCCCTCGCCGTGATGGAAACGCTCTCCCGCGGCGGCTACGGCAGGGTGTACGACGTGCCGCCCTGCACGGCGGAAGCGTTCGCGGCGCACGTCAGGCAGGAATTCGGGACGGAACGGATCGTCCTGTACGGGCAAAACCCCGTAAAGAGGGTGGCGTCCTTCTGCGGCGGCGGCTTCTCCGCGGAGGCGCTCTCCTTTGCCCTCGCGCAGGGCGCGGACACCCTCGTGTCCTCGGACGCAAAGCACCATCTTCTCGCGGAGGCGGCGGAGAGGGGGGCAAACGTCCTTCTTCTCACCCACTACGCGGCGGAGAGCTACGGCTTTGCGCGGTTCGCGGCGAGAATGGCGGAAAAACTCTCCGTCCCGTGCGTCTTTTACGCGGACGAAAGACTCAAATAAAAAATCATCAAGGCAGGTAGAACATGGCAGTATTAAAGGAATTGTTGGAGTATCAGAGCGTGGACGGCGAACTGCGCAAGATCGAGCTGGAACTCGCCGCGAGCGAGGAACGCAAGAAGTATGTGCAGGCGAAGAAGTTCATGGAAACGGCGGGCGAAAAGCTCGAGGCGCAGGACAAGCGCGCCCGCGACCTCAAAGCCCTCTTCGAGCGGCTCTCCGAGGAATTCGGGGAGATCGAGCGGGCGATCGCCGAATACGCCGACCTCGACGAGATGGTGGAAAACGGCGGCGACATCGCTTTCTATAAAAAGAACGTGCAGTCCCTCGCCGACCGCCTCCGCGCCATGAAAGGGGAGCTTTCCAAGCTCGCCTCCGACGTCGAAAACGCGGGCGAGGAATACAAGCGCATGAAGAAGCAGACCATCTCCATGCAGAAGCAATACAAGGAATACAACGAGAAGTTCAAGGAAGTCAAGAATTCCCGCGCGGACGAGGTCAAAAAGATCAACGCCCGCTTAGAGGCGCTCGGCGCCAAGATCCCGCCCGAGATCCTCGAGCGGTACAAGGCCAAGCGGCGGGACAAGATCTTCCCCGTCGTCGTGCCCCTCAACGGCGAATTCTGCATCTGCGGCAGGGATTTCCCGCTCGCCCAGCAGGGCAGGCTCTCGGGCGGCGGCGTCGTGGAATGCGAGCACTGCCACCGCTTCATCTACAAGGCGTGACACCCTTTTGCCGCCCCTGCGAATAAGATGGGGGCATGCAGGAGATCGTTGCGGTCATTTCACTCGGCACTGTCATGCGGAACGCTTTGCTCGTGCAAAAACGGGCGGGCGTTCCGCTTATTGCCGTCGTAAAGGACGACGCCTACGGGCACGGCGCGGAACGGGTGGCGGACGCGCTTTCCAAGATCGCCCTGATGTTCGCCGTCGCCACCGTGCGGGAGGGGGCCGCTCTGCGCGCCGCGGGGGTGGAGAAGGACATTCTCGTCTTAACGCCCGCCCTTTGCCGCGAAGAGGCGCTTGTCGGCGCCGCGCACGGGCTTGTTCTCACCCTCTCTTCGCCCGCTTCGCTCCGCGTGGCGGCGGAAGGGGCGGCGGGGATCCCGCTCCGCGCACACATCGCCGTCAACACGGGCATGAACCGCTACGGGTTCCGTCCCGCGGCGGTAAAAAGCGCCTGCCGTGCGGCCAAGCGCGCGGGGATCGGGGTATGCGGCGCCTATTCCCACTTTTACGACCCCCTCTGCGGGGAGGCGCGGGAGGCGCAGTACGCCGCTTTTTTGCGGGCGGCGGAAGCGGTCAAGGACTGTTTTCCCGACGCGCTTTTGCATCTTTCCGCCACGGGCGGCGTGCTCGCGGGGAGGAAGTACGCCTTCGGCGCGGTGCGCAGCGGCATCGCCCTCTACGGCTATCTGCCGCAGGGAGGGTCGGGGCTTTGCGTCCGTCCCGCCGCCGCCCTGTACGCGTCGGTTTCCCACAGGGGCAGGGCGTTCGGGCAGGGCGTCGGCTACATGCGCGCGGAAAGGGAGTACGGGGCACTCACGACCCTCCGCCTCGGCTACGGCGACGGGTTCTTCCGCGCGGGGGGCTTAGGCGTGGGAGATCTCTGCATGGACGCCTGCGTGCGGGAGGGGGACGCGCCCTTCGGCAGACGGGTGCGCGTCCTCAAAGATCTGGCGGGGTATGCCGCCGCGCACGGCACCACGCCCTACGAAGTACTCGTCCGCGTGTTGGGACGGGCGGAAAAACGCTACGTCTGAGCGCCGCGGCGGGCGGGAACGCTTGACATCCGCGCGCCGATGTATTATAATCGTTGCACAGACCGAAAGAAAGACGGAGGGCAGGCCATGCCGCAAGGAGCGCCCGACAACACAAAAAAGATCGATCACGCCCATCCCACGGGATGGCAGCTCTTCTGGCGCACCCAGCGGGAGTGCTGGCGGCGCACGGTCACGCCCTTTCTCATGTATCTCTTTATGAGCCTTATCCTGCTCGCCTGCCAGTCCATTCCCAACGCGTTCGGGCAGATCGGGCTTGGGGTCCTCTGCATCGCGGCGGGCGGCTTTTACAACGGACATCTTCTCTATCACTTCGGCAAGCAGCACTACGGCGCGTACGTCGCGGGCGAATTGCAGCGCAGGAGCGAGGAGGCGGGCGTTCTCTCCGGCACGGGACACCGCGTCGAGCAGGAGTACCGCCCGTGGAAGGGCTTTTACATCGGGCTGCTCATCGGGGTGCCCGTGCTCGTTTTCGGCATTCTCGCGGGCGCCCTCTACGAGGGGATCGGCGGGGAAACGGTCGTTCCCGTCATCGGCAGCTATTCGGCGCTCTTGCTCGTGATGTGTGCGGCGTGGGCGATCATGCCCGTGCTCTGGCTGCGCGCCTATGCGGCGGGCTTTGCGGGGACAAGCCTGTATTGGTCGCTGCTCATGGTGCTGCTTCCCATCGTGGTGAGCGGGATCTTCTACATTGTGGGCGCCATGCAGGAGCGGCGGGCGCGCACCGCGGAGGCGGAACGCGCGGCGGGGCGGAAAAAGGAGCCGCGTGCGCCGCATGTCCAGACGGAAGCGCAGCGCCGCAAGACCCTCCAAAGCAAAAAAAAGAAGTAACGCCGTGGGTGCAGTACCCCTTAGAGAGGGTAATGGGACCCCCTCCCATGGAGGGGGAATAAAGGGGGTGGGCATCTCGGCGCCCCTATAGGGGAGCTGTCACGAACGGAGTGAGTGACTGAGGACTTGGCGCCCCTTGCAGGGGAGCTGGCGAGGCGTTAGCCGAGCCTGAGGGGTTTTCCGAGAACCCTTTCGGCATTCGCTTTGCTCATGCCACTTTCCCTAAGAGGGACAGCGAGAAATCTTGGCGCCCCTATAGGGGAGCTGTCACGAACGGAGTGAGTGACTGAGGGGTTCTCAGAAAATATGCGTATCATAGCAGGCAAATACCGCGGGCGGACGCTCGCCGCATTCCAAGGGGAGGCGATCCGTCCCACTCCGGACAGGGTCAAAGAATCCCTCTTCCAGATCCTCGCTCCCCGTATCCGCGGGGCGCGCGTGCTCGATCTCTTCTGCGGCAGCGGCGCGCTCGGCGCCGAATGTCTTTCCCGCGGCGCCGCCGAGGTCTGCTTCAACGACGTTTCCAAAGAGAGCCTCTCCGTCCTCGGAAAAAATCTCAAAGCGCTCGGAGAAACTTGCAAGGTGACCTGCCGCGACTTCCGCGCCTGCCTTCTTTCGGCGGAGGGGAAGTTCGATCTCGTCTTTTCCGATCCGCCCTACCGCGAGGACTATCTCGGGGAGATCTGCTCCCTTTTGGCGTCGCGCGGCCTCATGGCAGAGGGGGGCTTGCTCCTGCACGAGAGCGAGCGGGAGGAAACCGTCCCCGCGGGCTGGACCTTTTATGACGTCCGCCGCTACGGCAGGACGAAAATCTATTTCTTGCAGAGGTGCGAGGCATGAAAAAATGCGTATTTGCGGGCACGTTCGACCCCTTCACCGTGGGACACGAGGACACGGTCAAAAAGTGTCTTGCGATCTTTGACGAAGTGACGGTCGCTGTGGCGACCAACAAGCGCAAACAATGTATGTTCTCTCCCGAAGAGCGGCTGGCGTTCGTTTCCGCCGTCTACGAGGGGGAGCCGCGGGTGCGCGTCCTGCTCTGGGACGGCGCCATGGCGGAGCTGCTCAAAAAGGAGAACACCCCCTTCTATGCGCGGGGGCTGCGCAACATGATCGACTTTGACTACGAAACGGCGGACTTCTACGCGAGCCGCGACATCAGCCCCGAAATGATCACGCTCTATATCCCCGCCGAACAGAGGAACATGCACGTCAGCTCCACGCTCGTGCGCAACTGCATCCTGTTCGGCACTCCCTGCGAAAACTACGTTCCGGAGGCGGTCTACCGCCTTCTTCAGCGAGGCAAATATGTTTGAGAAACAGATCTGTATCCCCTCCGCGGAGGAGATCATCGCCGAACGCCCCGTCCCCGCGGCCCTGCAAACGGTCAAGCGGGAGCGGGACAAACTTGCGACGGACGTCATCACGGGCCGTTCGGACAAGCTGCTCGTGATCGTCGGCCCCTGCTCGGCGCACGAGCCGAAGCCCGTGCTCGAATACGTCTCCCGCTTGGGCAAGGTCAACGAGCGCGTCAAGGACAAGCTCGTGCTCGTCCCGCGCATCTACACCGCCAAGCCCCGCACCCGCGGCGTGGGGTACAAGGGCATGTTCTCCCAGCCCGATCCCGAGCATGAGGAGAACACCCTCCGCGGCATCCGCACCATCCGCGCGCTGCTGCTCTCCGCCATCGAAGAGTCGGGGCTGTCCGCCGCCGACGAGATGCTCTATCCCGAGAACTACGCCTATGTCGAGGACCTTCTCACCTATGTCGCGGTGGGGGCGCGCTCGAGCGAGAACCAGATGCACCGTCTGGTGGCGAGCGGAGTGGAACTGCCCGTGGGGATCAAAAACCCCATGAGCGGCAGCATTCCCGTGCTCATGAATTCCATCTTCGCGGTGCAGAGCAGGCAGGTGTTCAAGTACCACGAGTGGCAGGTAAAGACGGGCGGCAACCCTTACGCCCACGCCGTGCTGCGCGGCAGAGTGGATAACTACGGCAACGACATCCCCAACTACCACTACGAAACGGTGATGCAGGTGCTCGAGAGCTACCGCGCCGCCGAGGGCGGGCTGAGCAACCCCGCCGTCATCATCGATTGCAACCATTCCAATTCGGGCAAGCAGTTCAAGCAGCAGATCCGCATCGTGCGGGAAGTGATGCAGAACCGCGCCTATGACGGCGATTTCAGAAAGATCGTCAAGGGCTTCATGATCGAAAGTTTCCTCGTGGAGGGCTGCCAGCAGCACGACGTCGTGTACGGGCAGTCCATCACCGACCCCTGCCTCGGCTGGGAGGACACGGAGCGGCTCATTTACGACATTGCGGAGATGGTATGATGGAAGAAAGACAGAAAGTGAGCTGCTTAGGCCCCGTCGGGAGCTATTCGGAGTATGCGGCGCTGACCATGTGCGAGGGCTACGACGTGGTGCTCTGCCACAATTTTCCCGAAACGGTGCGGAAACTCACGGCGGGGGAGACCGATTGCTGCGTCCTGCCCGTGGAAAACAGCCTCAACGGCGGCGTGTCGGAGTGCCTCGACCTGCTCGAAGCGGAGCCTGTGTTCGGCGTGCGGGAGGACCTGCTCCTCGTCGATCACCGCCTCGCCCTGCTCGACGGGGTGGACCCGAAGGACATCGATACGATCTGTTCGCACGAACAGGCGCTGGGGCAGTGCACGGAGTATCTGCAACGCTGCTTTCCCGAGGCGCAGCTCGTGGAAACTTCGTCCACGGCGGAGAGCCTCAAATTGCTCAACGGGCACACGGCGGGCATCGTCGGCGCGCATGTAAAGCGGGAGGGGGTGGTGCTCTCGGGGGAGAACATCGCCGACCAAAAGGGGAACTACACCCGGTTCTTGCGCGTGGAGCGGCGGGGCGACCTGCCCGAGCACAGCGTCATGGTATTCTTTTCGGCGGTGTGCGCCCACAAGCCGGGCGCGCTCGTCAACCTGTTGAAGATCTTCCAGCGGTACAGTTTGAACCTGACGCGGATCCAGTCCCGTCCTGTCAAGGACCAGTTCGGGCAATACCGTTTTTTCATCGAGATCGCGGGCGACATCGGCGGCGCGCGGGTACAGGCGGCGCTCTCCGAGGCGAAAAAAGTCTGCGTTTCCTTCAAACTCTTAGGGGCATACAGCTGAGGGCTTGGCGCCCCTCGCAGGGGAGCTGTCACGAACGTAGTGAGTGACTGAGGGCTTGGCGCCCCTTGCAGGGGAGCTGGCGAGGCGTTAGCCGAGCCTGAGGGGTTTTCGAGAACCCTTTCGGCATTCGCTCCGCTCATGCCACTCCTAAAAGGGACAGCAAGCGCTCTCCCCTCACAGGCAGGGGAACGCGGTGCAAAGCCCCCAGCAGAGCAAAAACGCCAGCGCCGCCTGCAACAGTTTCACGCAGCAGAAGAGGGGCATCTTCACGCCCGCGCGGGACAAGAACCCTGCCTGCTGGCATAAGACGCACGCGCCGCCGAAGGTGACGGCCGCGCAGGACAGGGCGCAGGAGAGGGGGGTGCGGACGGCGGAGAGCGCGCGGCAGCCCGCCGTCATCTCGAGCAGCCCGCAGAGCGCACCCTCGGTGTATTCTCCCAAAAAGGAGAAGGAAAAGAGTCCCAGATCGGCAAGCATACGCCTCAGGCAGGAAAATAGGGCGATATATCCGCCCACGCAGAGCACGGAGAGCACGGCGCCCGACAGGCTGTCCTGCAAGAGGGGGCGCCGCGGCGGCGAAAGGGGAGCCGACGCGCTTTTTTTGCCGAAAAACCGCATGCAAAGACAGACCGTCCACACGGCGGCAAGGTGGGAGAGGAGCATCGCCCAGCCTGCCGCCGCGCTTTCATACATCATGCCGCCCACCGTCCCCACGAGGAACACAGGCCCCGAGGTGGAACAGAGGCAGGCAAGACGGAAGCGCTCTTCCTTGGCGATCTTGCCCGCGGCGGAGAGGTCGTACACCGTCCTCGCGCCCACGGGATAGCCTGAAAGCGCCGCAAGGATCGCCGCGCCCCCGCCCGCGCCCGACACGCGGAAGAGCTTCCCCATCGGGGCGGAAAGTTTGGCGGAGAGGACGGCAAAGGGGGGCAGCCCCGTGAAGAGGGCGGTGAAGAAGAGAAAGGGGAACACGGCGGGCAGCACGCAGACCGCCCAGAGGGACACGCCCTCCGATACGCTCCCCGCATACCGCGCGGGGTCGGTGAGAAAGAGCGCCGCCGCAAAGAGCAGAAAGGCGGCGAGCAGCCAATCCCAAGCCCCCGCCGCAAACCGTTTGATGCCGTACATATTCTAACATCTATTCCGCCCGTCCGCAAAATATGCCCGTGCGAAACAATAGACATTTCTGCCGCGTTATGGTATAATCGGTGGGAAAACCCACAAGGAGCGCAGCCATGTTACAGGTCAACGGCGTAAGCCTTCAATACGGCAGCAAAAAGCTGTTCGAGGACGTCAACTTAAAATTCACCGCGGGGAACTGCTACGGCATCATCGGCGCGAACGGCGCGGGCAAGAGCACCTTCCTCAAAGTGCTCTCGGGGGAGATCGAACCCAACAAGGGGGAAGTCCTTCTCGGCAAAAACGAGCGCATGTCCGTGCTCGCGCAGAACCAGAACAAGTACGACGGGGAAACCGTCCTGCGCACCGTCATGCTCGGGCATAAGCGGCTCGTGGAGATCATGGACGAAAAGGACGCGCTCTACGCCCACGCGGAGTTCACTGAAGAGGACGGCGTGCGCGCTTCCGAGCTGGAGAGCGAGTTCGCCGAGCTTGGCGGCTGGGAGGCGGAGAGCGAAGCCGAGACCCTTTTGAACGGGCTGGACATCGGCAGTGAATTCCATGACACCCTCATGGGGGACATGGACGCCAAGCAAAAGGTGAAAGTGCTGCTCGCGCAAGCGCTCTTCGGCGATCCCGACGTCCTGCTTTTGGACGAGCCGACCAACAACCTCGACCTCAAAACGGTGCGCTGGCTCGAAAATTATCTCCTCGACTTCGAGAACACCATCATCATCGTGTCCCACAACCGCCACTTTCTGAACAAGGTCTGCACCCACATCTGCGACGTCGACTTCGGCAAGATCAACCTCTATTTGGGGAACTACGACTTCTGGTACCAGACCTCGCAGCTCATGGCGCGGCAGCAGCGGGACGCCAACAAGAAGGCGGAACAGCGCGCCGCCGAACTCAAAGAATTCATCGCGCGCTTTGCGGCGAACGCCAGCAAGTCGCGGCAGGCGACTTCCCGCAAGAAGGAGCTGGAAAAACTCACAATCTCCGACTTCAAGCCCTCTCTCCGCAAGTATCCCTTCATCGAATTCAAGTACGAGCGGGAGATCGGCAACGACATCCTCATGGTGGAAAACCTCACCAAAGAGGGGTACTTCGAAGATCTTTCGTTCACCGTGCAGAAGGGGGACAAGATCGGTATGCTGTGCGACAAGTCCACCGCGGTGACCATGCTCTACGACATTTTGACGGGCAAACAGCAGCCCGACGCGGGCACGGTGAAGTGGGGCAAGACCATCGAATATTCCTATTATCCCCTCGACAACGGGGAGTTCTTCGACGGCTGCACCCTCACGCTCGTGCAGTGGCTGTCGCAGTTCTCCAAGGACCATTACGAGGAGTACCTGCGCGGCTGGCTGGGGCGGATGCTCTTCTCGGGGGAAGAGGCGCTCAAAGAGGCGCGGGTGCTCTCGGGCGGGGAGAAGGTGCGCTGCATGCTTGCCAAGATGATGCTCGAGGGGGGGAACTTCCTCGTGCTGGACGAGCCGACCAACCACCTCGACTTGGAGAGCATCACGTCGCTCAACAACGGACTGACGGCATTCAAGGGCTGTCTTATCATGACCTCTCACGACCAGGAGCTGATGAACACGGTGTGCAACCGCATCATCGTCCTCGACGGCACCAAGGTATACGACAAGAGCGTGACGTTCGACGAATATCTCGATAGCATCAGCGGCTGAGTGAAATCTCAACCTCTTGCTGTCCCTCTTGCTGTCCCTTTTAGGGAAAGTGGCATGAGCGGAGCGGGGGAAAGGGTTTTACGAGAACCCCTCAGTCACTCACTGCGTTCGTGCCAGCTTTCTCACACGGGTAGAACCCAGTGTTCGGTCACCGTTCGCGCGGCAAATGCGCTCACTCATGTCGCATTGTGCCAACGATTATCAATCGTTGGCAGAAGGCAATGCTCCACCTACAGGGGCGCCAAGTATTATACCGTCATTTCGACCGAAGCCGAAGGCGGAGTGGAGAAATCTCAACCTCTTGCTGCCCCCCTTGCTGTCCCTTTTAGGGAAAGTGGCGCGAAGCGCCGAAAGGGTTTCTGAGAACCCCTCAGGCTCGGCTAACGCCTCGCCAGCTCCCCTGCGAGGGGCGCCAAGTATTATACCGTCATTTCGAGCGGAACGAAGTGAAGTCGAGAAATCTCAACCCCTTGCTGTCCCTCTTCATCGTCATTTCGACCGAAGCCGAAGGCGGAGTGGAGAAATCTCGACCTTATTAAAATGCGGTAGAGATGTTTACTTCGTCGCTACGCTCCTCGTGCCGCCCTTAGAAAAACAGAACGGCGCGCGGGGCGACTTCGGCTAACGCCTCCGCTCAACATGACGTAATTGGGGAATGCTTGCTCCACCTGCGAGGGGCGCCAAGCGTCCAAGGGGGAAAAAATTCAAAAAATTTTTTCCCGAAAATCGCTTGACAAACCCTTTCGGGGTATGATACAGTAGACCCATGAAACAGCAGAACTACCGCAATTCCATGTACATGCCGATGTCCCGAGCAGAGATGCGCGGGCTTTTGGCGTTGTAAACGCGAAGCCGAAACATCTCCGCCCGGGACTTTCCGCCCCGGGCGGTTTTTTTGTGCCTTTTGCTTGGTACGACCCCCACCACCCGCTCCTTGCCCACCCCTTGAGGGGTGGGTGGATTGCCGCAACGGCGGCAAGACGGAAGGGGTGTCGTAAACAAAAGCACCCCCTCAGTCACTCGCAAGCTCGTGACAGCTTTCTCACACGGGTAGAAGCCCGTGTAACTTCGCACTTCGTGCTCGTGCCGCCCTTAGAAAAACTGAACGTGCGGGCGGGGCGGTCACCGTTCGCGCGGCAAATGCGCTACTTCGCCTAACGGCTCGTGCCGCCTAAGGAATTAGACATTAGAAAGGCGGGGCACTCATGTCGCATTGCGCCAACGATTATCAATCGTTGGCAGAAGGCAATGCTCCACCCTCAAGGGGCAGCCAAGAGAAATGCAAACACCCGACAATCCCTCAAAAGGAGATCGTATGATAGAACTCAAAAACGTGACCAAAATTTATCCCTCCAAGGCGGGAGATACGCTCGCGCTCGAGGATGTCACGCTCACCGTCCCCGACGGCAGCGCCTACGGCGTCATCGGGCTTTCGGGCGCGGGCAAGAGCACCTTAGTCCGCTGCATCAATCTGCTCGAAAAGCCCACCCGCGGGCAGGTGCTCCTCGACGGCGAGGACGTCGGCGCGGCAAAGAAGAAGCGCCTCAGAGAGCTTCGCCGCTCCATCGGCATGATCTTCCAGAGCTTCAACCTGCTCGAACAGCGCACGGCGGCGGCGAACGTCCGCTTTCCGCTCGAGCTTGTCAAGACCCCCCGCGAGGAGGCGAAACGGCGGGTGGAAGAGCTGCTCGCCCTCGTGGGGCTTTCGGAGAAGGCGGACGCCTATCCCTCGCAGCTCTCGGGCGGACAAAAACAGCGGGTGGCCATCGCCCGCGCCCTCGCCACCTCTCCCAAGTACCTGCTCTGCGACGAGGCGACGAGCGCCCTCGACCCCGCCACGACCGAGAGCATCTTGCAGCTCCTCAAAAGGATCAACCGCGAGCTTGGGGTCACCCTTGTCGTCATCACCCATGAGATGAAGGTGGTGGAGCGGGTCTGCACCCACGTCGCCGTGCTCGGGCAAAGCCGCGTCGCCGAAGAGGGGAGGGTGGAGGATGTGTTCTCCTTTCCGCAGTCGGAGATCGCAAAGCGGCTCATTTTGCCCGAGGCGCTGCGTTCGGCGGCGGGTGAGGGAGGACCCAAACTCCGCCTCGTCTTTCACGGGGAAACGGGGAACGAACCCGTCGTCGCGGGACTTGCCAGAACGTGCGGCGTAGAGGCGAACATCCTCTTTGCCGACACCCGCCTCATCGACGGGAAGAGCTTCGGGCAGATGGTCGTGGGGCTGCCATGCGACGAAGCGCAGATCGCCGCTGCCAAGCGCTATCTGACGGCGCACAACGTCGTATTCAAGGAGGAATTTTAAGATGGACGCATTGCTTGTTTCCCGCCTGTTCACACAGCTCATCGAAACGAACGCATTCCCGCTCGCGGTGTGGGAAACGATCTATCTCACCTTCGCGTCGGCGGCGGTCGCCTATCTCATCGGGCTGCCCCTCGGGGTCGTCCTCGCCGTCACGGGCCGCGGCGGCTTGAAACCCGTCCTCTGGCTCAACAAGGCGGTGGGGATCGTCGTCAACATCTTCCGCAGCATTCCCTTCATCATTCTCATGGTGGCGCTCATCCCCGTATCCCGCGCCCTGCTCGGCACGAGCATCGGCAACGGGGCGATGATCTTCATGCTCGTCGTCGCCGCAGCCCCCTATGTGGCGCGCATGGTGGAATCTTCCCTCAAAGAGGTGGACGCGGGGGTCGTGGAAGCGGCGCGGTCGATGGGGGCAAGCACGTTGCAGATCGTTTGGAAGGTGTACCTGCCCGAGGCCAAGCCCTCTCTTCTCGTGGGGGCGGTCATCTCCACGGTGACGATCCTCGGCTATTCCGCCATGGCGGGGACGATCGCGGCGGGGGGCTTGGGCGCGCTGGCGGTCACACAGGCGCGGCCGTCCAACGCGCAGGACGTCATCTGGCTGTGCGTGCTGCTCATCGTCGTCATCGTGCAGATCATACAGGAACTCGGCATGTACCTTGCGGCCCGCACCGACAAGCGAGTCCGCGTCAAGGGCCGTAAAAACAAAGCCAAAGAAACAAAGTAGGCGTTGGACGAGGGCTTGCCCACCCCCTGAATCCCCCTCCAATGGAGGGGGTACCCTCTCCGTGGGAGAGGGGTAGGGGTGTGGGGCGTGTTCTCTTCACGTCACCCTGAGCGTAGTCGAATGGGTGACGTCATATTTCGACTACGCTCAATATGACGTGGGTGTGGGAATTGCCCACCTCCTCCCCCAAAGGCGCCATATAAAACAAAACAATAAAAAATTTTTAAGGAGATATGTTATGAAAAAGTTATTCACCACCCTTGCCGCAGTCGCGGCGTCCTGCATCCTCGCCGGCTCCCTCGCGGGCTGCGGAAAGACCGACGTCATCACCGTCGGCGCCAGCCAAACGCCCCACGCCGAGATCCTCGAGATCGTGAAGGACAACCTCAAAGAACAGGGCTACACCCTCGAGATCAAGGTGTTCGACGACTACATCACGCCCAACACCGCCCTCGAAGAGGGGAGCCTCGACGCGAACTACTTCCAGCACACGCCCTATCTCAACACCTTCAACGCCGACCACGGCACCCATCTTGCGGCGGTGGAGAAGATCCACTACGAGCCGTTCGGCGTGTACGGCAAGAACGTGACGCAAGAGGAGTTCGATACCGTCAAGACGGGCAGAACGATCCTCGTGCCCAACGACGGCAGCAACCTCACCCGCGCGCTGTTCGTCTTGCAGGACGAGGGCTACATCACGCTGAGAGAGGGGGCCACCGCTTCGGACACCCTCACCGTGCAGGACATCGCGGACAGCAAGGGCAACACCGTCGAAGACCTCGAGGCGAATACCGTTGCGCTCCAGCTGCAAGAGCAGAAGAACGGGACGATCGCGGTCATCAACGGCAACTACGCGTTGCAGGCGGGGCTGAACGTAAAGGACGCGCTCGCCGTCGAGAACGCGGAAGGGGACGCGGCGCAGCTGTACGCCAACATCATCGCGGTCAAGGAGGGGAACGAGGACCTTCCCAAGATCAAGGCGCTCGTTTCCGCGCTGAAGAGCAAGGAAGTGTACGACTACATCACGGCGCAATACGACGGCGCGGTGCTTCCCGTGTTCTCCGTCTGAGGGGGGGAGCAGCGCATGCGCCCGCCGCGGCGATCCTGCCGCGGCGGGCTATTTCTTCATGAACGGAACGTGCGGCGCATAGAATGGAAAGAGGTGAAATTATGCTTTCCATGCTCTGTGCCATGCTGTGCCGCCTGTTCTTTTTCACGGGGTCCGTGTCGGACGGCAGCTCCTATCCCAAGCCTCTCTCCGCGGAGGAGGAAAAAAAGTGCCTCGAACTCGCGCGCGCGGGCGACAAGGCGGCGCGGGAAAAACTCATCCGCCACAACATGCGGCTCGTGGCGCACATCGTCAAAAAGTACAGCGGCGCGGCAGAAACGGACGACATGATCTCGGTGGGGTCCATCGGGCTGATCAAGGCGATCTCCACCTACGAACCGGGGCACGGCACGCGGCTGGCCACCTACACGGCGCGCTGCGTGGAGAACGAGATCCTCATGCTCATCCGCGCGGGCAAGAAGCACAAGAACGATCTATCCCTCTCCGACCCCGTCGGCACGGACAAGGACGGCAATGAGCTGACCATCATGGACCTTCTGTTCGAGAAGGAGGACAAGGTGTTCGGCGGGGTAGAGCGCTCTCTGATGCAGGAGAAATTTCTCAAGGCGGTCAAGGAGCTTTTGACCGAGCGGGAAACGCAGATCGTGTGCATGCGGTATGCGCTCACGGGCGGGGTGCCGATGGCGCAGCGGGAGGTGGCGGCGAAGATGAAGATCTCGCGCTCGTATGTGTCGCGGCTCGAGAAGAAGGCGCTGGAAAAGCTGCGCGACGGCCTCGACCGCAACGACTTTCTGGATTAAAGAGGGGCTGGTGCGCTTCGCCCCTTGCCCACCCCTTGAGGTGGAGCATTGCCTTCTGCCAACGGTTGATAACCGTTGGCGCAATGCGACATGAGTGAGCGCATTTGCCGCGCGAACGGTGACCGAACACGGGCTTCTACCCCGTGTGAGAAGGGTGTCTTGCCGCAACGGCGGCAAGACGGAAGGGGTGTGGGGCGCTTGCTGTCCCTGAAAGGGAAAGTACCCGCGAAGCGGGGGAAAGGGTTTCTGAGAACCCCTCAGGCTCGGCTTACGCCTCGCCAGCTCCCCTATAGGGGCGCCAAGTGCGGTAGAGATATTTCGACTCCACTTCGTTCCGCTCAATATGACGTGGGTGTGGAAATTGCCCACCCCCTTAATCCCCCTCCATTGGAGGGGGTCCCTCTCCGTGGGGTGCCTTATTCCCCCCACAAAGCACGAATTTCCCCAAGCGCCGAAAAATCACTTTACTTTTGCGCCCGCTTTCACTATAATATATTCCATGATACGCCTCGCCGATCATTGGAAGGATTTTGCCGTGCTCTGTACGGGGGACGGCTATAAGCTCGAACGCTGGGGACAGGCTCTCCTGCTCCGCCCCGACCCGCAGGTCATCTGGGCGGCGCAGCGCGACCTCTTCTCCTACCCCGGGCTTTCCGCCGTCTATCACCGCAGCGAAAAAGGGGGCGGCGGATGGGAATTCCGTACCCCGCTCCCCGAGAGCTGGACGGTCGGCTACGGCGAACTTACCTTCAAGGTAAAGCCGATGGGCTTCAAGCACACGGGGCTTTTCCCCGAACAGGCGGTCAACTGGGAGCGGACGGGCGCCATCATCCGTGCGGCGGTGCAAAAGGGGAGAACGCCCAAAGTTCTCAATCTTTTCGCCTACACGGGCGGGGCGACGGTCGCCATGGCCAAGGCGGGCGCTTCGGTCGTGCATGTCGACGCCGCCAAGGGCATGGTGGAGCGCGCGGGCGAAAACGCGCGGCTCTCTGGGATCGGAAGCGGCATCCGCTACATCGTGGACGACTGCAAGAAGTTCGTCCTGCGCGAACTCCGCCGCGGCAACCGTTATGACGGGATCGTGATGGACCCGCCCTCCTACGGCAGAGGCCCGAACGGCGAGATGTGGAAGATCGAAGAGGAGATATATCCCTTCGTCAAGCTGTGCGCGGAACTTCTCTCGGACGAGCCGCTCTTCTTTCTCATCAACAGCTACACCACGGGTCTGCAACCCACGGTGCTCGAAAATATCCTCGCCCTGGCGCTCGGGGGCAGGAAAGGAACTTACGAAGCGTACGAAGTGGGGCTGCCCACGGGGGAAGGCATCGCGCTTCCCTGCGGCGCGGGAGGGATGTATTATGTGTGAAGAAAGGCAAACGCCCGCAGCGGCGGAAGAGGCGCCCGCGGAAGAAGTACCCGCGGAAGAGGCGCTCACCGTCCTCTACGAGGACAATCACATCATCGTGGTATTAAAGCCGCAGAACGTCGCCTCCTGCCCCGACGAGAGCGGGGACGGCAACATGCTCGACCGCGTGAAGGCGTACATCAAAACGACCTGCCATAAGCCGGGCAACGTGTACGTCGGGCTTGTCCACAGGCTCGACCGTCCCACGGGCGGCGTGATGGTGTTCGCCAAGACGAGCAAGGCGGCGGGCAGGCTCTCGGCGCAGATGAAGACGGGGGACTTCGAAAAGAAGTACCTTGCCGTGCTCGTCGGCGCGCCGCAGGAGGAGAGCGGCACCCTGACGGGCTACCTCAAAAAGAACACCGTCAACAACATGGTATACCTGACGCCGCAGGCGACGGACGGGGCAAAGCTCGCCTCTCTCGACTACCGCGTCCTCGAAAAGGCGGGGGAACTCGCCCTCGTGCAGGTCAAGCTGCACACGGGCAGGAGCCACCAGATCCGCGTGCAGATGGCGGGCATTTCCCACCCCGTGTACGGCGACATGCGCTACGGCGGCGAGAAGGCGGTCAAGGGCAAGCTGGCGCTCTGGGCGTACTCGCTCGGGTTCACCCATCCCGTCACCAAGGAGCGCATGCTCTTTCTGTGCGAACCGCCCAGGACGGAGACGCCGTGGAGGCGTTTCGACCTCGGCGCGGCGCTCAAACCGTGAGAAAAGCGGGAAAATTTTCGATTTCTTTCAAAGAAGGCGAAATACCGCTTGACTTGCCATGAAAATTTTAGTAAAATGGTAAAGATAGTCGGGCAAAATGCCCGTGATGGAGCAACCTACATGAATAAGACAAAGATCCGCTTTCTGACAATTCTCGCGCTCTTTTCCGCGTTTGCACTCGCCTTCGGCTTTGCCGTGGGCGCCCTATTCCACACCAAGAGCGCGCTGGCGGTAGAGTACCGCCCCACGGAGATCTTCTCCGCAGGCACGGACGGCTCGGTGGGAGCCTCCGAGGGCGAGGGAGATCAATACGTCCAGTTCACATTCAGCAAGGAAAAGGGCAGCGTGCATTTCCGCCGCGACCTTGCGCTCAAATGGTTCGCGCCCCTTGTCCCCGAAACGGAGGAGGGCGGCGAAGGCGAAGAGGGTGAAAACGGGAACGATCCCGCCGCACAGGCGGAGGAGCCCGCGGCAACCTACCAAACGGGCCGCTATTCGATGACCTTCGCGTTCCCCACCTTCGATTTCACCCGCTTCACGCTCACCTATGAGGGCGCGGAGGAGAATGTCACCAAGGAGGGCGTTTCCACCAACAGCCTCGTGTTCTTCTATGAGGACAGCACGCTGAAAGTTGCCGTCCGCGATTCCTACCACCAGCCCGAAGAGGACGTGAAAGAGGAAGAGGACACCTGGTTCGAAGAAACCGAAAAGACGGCGCTCACCGTTGCGGCGGGCGGGGACATCACCCTCTCCCTCACCGACGAAGGCGTGGGCTACGGCGAATTCAAGGTGCTTTTGAACGGGGAAGAAGCGGGCGTGTTCACCAACATCGGCGGCTATTTCCTCGAATATCTCAGCTCGGCTTCCTCCACCCCCCGCGATCCCATCACCTTTACGGCGGACAAGCTCGCCGAGGGCAAGACGGAACAGAAGCTGCTCATGAAGGAACTCAACGGGCAGAGCTTTACGCTCAACAGCGACGGCCGCGTCACGGACAACGCCGACCCCGTGCTCATCGTCAACGAGGAAGTCTACGCCTACACCCTCGGCAGAAAGTGGTCGCTCACCTACGAAGCCGTGGACGTGTGCGACAGCTCCGTCACCGTCACGAGAAGATACGCGATGGTCAACGCCGCGGATGAGGACGGCCTCTATCCCAAGCCTCTCTCGGGCGATTATTCCGCCCTCACCACTTCCACCGTGTTCATGCCCACGAGCGACACGCAGGAAGAGGAGCAATACGTTTCCATCTACTTCGAACTCGACGACGGCACCAACCTTTCGGGGCTTACCTCGGGCCAGAAGGCGGAAAAGTGGATCTATCTCGCGTGGTATGCCGCCGACGGACAGACAAAGACCCTCCATTCCGCCAAGGCGTACAAGTGCCCCAAGTGCGGGGAACTTGTCAGCGAGAAGGAGTATGAGGACCTCGACAGCGAATGGAAGTGCCCCAACACCGAGGGGACGGAGGATCACGGCGACGTCACGAAGGAGCAGCTCGAACTGACCGAAGTGGACGATTTCACCTACATCATCGTCAACCGCGGCGACATCGGCGCGGCGCAGACGGGCGAGAAGAGCGGCCCCACCTATGTGGGCGTGACCGCCGACGAAGCCACCAAGACCAACGTCAAGGCCGAAGAGGCCGATACGCTCGCCGAGGAATACCAGCGGGCGATCGACGAGATCGCATACAAGAAGGACAAGGACGGCAATCTCACGAGAGAGCTTGCCCTCAGCGCGGGCGACGGCAGCTACTTCTATCTTCCCTCCCTGCGCAGCCTCATCACGAGCAAGAACGCCGACTACCGCAATCTCCGTTTCAGCGTCTACTATAAGAAGCAGAGCCTCGAAACGAGCGGGAGCGCTTCCTCGGCAACGTCGCTGCGCTACAACGCGCTCCGCTTCGAGATCGACGAAGAGGGCAAGTACATCTTCAAGGTGCTCGCCTCCGACGCCGCGGGCAACACGATGAAGTACTACGACGCGGACGGCAGGCTCGCCGACGTATCCTCGGGCAACATCTGGGACATCGAAGAGATCCCCACCTTCCGCTTCGAAACGGGCTACACGGGCGCGAAAGTGGAGGACCCCGGCACGCAGACCCCCGGTTACCGCGAGAGCACATACACCGTTCCCTCCTTCGACATCGTGGCGCTCAGCGACTATAAGGCGACCTACACCCTCTACCGCTTCGACGAGGGCGCTCTGGGCGGACTGAGCAAGCCCGAGTACAACGACTTTGTGGAGAACGTCAAGGACTACGTCGAAACCTACGCCGCCTGCCTCAAAGAGGTCAAGACCTTCAACAGCAGCGTGAGCGAAGAGGACGAGGACCAGTGGGAGCGCACGGACAACAAGTACCATTGGGATCCCGACAGCTCTTTGAGCTTTGTCCCGCAGGAAGCGACCTACTATATCGTCAAGCTCACCATTGAGGAAGAGAGGCTCCCCGGGCACACGGCGACCGCTTATCAGGTGATCGACGTCAAGAACCCGCTCGACCCCATTCCCAACACCACCGAGTGGCTGGAAAACAACGTGACCTCCGTGGTCCTGTTCTCCGTATCCGCGGTGCTGCTCATCGTCATCATCATTCTGTTCGTCGTCAAGCCTTCGGACAAGAACATCGAGGAAGTGGATGTCAAGACGCTGCGCGGCAAGAAGCAGAAGGGCAACAAGGACAAGGAAGAATAAAACGGTTCGCAAGGGGCGCCCCGCACGGGCGCCCTTTTTTGTAAAAGAAAACCCCTGGATAGTCCAGGGGTTCAGGAGAGGTTTACCGAAAAGTATTGAAAGTAAAACTCCTTTGGATTAGAATAGAGGTAAGCGACCTGGCAGTTGCGAACCGAAAAATCCAAAGGAGGTCAACCGAATGGAAGACACAAATAGTTTATCACACACGAAATGGAATTGCAAGTACCATGTAGTGTTCGCGCCGAAATATCGGAGGAAAGTATTTTTCGAAGATAAAAGGATAGAGATAGGAGCGATACTGCGAGAGCTGTGTAGGTGGAAGGGAGTAGAAATCGTAGAAGCGGAAGTATGCCCCGACCATGTGCACATGTTGCTTGAAATACCGCCGAAGATAAGTGTAAGCGGGTTCATGGGTTTTCTGAAAGGCAAGAGCAGTCTGATGATATACCAAAAGTGGGGCAACATGAAGTTCAAATACAGAAACAGACAATTCTGGTGCAGAGGATACTATGT
Source organism: uncultured Clostridia bacterium (assembly GCA_947627665.1). Classification (GTDB taxonomy): domain Bacteria; phylum Bacillota; class Clostridia; order Christensenellales; family Borkfalkiaceae; genus Gallimonas. The sequence continues at coordinate 112,192 of CANQWX010000002.1, forward strand.
AGATACTGTAACACATCTTTATGGACACTATTTTGTTTTGAAGACGGTAGCTGACTGTGCTATCATTTTATCCTTCCTTTATGCCTATATTATAAGAGCTTAATCGCGTGACCCAAAGATCAATTTTGATATGACATCACAAAAAAGCCAAAAATTTTACTCTCGATTTCTTTGCTACAAAGTTTTTTATTGTTATTTCAATCGCCTTTATTGCCTAACAAACGCGAGGTATCGATTTGTTCCAATACCCGCAGTTGAGAGCGTGCCATGTTGTTGAGTTGCCTCAATCTTTCGGTCTGCGGAACGCCTTGCTCAATCAAAATGGCATTGTAGCTCTCCATATTGGCAATCACTAAAAGCTGTTCCACCGTGGCATAGTCGCGGATATTGCCTTTTAGCGTCGGGTTCTCCTTGCGCCACTCCGCGGCAGTCTTGCCAAACAGTGCTACATTGAGAAGGTCTGCTTCATCGGCATAAACATATTTGAGTTGTTCCTCCGTAAGCGTGGGAACGATATTCTCCTTAATGGCATCCGTGTGTATTCGGTAATTTACTTTTGCAAGTTCGCGCTTTGCTGACCATTCAAGTGCCTGCTGCTCTTGAACTTTGAGGCGCTGAAACTCTTTTATCAGATACAGTTCAAATTCGACCGAGATCCAACTTGCGAACTTAAAGGCTATATCTCTATGCGCATAAGTGCCGCCATAGCGCCCGGTTCTGCTGACTATGCCGATCGCGTTTGTCTTTTCTATCCATTCTTGCGCAGTCAAAACAAAAGAGTTCTCACCCGAATTATTTTTAATGTTACCGAATTCGGTTACATTAAAATCGGGATTATTCAACGTTTCCCATAACCCGAGATACTGGATTGTGGAATAATTTCTTAGCCAATGCGAAAGCACAATACCAGAATGCTGTGGATTTTTAGCCTTTGCGATGTCGGTTAAGCAAATGTAATCTTCGGTATTTAAGTTCTGATACCGAATATTTATTCCTTGAACTATTACTTCTTTATTTATCATAGTGCCCTCCTTTTAACCTTATCGATTTTAGTTTGAATTTTATATGGCAATCAAAAATCCAATGCTTGCTAAATTTTGAGTTTCTATTGACTATTTTTATTTGTAAGCCATAGATTATTGATTGGAAATTGATTAAACATTTCTCGATCTGATGTTTGTAATTGTTCATAGAAAACTTGGGCTTCTTCAAAAGAATGTAACAAGATACAGCAAGCCAATTTAAGCAAAATATTATCAGTAGCGCTTTTTATTTTTACTATCTCTGATTTATCATTATCGGATAAAGTCTTACTGCGATATTTAACTTGACATAAGTTTATAAAATATATATCTTTACCGCAATTAGACCACAAATAATTTGACAACCACTCGCAAGCAACAAGTATTTTCTCATAATTTACTTCGTCATAATATGTTAGCATATTGAGTAGTAAAGTATTGTATGCTTCTTCTATTTGAGGCGGAATTTTATCTACATTCAGCGATTCGATTAAATCATCATAGTTTATGTTGTCAATAAGTTTGAAACTATTAACACCATCTTGTAACAGCAACAAATAGCGTCCTACGGGAATGGGCGATCCGTTTTCATCTGGCAACGCAAATGATATTGATAAATCTTTATTAAAAATGCTCTTAATAATATAGTAGCCTTGCCGTGCCGCTCGTTGGCAATAGCAGAGAATATGTATATCGCCTATATTAACATACCCAAAGTTGCTATCTTTGCAACCCAAAGGAACTTCTTGATTATACAACTCAGATTGGCACATCATTATTAAATTATTCAGTTCTGTATCAGACAAAGACCGCGGTACTAAACTTTTCCTTATCCCCAGCCTATTGAATAATATTTGGATATCTAAAAACATATCCAATTGTTTTCTAAGGGCATTAACATCAATGCCTTTATTCATTGAAACGCCCCTAAATATTCTCAAATTGTTAAAGTATATGGGTTCGTTAGTTATAAGCGCAATCATAAATTGCAATGTTTTTATTGCTTCTGATAAATTTGCATTTTTTATGCTATAATTAACTTCAAAAGTATTTCCTGTCAAATCTAAAATGATAGTAGTTCCAATTCTTAAACGAAGTTTATCGCTGAAATTCTCTTGTTTTATTTTTGAATACAAAATCTCATCGTTTACTCTTATTTCAATATTATCTTCAATCATTAAACTGAATTTTTCAGATTCCATTTTACCAACGGGAACGGACAATCCATTATCGTATTGATAATACACATACGGTTTTTGTCTAATAATAGAATTAACAATATCTCTTGCGGTAGGATTTATCGGCAAAAGTAGTTCAAAGGACAATGGACGATTTGGATACTGTTTTCTAAATGTATCAAGGTCATAAACATTTGGCAAAATTTGTTTTTGCTTATCGGCAGTTTTTATATAATCGTCTATGACGTTGCGAATAGACTTTACATCCTCTGGGAAAGGTAAAAACTTGACAGGAGCACTTGTGGCATTAGAATACGTATTTATAAGTCGCTCCAAATCAATAAGGAACAACGGCACATAGAATATTTTAGATTTTCCTCTAACATTTTCGACCAAAAAATAGAGAATTGAGCCGTCTTTCCTATAATTTTTCAAATCGGCGATAGGTATATTAAATTTATCCTTAAATCTATTGAACGTCCGTGTTTTGACTTGTGTAGGAATTTTGGCCCTTAATTTGTTTTTTGCGAATGGAACAGTTTGATATACCAAAACATACCCATCCCACGAAACCCCTTTGTCATTTGTGGGTATATTCGGATCCAAAACATTCAAAGTCCTTAGCCGTTTTTTTACTAAATCGACACCATTTTCTTCTATTGTTTTTCTGTCGTATGTCATAATTACTCCTTAGGTTTTACAGACTCGATAAAGGAGATTTCGTCGGGGGTGAGGCGGTTTTGATACCCGAATATTTTTTCGGTAATAATCTTTGCGCCCTGTCCGCGCAAAAAAGCTTCGGCATTGATATATGCTTGCTCGTAGGTGAGGGGCGGTTGCGTATTGACAGTATTCCACACAAGAGCTTCAAGAGAATATTTTATCGTCAACGATCTTATATGTTCCTGCATCTTTTGGAACTGTCCTGTGCGATAATATTCGCGCAGTTTTTGCACATCGTCGCAAAAGTCAAAAATTTCTTTCACGTCTTTGAACTTTTCAAAGACCTCTAAATAATCGTTCATACTTTTGTCCTTTTAGCTTTGGAAAAATCCGTCCGTTTCGAAGATGTGAGTCAATTCATCATTGCTCATACAGCGAGCAACCTTTTCGCGGATAGAACTTTTTGACATATCCAAACGAAATGCTTTTTCCTTTCCGACAGAATCTTTTTCCAATCTGATAAGCTGAATACGTCCTACTCCCGGATTTTGCCTTGCATATTCCGCAAAGCCTTTCGCCTTGCCGAGATTATCTGCCCTTGACGGATCGTGCGGTTCGAGTATATCCACAACATAATCGGTGCCTTCGCGGCGAACAATCAGGAAATCGGGATATGTCGGTTTCATTTCCCCGTTGATTTCATAGGGAATGCAGAGCGCCCAAGACTTTCTGTCATAATTGCGCAACCAACATACAAAATCATCTTGATTTTCTTCTTCGGATATAACAGCACTTTCCCAACTATTCAGCTTGATGTGCGCAGTCCCCGAATCATCTACAAAAAGATGATTGCTATATGCTTTCCCGGCAGTATCCCGCGGGACACGAATTGTTTCCGGCAATCTGAAATTATGCTTACTAATTACATCGCCGTTGGAAACTATGTCATCATAACGTTTTTTGAATTGTTCCGAAAGAGAAACCGTGCGCCGCCGGTAAGTATCGTTCAGCTCATGAAAGCGGTTCTTCGCGTATTCATTGAGCGCATCCATGCAGCCTGCATTGGCGACAAAGATAATGACGTGTATTTTGAGATCGATCAATTCTTCGTCGTTAAAATATCGATTCACATACGCATTAGCAACGCCCTCGCTTCCAAGACGAATTTCCGCAAGTCGGCATTGACGCTCAATGTCCGTATCCGTCGTAGAAAACAAGTCGTAAGTAGCATAATTGTCTATCGAATTTCCGAATACATCAAAAATCTGCGCTGTCAACTTAAACTGCGACACTTTTTCGGCAAGCGCGTCGTAAGCTCCCTGTTCTTTCAGCGTTTCGATATGCTTGTGGATCATCTCGGTGATGTCGGAGATTACGCGCTCTTTTGCGTCGATATCAATATGCGTTTGTGTCAAAAGGCGGGCAAGCGCATACAGAGATTTCAAGTAATCGGTGATGCGTGTCGTGCGAACATCATAAGTCAAAAGTCCCATATCGTTTATTGCGCGCACAATAGCCTCACGGTCAAGATCGGGAGATGGTGAGGTGTTTTCCCGACTCGTTTCTTGTATAGGCGCTTCGTTTGAACGAGGGACAACGACGGGCGAGGAAATATGTTCGGTTTCGCCAGGCTGTGTGGTGTCCGCTTGACCTTGAGCGTATTCTTCCAAAGGAGTAGCTGGGACAACGGGCTGTACATCGTCCGATATGTTTGCATGAGCGCCGGCGGGAGCGGGAATCTGTCCCTCTGCCACTTGCGGCACTTTTCCATCGGAACTTTGACTTGAAGGGCGAAGAGATAACGTGCTGTAACTATCATTCCCAAGCGCTTCTGCCTCGATATCGGTAGGTATCGTCGCGCCTTCCTCGTTTTGCAAGGCGTTCACCACATCGCGCACAGTAGTTTCATTGAACTGCGGCAAAAACAGATGAACGTCGTTGAGCGTTTCGTCCACTTTGATATGCTGTTGGAGCGGAGTACGCACCATTCGCCCAAGCAATTGAGCAATATAGGTGTAATCGACCGCGCGGCGGAAAGACATCATCGTCTCTGCGCGAGGGCAATCCCAACCCGTCGAAAGGGTTTCCTTGAAGAAAACCACTCTGATGCGTTTATCGTCCGCAATGCGCGAAGGTTCGCAATAGGGGACATCCAAGCCGTTGATTCGAATTGTAGACGTTCCCTCGCCGAAAGCATGAACAACTTGTCCCGCCGAAAAACGGTTTCCAAGCCTTTCCTCTATGGTACGTAGACATTCATCGAGATCCGTTGCAGAGATTTGATGACTTGTGCCGTTTTGAACCTGAATGACGAAAATGGGGTTGACCTGTGTATAGTGCTGTTCATAGCAATACTGATACCAATGATCCCATTTCTCTTTCCATTCGTCCGTCGCCGCCTGCAAGACCGCCATGTCGTTGTCTGCACGTTCGGGATATGTAATTACGATTTTATCTTTCAATAGTCCCGAAGCGCGCACCTCGCTTGGCGTAGTCGTCACATAATGCGTGGTAGATTGAATGCCCTCTGCCAAGCGATTGAACCTCTGCGGCGTGGCAGTCATGCCGATGACCACGGGCATGGGCGGCAGCCGATCCGCTTCCGAACCCTTCAAGAACTTCTGCATGATTGTCGTGTTCTTGGTGAGATCGCTCGGCTTCTGCGCGCCGCGGTGCGCCTCGTCGATGATGAAATACAGACGATCCGATTTCTCCCGCACGGTATTTGAAAGCGTTTCCCAAATGGTATGTTGCCGTCCGTCGGAATGTTTGGTAAGATTGCTCGACTTGGAGAGTTTTTGCGTGTTAAGGAAGTAGATGTGCCCGTCTTCCAATAACTCCATATCGAATTCATCTTCTTTGATGACAACGCATTGATTGAGCCTAATTTTATCTGCTTTCAGATCGATTTTTAATTTCGATTGCTCGTTGAGTTGGGGTGAATCAGAAAGCCAAACGAAGATCGCGTCGTTCTGATCGGGATAGCGTTCGTCGCCGTAATAGATCGCCTCAATGAGCGCCGACATGACGATCGTTTTCCCCGCGCCCGTGGGAGCGGTATAGGAAACGACCTGCGGCGTATGCGTGCGATAATAGCCGCCAAGCGCTTCGGCGGTTTTCTGCCTTAAATTGGCAAGCGCTATCTTTTGAAAGGGAAACAATTCGACGTTCATCTTCTCACCTCCTGACGGTATTGATGCGGAAATTATCGAGATAGTCGCGGTAGAGCTGATAACTTTTTTTGACTTTCAGTCCCGCGATCATATCCCGATGGCCCGCTTCCGAATCGGTAACGATAAACACCGTATCGATCTCGGGATGTTCTTTCAGTTTATCGGCAAATTCTGTGTACTGCTTTTCGTCTGTTAGCACCGCAAAACGGTTCTCGGGCAAAATCAACATATCGGGCGTATGCTCATCGATGACGGGGCATTTACCGATTGCTCCCGCTTTCATCCAAAGCGTAGGGAGCATTTCTTGGAATTGCCTCCCGAGCGCGACGGAATTTTTATCGAGGAACCCGAGTTTGAAGTAGACGGCATTTGCTTTGAACCCGTCTGCCATGGGAATGTCGCTTCCGAGATAGTTCCCTTTAAGCGGACTCCCGTTCACATCATGTCCTTCAATGGAGCAGACGGTGCGCGGCCAATTCACATAGCGCGCGATCCCGAGTTTTTCCCATTCCTCATCCCCGGGGTGATAGCCCTTTGCGGAAAGTTCTTTTGCCTCGGCATCGGAGACCTCATTGTTTGTCACCATGATACAGCGTCTATGTCCGCCGTCCTCTGCGTTGAGAAGATTGACGGCATGAAGCGTCGTTCCAGAGCCTGCAAAGAAGTCAACGATAAGTGCGTTAGGCTTATTGGCGACAAAGAAACGAATAACATCATGAACAGCGTATAAGGATTTAGGAAAGGTAAATCTTTTCTCTCCAAAAATATTGCCCAACAAACGGGAGCCATATTGTGTAGCGTCATGAGAGGAAATATTCCATATATCACCAGGAACAGCACTTACAAAATCAGTATTTATATCATCAACTATAATTTCATTGTTAATGCCGCGTCCTATTTCAACAAACTCACCGTTGCAAATTTTTTCATATTCTCCGTCCTTTAATATGTAGACTGTATAACCACGTATTGCGTTGCCACCAATTTTTACGCGACCTTGCTCCATACGTTGTAAAAAAGTCTCGGTTGTCCATTGCCACCGTCCTTCTGTCCCGTTGTCTCTTATGGGCAACAAACTATATAGACCTTCTATTGGCGGAGCTTCTGATACTCCATGCGGAAGCGGATCGCCAATTTTTTCAATTTTCCCGCTTGTTTTATCAATATAAATAGGATAAAAACCACCAGGAGAATCTTCTCTTGATGCACCAGTCCCAGAGCGTTTTAATAAATCCCAGCGCACTTGTCCTGTATGAGTCCGTCCTTTGCTTGATACCCATTCACGAGGCAATTTCAATTTAGACGGTGCCGCTACACCAAAGGATATAAGATAAATGTATTCCCCGCTACGTCCAAAGCCTTCCGCGCGCGCTACCACTGCTGGATTTATTGCGCTACACACCATCTGCATTCTTGCCTCGGGGAACATCTCTTCAAGCAAACAACCAAGATGCAGATATTCTTTTTCATCAATCGTTACAATCAGAACGGAATCTTTGGGATTGAGTAGTTTTTTCGCCAACCGCAATCGTTTCTGCATCATGGAGAGCCATTTGCTATGACGGTATTGGTCGCTCCCGTCCACATAATCGTTGTTATATTTCCAATCTCGCGCGCCGGTATTGTAGGGCGGATCGATATAGATGCAGTCCACTTTCCCCGCATAGAGGTATTCAAGAAGCTGCAAGGCATGATAATTGTCTGCCTCGATGAGCGTGTGCCACAAATCGCTGTCGGGCGCATTGCAGACGCTGTCCATAGGCTTCAAATAGGGATAGATTGCCTCACCGAACTCCGCAATGGAGACAAGCTCTTCTACCTTAAACTCCGCCGTCGCGCTCTTGTCTTTATTGAGGCACGTCGCAACACCGTCCCCAATTTTGAGTACGGTATAAAAATCGCTGACTTGTCCCGATTTCAACGCTACCTTCGAACCTTTTTTTACGGGAATATCCCAAAGCGGCGTACACTCGGGCAGATGCCCCTCAAAGACAAGCCCGAACTTTTTCTGTTTTGCGAGCTTGTCCGCCTCCGCCGCGATCCGCGCGCGCAGTTCAGGGTTTTCGATTTGTGTAATGAGTTCATCCAAGATAGCCATTCTTCTTGTCTCCCAACAGCGACTTGAACGCCGTCCATTTCGTATGTCATACATCCGTTTTCAATCCAAACAATGTTCTTCATCGCCCGTCCGTAAAAGGATATACACATTCATTATAGCACATTCTCGGCAACTTTCAAAGGGCATTTATGCCATTTCGACAAAATTTTACGAGGAAAAACCGGTAAGCGTTGCGGATTGTAGCAAAACAATAAAATTTCAAAAAAATTTGCTTTACATCGGTGACATCTAACCCTGATTTTCTTCCAACTGGTTTTTAGGCGTGTGCCTGTCTTGAAAACAAGCGCGCCGCTTCGCGGCGCGAGACAGGCACACGCCTTAACCGAACAAAACGACAAACGGAAGAAAGACTGTGAGGGCGCGGGCATCGCCGCTGAACCGCTTGCGAATGCCCGCGCTTGCCCTCTCACAGAGCATCTTTTCTGTTGCCGTTTATGTCCGTGTTTGTTTCGGCGGTCGGCGGTTGCACGTCACGGCGCACGTTTCATCGCCGCTCCCGTTTCAACTCGATTTCGGCAGCATAGCAATCGTTTCGCGGGATACTTCACCCACCTTCACGCCCTCATCCCAACAGGTGAAGTCGCGGGCAAGTACGAGCCGGTTGTCCGTTTCGTCTATGTTCTCCATCTTTGCCAACACGTCCGCACCCTGTATGTCCGAGCGAAAAAACTCATACAGCCCACGGGAATAGACCGCTTTTTCGTTGTTCTTCTCCATGTACTTCATGAGATAGGCAAGTGCTTTTCCATACACCATGTCGGAGAATGAAATATCGTCAAACTCATTTCTGCCGAACTTCTCCGCAAAGAACGTGTTTTGTGTTATCGTCTTTCTCTTGCCCGTCTTTTTGTTGTAGTCCGTCTCTTCCTCAAAACTTCCTACCGCTTCGCCGTCTGGGATATACACGAGCGCGTGGAAGTGAAGCCTGCCCGTTTCCTTGCCCCGCTCCCATACGCCCATATACAGCCACTTATGACGCGTTGCAAGCCTTCTCAATGTTTGAAGCAATCGCTTCTTGAAACTTTCCTCGGTGTGCTTCTCGTCTGAATAGGTGAAAGTCGCAAAGTAACGGAAGTGCTGGTTATATGCTTTCCTTGCGAACCGCTGTCTGCGCACGACAAGATTTCTCCACCGCCGTAAACAGTTATCATCTACAAACACCTTCAAAGCGTCCTCGTTTGCAAAGAGCGGGCGCATATCGTTGAGGATCGCCTGTTTGCGTTCCCTCGGTTTGAGATAGAGATACTTCTCGTAAAGTTCATTGAAGATTTGCTTGCGCGTGGTATGTCGTATGACTTTCTTCGGCTCGTCTGTGCTTTCAGGCGGGCTTTTCTCATGCGCTTTGATTGCTTCCTCGACTGTGATTTGTTCGGGCGTTGCGGGCGGTTTCTGCGGCTCTTTTTCAAGGGCAAGTTTTCCGTCCTCGATAGATACCGCAATGATCTGTTCTATGTGCTTTCTGCGGCGGGTACGGTTAGTGGTATGCGGGGTGGCGATATAGTTGTTGCCATCGAAGCGGACTTTGCAGTTGGGATACCAAACCGCAATGCCGTCCTCGTCAAGTTCCCCAACGCTGTCGCCGGGTTGTTGTCTTTTCATAGATCCTCCTTTGAAATGATGTCAGACGCTCCCGCCGCGGAAAGTTCCCATACCTCCTTAAATTTATTTTTTGCAGCCATAGACGGGCGGGAGTGCCTGTCACAATACGAATAGATTTTTTCACCGGCAGAACACGAAAAAAGTGCGAAGATTTTTTCTTCGCACTTTTTTCTTATGCCTTTCTCACGGACATGGTATGGGGGTTTTATGTCAAATCACTTGCGTTAGGCGGAATTGACTTCCGCCGTGCGCGACACAATTTGCGCGACACTTCGCGCTTCTTGTCCGATGAAACGAACGAGAGGACATAAAAGTTAATTCGTAATTGCTCATTTCCTCACGGAATTTCTTTTCCCAAAAGAAATTCCGTGAATTTATTTTGTCGTGAAGTCTCCCACGATAAAATACTGCTCTGCATGGTCGTCGTCCAACTCCCTTGAAACTTGAATGATGTTCTCATAGAACCAATTAAAGATGCCGAACATCTCTTCCGTTTCCCCGTCCGAGACCGTGACGACGGGATTCTCTTCCAGCCCGCCGAACTCTATTAAAAGCGGATTGCCATACAGCGATATTTTTTCGGAGCGGCCGAGCGGGAAGATCGGAAATTTGATACTCCCGTCTTTGGAGAAAAGAAAGTGTTTGAGCTTCTCTTTTTCTCCCCGCCAATAACTGTACCGCAAGACGATGTATTTGACGTTTTCGGGGGTAGTAATCGGAAGGTCGTTCTTCACCAGATAGTCGTGCCTTGCCTTCCGCTGTTCAAACTTCGCCTCGCACAGCGGATAGTTGTTATGCCAAACTTTATTGTGGGCGAAGGAATACACCTTCCAATTCCAATCACGGATGCCGACGTCGTGTTTTGTGTCATAGAGAAGTTTTAACGTCAGCCCCGAACCGTACTTTTCACACGGCGGCCCGATATAGCGATAGGCATTGCACCGTTGCGCCCCGCTCTTTGTCTTTTTCGGAATGATCTCAATAAGGCCTTCTCTTTCCAACCGCCTTAATACCGTCTGCACCGTCCTATCCGAAACGCCCAACAGACGAGAAAGGACAGGAATGCGGAATGTCCTGCCGTTGCACTCTATCACGGTATTGATAATGATTTCCCTGCGCTCGGCGGGGGTGGGCTTTCGGACAAAGAACTCGTGTTCGTCGCCGTCCACCATATAATGCGGGTTTTTGATACGGATAAAACCATACCCGTTGCTCCTGATATGCTCCCACGGAAACTCGCTCGCTTCTTCGATCTCATCATCGTAATATTTTTCTGCAAATAAATCAATGCCCATACCATGATTATACCGCGTTCCCACACAAAAGGCAAGCAAATACAAACAGATGTTCGTATTTTATCTCATTTTTTCTTTGTGACTACAATTTTTCTCTTTCTTTCGGCGTTTGGTGGTAAACGGAAAGCCACTTCCCGTCAAGGGTGGTACGGAGCAACTTCGTTGCCCTTGACAGGAAGAAAGTGCGCCGAATATCAAAACGACCGCCATTGTCTTTCCGTTTGGGTAGGGTGCGCCGAAAGGCGAGAAAAACAGCTCGGAGGAAAAGAAAATGAGCAAAGTGTTGGATTACGGTGTTCTCCGCGAGGAGATCTCAAAGGAAAACGTGCTTGCTATGGCGGAACTCATCGCTGTCCTCGAAACGCAGTATCTCATCGGATATATGGGAACGCGGATGCAGAGATTGTATCGTGATGTCTATGTAGATATCAAGCACAAGGATGACGTCAGCCATGTATTCAGTGACGGCTATGACTTGGTGCAGGAGGGCGCGTTATTCCTCTGCGAGCATTACGGGAAGCATTTGAGTGATGTCATCGGCTATACCAAGAAAGGAAAGAAGATCACTGTTCAAATTGCCTGTACCAAGAGAATGACGAAACTCATCAACCGCAAGACAAGCGACTATTACAGAAGCGTGAGCCTCGAAGCGTTGACGCCCGTAAGTGAACCTTCCATAGAAATACAGGAAGAAACAGAACAGGACTATACCGTAGCAGATAATATCGTTGAGAACTTGAACTTAACGGACAACATGAAAACCGCGCTTGAATGCCGCATGGCAGGGTTGAGCTTTCCCGAAATCGGCAGGATACTTGAAAGAGCGCAATCCACGGTATTTGAATACTTCATAAAAATGCGCCAAAGATATACCGCAATTTACGGGAGATGATATGGAACAGAGCATCCACCCTCGGACATGGTATCGTCATTTACTATCACAAAACAGATGCCTTCGGACATGGTATGCTTTGAAATACTCTATCTCTCCAAAGACTATCCATACTTACATACCGCCTTAAAAAATAATTTTATGGAAAACCATTGTCAAACGGGGTGAAATTTCCTATTCGTATTTTGCAACCATAGGGAAAGCGTTCCCAAAAAATATCTATGTCACAAGAGGTCAAAAATGAACTCACGGAGGTCACACAAGATGAACCCGAACAGGAACGAGTTTGTTCCACAGGGACAGTATTTAAGGGTGGCGTA
>CANQWX010000003.1 GCA_947627665.1 uncultured Clostridia bacterium
AAGCTATTCACCACCGGCATAGCCGGTGGCTTTCCCACGAAACTCCGCTTCGCTCCGTTTCGTTCCCTCTTTACAGACAAAAACGCAGCCCGCGGGAAACTTCCGCAGGCTGCGTTTTTCTTTTGTCTTGACGGGCGGCTTATTCCTCGTCGGGCGTTTCGGGCGTGCCGTTCTCCGCGGGCGTAGGGGAGTCGGGCGCACTGTCGCGGGAATTGCCGAGATAGGTGCCGAAAAAGCCCGAGAAACCGCCTTTCTTATAGCCTGCCGTGCCGCCGCGGGAGAGGCTCGTGCCCGAGCTTTGCGGGGTGTCCTCGGCGGGCAGTTCGCGCTTGGGATAGGGCTTTCTGTCGCCGTAGCGGTCGTTTTTTCGCTCGCCGTATTTGCCGTCCCTGCCGCCTCTGCGGTCGCGGTCGTTGTATCTGTTTCTGTCCTTGCCGTAGCGGTCGCGCTTTTCGTAGGGGCGCATGTTGTTGGGAATGATCACCACATACCGTGCAGGCTCCTTTCCTTCGCTCTTCGTCGTGACGTCGGGGCTGTCCACGAGCGCGGAATGGATGATCCTGCGTTCGTAGGGGTTCATCGGCTCGAGGCGCACCCGTTTGCCGAGGCGCACCGCCTTCTGGGCGAGCTTTTCCGCGACCCGTTTGAGGGTCTCCTCACGGTCCTCGCGGTAGTTGCCGCAGTCCACGACGACCCGCTTATAGTCCCGTCTGCCCATGTTCGCCACGGCGCCCGCGAGCGTCTGGATGGCGTCGATCATCTCGCCGCGTCTGCCGATGAGTCCCTTGCTCGGTTCCGCCGTAGCGAGGTCGACAACGATCCTCTCGTCCTCTTCGCGGATGGTGGGCACCGCCTCCACGCCGATCAGAGCAAACAAGCCCTCGAGGAAGTCCACGGCGCGCTCCCCGTCCGTCTTTTTCGGCTTTACGGTGAGCTGTACCTGTGCGGGGACGGAGCCGAAGAGCTTCTTCTTTCCCTCCTCCAGCACGGCGATCTCCACTTCCTCGCGCGTGACGCCGAGTTCTTTCAGTCCCGTTTCGACGGCTTCTTCCACCGTCTTTCCGCTGAATACATTCGTCTGTTCCATGATTTCGTCCCTCTTCCCTGAATTATTTTTTCTTTTTTCCGCCCTTTTCTTCCCCGTCTTTTTTCCAGGGTACGGTGCGGGTATAGCGCTCCTTGAGCGCTGCCTCTTCTTTTTTATTGAAGATCTTGCCGATAATGAGATTGGTGACCACCGTCACGACGATGGAGATAGCGCTGCTGATGATGTTGTAGATCGTGAACGCCGCGCTCCACAAAAAGCCGAATACGGCGAACATGACGGGCATGATGACCATCATCATCTTCTGCGTGACGGCGCCCTGTCCGTCCACCGTCTGGTATTGGTTGGCGGTCTTGCTGCTCCGCATCATGATGAACTGCGAGAGCACCATCAGCCCGATGGAGATGATGATCATGATAAAGTAGCCGTTCGGCTCTTCCTTCTCCTCCGCAAGGTCCGCGGTCAGGAGGTTATAGTCGTCTTCGTCAAGGACTTCGCCGATGCTCTTCTCGCTGCCGTCCGGCATGTGCACGCCGGAGGAGAAGGTGTTGCGGAAGGAATTGTACTCCTGCACCGGGTGGTTGTAGCTCACGTCGGGATACCAGACGTTCTTCACCCACAAAAAGGAGGGGCTTTTTTCATTGCGGAACACATGCGCGGAAGCGGCGGAGCCGAGTTGCTGGAAATATTCGCGGCAGGCGGCTTCCTCCGTCTTGCCCTCGCCGATCTTTTCCTGTATCTTCGCCCAGATCTCTTCGTTTTGGCGGAGGCGGTCTGTGTTGAGGAAATAGTTGCGGGAAAAACCGGCAGGGTCGAGGTTATAGCGATAGCCGAGATATTTGTTTTCGTCCGCGCTCTCCACCTGCATGCGCCGTATGCCGTCCTCTTCGAGGAGGGAATAGACGACGCCGTCCTCGGTGAAGGAGGGGTTGCCGTAGGCGTCCGTTCCGGTGAAGCGTTCGGGCGTGATGACGAGTTCGTCCGCCTCCGCGCCCTCTTGCAGATAGTGGAAGTCCTTGCCGTCCACGGCGTATTGGAGCACCTCCGCGTTATACGCTTTGGCCATTTCCGCATAAGTGGAGAGGTTGGCATACTGCGCGTAGGATTGGAAGGCGGTGATCGCCACGATGAGGATCACAAAGGAGAGGATCATGGGCAGGCATGCGCCGAGCATGCTGTAACCGTTCTTCTTTTGCAGCTCGAGCATCTTCATGCTGTATGTCTGTTTGTCGTTGGCATACTGCTTCTGAAGTTTTTCAAGCTCGGGCTTCATCTGCTCCATGATGAGGTTCTGCTTGCGCATCTTGACCCGCTGGTAAATATCGAACGGGGTGGTGATGGCCTTCAGGATGAGCGCGAATACGATAATACCGGCGCCAACGATGCCGACGCCGTCGATGATGATCCTGACAAGTTGTCCCAACCAGTTGAGGTTGATGTAAAATCCCTGTTCGAGAAGAGGAAAAGAAATCATTTTGTTTGTTTCAAATCAGCCAGCGGCGGCGGAAGTATCGCTCGGGCGCGGGGTCGATCCCGCCCTTGGAAAGGGGATTGCACCGCAGGATCCGCCACATGCCGAGCAAGATCCCGCAGACGACGCCGAAATTGTTGATGCACCGCTTGGTGTATTCCGAGCAAGTCGGCTCGTAAAGGCAGGTGTGCCGCGAAAGCCTGCGCTGGTAAAAGCAGATCATGCGGATGCACGCTCCCTTCAAAAGACGGGGCCGCAGCCTTTTGGCAAGGTAACGGGCATTTTGCCCGAGCAGTTCGAAAAGATCAGGCATCCGTCAGTTTTTCCCTTTTGAGGATCCCGCCGAGGTCCCGTTTGAACGCCGCAAAGGAATATTCCTCCGCGACCCGCGGGATCAGCAAAAAGGAGCATTCCGTTTTCAGCGAAGCCTCCAGCGTGCGGAACGCCTCGCGCAGCAGCCGCTTGACGCGGTTGCGCTGTACGCTCTTGCCGTACTTTTTCCCCACGCACACCGCCATCGCGGTCTCCGCGGAGGGCAGGTACACCACCGTGAGCGTCGCGCCGTAAGCCCGCTTTCCCGTGCTCAATATCTTGCGGAAATCCTTTTTCTTCTTGACCTTGCGGTACTTCACGTTATGCGGAAAGGTGCTTTCTTCCCTTGTTTCTCCTTCTCTTGAGCACGTTTCTGCCCGCCTTGGTCGCCATTCTCTTGCGGAAGCCGTGCACCTTGCTCTTCTGTCTTTTTTTGGGCTGGTAGGTTCTTTTCATGGTAATATACTCCTATTTTATCTATCTTCTTGATTATAAAGATTTTCCTCTTTCCCGTCAAGCGATTATTGCGCGTTTCTGACAGGTAAAATCAAATAGAGGCTGTCTTTCTTTTCCTTATTTTGCAGAATAAAGGGGGACACGGCGCTGTTGAAGGAGAGCACGCACTCCTCTTCCTCGAGGGCGCGCAGCCCGTCGAGCAGGTATTTTGCGTTCATGGAGATGGTGATGTCCTTGCCCGCGACGGACGCCACAACGCTCTCGAACACGTTTCCCGCGTCGGAGGCGGAGCGGATCTTCACCGAATCGCCGCCCGCTTCGAGGGTGATGAGGTTGTTCTTGTCGCCGCGGATGAGGATCGCCGCCCGTTCCACGCTCGAGATGAGTTCGAGGCGGGGCAGGGTCACTTCCGTCATGAAGGAAGGGGGCACGACGCTCTCTTTGCGGATGAATTCGCCCTGATAGAGGCGGGATACGACGGTCATGCCGTCCACGCTGACGAGCAGGTTCCCGCCGCGGGTATAAACGGTGATGTCCTTGTCGTCGTCCGTGAGCATGCGGGCGATCTCGGTGAGGGTGCGCGCGGGGCAGATGATGCTGCGCTCCTCATTGCCTGCCAAAAGCTCGGCGGAGGAGAGGGCGAGGCGGTAGCCGTCGAGGGCGGTCACCTCGAGTTTTTCTTTGAATTCGAAGAGGCAGCCCTTGAGGATGGGGCGGGAATCGTCCTGCGCGCAGCAGAACGCCGTTTCCGCGATGACTTTTTTCAGGGCGCCCTGTTTCATGACGAAGTAGTTCTCGCCCGCTTCCAGCCCGATCTCGGGGAATTCCTCGGCGGGGAGGGTCTGCAAAAGGGAGGAGGCCTCGCGGTAGCACAGCTCCATGCCGCGGTCCCCCGTGCGCACGGTCACCTCTTCGCCCGAAAGTTTGCCGAGGAAGTCGGAGAGCAGCTTGCCCGCCACGCAGACTTCGCCCTCCTCAAAGACTTCCGCCTTGATCGCCTTGCGGATGGAGAGTTCGCCGTCGGTCGCAAGAAAGATCACCTCGTCGCCCTTTGCCGTCACCTTCACGCATTCCATGATGGGGGCGGTCGTGCGCACCGCGCATGCCTTGCTTGTCTTGGTTACTGCCTCGGAGAGGGAAAGCCCGTCGCATACAAATCTCATCTTCTTGCTCCTTGTGGTGATTTCTTAAAAAAGAATTTTAATAGTAATAATAAGGGCGGTGGAAATGTGGATAGCTCCGCCGCGCTCCTTTTCCTACCCGTATTATAGCGAAAAAAAAGAAAAATTTCAAGCAAAAAGGGGGAGTTTCCGAAAATCGCCGCCTCTTTTTCTTTGTGGAAACCGCTGTGGAAGAAATGTGGAAGAAACCTGCCTCTGTGGAAGAAAGCGCGGGGGCTTCAGGGGGCGGGGGACGGCGGCACGGGAGGGGGAGGGAAATTCCACCGCAAAATTCCACAGTGTGGAAAAAAAGAGGGGGAAATTTCCACAATTTCACGGGAAGAGGAGAACGCCGTCTTTGGACGGAAAGAGGGACAAAAACGCCGAATTTTCTTGCGCGCGCGGGCAAAATATGCTATAATCGGGGCATGGAAATGCAAACGCCTGCGCTCGGTGCGCTCCTCGGGCGGATCACGGGCGAAAAGAGAGAGGCATTCGCCCGTTTCGGAGAGCTGCTGCTCCGCCGCAACGAAACTTTCAACCTGACCGCCGTCACGGAGGAGCGGGAGATGCTCTATAAACACTTTCTCGACTCCGCCGCGGGGGAAGCCTTCTTTCCCGCGGGCGCTTCGGTCGCCGAGGTCGGCTCGGGGGCGGGGTTCCCCTCGGTCCCGCTGCGCCTCTTGCGGGAGGATCTTAAATTCACCCTCTTCGAGAGCGTGGGCAAAAAATGCGCCTTTCTGAAAGAGGCGGCGGAAGAACTCGGGCTTTTGAACGTCACGGTGGAAAAGATGCGCGCCGAGGACGCCGCAAGGGGAAATTACCGCGAGAAGTTCGACGTCTGCTGCGCCCGCGCGGTGGCGCGGCTGAACACCCTCGCCGAATACTGCCTGCCCCTCGTAAAGGTGGGCGGCCGCTTTATCGCCTACAAGGGCGAAGCGGAGGAGGAGATCGCCGAGGCGGCGCGGGCGATCCGCACGCTCGGCGGAGGGAAGGTGCATACGGTCCGCTTCGATCTGCCCGAAGGCTACGGCAGGCGGACGCTCGTCGTGGTGGAAAAAGAGAAGCCCACTCCCGCAAAATATCCGCGCGGAAGGGGAAAGGAAAGGAGCGCGCCCATCGTATGAGAACCATCCACATGACCTGTGCGCTCACGGGCCACCGCGAGCTGCCCCCCGGCTTCGATCTCAACGCGCTGCAAGACAGGCTTGCCCTGCTCGCCGAGAACGGCTGCGACACCTTCCTCTGCGGCATGGCGGAGGGGTTCGACCTTCTGGCGCTCGGCTGTCTGGCGCGGCTCAAGCGGGAAAAGAAGCTCTTCCTCGAGGCATGCGTCCCCTACGAGGGGGTGGAAAAGCGGTTTTCGGACAGGAACCGCCGCTTGTTCGGGGAGCTTCTGACGTGGTGCGACCGCAAGACGGTGCTCTTTCCCGAATACCGTACGGGCTGTTTTCTCGCCCGCGACCGCTACATGGTGGACTGCGCGGACGTGCTGCTCGCCTACTGCACCAAGACGCGGGGCGGCGCCGCCTACACCGTGGGCTACGCCGAGCGGAAGGGCGTCCCCGTGATACGGTTGTGAACGCCGCCACGTTTGAAAGTATAAAAAACGTGGTATATATCAGATAAAAGGGGATTTTTTCCCTCGGAGGAATATCATGAATTGGTTTACGAGTATGACCGTGCTCGAACAAGTTTATTTTTGGATCGCGGTCGTTGCGAGCGTACTGCTTGTCGTGCAGATCGTCATGCTCATCGTGTCCTTCGGCGGGGGCGACCTCGACGCGGACGGAGATTTCGATATGGACGGCGACACCGATACGGACAGCGGGCTGGGGATCTTTACCCTCAAGAGCCTCACGGCGTTCTTCGCGCTGGGCGGCTGGTGCGGCTTTGCCACGGCGACCTTTTTGCCCGACAATCTCTGGCTGCCCATCCTCGTTTCGGTGCTGACGGGGCTTGTCGCGCTCCTCGGCGTGGCGTTCGCCCTCCGCGGCATCGCCAAGCTGCAATGCAACGGCAATCTCGAAACGGAAAAGCTCGCGGGCAAGACGGCGACCGTCTATGTGAGCATCCCTGCCGCCCGTGCGGGAAGGGGAAAGATCACCCTCACCGCGCAGGGGAAGTACATGGAGCTTGACGCCGTCACCGACGGGGAGCGCATCCCCGTGGACGAACAGGTGGAGATCGCCTCGTATTCCGACGACTTCGCCGTGGTCAGAAAAAAACAGGAAACAAATGCTCCCGTTCCCGCCGCAAGCGAGGACGGAGCGGAGAAAAAATAAGGAGAAAAGAAAACAATGTCACCCGCAATCGTTGCAGTCATCGTCGTGGCGGTCCTCATCGTCGTGCTCATCGTGCTCACCATCGCCGTGCGCTACAAGACCTGCCCGCCCGACAAGATCATGATCATCTACGGTAAGATCCGTCCCAATCCCGACGGCACCTACCGCAGCGCAAAGTGCGTCCATGGCGGCGCGTCTTTCGTGGCGCCCTTCTTCCAGAAGTATACCTTCATGGACCTCACCCCGCTCTCCATCTCGGTGGACCTCAAGAGCGCGCTTTCCAAGCAGAACATCCGCATCGACGTGCCGAGCATCTTCACCGTGGGCGTATCCACCGATCCCGGCGTCATGCAGAACGCCGCCGAACGCCTGAGAATGCTCAACCTTTCGCAGATCTCCGACCTTGCAAGGGACATCATCTTCGGCCAGCTCCGTCTTGTCATCGCAACGATGAACATCGAGGAGATCAACGCCGACCGCGATAAGTTCCTTGAAGCGATCTCCCGCAACGTCGAGGGCGAACTCAAAAAAGTGGGCCTCCGGCTCATCAACGTGAACGTCACCGACATCACCGACGAGAGCGGCTACATCGTCGCCCTCGGCAAGGAGGCGGCGGCAAAGGCGATCAACGACGCCAAGATCTCCGTCGCCGAAGAGGACAAGAAAGGTTCCATCGGCGAAGCGAACGCAAAGCGCGAACAGCGCATCCGCGTGGCAGAGGCGGAGTCCATGGCGATCGAGGGCGAAAACAAGGCGAAGGCAGAGATCGCGCGCTCGCAGGCGCAGCTCCGCGAAAAGGAAGCCGAGGCGTTGAAACTTGCCGTCACCGCCGAAAAGGTACAGGCGGCAAAGGCGCTCGAAGAGAGCTACGCCGCCGAGCAAAAGGCGGAAATTTCCCGTGCGGCGCGCGAAAAGGCGACCAAAGAGGCGGACGTCATCGTCGCGGCGGACATCGAAAAGCGCAAGCTCGAGATCGAGGCGGAAGCCGTCGCCGAACAGACGCGGAGAAAGGCGCAGGGCGAAGCGGACGCCATCTATGCCAAGATGGACGCCGAGGCGCGCGGCCTTCGGGAAAAGCTCAGCAAGCAGGCGGAGGGCATGGACGCCCTCGTCAAGAGCGCGGGCACTTCGGACGAAGCGGTGCGGCTGCTCATCGCCGACAAGCTCGAAACGATCGTTGCCGAGCAGGTCAAGGCGATCGCGGGCGTCAAGATCGACAAGGTCACCGTCTGGGACGGCGGCACGAACGCCGACGGCAAGACAAGCACGGCAAACTTTTTGTCGGGACTGTTAAAGAGCCTGCCTCCGCTTGAAGAGATCTACAACATGGCGGGGCTGTCCCTGCCCAAGGCGGTCGCTCCGCAAAAGGCAGAGGAGGCGGCAGACGCAACGCCGCCCGCAACGCCCGCCGAATAACGCGAAAAATACATCGGACAGACGAAAAACGGAGCTTTTCGGCTCCGTTTTTTCGCGTCCAAAAAACAAAAAAGCAAAAAAAGCAAATGCTTTCAAGAATGAGAATGATAATGATAATGATAATGAAAAGCAAAAAAAGCAAATGCTTTCAAGAATGATAATGATAATGATAATGAAAAGCAAAAAAAGCAAATGCTTTCAAGAATGATAATGATGATGACAATGAAGATGAGAATGAGCAAAGCCGCCGCAGGAACCCCCTCCTTGGAGGGGGTGGGCACCTTGGCGCCCCTGCAGGGGAGCTGTCACGAACGGAGTGAGTGACTGAGGTGGTGTATTTCACCACACCCGCCTCGCGTTGCTCGGCACCCTCTCCTAAGGAGAGGGCACACAAAACCCCCTCCAATGGAGGGGGATCAAGGGGGTGGGTAATAAAATCACGTCATGTTGAGCGAAGGCGTTAGCCGAAGTCGAAACATGGTCCACTTGTCACCCATTCGACTGCGCTCAGGGTGACGTAAATGTCATTCCGAGCGTAGTCGCCCCGCGCGCTGTTCTGATTCTCCAAGCGCGGCACGAGGAGCGTAGCGACGAAGTAGGAATCGCTACCGCGCTTGGCGCCCCTGTAGGGGAGCTGGCGAGGCGATAGCCGAGCCTGAGGGGTTCTCAGCAACCCTTTCGGCTCACTGCGTTCGCCACTTTCCCTAAGAGGGACAGCGAGCGCCCCACACCCCTACCCCTCTCCCACGGAGAGGGTACCCCCTCCAATGGAGGGGGCAGAAAAAAACCTTTCCAATCGGTTTAGGTATCTGAGATGCCGAGCAAATAGTCGGAGGAAGTTTCAAAAAAGCGTGCAATTTTCACCAAAGTTTTCAAATCAGGTTGATGCGCCCCTTGCTCGTAACCCGCATAACAAGTGACCGAAATTCCTAATTCTGCCGCGACTTCCGCCTGTGTGAGATGTTCCCTTTTTCGCATTTCCCGTAATCTTTGCGCGAAAATTTCCATAAAAAAAGTATAGCAAAACTACGAGAAATTCGTTGACAACTACGAGATATTCGTATATAATCAAAGATAGAATTTCGGACAAGTAAGCGGCAGTGTTTGCGGCAACATGTTTTTTCCCCCGTGCGATCGTGCGGGGGATAGCCGTTTTTTTGCGTTTTTCCGCACGAACTAAGGAACCCCCTCCATTGGAGGGGGACTAAGGGGGTGGGCATCTCGGCGCCCCTATAGGGGAGCTGGCGAGGCGACAGCCGAGCCTGAGGGGTTCTCGTAAAACCCTTTCCCCCTCGCGTTGCTCGGGTACTTTCCCTAAGAGGGACAGCAAGAGGTTGAGATTTCTCCACGCGATCGCTTCGCTCCCTTGGTCGAAATGACAATGAAAGAACGTGCGGGCAGTCGAAATGACGATAAAATACTTGGCTGCCCCTTGCAAACATAAAAATCCGCGGCGGAAAAAATTCTTCTTTACAAAACCGTTCTCTCTATGCTATAATTTTTTTATGGAAAAATTGTGTTTCGGGGACGGGGAAAAGATCGGCGTGTTCGACGGCGGGAAGATCTCCCTCTATGAGAGCGAATATATCCTGCGCTTCCGCGAGTATGCCGCCGAGCGCGTCAAAAACGACGAGTGGAAGTTCGGCGGCGACGGCGCGCGTTTCCGCGGCGACTACGACCTCTACAACGCCCGCAAGCAGGAGGAAGTCGTAGCCTCCGTCAACGGCGTCGCGTGGAGAGGGGAGAAGGTCGTCTATTCGTTTACCGTCAATGGCTCCTCGGGCGTTTATTGCAAGGACATCGCCGACAAAAAGGCGCGCGAGGAACATATCCTCTCCACTTCGGACGAAGAGATCCTCTCTTTGAGCCGCGGCGGGAATTTGCTTGCCGTCACCGTGCGGCGGGACGGGGCGACTTCCTCCGTCGGCACGCTCGACATGGATACATCCGAACTCAGGACCCTCACCGAGGGGGACGCGCGCGACGCCGATCCCTGTTTTTCGCCCAAGCCCAACGTGGTCTGTTTCGACAGCGCGGGCGTGGGCAGAAACGCGCAGGGAGAGTTCACGGGGGTCTACGCGCCCGCCGCGATCTGCGCCCTCGACCTCGATACCATGGAACTCAAAGAGATCGCCGCGGAGAAGAGATCGGCCCTTGTCAAGCCGAAATTCTCCCAAGACGGTACGCTGTACTATATCAAGCGTCCCAACCGTCCCGAAAAGCGGGGGAACGTTCTTTCAGACATCCTGCTCTTTCCCTTCCGCATCCTCAAAGCGATCTTCGGCTTTTTGCAGGCGTTCGTCGCCATCTTCGGCCACACGAGCCTCACGTCGCAGACGGAGGGGGGCGACAATCCCGCCCGCGGCAGAAAGACGGACGCAGGCAAGCTCTGGCTGGACGGCGCCCTTCTCGACGCCGACCGCGAATACAAGCGCAACGCCAAAAAGCAGAAGGGGGAAGCGGGCTTTATCCCGCTGAGCTGGAAACTCGTCAGGCGCACGGCGCAGGGGGAAGAGGAGATCAAAAGCGGGGTGTGCGACTACGCCCTCTGCAAGGACGGCGGCGTGTACTGCACCAACGGCAGGCACATCTTTTATGTGAAGGACGGCGTTTCCCGCAAGATCGCGGACACGGAAAAGTGCCTCTGTCTTGCCACAGAGAGCATGGCGGAGGCGCCCAAGGAGGTCTTTGCGCTGTGACGTGCCGCCGATGGAAATGTTTGAAGGAAAACCGCGCAAAGTCGCGGTTTTTTTACACCCGTTTGCAAGATCCGCCCCCTTCCCCCGTGCTATGCTTAAGGGAGGACGAAAAGGGGGAAAAGCGGAAATGGCTTACGAAAAGCGGCTTTGCATTCTCAAACAGATCAAGATGGGGTTTTCGGCGGACGGCGCGCCCTTGCAGGGAGCGGTGTATTGCGAGCGGCTGGGCAGCACGCTCACCGTCACCCCGCGCATTGCGGGACTTGCGCCCGTCGAGGGCGGCAGGTACATGCTCGCCGTGCAGGCGGGGGGAAGGTGTTTCTGCTTCGGGCTAAAGGGAAACGGAGAGCTGCGCGCGGAGAACGCCCCTTCCGTCGCGGACGGCTTTTCGGCACTCCTGTGCTTCGTAAAGGGAGAGCCGGAGCCTGTCGCCTTCGGCAGATGCGGCAACGCGCCCGAGGACTTTTCCCCCCTGCTCAAAGCGTTCGGCGGGGAATGCGAACGGGAAGAAAGCCCCGCGCCTTCGGGGGAGCCGCGCTCCGCGGCGGCGGGCTACGACGACGAGGCGATCGCCGAAACGAATTTTTACGGGGAACGCGAAAACGATCCCCCCGCGGAGGAGCTTTCGGAGGCTTCCGCACCGCAGACGGCGGAGCCGCGGGACGCGCACCCCTTTCGCCTCTCCCGCGGCGGACATACATATTACGACCGCATCGCGGCGCGGCTTCAAGCGGCGTTCGAAAAGTACCCTCACGACGGCGCGCTGACGGCGGCGATCCCCCGCTCGGAGTGGGTGAGGACCGAACGGGGACTTCTCGGCATCGTCTATGCGGAGGGCGCGCCGCGGTATCTGTGCGTGGCGCTGAAAGAGGAGCCTCCCGCAGAGGCGCAGGAGGCGGCGATGTTCGTGCCCGTCGGTCCTTATTCGGAGGAAGAGGGATACTATGTCGTCTTTCAGGACGCCGACACGGGGGAATACGTCAAGGTCGAGCGCAGCTGACCTTGCCTCTTGTCCCCCTCTATGGAAGAGAATTGACGTTGTCAGGCCCCCTCTCCTCGGGAGAGGGCATTCCCCACCCCCCTACCCCCCTCCAATGGAGGGGGCAACAAAACCCCCTCCCATGGAGGGGGATTCAGGGGGTGGGCAAAGACAAAGACCTCTTCGCGGCAGGGGGCCTTTTTTTGTTTTTGCGCGAGGCGGTAAAAATTTTTCCAAAAACGTTTACTTTGACAAACTTTCGTGCTATAATGTATTTGGAAGAAATTGGGCGATTTGCCCATTCGACGGAAAAAAATCCATTTTGGAGGTCACTTTATGACATCGGCACTGACAAAGAACAAAAAGGTTCTGGCGTTTGTCGAAGAGAGCGCAAAACTCGCCTGCCCCGACAACATCGTCTGGATCGACGGCAGCGAAAGCCAGCTCGCGGCGCTCCGCGAAGAGGGCGTCAAGACGGGGGAGATGATCAAACTCAACCAGGAAAAGCTCCCCGGCTGCTACTACCACCGCACCGCCCAAAACGACGTCGCGCGCGTCGAGGACCGCACCTTCATCTGCTGCAAGAACAAAGAGGACGCGGGTCCCATCAACTATTGGATGGATCCCAAGGAGGCGTATGCCCTCTGCGGCGCCATCGCCCGCGGCAAAATGAAAGGCCGCACCATGTACGTCATCCCCTATTCCATGGGTGTGTTGGGTTCTCCCTTCTCTAAGATCGGTATTGAGGTCACCGACTCCATCTACGTCGTCCTCAACATGGCGATCATGACGAGAGTGGGCACCGCCTGCTACGATTCCCTCGGTGAGGACGGCGACTTCATCAAGGGCTTCCACTGCAAGTGCGACGTGGACCCCGAAAAGCGCTACATCATGCACTTCCCCGAGGACGACACCATCATCTCGGTGAGCTCCGCTTACGGCGGAAACGTGCTTCTCGGCAAAAAGTGCTTCGCGCTGCGCATCGCCTCCTACCTCGGCAAGAACGAGGGCTGGATGGCCGAGCACATGCTCATTTTGGGCGTGACCTATCCCGACGGCTCCAAACATTATGTGGCGGCGGCGTTCCCGTCCGCCTGCGGCAAGACCAACCTCGCCATGCTCATTCCCCCTAAGCACTATCTCGAAAAGGGCTATAAGGTGGAATGCGTGGGCGACGACATCGCGTGGATCAGAGTCGGCAAGGACGGAAGGCTGTGGGCGGTCAACCCCGAGAACGGCTTCTTCGGCGTGGCGCCCGGCACCAACGAGAAGAGCAACCCCAACGCCCTCGCCGCCACGAGGAAGGGCGCCATCTTCACCAACGTCGCCATCGACCCTTCGGACAACACCGTCTGGTGGGAAGGGCTAACCAAACAGGCGCCCGCGCATCTGATCGACTGGCTCGGCAACGATTGGACCCCCGAGAGCGGAACGAAGGCGGCGCACCCCAATTCCCGCTTCACCGCGCCCGCAACGGGCTGCCCCTGCCTCTCTCCCGAATTCGACTCCAAGGAGGGCGTTCCCCTCGACGCCATCATCTTCGGCGGCAGGCGCGCCACCACGACGCCCCTCGTCTACCAGTCCCGCGACTGGGACCACGGCGTGTTCGTCGGCTCCATCATGTCGAGCGAAACGACGGCGGCGGCAACGGGTGCGGTCGGCGTTCTGCGCCACGACCCCATGGCGATGAAACCCTTCTGCGGCTATCACATGGCGGACTATTTCGCGCATTGGATCGAAATGGGCAAAAAGATCAAAAACCCGCCCAAGATCTTCAACGTGAACTGGTTCCGCCAGGATGCGGACGGTCACTTTATCTGGCCGGGCTTCGGCGACAACATGCGCGTGCTCGACTGGATCTTAAAGCGCTGCGCGGGCACCGTAGAAGCGCGGGAAACGGCGATCGGCTATGTGCCCTACGCAAAGGATATCGACCTCACGGGGCTTGATCTCACGGAGGAAACGCTCGAGAGCATCCTCTATGTGGACAAGGCGCGCTGGAGCGCCGAGGCGGACGAGATCGCGGAATACTACAAAATTTTCGCCGACCGGCTGCCGGACGAGCTGAAAGAGAGCCTCAAGACCCTCAAAAAGAACTGCGGATCGTAAGACGTATCAAAAAAAGCGCGGCTTTTGCGCGCTTTCCTCAGGATCGAAAAAGGCATAGCCAGCGCTATGTCTTTTTTCTTTGCTTTTTTGCGAGCCATAGGGTCGCTTGCGGTTTTCCGTTATTCCCCGTTGAGAAAGGCGAGCAACGCCGCCTGCCGCGCGGGGGAAAGCGCGTCGATCTGCCGATGTAGCTGTTCGGCAATATCGCCGCGGGGCACCTCTTCCTCTTCTGCGAAAAACTCCGAGAGCGTGATGCCGAAGGCGTTGCAGATCGCGCGGAGGGTGGAAAGCTTTGGCTCGGAATTCCGCATGTAGAGATTGTTTACGGTGGATTGGGTGAGCATCGCCTCCATGGCGAGATTATTCACCGACCACCCCCGCGCCCTGCGCAGGCGGTCGATCTTTTCCAGAATGTTCATCATCAACATTTTCCCCTTTTGCGTTATTTTATAACGAAAAAGAGTTAATTTAATAACCCAAAATCATTGACACATCAATTCATTTGAGTTATAATAAATCTACCCGACACCTTGTGCGGCGGGAAATCGGCAAAAGAAGGAAATTTTATGGAAGAAGAACAGTTCGGCCGTGCGGAAAACGGCACAAAAAGGCAGACGCTTCCGCGGATCGCCGCGATCCTCGGGCTGGGCGTTGTTGCGATCTCCCTGCTTTGCGCATGCCTCGGCGGCGTGCAGGCGGAGGGCATAAAGATCGGCACGTTTGAATTTTTTCGTTTCGGCAGCGGGTCGACGTGGAACACGTTGATCAAGACGATCGGGGAGAAGGTGGAAAACGCGCTCTATTTTTCGACTTTCATCCAATACACGCTCGGGCTGCTCGCCTCTGCGGCAATGTCGGTGACGCTACTTGTCATGCTCATCCTTTCGATTGTCGCGTTCGTCCGCGGGTGGAATACGGGAGAACTCGGCAAGGCGTGCAAAAGCGCTTACGGGGCGTATGCCGCCTTTCTCGGCGGGCAGGTGGCGATCCTCACCCTCTTTTCGGGGACAAAGCTGAATGCCGCGGCCCTCGTCGGCGCGGTACTTGCGGGACTCATGGTCGGCGCCATGGTCGTGCTCGGACTCGTTGCGCAGGGGGAACGGACGTTCACCGAACAGAAACCCTGCGCGCACGCCGTCCTCGTCCTTTGCGAAACACTCTTCACCGTTCTCACGCTCGCGTTTGCGGGCAGCCCGCTTTTGGAAAGCGGGGGAAAGATGAGTTTTATCGATCATCTCCGCACGGCCGAAGCCGCGGCAACCCTTACGGGCCGCGCCATGGACAGCGAAGCGCTGCTTGCGGGCACGTTCGGCGCGGTGGTCGCGGTGCTTCTCGTCCTCGCCTGTGTGCTCCTGCTTGCAAAATGTTGTAGCGAGCTTTTCCGCCCCGACACTGCGGAACGCAAATTCCGCCAAGCGACATGGCGGGCGGATATGGTCGCGGCGTGCGTTCTCGGCGTCATCGCCATCGCCGCGATCTGGATCGGCGCGCCGTTCGGTTCGGCCGCGCAGTTCATGATCCTCGTGTCCGCGGTTGCCGTCTACGGCGTTGCGATAGGGGATTACTTCGTTCTAAAAAAAATGTAAAGGCATTTTTCATGCAGACGGCGCGGGAGATCCCCGCGCTGTTTTTGTGCGAAAAAATAGTTGACAAAGTGAACAGATAATGTTATAATGCCGTTGTTTTTCCAAAAGGGGGCGGCAAACGCGCCGCCGCGGAGGGATTTTTATGTTGAGGATCGTCACCGATTCCTCCTCGGAGATCACCGGGGAAGAGGCAAAGGCATTGGACGTGCAGGTCGTGCCGCTCACCGTCGTCTTTGGAAATACCGCCTATCTCGACGGCGTGGAACTGAGCAAAAAAGAATTTTACGAAAAGTTGCAGACGGGGGAATTTCCGCACACGTCGCAGCCTTCTGTGGAGCAGTTTTCGGAGGTGTTCGCTAAGACGGCGGGGGAGGAAACGCTCGTTCTTCTCATTTCCTCGCGGCTTTCGGGCGCCGTCAACGCCGCGCGGCTCGCAAAAGAGGGGGGAAATTTTTCGCGCGTGCACATCTACGATTCGCTCTGCACCACCGTCATGCTCCGCCTGCTCGTGGAAACGGCGGTAAAACACCGCAGCAAGAGCGCAGAGGAAGTCATCGCCATTCTCGATGCATTGCGTCCCCGCATCCGCCTGTACGCCTGTCTGGGCACGCTCGAATATCTCCGCAAGGGGGGCAGGCTGAAAAAGAGCGCCGCCGCGCTTGGGGAGCTGCTCGGGATCAAACCCATCGTCACGGTCGGCGCGGAGGGGACGGTGGACCTCATCGGCAAGGCGCACGGGCAGAAGAAAGCGCTCTATGCGGTCGCGCAGAAGTTCTTGCGGGAGGAGGCCGACCCCGCCTATCCCGTCTGTTTTTTGCAGACGGACAGCGATCTGCCGCCGCGCGAGATCATGAAGGCCGTGGGACGGGAGAATTGCCGCATCTTTCCCATCAATTGCGCCGTCGGCGCGCATATCGGGCCGAACGCCGCGGGGATCGTGTATGTGGCGAAAGAATAACAAAAGCCGCGGCGCGCAAGGGATCGCGCGCCGCGGCGTTCTTTTTTGCGATCGGGAGAGCGGTCACATCACCACGATGTCCCGTTCGAGGAATTGCTCCTTGAGGTCGGCGGGGAATTCGTCGTCGGTGATGAGCACGTCGATGTCGTCGAGCCGTGCGAAGGTGTGCGGCATGATCTTGCCGATCTTGGAGCTGTCGAGCATCATGTACATCGCCTTTGCCTTGCGGCGCGCCATCTTCAAGAGGTCGGCTTCCACCATCGAGCCGCAGGAGAAGCCGTTCTCGGGGGTGAACGCCGAGGCGGAGATGATCGCAAGCTCGAAATTGGTGTTTTCGAAATAGGACTTCGCCACGGGGGAGGCGGTGGAGAGGTTCTCCTTCATCACCTGCCCGCCGAGCATGGTCACGTTGAGGTTCTTCTTCTGCGCGAGTTCGATGGCGACCGCCAGCCCGTTGGTGAACACATGGATGTTGATGTCGGGCAGTTCCTTCGCAAGGCACATCGCCGTGGTGCCGCCGTCGATAAAGAGGGAACAGTTCTCCTCGATGAGGCTCGCCGCCTTCTGCGCGATGCGGATCTTTTCGTCGGTGTGCAGGGCGGTCTTTTTCGCATAGGGTTCGTTGGAAACTTTCTGCACTTCCTTCACGGACATCGCGCCGCCGCGCACGCGGATGATGCGTCCCGCCTGCTCGAGCTGCAAAAGATCCCGCCGAAGGGTCATCTGCGAAACGTCGGGGAAATAGGTGTCAAGTTGGTTGAGTGTGAGCTTGCCGCGCTTGTCCAGTAGCTCGGCGATCTCCTCGATACGGTCCTTTCTCATGCGAAACTCTCCAAGATAAAGTATATTCTTTGTGTAAAATTTTAACACATTTGTTGGAAAATTGCAAGCATTTTTGTGTAAAAACATATTGAAAACGGCAATTTTTACAAAAAAACGCTTCAAAGCTGTGAAATTCTTCAAGAATGAAAAAAATTTTCGCAATTATTTTACAAAAGCGGCGGGCTTTGCCCCTCTCCGCCCGCAAAACGGGAAAGAATTTTCATTTCCGTGTAGCTCCGCGCGGGACGGGCGTCCGCATTTTTTTTGCGTTTCATGCCAAAATACTTTGCTTTTTTCCGCGTAAAATGGTAAAATACTGCATTATGGAATACAGTTACGTCAGAGAATTGGACGCGTTCTTCTGCGCGCAATTTTCGGACTATGTGCGCATCGCCGCGATCGAGGGCTATAAAATGCCCGAAATGCTCACGGTGGGCGCGGACGGGAACATCCTCCGCAGGGACCCGAAACTCATGCGCATCGCCTATCAGGAAGACGCGCAGAAGGTGCTCGCCAATTTCAAGGCGGGGCTGGCGGATACCGAATTTACCTTCCGTTTCCGCTACCCGTCCCTTTCCGAGCGCAGGAAGGCTCTCTTTGCCCGCCGCCGCACCTTTTCGGGGCTTCTTCCCGCCGTGCTGCAAAAATACGGCGAAACGCCCGAAAGCGTGGGGGAAAAGCTCGATCTGGACGAAAACGTCTGGCGGGGGATCGTAAAGGGAAAACTCTATCCCGAGAAGTGCACGGTCATGGCGATCGCGCTCGGCTGCCGCATGCGGCCCGACGACGCGAACAGCCTGTTTTCGCAGTGCGGGTTCTCCCTCTCGGCGGAGAGCGTAAGGGACGTCGTGTTCGAATATCTGATCACCCAGAGGATCTTTAACGCCGAAATGCGGGACCGCTGTCTGGCGGAATATGCGATCGAAACCATTCCCGTCAAACGGGAAGGCGTGGACCGTTCCCCGCCCGAAGCATAGACTGTTGCGAGGGGGTTGCCATGTTTTTTGCAAGGCTGAGAAAGGACATCGCGGCGGCAAAGCGGAACGATCCCGCCGCGCGCAGCAAATTCGAGATCTGGCTCACCTACGCGGGCGTGCACGCCCTGTCGTGGCACCGCTGGGCGAACCGCCTCTACCGCATGCACTTAAAACTTCTCGCCCGCATGACGTCGCAGTGGGCGAAATTCCGTACGGGCATCGAGATCCACCCCGCCGCCAAGATCGCCGCAGGGGTGTTCATCGACCACGGCGAGGGCGTCGTCATCGGTGAAACGGCCGAGATCGAGGAGGGCGTCGTCATCTATCAGGGCGTTACCCTCGGCGGCACGGGCAAGGAGAAGGGGAAGCGCCATCCCACGATCAAAAAGAACGTCACCATCTCCTGCGGGGCAAAAGTCCTCGGCGGCTTCACCGTCGGCGAGGGCGCCAAGATCGGCGCGGGGGCGGTGGTTTTAAGCGAAGTGCCTCCCTTCGCCACCGTCGTGGGCGTACCGGGACGGGTGGTGCGGATCAACGGCGAGAAGGTGCAGGACCTTCTTCCCGAAAAGGAGGACCCCGTGGTAAAAGAGCTGTGCGCCCTGCGCGAGCGGGTGTTCGCCCTCGAAGAGGAGCTGAAAAAGCACGAAGAAAGGTAAAGTATGAAGATATACAATTCGCTCACAAGAAGGAAGGAAGAATTTGTTCCCCTCGAAGAAGGGAAGGTGAAGATGTACGCCTGCGGCATCACGGTGTCGGGCGAGGCGCACGTCGGGCACGGATTCCAGGCGATCCTGTACGACATCTTCCGCAAGTTCCTCGAAAAGCAGGGCTATCAGGTCACCTACGCCCGCAATTACACCGACGTGGACGACAAGATCATCGCCAAGAGCCGCGAAACGGGCATACCCGCGGACAAGTATGCCGAGATCATGATCGGAAAGATCGACGAAGTCATGCGCGAGCTTGACGTGGACGAGCCGACCGTCTGGCTCAAAGCGACCGAAAACATCGGCAACATCATCTCCTTTATCGAGGACCTCATCGAAAAGGGACACGCCTATCCCGCCGCCAACGGGGACGTGTATTTCGACGTGGACAGCTATCCCGCCTACGGGCAGCTCTCGGGCAGGGACAAGGAGGAGATGCTCGACGGCGTGCGCGTCGAAAACGACGGCAGCAAGAAAAATCCCTACGACTTCGCCCTCTGGAAGGCGGCAAAGGAGGGGGAGATCTGCTGGGATTCCCCGTGGGGGAAGGGCCGCCCGGGCTGGCACATCGAGTGCTCCGCCATGAACCGCGCCGCGTTCGGCGAACAGATCGACATCCACGGCGGCGGCAGGGACCTCATCTTTCCCCACCACGAGAACGAGATCGCGCAGACGGAGGCCTTGACGGGCAAACGGTTCGCAAAATACTGGACGCACAACGGGCTGATCAAAGTCAACGGGCAAAAGATGAGCAAGTCGCTCGGCAACAGCCTGCTTTTGGAGGACTTGCTCGCAAAATACAGCAACGAGGCGATCAAATTCGCCCTTCTCTCCACGGGATACCGCGGCGACGTGAACATCACGGACGACCTCTTTCCGAACGCCGAGAGCCACCTCGTGCGCTTTTATACCCTCATCGCAAGGGCGGAGGAGGCGTTCCCGCAGGAAGAGGGGCTGTATCCCGCGATCGACAAGCGCTTCGACGAGGCGATGAGCGACGACTTCAACACCGCGCTCGCGCTGTCCGATCTGTACGGTTATTTTAAGGACGTATCGCGTTATTTGGGAGAAAACGACCCCACGGCGCGCAAAATGACCAATCAGATCCGTGCGACCTACTCCCTTTTGGGATTGTTCAAGAAGGACGCGAAGGACTATCTTGCCAAGTATGCGCGGGAGGAGGAGATCCCGGGAGAGGTAAAGGCGGTCGCCGAGGAGCGGTGGGCGGCCCGTCTTTCGAAGGATTGGGCAAAGAGCGACGAGCTGCGGGAGCGTTTGAAGCAACTCGGCTATGCCGTCAAAGATTCCAAAGAGGGATATACTTTGAGCAAGGTGTGAGAGTCCCCCTTGCTGTCCCTGCAAGGGGCGCCAAGATAAAAGGCATCATATTACAAATCAAAACAAAATCAAGGAACGGATAAACAATGAAGATCACGGCAAAGGAACTCAGACAAAAGTGGCTCGACTTTTACAAGAGCAAAGGGCATACCGACATCGGCGCGGTGTCCCTCATCGGCGACGGCTCGACGGGTGTCATGTTCAACGTGGCGGGCATGCAGCCCCTCATGCCCTATCTTTTGGGCAAGCCCCACCCCGCGGGCAAGCGGCTGTGCAACGTGCAGGGCTGTATGCGCACGGTGGACATCGACTCGGTGGGCGATCCCTCCCACTTCACCTTCTTCGAGATGATGGGCAACTGGTCGCTCGGCGATTACTTCAAAAGGGAGAAAACCGCGTGGACGTTCGAGATCTTGACGGACGTATTCGGTTTGGACAAGGACAAGCTCTGCACCACCGTGTTCGAGGGCAACGAGAGCGCCCCCCGCGACGACGAAACGGCGCAGCTCTTGATCGCGCTCGGCATTCGGCCCGAACACGTCTTTTATCTGCCCAAAGAGGACAACTGGTGGGAGCTTGAGGGCACCGTGGGCACTCCCTGCGGCCCCGACAACGAGTGGTTCTATCCCCTCGACGCGGAGAAGGAAAACCCCGTGTTCCCCGACGACTATGTGGAGATCGGCAACGACGTCTACATGCAGTATAAAAAGCTTGAAAAAGGGTATACACCCCTCGAAAACAAGAACGTGGACACGGGCTTCGGCTTCGACCGCATGCTCCTCTTTCTGAACGGTCTGCACGACGCCTACAAGACCGACCTCTTTACCGAGGTCATCGCCGAGCTGGAACGCGCCTCGGGCAAACGCTATGACGACGGCGGAGAAGCGCAGCGGGCGATGCGCATCATTGCCGACCACACCCGCACGACCGTGATGCTCATCGGCGATCGGACGGGGGTACTTCCCTCCAACACGGGCGCGGGCTATATCCTGCGCAGGATCATGCGGCGCGCCATCCGCTACTGCCGCCAGCTCGAAATTTCTTCGGACGTATTGCAAAACGTCGCCAAGATCTACATCGAAAAGGTGTACGACGAGGCGTATCCTCTCCTCAAAGAGAAGGAGGGCTACATTCTCGACGAGATCAAAAAGGAGGCGGACCGCTTCGAGGCGACCCTCGTCACGGGCATGAAAGAATTTGAAAAGTGCGTCACGGGCCTTGCCCGCAAGAACGAGTTCATGGCAAAGAGCGATCCTGCGTACGTTCCCGAAACGGTCATCGGCGGGAAAGCTGCGTTCCGCCTGTACGACACTTACGGCTTCCCGCTCGAACTCACCGAGGAGCTTGCCGCGGAAAAGGGACTTACGGTGGACAAAAACGGCTTCGACGAGGCGTTCAAGGAACATCAGGAAAAGAGCCGCGTTTTGAATAAGGGCGAGGCAAAGGGCGGCCTTGAGAGCCACTCCGAGATGGCGGTCAAGTACCATACGGCGACCCACCTTCTCAACGCGGCGTTAAAGGCGGTGCTTTCCCCCGACTGCAACCAGAAGGGTTCCAACATCACCGACGAGCGCATGCGCTTCGACTTTAATTTCGAGCGCGCTATGACCCCCGAAGAGATCGCGGCGGTGGAGAAGCTCGTCAACGAAAAGATCGAAGAGGACCTTCCCGTCGTCTACAAAGAGATGAGCCTCGAAGAGGCGCGGGCAGAGCACTTCGTCGGCGTGTTCGACAGCAAGTACGGCGAAGTGGTAAAAACGTACGCCATCGGCGACTTTTCCAAGGAGATGTGCGGCGGTCCCCATGTGGAACGCACGGGCGTTCTGGGACATTTCAAGATCCAGAAAGAGCAATCCTCTTCCGCCGGCGTGAGAAGGATCAAGGCGGTTTTGGAATAATTTCACGGATTTATTCTGTGTAATTCTTTGCTTCCGCCCAACCCTACCCCTCCGCGTGAGGGGGCAACAAAACCCCCTCCCTTGGAGGGGGATTCAGGGGGTGGGGAATGCCCTCTCCCGAGGCGTGGGTGCCGTGCAAACGAGGCGGGTGTAGCAATAAAACAAAAAATGCCCCGAGGTCTATCAAGGCCTCGGGGTCTTATATTTGCGTTACGGTGTTATCGGAGAGGGATCTCCGCGGCTCAGCCGTTCGCCTTTTTGATACGTTTTGCGAATTGCAGCAGCACGATCGCCACAGCGATGCTCGCAAGGAAGGCAACTACGGCCGCCACGATCGTCATGATGCTGCCGCCGCTGAGCAAATTGGCAAGGAAGGCAAGGGGCGTTTCTTTCAGCGCTTCGAGGATCGCCGCCGTCACAGTATAAGAAACGATGTCGCTTACCAGGGTGAGGGAAGCCGAAATGATCATCACGACTGCGGCAAAGACGCCCGCCTTACGGCCTGCGACGGTGTGATCGGTGTTGATCGCGCCCGCCATGTCGAGGGTCTTTTTCACCGACGCGAAGCAGATGCAATTGAACACGAAGGTGATGATGCCGACCACGAGGCTGATGATGTTCATCGTGAAGAACCAGACCAGCAGATTGGAAGCGAAGGAGAGTACCAAAAATACAAATTGGATGATGTATGGTACTTTGATCAGAGAAATGCCTTTGGTGCCGAGCTTTTTCTTTCTGCCGCTCACCCAGGTGAGCCAGAAGCCGACGTCCATCAGAATGAGAAGGACAAGTCCCACAAGCGCGCCGATGTCGAGGCTGAGCGCGCCGCTCACAAGCGTTGTGAGCAGGTTGATCGTGAATACGATCGTTGCGATCAGCATCCAGATCCCGCCCGTCGTCGAGAACAGAGCCTCTTTTTCCGCAGGGGAAGCCTGAACGGGTTGAGGCGCAGCGGGCTGCACATACACGGGCTGGGGCTGCACATATACGGGTTGCTGCACATACACGGGTTGTTGCGCATACCCGGGCGCGCCCTGCTGGGGATAGCCGCCCTGGGGCTGTTGCGGAACGCTTTGGCCCGCGGGTGCATTTGCCGAGAGCGGCTGGCCGCACTGCGGGCAAAAGGTGTTGGCGTCGGATACTTCGGCGCCGCATTTGCTGCATTTCATATTCTTACCTCCAATGGTGAATGTATTTTTCATTATATGTGTAACGCACATATTTGTCAAATGATTTTTGGGGATTTTGATATACTTTTTTGCATGGAGTTCGGAAAAAATTTCAGGAAGTATCGGTTGCAAAATGGGTATACGCAGAAGCAAGTGGCGGAAAAATTAGGGATCAGCCAATCGAATATCAGCGACTGGGAAAACAACATTTCCCGTCCCGAATACGAAAACCTTATCGCATTGGCGCGGCTGTATGATGAAACGATCGAATCCCTTCTCGGGCTTGACAACGGAGAGGGGATATGATATGATCGTATCATATTTCACGCAAAGGGGGCGCGTCATGACCGAAAAGGAAAAATTACAGGCGGGGGAGCTCTATCGGGTAGACGAGGAGCTTGCGGGCGAACTTGCTGCCTGCAAGAGAAAGTGCGAGGAGTACAACCGCACCCCGCGCGAC
This sequence comes from uncultured Clostridia bacterium, assembly GCA_947627665.1. GTDB lineage: Bacteria > Bacillota > Clostridia > Christensenellales > Borkfalkiaceae > Gallimonas. The sequence goes on from CANQWX010000003.1 coordinate 23,848, forward strand.
AATGCGGAGGAGCGCAAAGCGATCATGCGTTCCCTGCTCGGCAAGTGCGGCGAAAATTTCAACATCGAGAGCAACGTGTGGTTCGACTACGGCTACAACACCGAGGTGGGCGAGAACTTTTACGCCAACCACGACTGCATGTTTTTGGATACCAATAAACTCATCTTCGGCGACAACGTGTTCATCGCGCCGCAGTGCGGCTTCTACACGGCGGGGCATCCCCTCGAGGCGGATCTGCGCCGCGCCCAGCTCGAATTCGCAAGACCCATCACGGTCGGCAGCGACGTGTGGTTCGGCGGCGGGGTAAAGGTCCTGCCCGGGGTCACGATCGGCGACAACGTCGTCATCGGGGCGGGCAGCGTGGTGGTGCACGATATCCCGTCCAATAGCGTGGCGGTGGGAGATCCCGCGCGGGTCATCAAGACCTTGCCGCGAAGATAAGGGGACGCCTGCGGGAACGGCGAAACGACAAAAAAACACAGATCGCGCGCGGCGCCGCCTTTCCGGGCGGCGCCGCGCGGCCGCTTTCTCATAAAAAAATTTTTGTTTTTTCCGAAAAAATCTTAAAATCGCAACTCAAAACAGCTTGACGATACCCCCCCGATTGCTTATAATGAAGGGGTAAATCGGCAAAGCGCCCCGTTTTTACCGAGATATACGGCTCATCACAGAGCGGTAAGGAACAAGGAGTACGGATTATGAAGACCTATATGGCAAACGCTCAGACGGTTGAAAGAAAGTGGTACGTCGTCGACGCGGCAGGCATTCCGCTCGGCAGACTGGCTTCCAAGGTCGCCTCCATTCTGCGCGGCAAGAATAAGCCCACTTTTACCCCCAATGTGGATACGGGCGATTTTGTGATCGTTGTCAACAGCGATAAGGCGGTCCTCACGGGCAAGAAGCTCGAGAACAAATATTATCGCTATCATACCGGCTATATCGGCGGCTTAAAGGAGATCGCTTACAGCAAGCTCATGGCGGAGCGCAGCGACCTCGCGGTTTACGAGGCAGTCAAGGGCATGCTCCCCAAAAATTCTCTCGGCAGAGCGATGATCAAGAAGCTCAGAGTGTACAAGGGTGCGCAGCACAATCACCAGGCGCAAAAACCCGAAGAGCTGAAATTATTTTAAGGAGTGAGGTATTGACATGGCGAAAGCAACGTTGAAGAAAAAATTGCAATACTGGGGAACGGGCCGCAGAAAGAAGGCCATCGCCCGCGTCCGCCTCATTCCCTCCGGCAGCGGCGAGATCATCATCAACGACAGAGCGCTGGAAGATTATTTCCCGCTCGGCACCACGCAGTACATCGTAAAACAGCCTCTTGCCGAGATCGGCGCGGAAGGGAAGTATGACATCCGCGTCAACGTCGTCGGCGGCGGCTACACAGGCCAGGCAGGCGCCATCCGCCTCGGCATTTCAAGGGCGCTCTTACAGGCAGAGCCTGAGACCCGTCCCGCCCTCAAAAAGGCAGGCTTCCTCACCCGCGACCCCAGAGTCAAGGAGAGAAAGAAGTACGGTCTTAAAAAGGCCCGCCGCGCACCGCAATTCTCCAAGAGATAAAAAAGATCCGGGGTACCGCAAAGTACCCCGTTTTTTTATACCGTTTCCCCAAAAGGAGAGATCATGCTATACGAACAAATCGACCTGTACGAATATTTTTCCGTAAAGCGGCCGCAGGGCGGCGCGGGCGTTCTCACCGTCTATTGCCGCGAGCGCACGGGGGATCTTCTCCCCAAGCTGCGTCCCGCGATGCTCATCTTACCTGGCGGCGGCTACGAGTACTGCTCCGACCGCGAACAGGAACCGGTCGCGCTGAAATTTCTCCACGCGGGCTATTCCGCCTTCGTGCTCCGCTATACGGTGAACGCCGCCTATCCCGTCCCGCTCATTGAGGCGGCGATGGCGATGCGCTATATCCGTGAAAACGCGACCAGATACAGCGCCGATCCGCACCATGTCGGCGCGCTGGGCTTTTCGGCGGGGGGACATCTCGCGGGCATGCTTGCGACCCTTTTCCGCGCCGCGCCCGTCACAGAGCTTCTCGGGGACGGGCTTGTCCGCCCCGACGCCGTGCTCCTGACCTACCCCGTCATCTCGGGCGGGGAATACGGGGACGAGGGCACCATGCGCCGCATTTCGGGCGGGGACCCCAAGCTCCGGAAGGAGCTATCTCTCGAGGACCGCGTGACGGCGGACTGTCCGCCCGCCTTCCTCTGGCACACCGCGGAGGACGCCTGCGCGCCCGCCGAAAACAGTTTGCTCTATGCCGCCGCATGCAGAAGGGCGGGCGTGCCCTTCGAGCTGCACCTCTTCGAGAGGGGACGGCACGGCACGAGCGTCGCGGACATCGAAGTGGAGGAAAGCGAGGCGCGGGCGGCGGAGATCGGGCATCTCTCCGTCTGGTTGGACCTTGCCCTCTCCTGGCTCGGACAGCACGGCTTTGCGGTGAAGGCGGTCTGAATTATTTCTTTTCCGCCTTGCGGGCGACGGCGTCGTGCCGCGCGAGAAAGCCTGCCAGCGCGCCGCTGTCCTTCCCGCTCTCCTTTTCGTCCTCTTTTCCGCTTTCCCCACCCCCTTGGGGCGGTTCGGAGGTGGCTCCGTAGGCGGGCGGGTCGAACGCTTCGTCCCGTTTGCGGCCCGCGTTCTGCGGCGTTTCGGGAGGCTCGTTTGGCGCCGTCAGCGCGGAGAGGGCGTCCAAAAGCTCGAAGATGCCGAATTTTTCCAAAGAAAATCACCTCTTTCCTTAAAATTTTCGCAAGAAAAAGCCGAGAAACAGCGGTTTTTGATTGCCAAAAACCGTATTTTAGTATATAATTGAAAGCGTATCGTTAGAACAAGAATTTTCATTCAACGTAAGGAAGCGGCTTATGCGTAAAATATTCAAAACAGCAACAGCAATTGTCACGGCGGGCGTGCTCGCCCTCGGTATGGCGTCTTTCGCCGCCTGCGGGACAAAGTTCACCCCGCTCAAAGACGGGCCTGCGGCGGCCGATACGGTCAAGAGCAACGGCGGTTTCGCGGTGGAGAAGGGCAACTACGTCTATTTCATCAACGGCGTGGAAACCTACACCTCGGACAACACCTACGGCTCCCCCGTCAAGGGCGCGCTCATGCGGATCGGAAAGAGCGACCTTGCCCAGAAGAAGAACACGGCGGAGACCGTCGTTCCCTCCCTCATGGTCGCCTCCGACTATACCTCGGGCATCTATATCTATGGGGACCGCGTCTACTACGCCACCCCCAACAGCGACCGCAACATGCAGGGCGTGGTCGAAAATAGCTACCTCAACTTCAACAGCGCCAAGCTGGACGGCTCGGACGTCAAGACCTACTTCAACGTCGAGAGCAACTCCACCGTTTACCGCTATGTGCAGGCGGGAGATGCGGTGTATGTGCTGTATGTGGAGAACTCCAACCTCCACTCCTACAACACCGCCACCGATACCGACACGGTGCTCGCCCGCTCGATGGGGGCGTATGTGTTCAACAGCCTCGATAAGACCGATCCCACCGTCTACTACACGATGAGCGTCACAGCGGAGATCGACGCAGTAGACGGCAACACCGCTTCCCGCAGCTATAACCAGGTCTACCGCGTCCGTGCGGACGTGACCGAGGCGCCCTACGAGTACACTTACAGCCAGGAATACCTCGACGCGCACGACGGGGAAGATCCCTATCTCAACCTCGGCACGGTCGTGCTCGACGGCATCGGCTCCGTCTACAGCGAAGTGCCCACCCAATTCACCCACGAGGCGATGAAGGACGGCAAACTTGCCGATGAACCCGAGAGCGCGCTCGGCTTCACCTACACGTTGCAGACGTATACGAACGACGGCATCTACTTCACCCGCGCCGACCTTGCCACGACTTCCACGACGGGCGAAGGCGGAAAGCTCTACTATCTCTCCGCGTCCGCGCTCGGGGAGAACTGGAACTCCATCACGGGCAATAAGGACAGCAACCTCACCGTCATCGCGCAGAACACCACGAACGCGTCCACGTCGGCGATCTTCTACATGGAAGGGGGCAAGCATCACTACCTGTATGCGAGCAACAACACGATCTTCCGTGCGGACGTCAACGGGAACGAGCCGGCGGACATCACCCCCGTAGCGGTGTGCAGCGGCACTCCCGTGCTCAGCTTTATCGACGCCGGGTCCGATCCCACCTATCAATACGTCTATTACACCCTCTCGGGCAGCATCTACCGCGCCGTGTACAACGGCAACGCCGAGAATTACAACGTCCTCAACTATGACGCGAATAAACCCTACCAGCCGGTGCAGGTGCTGAAGATCTCGCACGCGCAGAGCTGGTACGGCTTCGAACTCATCGACGGCACCGCCTACTTTGCGGACGCGGAGACCGTCGGCTCCTCTTCCTACACCTACATCTCCGCGGTCGACCTCAAAAAGGACGGCAAGCTCATGAACAACGAGCAGCTCGCGGACTACAACGAGGAGTACGAGAAGGCGATCGGCGAGGGCAGCTACTACGAGGAACTCAACACCGACGGAAGATCCAATCTCGCCACCGCCGTGCGGTACTACTTCTACACGGGACAGACGCAACAGTTCTACGACAACATCGCCGAAGCGGAGGCCGAAACGGGCAAGAGCGGCACCCTCTATTCCGACGAGGAAGTGAGCGACTTCGAGAAGTATACCGAAAACAAGGACGTCAAACTGCGCTCGGACTTCATCCTGCGGCTCGGCAAGATGTCCGAGGCCGATGAGGACAGCCTCAACGAATATTGGAAGACCACCCTCCAGCACTACACCGCGCCCGAGGAAACGGAGGAAAGCGGACTTCCCGCGTGGGCATGGGCGCTCATCGGGATCGCGATCGGTCTGGCAGTCATCGCCGCCGGGGTCGTCGTGTTCTTCGCCATCCGCGCAAGCAAGAAGGAAAAGCCCGCGCAGGAGGAGAAGATGTTCGTCGACACCACGGACGACGAGGACGTGGACGTGTATGCGGACGATCAGCCCCTCTCCGAGGAACTGACCGAACCCGCGGAGGAGCCTGTTCCCGAAGAAACGGAAGCACCCGCCGAGGAGCCTGTTCCCGAGGAAACAACGGCACCCGCCGAGGAGCCTGTTCCCGAAGAAACGGAAGCACCCGCCGAGGAGCCTGTTCCCGAGGAAACGGAAGCGCCCGCCGAGGAGCCTGTTCCCGAAGAAACGACGGCACCTGCGGAGGAACCTGTTCCCGAAGAAACGACCGAGCAAAAACCCGAAGAATAATCTTGGCGCCGCCCGCGCAAAAACGGGCGCAGGAACACAGAAAGACAGGGAGGCACGCGCCTCCCTTTTCTTTTTCGGGGCGGGGAAGGGGCCTTTGCCCGCGGCGGCATTTTTCGGGAGCATAAAATATTTTTTAACTTTTTTGCGAAAGACGGCGCAAAACGGTTTACAAATCATTGGAATACTAATATAATTTATTAGCCTATCGCCGTGAGCGGGAGGCGGATTCGTAAGGAGAAAAAATATGGTTCGCTACATGAAATGCCCGCGTTGCGAGTTGAATTACATCGACGCGGAGAAACAGGAGTACTGCGACGTCTGTCTGAAAGAGATGAAAGGGATACGGACGGACGCGGATGAGATCGAGGAAGAGGAGGCGAACGAGCTTCCCACCGAGCTTTGCCCCATCTGCGGGGAGAACATGATGCGCGCAGGCGAAAAGATGTGCGAGGAGTGCCGCAAACGGTTGGAGAGCGAGGACGTGGAGGAGGGCGACATCGAGGAGGACGACGAATGGCGCGAATACCTCGACGACGACGCCGACGACCTCGATACCGACCTCGACATCGGGGAGACCTTCGACGAGGAGGAACCCGAGGAAGAGGAGGAAGAAGAGGAAGAGTACCACGACGAAGAGGAGGACCTCGACTACGTCACGGGCGACGAGATCTACACCCTCGCCGGCGACGACGAGGACGATGAGGACGACGAAGGCGACGAGGACGACTTCTGACGGAACTTAGGCGGCTGCCGGGGCCTCCCGAAACGTTCGGGTGCCGCGGCGGCCTTTTTCGAATTTACAAACGAGGAGCGCACCGCTTTTGGACATCTTCAAACGTGCCGCCGCAAAGATCCGTGCGGCCGCGGAAAAACTTGCGGGCGCCGTGCGGCGCCGCGAACAGAGCCGTAACTTCACCTGCGATGTCTGCGGGCGGGAGGTGTTTGCCAACGAGCGCGTCTGCGCGTCCTGTCTTGAAAGCCTCCCGTGGAACCGCGCGCCCGTCTGTCCGCGCTGCGGCAGAAAGGTGGGGGAGGACGGCATCTGCCTCGACTGCAAGCAAAAACCGCTTGTGGCGGCAAAGGCGCGCTCCTGTTTTCTGCACGAAGGGGAGGCGGCGCGGCTCGTGGTGCGCTTCAAGAACGGGCAAAAGTATCTCTGCCGCACCCTCTGCGACTTTTTACAGCCCCTCGCCGAGAAGGAATTTTCCAAAGCGGACGCGGTCACCTTTGTCCCCATGACGGAGAAGGCCGAGAAGGCCCGCGGCTACAACCAATCCCGCCTTTTGGCGGAGGAGCTGGCGGCGCGGCTGGGCGTCGAAGCGGTGTATCCCGCCGTGAAGCGGAGGGAAACGCAGGCGCAAAAGACGTTGGACCGCGCGGGACGTGCCGAAAATTTGAAGGGCTGCTTCCATGTCAGCGACCGCAAATGCGTGCGCGGCAGACATGTCCTTCTCGTGGACGACACGCTCACCACGGGCGCGACGAGCGACGAGCTGGCGGACGCGCTGCTCCGCGCGGGAGCCGCCGAAATCGGCGTGATCACCGTTACGAGCGTTCCAAAAAAGGAGCCGTTCGGCAAAAAGGGATAATGCCCGCCCTTGGCGCTTTTTTTCCGCATAATCCGCAAAAAGTCCCCATAAAATAGAACAGCGCGATCCCGTAAAGGCCAAAATTCGCCCGAAAGCTACAAAGAAAAACATATTCTTTGCCGTCCGCATGTAGTATCATATTCTTGTCGGACGGAGCGGACGGGGCACGGGGCCGCAAAGTTATTTTTGGGGGAAACACCATGCGTTTTATCACGGTCCGTCTGCGGCGGCTTGCCGCTTTTGCGCTCTTATTTCTGCTCCTTGCGGCGGGAGGGCTATCCGCCAAGGCGGCGGGCGCGGAAGCGGTGTTCTGGAGCGGAAAGCGCTCCCTGCCCATCTATTGCGTGGAGCGCGACGACAACAAGATCGCCATCTCCTTCGACTGCGCATGGGGGACCGAACATACCGACGCGATCTTGAAGGCGCTCTCCGACGCCAAGGTGCGCGCCACCTTCTTCACCGTGCAGTTCTGGGCGGAAAAATATCCCGCCTATCTCAAAAAAATAGACGAAGCGGGGCATGAGATCGGAACGCACAGCGCCACCCATTCCTATATGTCCCGCCTGAGCGAAACGGAGATCCGCGCCGAGCTGAAAAGCTCCTCCGAGGCGATCTCCTCCGTCACGGGCAAGCAGGTCACCCTCTTCCGCCCGCCCTACGGCGACTACGACGACCTGCTCATCGATACGGCGAACGCCATGGGGCTTTATCCCATCCAGTGGGACGTGGATTCGCTCGACTGGAAGGACCTCTCGGCGGCGGACATCGCGGCACGGGTCGTGGCACGGGTAAAGAGCGGGTCGGTCATCCTCTGCCACAACAACGGGCTACACACCGCGGAGGCGCTGCCCATTCTCTTCGATACATTGCGCGCCAAAGGTTACGATTTCGTGCCGATCGGCGAACTCATTTACAGGGAGAACTACACCATAGACAACGCCGGCAAGCAGATCGCGGAAAACAAGGCGTGAGATCGGGAAATACTGTGGAGGTACAGAACAGATATGATGGATTACAATGCGGAAAAGAACAACAGGGTGTATTTTACAGGGGAGATCGTGACCGAGGCGACTTTTTCGCACGAGGTGTACGGCGAGGGTTTTTACGAACTGTATGTAAAGGTGATGCGCCTTTCGGGGCAGGCCGACATCCTTCCCGTCACCATTTCCGAGCGCATCATCGAGAAAAACGATCTCAGAGTGGGAAGCACCATCTGCGCGCTCGGACAGTTCCGCAGCTACAATAAGCTCGAAAACGGCAAGTCGCGGCTCATGCTCACGGTGTTCGTGCGCGAACTCGTGGAGAACGTGCCTTCGCGCAACCCCAACAGCATCGTTTTGTCGGGCTACATCTGCAAACCGCCCATCTACCGCACCACTCCCTTCAACCGCGAGATCGCCGACCTGCTCATCGCCGTCAACCGCGCCTACAACAAGTCGGACTATATCCCCTGCATCGCGTGGGGCAGAAACGCCCGCTTCGTGCAGAACCTCAAAGTGGGGGACAGGGTGGCGCTCTCGGGCAGGATCCAGAGCCGCGAATACCAGAAAAAGCTCACCGAAACGGATGTTGTCACGATGACCGCCTACGAGGTGTCCATCTCCAAGCTCGCCGCCTTCGACGCGGGCGAAACCTTCGACCTCGAGGGGGAATTCGACCTCTACGCCGCCCCGTCCTCGGGAAATTATTGACGGACGCCCTCCCCCAAAGAGGACTTCCCCGAAAAGAAAGCGAAAAGCGCATGCCGCGGGATCTGTCACGTAAATCTTGACAAATCCCGCGGCATTTGATACAATATCCCCGATGAAACGCACGAAGCAGGAACAGATCAGGGGCATCCAGGAAGTGCTCGAGCGGCACCGCCGCTTCGACCTCGACTACATTCCCTATCTCGGAACGTGGAGGATGCCCGACGGAAACTATCATTACCGCCAGCGGGGCATGGACGCCTTCTGGACGGGCTTTTGGCGCACCCTCATGTTCCTCTTCGGGTGGATGTTGACGGGCGTCTGTTTCGGCGCGCGGGTCACGGGCAAAAAGAATTTGCGCGCGATCGGAAAGAGCGGCGCGATCTGCGTGTGCAACCACTTCAACTATCTCGACACGCTGTTCGTGCGGCAGGCCGTGGGCCACTACCGCTCCTATCACACCATGGGTCCCAAAAACAACAAGAACGGCTTCGGCGGCTGGGTGATGCGGCACGGCGGCATGCTGACGTTCAGTTCCGACCACGCCGCGGCGCGCAACCTCAACGACGAGATCGAACGGCTGCTGAAAAAGGGGAAGATCATCAACTTTTACGCCGAACAGGCGATGTGGACGAACTACCAAAAGCCCCGCCCCATGAAGGACGGCGCGTTCCACTATGCCGTCAAACACGGCGTGCCCGTTCTGCCCATCTTTTGCACCTTCCGCAGAAAAAAGAGCGGACATATCCGCAAATTGCGCATCCATATCCTGCCCGCGGTGTATGCGGACGAAACGCTGCCCCGCCGCGAAAAGCTCGACGCGATGAAGGCGGCGGCGGAGAAGGAATGGAAAGACTGCTACGAAGAAACGTACGGGATCCCGCTCGAATATCTGCCCCCTAAAACAAAAGAAAATACATAACGGGGTTAAAAAAAGGCGGCGCCCTGCGCTTAAAAAGCGCAGGGCGCCGCCTCATATATTTGCTTTAATTTGCCTTGCGTTCCTCTTCTTCGGAGCGGCTCTCTGCGGCGCGCTCCGCCATGTTGCCGTTTTCGTAGCGGATGCGCTCGGTCGGCTTCCACGCGGGGGTCTTGTTCTTCCGCACATAGATGCGGCTGGAGAGGAAGAGGGGGATATATTCGAGCAGATAGAAGGGATTAAAGAGCAGCATGGCGAGCTTTTCCCCGCGGGAGAGCACGCGGAAGGCGTCGCGGTCGGACTGCATCGCCAGCACGCTGAATACGAAGAGCATGGTGTACATGATCCAGAAGGGCATAAAGATGAGCAGCCAGCTCGCCCAGAACCAATTGAGATCGCCGTGCAGCGCGTAGTAGGCGGCGAGCGCCACGCCCGAAAGCATCGTGACGATCGTCGTCACGGCGAAGATCAGAAGGGGGGTGATGCCGAAGAAGTACTCCCGCTCCCCGCTCGTCATCTTGCCGCGCTCCTTGGCGCGCCGCTTGATCTCCGTCTTGTATTTCTTGTCGCACTGCGAATATCCCGTGAGCCAGCGCACGCGGCGGGCATAGTTCTCCCTGTGCCCGAGCGCCTCCTCCGTGTAGATGATGGCGTAGGGATAGAACATCGAACGGAACCCGTGCAGCAGGCTGTCGAGTTTGAGTTCGTAGTCCTCGGTGAGGGTGCGGTAGGGCCAGCCGCCGATCTCCTCGATCACCTTGCGCCGCAGCATCATGCCCTGCCCGCAGAGGGTCAGAGGCATGTCCTTTTGCATACGGTAGAGATTTCCGAGGTCGTCGATCATCGGCCAGGTGAGGGTGGAACAATTGGAAAAGAGCGAACGGTCCTTCTTTTCGCCCAAATAATTCTTGGCGAACTTGCGGGTGAGGTAGATGTCGTAATCGTGCTCGAGCGCGTTGTTGAGTTCCGCGATATAGTCGGGGGCGAGCACCGCGTCGGCGTCGACGATCACGAATGCCTCATAGCAAGAGAGTTCCTCGCGGGAGAGCGCCTTGAAGTAACCGTCGAGCGCGTCCCCCTTGCAGGTCTGCTCCGCCACGACGAACACCCGCGCGCCGAGCGCTTCGGCAAGTTTTACCGTCGGGTCGTCGGGGTCCTTTACGATGACGTTGACGTCAAAGAGGGCAGGATCGTAGGTCTGCTTTTGGAGGGAATCGAACAGATCGCCGATGATGTCGCTCTCCCCGCGGGCGGGAACGATCACCGAGATCCTGCGCTTTTCGCGGGCGCGCTTATAGGGCGGCTTCTTGAAACCGTAGCGGAAGCCGAGGATCTTCGGCAGATACAGCAGTACCGCAAACAGAGAAAGCACTCCGTAAACGAACAAAATGTTGCGGATCAGATCGTTCATCGTCGCCTCTTTCCTGTATTATAAAGATTTGAAGGGGCTTTGTCAAGAATTATCATGTAAAATTATGACAAGCCGCCGAAAGAAGGACAACGATATGCCGCCGCCGCAAAAAAGGCGGCCCGCCAAACGCAAGCCGCCGTAAAAAACGATGGGTCAGAACGCGCACTTTTCGGCAAGGAAGGCCGCAAGCTCGGGGATGGGCAGACGGATCTGCTCCATGCTGTCGCGGTCGCGCACGGTCACGGTGCCGTCCTCCAGCGTGTCGAAGTCGATCGTGATGCAGTAGGGGGTGCCGATCTCGTCCTGCCTGCGGTAGCGCTTTCCGATAGAGCCTGCCTCGTCGTAGGTGACGGAGAACTGTTTTTTCAGTCCTGCGAGGATCTCCTTCGCCTTTGGCGCGAGGTTCTTTTGCAGGGGCAGGACGGCCGCCTTGTATGCCGCGATCGCGGGGTGGAAGTGCAGAACGCTGCGCACGTCGCCCCCCTCGAGCGTCTGCTCTTCGTAGGCCTCGGAGAGCACGGCGAGCATCAGGCGGTCCGCGCCGATGGAGTATTCGATGACATAGGGGATGAACTTGCTGCCGTCGAAGGGGTCCACATAGAGGAGGGACTTGCCCGAGTATTCCTGGTGGCGGGAAAGATCGTAGTCGGTGCGGTTGTGGATGCCGTTGAGTTCCTGCCAGCCCATGGGATAGAGGTATTGGATGTCGCACGCCTGCTTTGCGTAGTGGGCGAGCTTGTCGTGGTCGTGGAAGCGGAGATGTGCGGGATCGAACCCGAGATCGACGAGGAATTGGAACGCCTTCTGCTTGAATTCCTCGTAGTACTCCCCGTCCGTGCCCTCCTTGCAGAACCATTGGTGCTCCATCTGTTCGAATTCGATGGTGCGGAAGATGAAGTTCCCCGGGGTGATCTCGTTGCGGAACGCCTTGCCGATCTGCGCGATGCCGAAGGGCACTTTCGCGCGCACCGAACGCTGCACATTGCCGAAGTTCACGAATTCGCCCTGCGCCGTTTCGGGACGGAGATAAATTTTATTCTGGCTCTCGTCGGTCACGCCGCGGGAGGTTTCGAACATGAGGTTGAAGGTGCGGATGTTCGTCCAGTTGAAGTTTCCGCACACGGGACAGCACACATGATGCTCCTCGATGTACTTCTCCATCTCCTCGTTGCTCATGAGGTCGGGGTTTACCGCGCCCTTGCTGTGCGCTTCGATGAGGCTGTCCGCGCGGTGGCGGGTCTTGCAGGACTTGCAGTCCATCTTGGGGTCGGAAAAGGAAGTGGTGTGCCCGCTCGCCTCCCACACGCGGGAGTTCATCAGAATGGCGGCGTCCACGCCGAAAGAGTTTTCGCTCTCCTGCACGAAGCGTTTCCACCACGCCCGCTTGATGTTGTTCTTGATCTCCACGCCCACGGGGCCGTAGTCCCAAGTGTTGCCCATGCCGCCGTAAATTTCGCTGCCGGGGAAGATGATGCCGCGGTTCTTGCACAGCGCCACCAATTTGTCCATCGTCACGCCGCTGTTTGCCATAGAATTGCTCCTTTATGTGATCTATCGTAATTTCCGTAATATGGTAGCATTTTTTGCCGCCCGCCGTCAAGCGTTTGCGTTCAGATTTTGAGAAGGGAAAAGAGGTAGGGCGCGGGAAAACCCGCCGTAAAGGCGATGAGCGCCCACTTGATCAGAGAGAAAACCTCGCCCTCGGGGAAGAGCAGGCAAAAGCAGAACACCGCCCCGACGAGCGCCGCGCCCACGGGGACCCGCCAAAGCCTGCGCGGGAAGGGACAGCTCTGTTCGGGAAGGCAGAAGTGCGCGGAGGCAAGCGCGAGCGCCGCGCCCGCCAAAAGCCCCGTCGCCTGGATGTAGTCGTGCGCAACGTTGGGCAGAAGGCAGGGGAAGAGGGCAAGCGCCGCCAGACAGAGCAGAATGAGATAGCGGTACGGGTAGGCAAAGCGGAACACCGCTGCCCACGCAAGGGCGATGGCAAGCCCGAAGCAAAGCCCCGCCAAGACGTCGGTGGGGTAGTGCGCGCCGAAGTAGAGGCGGGAGAGCATGACGAGCAGAATGAGCACGCCCGCCACGATCCACGCAAAGAGCTTTTTGGCGGAACTTGCCGCCGCAAAGGCAAAACTACCCGAGGATTGGGTGTGCCCGCTCGGGAAGGAGGCGCAGGGGTCGAGGCTGTCCGCAAGGAAGGGCGGTTCGCGGTATTCCACCACGCCAGCCACAAAGGGACGGGGCCGCGCGATCGTGAACTTCATGAAGGAATTGATGGGGAAAGAGGTGAGCGCGGTCATGATGATCTGCTCGCCCGCCCGTTTGGGCGCAAGCCAAAACACGAGGATCGCCACCCCGCCCACGATCATCGCCTCGCCGAGGACGGAAAAGATCCCGAAGAATACGTCGAGAAAACCGCAACGGATCCCCTCGAAAAATTGCAATATCGCCGCTTCCATATGTTCTTATTATACCACCCCCGTCCCGAAATAGCAAGAAAAAAACCGCTTGAAATGTCGGGGCAGAAAGACAATCGGCACTCTCGGCGCACATGCGCTTGGCGCCCCTGCAGGGGAGCTGGCGAGGCGTTAGCCGAGCCTGAGGGGTTTTCGAGAACTCTTTCGGCATTCGCTCCGCTCATGCCACTTTCCCTTTCAGGGACAGCGAGAGGGAAAGCCAAGGGTGAGAATTCTCCGCTTTTTTTCTCATCTCCCCGTTCAAACAGTACCGTTTTTTCCCCGAATGTGCTATAATGGCGGCATACAAGGAGAAAACCATCATGGCAGAAGCCGAAAATTTTATCCAGCAGATCATCGAGGACGATCTCAGATCGGGAAAGATCGCAAGCGTGCAGACCCGTTTCCCGCCCGAGCCAAACGGCTATCTTCACATCGGGCACGCCAAGAGCATGTTCGTCAATTTCGGCACGGCGGAAAAGTACGGCGGCAAGTGCAACCTCTTTTTCGACGACACCAACCCGAGCAAGGAAAAGACGGAGTATGTGGACGCCATCAAGCGGGACATCCGCTTCCTCGGCTACGAGTGGGCGAAGGAGTGTTACGCCTCCGACTTTTTCGATACCATCTATGAATTTGCCGAAAAACTCATCGTGGACGGCAAGGCGTTCGTGTGCGACCTGTCCGCCGAGGAGATCAAGGCGACCCGCGGCACCCTCACCGAACCCGGGCAGGAAAGCCCTTACCGGAACAGGAGCGTAGAGGAGAACCTGACCCTCTTCCGCGAGATGAAGGCGGGCAAGTACGCGGACGGCGAAAAGTGCCTCCGCGCCAAGATCGACATGGCGTCGCCCAACGTCAATCTGCGCGACCCCGTCATCTACCGCATTCTCCACGCCACCCACCACAGAACGGGGGACAAGTGGTGCATCTACCCGATGTACGACTACGCCCACCCCATCTGCGACTACTTGCAGGGCGTGACCCATTCCCTCTGCACCCTCGAATTCGAAGACCACCGCCCGCTGTACGACTGGGTGGGGATCAATCTGGGCTTTGATCCCAAGCCGCGGCAGATCGAGTTCGCGCGGCTCAACGTCACCAACCTCGTCATGAGCAAGCGCTATCTCAAAAAGCTCGTGGAGGACGGTTCCGTTCACGGATGGGACGACCCGAGAATGCCCACCCTCGCGGGACTTCGCAACCGCGGCATTCCCGCCGAGGCGATCAAGGACTTCTGCTCCCGCATCGGCGTTGCCAAGGCCAATTCGGAGTGCGAGATCTCCTACTTCGAGGCGGTCGTGCGCGACTATCTCAACGCCCACGCCCCCCGCGCCATGGCGGTGACCGATCCTCTGAAACTCACCATCACCAACTATGAGGGGAGCGAAGAGGTGGACTTCGAGATCAACCAGACGGACGGCAACGCGGGGACGCGCAAAGTGCCCTTCTCGGGTGAACTCTTCATCGAACGGAGCGACTTCTCCCTCGATCCGCCCCCCAAGTACTACCGCGGCAGGATCGGCGGCTATGTCCGCCTCAAAAACGCCTACATCGTGCGCTGTGACGAGGCGGTCACCGACGAAAACGGTAACGTTACGGAAGTCAAGGCGACCTACCTGCCCGAATCGCGCAGCGGCTCGGACACGAGCGGCGTCAAGGCGAAGGGGGTCATCCACTGGGTGGACGCAAATTCTTGCAAGGACGTGGAGATCCGCCGCTACGAACACCTTCTGCGCGACGCGGACTACGCGGGGCAGGATTTCTCCGAACGCATGAACGAGGACAGCGAGCACATCCTCTTGGGCAAGGCGGAGCCGTATCTTGCCACGGCAGAGGAGGGGACCGCCTTCCAGCTCATGCGCACGGGGTACTACAAAAAGTGCACGGAAAACGGAAAGCTCGTTCTCTCCGAGATCGTGTCTTTGAAGGATAATTTCAACAAATAAACGCCCTTGAAAAGGGGGGAAGAACGCTTCCGTTTTGCATACCGTATCCGCAAAAAGGCAATACTGTGGGCGGAGTAGATATGCTGGACGAACGGACGGGCGCGTTGCTCGGAAAGATCAACGAAATCTGCGGCGCGGGAGGCTTTAAGATCGCCGAGGAGGGCGAACTGCTCTCCTGCCTCGGGGCGGGCGCCACGCGCGAAGAGCTTGTGTTAAAGCTCGGCGAGCTGCGCGACTGCCGCTATATCGACATCCGCTATGCCGAGGAAGGGGTGTACTGCGTCTGTCCCCTGCCCGCGGGGAAGCGGTACTTCGAGGATCTGGTGGAGAAGCGCCGCGCGGGCGTCCGCCGCCGCGCGGACCTGTTTCTTTTTTCGCTGCTCGGCAGCTTTCTCGGTTCCGTCGCGGGCGCCTTCCTCGTGCGGCTCATCCTTCTCCTTGCGGAGGGCGCATGATCAACGACAGACTCAACCGCAGGGAAAACGACGTGATGAACGCCGTATTCGAGCTGTCGGGCGGGAAGGAGCGCTTTCTCGTTTCCCCCGGCGAGCTGGCGGCGGTCCTGCCGCCGCGCAGAAAATACGACGAGGCGAGCTTGGAACGCACGATGAACAGCCTCGCCCTCGACGGCTATTTCGAGTTCATCGAAACGGAGCGCAAGGGGGAAAAGACTTACGTCGTGCGCATGCGCGACGCGGGCCTCGGCTACCGCAGGCGGGACTACCAAAGAAAGCGGGGGCTGGTGTTCCGCATCGCCGTCGCCGCACTCGGCGCCGTCGTCACCTTTTTGGTAGGACTTCTTTTAAGAGCCTTATTCGGTTAAACGCTTGACTTTTTTGCCCGCAAGGGCTATTCTATTATAAACGAATGTTTGAAAACGGGGGGGGACCACAGTGGAACATCATGACTATAAACTTGTATCTCCCTTTGCGCCGACGGGGGACCAGCCCGAGGCGATCGAAAAACTCACGGAGGGGGTCTTTGACGGCATCCGCACACAGGTGCTGATGGGGGTGACGGGGAGCGGCAAGACCTTCACCATGGCAAACGTCATCAAAAACGTCGGAAAGCCCGCGCTCGTCATCGCCCACAACAAGACGCTCGCCGCCCAGCTCGCGGGGGAATTCCGCGAATTCTTTCCCGAAAACAGGGTGGAGTATTTCGTTTCCTACTACGACTACTACCAGCCCGAGAGCTACATTCCCTCCACCGACACCTACATCGAAAAAGATCTCTCGATGAACGACGAGATCGATAAGCTCCGCAACGCCGCCACCTGCTCCTTGGGCGAGCGGGACGACGTCATCGTGGTAAGTTCCGTTTCCTGCATTTACGGCTTGGGCGCGCCCGAGGAATTTTTCCGCCTCGGCATTTCGCTGCGGCCGGGGCAGGAACTGGCGCGGGACGAGCTTTTGCGCCGCCTCGTGGACATCCACTATTCCCGCGGGGACATGGATTTCAAGCGTTCCACCTTCCGCGTGAGGGGGGATGTCGTGGAGATCTTCCCCGCTTCCAATTCCGAAGTCGCCATACGGGTCGAATTTTTCGGCGACGAGATCGAGAGCATCGGCGAGGAGGACGTCGTCACGGGCAAGGTCATTTCTTCCCTCGCGCACGCCGTCATTTTTCCCGCCAGCCACTATGCCGTGGGCAGCGAACGGCTCGCCTGCGCGCTCTCCATGATCGAGGAGGACTTGCAGGGGGAAGTAAAGGCGTTCGAGGACGCGGGAAAATTGTTGGAGGCGCAGCGCCTCCGCCAGCGCACCGAGCACGACCTCGAGATGATGCGGGAGATCGGCTATTGCTCGGGCATCGAAAATTATTCCCGTTACTTCGACGGGCGCTCCCCCGGGCAGCCGTCCTTTACGCTGCTCGACTATTTCCCGCCCGACTTCCTCGTGTTCATCGACGAGAGCCATATCACCATTCCGCAGATCCGCGCCATGTACAACGGCGACCTCGCCCGCAAGATCAACCTCGTGGATTACGGTTTCCGCATGCGCTCCGCCTACGACAACCGCCCGCTGACGTTTGAGGAATTCGACGCGCGGGTGCCCCAGCTCATCTGCGTTTCGGCGACCCCCGCGCCCTACGAACTCGAACAGGCGGGGCAGGTCGTGGAACAGCTCATCCGCCCGACGGGGCTTTTGGATCCCCCCGTCACGGTGAAGCCTACCAAGGGACAGATCGACGATCTGCTCTCCGAGATCCATACCGTCACGCAGAGCGGCGGGCGGGTGCTCGTCACCACGCTCACCAAGCGCATGGCGGAATCGCTCACCGATTACTTAAAGGAAAATAACGTCAAAGTACGCTATATGCACTCGGACATCGACACGCTGGAGCGCGTCGACATCGTAAACGGGCTGCGGAGCGGGGAATTCGACGTCCTCTGCGGCATCAACCTGCTGCGCGAGGGGCTGGACCTGCCCGAAGTCAAGCTCGTCGCCATTCTCGACGCGGACAAGGAGGGATTTTTGCGCAGCGAAACTTCCCTCGTGCAGACCATCGGCCGCGCCGCGCGCAACGCCGAGGGACGGGTCATCATGTATGCGGACGAGATGACGGGCAGCATGGAGCGCGCCATCGGGGAAACTAATCGCCGCCGCGCCAAACAGCAGGCGTACAACGAGGCGCACGGCATCACCCCCAAGACCATCGTCAAAGAGGTGAAGCGGTCGCTCGGCATCACGAGCAAGGTAAAGCCCGCGGAGAACATCAAGCTCAAAGATATTCCCGAGGAGATCGAAAAGCTGAAAGCGCTCATGAAAGTCGCCTCGAACGCCCTCGACTTCGAGCGCGCCATCGAGATCCGCGAAACCATCAACGAACTGAGAAAGCGAATGAGGAAATAGGCAGGGAACAAAATGAAGATAGCGGTAGATTTAGACGACACCCTTTCCGTCGTCGACCGGGTGACGCAGGCGCAGGAGTATATCACGCGCATGAGGCTCCCCTTCACACTCAAGGACAGGAATGCGCACGCGATCGTCGAGGTGTTCGACTGGGAACTTGCGGACGTTCTTCGGTTTGTCCACGCGGGCGGCGAAACCGTCTTTACGCAAGCGGAGCCGCGCAAGGGCGCGCGGGAAGCGCTGCTTGCCTTCCGCGAGGCGGGGCACACGGTCACGGTGCTCACGGCGCGGACGAAAGAGTGGTTCTCGGACCCCGAAAAGGTCTCCCGCGACTGGCTGGAAAAACACCGCATCCCGTATGACGATATTGTCGCGGGGGTCTCGGAAAAAGGCGCATGGTGCCTCCGCCGCGGCTACGGGGCGCTCATCGACGACAGCTTCGAAACCTGCCTTTCCGCGCAGGAACAGGGGGTGCATGCGATCCTGTTTACCGACAAAAGCAACCGCGCCCGCGCCGATATGATCTCTTACCGCGGCGAAACGTGGGAAGAGATCGCAAAAGCAGTGGAAAAAATAACGTACGCACAAAAACGGCAATGAAAGACTATATCTATGTAAAAGGTGCAAAGGAGAACAACCTCAAAAATATCGACGTGAAAATCCCGCGGAACTCCCTCACCGTGTTCACGGGGGTGAGCGGCTCGGGCAAGAGCACGCTCGCCTTCGACACGATCTTCGCGGAGGGCCAGCGCCGCTATATGGAGAGCCTCTCCTCGTACGCCCGCCAATTTCTCGGCATGATGGAAAAGCCCGACGTGGAGAGCATCGACGGGCTATCTCCCGCCATTTCCATCGACCAAAAGACGACCAGCCACAACCCGCGTTCCACGGTGGGCACCGTCACCGAAATTTACGACTATCTGCGCCTTTTGTATGCCCGTATCGGCATCCCGCACTGTCCCAACTGCGGCAGGGAGATCAGGAGGCAGACGGTGGACGAGATCGCCGACCGTGTGATGGAACTGCCCGCGGGCAGCAAGATCCTCGTCAACGCCCCCGTCGTGCGCGGGCGGAAAGGGGAATATGCCAAGGAATTGCAGGGCTTCCGCAAGAGCGGCTACGCCCGCGTCAAGATCGACGGCATCGTCTACGATCTGCAAGAGGAGATCTCGCTCGAAAAGAACGTCAAGCACAACATCTCCGTCGTCATCGACCGCCTCGTCGTCAAGGAGGGGGTGTTGAAGCGGCTCACGGAGAGCCTCGAAACGGCGTTGAAGCTCGCCGACGGGCTTGTCGTCATCGACTGCGAGGGGAAGGAAACGCTCTATTCCTCCCGCTATTCCTGCCCCGACTGCGGCATTTCCATCGAGGAGATCGAACCCCGCCTGTTCTCGTTCAACACAGTCTGGGGGGCATGTCCCGAATGCTCGGGGCTTGGCTTCCGCCAGCTCGTCGACCCCGATCTCATCTGCCCCGACAAGAGCAAGACCCTGCGCGAAGGCGCGATCAAAATCAGCGGGTGGAACCTCGACAGCTCCACCGTCACGCAGATGTACCTCGGCGCGCTCGCAAAGCACTATCATTTTTCGCTCGACGTACCCGTTTCCGACCTGCCGAGCGGCATATACGATTTGTTGATGTACGGCTCCAAGGGGGAAAAGCTCGAGCTGGAATACGAAACCCGCTCCTTCCATTCCACCTATACGAGCGCATGGGAGGGGTTCGTCAACAATTTACAGCGCAGATACAACCAGACCTCCTCGGAGGGGGTGAAGTGGGACATCGAGCGCTACATGCGCACCTCCGACTGTCCCGTCTGCCATGGCAAACGGCTGAAAAAGGAGGCGCTCGCCGTCACCGTCGGGGGGAAGAACATCTTCGAGGCGTGCGATCTGCCTGTGGGGGAACTGTATAGCTTCCTCGAGGAGCTTCCGCTCACGCCCACCGAGCACGCCATCGCCGACATCATTCTCAAAGAAACCAAAGCGCGCATCCGCTTTTTGGTAAACGTGGGGCTTGACTATCTCACGCTCACCCGCTCGGCGGCGACCCTCTCGGGCGGGGAGAGCCAGCGCATCCGCCTCGCCACGCAGATCGGCAGCGCGCTCTCGGGCGTTTTGTATATTTTGGACGAGCCGAGCATCGGGCTTCACCAGCGGGACAACGAAAAGCTGCTCGCCTCCCTCAAAGGGCTGCGCGATCTCGGCAACACCCTCATCGTCGTCGAACACGACGAGGACACCATGCGGGCGGCCGACTACATCGTGGACATCGGGCCGCTGGCGGGCGTTCACGGCGGGCAGGTCGTCGCATGCGGGAGCGCGGAGGACATCATGAACGCGCCGGGGTCCCTCACGGGGGATTATCTTGCGGGAAGACGCAAAATTGAGGTCCCGCCCGTGCGGAAAGTCCCCGACGGCAGATGGCTGAAAGTGGAGGACTGCCGCCAGAACAATCTGAAAGGTTTTACGGCAAAGATCCCCGCGGGGCTTCTGACCCTCGTCACGGGGGTGAGCGGGTCGGGGAAATCTTCCCTCGTCAACGAGATCGTTTTGCCCATCCTCTCCAACAACCTCGGCGGCGCGCGGCTCGCGTTCGGCAAGCACGGCAGCTTTTCGGGGCTGGAATACTTCGATAAAGTCATCGCCATCGACCAATCTCCCATCGGCAGGACGCCGCGGAGCAACCCCGCCACTTATACGGGGGTGTTTACGGCGATCCGCGAGCTGTTCGCGGCGACCCCCGACGCCAAGCTCATGGGCTTCAAGTCGGGACGGTTTTCCTTCAACGTTGCGGGCGGGCGGTGCGAAAACTGCCAGGGCGACGGTATCATGAAGATCGAAATGCACTTCTTGCCCGACGTGTACGTCCCCTGCGAGGTGTGCGGCGGCAAGCGCTACAACCGCGAAACGCTCGAAGTCCGTTACAAGGGCAAGACGATCGCCGACGTGCTCGACATGACGGTGGAGGAGGCTTGCGAGTTCTTCAAGCCCGTCACGACCATTTACAATAAAATTTCCACCTTGAACGAAGTGGGGTTGGGCTACATCAAGCTCGGGCAGAGCAGCACCACCCTCTCGGGCGGGGAAGCGCAGCGGGTGAAGCTCGCCACCGAGCTTTCCAAGCGCTCCACGGGCAAAACGGTGTACATTCTCGACGAACCGACCACGGGGCTTTCGAGCTACGACGTGGATAAGCTCGTCAAGATCTTGTTAAAGCTCCGCGACGGGGGCAATACGGTCATCGTCATCGAGCACAATTTAGACGTCATCAAAGTGGCGGACTACATCATCGACCTCGGTCCCGAGGGGGGCGACAAGGGCGGCACGATCGTCACGACAGGCTCTCCCGAAGAGGTCGCCGCTTTCGAAAACAGCTATACGGGTCGGTTTTTGAAAAAAGTATTATAAGGTTCCGCTTGTTTTTGCGCCCCTTGCCCACCCCTTGAGGGGTAGGGGGATTGCCGCAACGGCGGCAAGACGGAAGGGGTGTAGGGCGCTTGCTGTCCCTCTTAGGGAAAGTGGCGAACGTAGTGAGCCGAAAGGGTTCTCGGAGAACCCCTCAGTCACTCACTACGTTCGTGACAGCTCCCCTACAGGGGCGCCAAGTCGGCAAGAGGTGGAGATTTCTCGACTTCACTTCGTTCCGCTCGAAATGACATCAAAAAAGAGGAAAGAAATGTATAACGAAAAAATGATCAAATTGGGCAAGGAGAGATCGGATATCCGTGAGTTGTTCGAATACGCCGTAGAACGCAAAAAGATCGTCGGAAGCGAGAACGTATTCGATTTTTCGCTCGGCAATCCCGGGGTCCCCGCGCCGCCGTCCGTTGCGGCGGAAACGGAGCGGCTGCTCCGCGAAATGCCTGCGGAGGCGCTGCACGGTTATTCCTCCGCCCCCGGCATCTACGAGGTCCGCGCCGCCGTGGCGGACTACATCCGTTCGCAGTTTGGCGCGCCGATGGATCCCGCGCTCGTCTACATGACCTGCGGCGCTTCCGCCTCTCTTACGATCGTCCTCAACGCCGTTTTGAACGCGGGGGACGAAGTCGTCGTGCCCGCGCCCTTCTTCCCCGAATACCGCGTGTTCATCGAACAGGCGGGCGGAAAGCTCGTCATTGCGCCGACGGATGAAAATTTCCGTCTTGACGCTACGCTTCTGGCGCCCTACATAAACGCGCGCACGAGGGCGGTCTTGATCAATTCCCCCAACAATCCCTCGGGCGTGGTGTACACCGAGGGGGAGATCGCGGCGCTGTCCCAACTGCTGCGCGAGAAGTCCGCGGGAAGGGAAACGCCCATCCTGCTCCTTGCGGACGAACCCTACCGCGAGCTGACGTACGGCGCAAAAGTGCCCTACGTCATGCGGCATTACGAGCATTCCCTCGTGCTCTACTCCTTTTCGAAGTCCCTCTCGCTGGCGGGCGAGCGCATCGGGTACATCGCGGTGTCGCCCAAGTGTCATGGCGCACGGGAGCTGTTTTCGGCGGTCTGCGGCGCGGGACGCGCGCTCGGCTATGTCTGCGCGCCCGTTCTCTTCCAGAGGGTCGTGGCAAAGTGCCTCGGGCAGTCCTCCGACGTCGAACGGTACCGCCAGAACCGCGACCTTTTGTACGGCGCGCTGACGGAATACGGCTACCGCTGCACCGTGCCGGAGGGGGCGTTCTATCTCTTCGTGCGCTCGCCCGAACCGGACACGCGGGCGTTCTGCCGCCGGGCAAGGGAGCACGAACTTTTGTTGGTGCCGTCCGACAGCTTCGGCGTCCGCGGCTATGTGCGGATCTCCTACTGCGTGCCGCACAGCGTCATCGAACGCAGCCTTCCCGCCTTCAAAGCGCTGATGGAAGAATATCGTTGAAAGAACGGCTTTTCCCCGCCGCCCGTCTGCAAAATCGCAGACGGGCGGCGGTTTTTTCCGCCATGCGGGCGGAACGCCGCCTTGTGCGCCGAAATATTTGCATAAAAATCCAAAACGCTCCGCATATTGAAAGTATACGGAGGTTTTTGGAATGAAAGCAACGGGAATCGTAAGGCGGATCGACGAACTCGGACGGGTCGTCATCCCCAAGGAAATAAGAAGGACGCTGCGCATCAGGGAGGGGGATCCTTTGGAACTCTTCACCGACCGCGACGAGCTGATGCTCAAAAAGTATTCGCCCATCGCCAGCATCGAACAGTTTGCGAAGGGTACGGCGAAATCGCTGAACGAGCAGAGTGGCTATCTGGCCGTTATTTGCGATACGGACGGCGTTTTGCAGGCGAGCGGCACGGGCAAAAAGTCGCTGGCGGGCAAGACCGTTTCCGACAAGATGACGGAAGTCATGCTCTCGCGCAGGAGCTATCTTGCGAGCAAGGCGGAGGGCGGGGACATTCTGCCCATCGCCGCGGATACCGATCTCACGGTCACGGCGCAGGTCATCGTGCCCGTCGTGGCGGGCGGCGACTGCCTCGGCGCGGTGGTGCTTCTCTCCACCGACGAGGGCGCGGTCATGGAGGCGTCGGCGGTCAAACTCGCCCGCCTGACGTCGGACATCATCGCAAACCAATTCGAATAAGGACTTTGCGGCGGCAAGAGTTCCGCGCTTTACGCCCCCTCCGGTGGGGCGGGCGTACATACCATGAAAAAAAACGGGCTTCTCAAGTCCGCCGCGGTGCTTTCCCTCGGCGGCATTCTCGCAAAGGGCATCGGCGCGCTGTACCGCATCCCGCTCACGGGCATTCTCGGCGGCTACGGAATGGGTCTGTACCAGATGGCGTATCCGCTCTTCTGCGTGCTGCTCACCTTTTCGTCGGCGGGGATCCCCTCCGCGCTCGCCCGCGTCATCGCCCGCGAAACGGCGACGGGGCGGGGTTCGGGGCAGACGCTCGGGACGGCGCTCAAGCTGTTCGCCCTGCTCGGGCTGTGCGGCACGGCGCTGATGTGCCTCTTCGCGCCCTACATGAGCGGACTTCAGGGGGACGGCGGGCTGTTGCCCTGTTATTACGCGCTCGCCCCCTCGGTGTTTTTCGTGGCGCTCATCGCGGTGTACCGCGGCTATTTTCAGGGGAAGAGCAACATGGTGCCGACCGCCGTTTCCGAGATCGCGGAGGAGGCGGTAAAGTCGGGCTTCGGGCTGTATTTTGCGAACCGTTTTGCCGAAACGCCCGCGGTCGCCGTCGCGTATTGCCTCCTGGCGGTCACCCTCTCCGAGCTGTGCGCCCTCGTCTATCTCATGCTGCGGAGCCGCGGGGAGGAGGTGCGGCAGCCCCTTTTTGCCCGCCGCACGGCGCCTTCGGAACTTCTCTTCTCCGCGCTCCCCGTCATGGCGTCCGCGGCGCTTCTTCCGCTCTCGCAGGCGGTGGACAGCGTCCTTTTGGTGCGGTTGCTCGGCAGGAGCGAGCGAGCCGTCAGTCTTTACGGGCTTTTTTCGGGAGCGGCAGTCCCGCTCGTTTCCCTTCCCGCGACGGTGTGCTACGGGCTTGCCGCGGCTTCCGTGCCCGCCGTTTCGGGCGCGTTCGCTCGCGGGAACGCGGAAGAGGGCAGATCGCGGGCGCTGCGTTCCCTCTGTTTCACGCTCGCGTTTGCGGCGCCCTGCGCGGCGGGGCTGTTTTTCTTTGCCCGTCCCGCCGTTTCCCTGCTCTACGGCGGGCTGGGGCCTGCGGAAACGGACACCCTCGTCCTGCTCGTAAAGGCGCTGTCCGTTTCGGCGGCGTCCCTTGCGGGCGTCAACACCCTCTCCGCCTGTCTTACGGGCATGGGCAGGGCGAAGCAGGCGGCGCTCTCCATGCTCGCCGCGGTCCTCGCTAAGTTTGCCCTGCAATTTGTTCTCGTGCCGCGGTTTTCTGCCGTGGGAGCCGCGATCGCCGCAAATGTCTGCTATCTGGTTGCTTTTTTGCTCGATCTGTATTATACTGTAAAGAAAAAACGGGTGAAAAAGTATGATCACGGTCATCGGTTTGGGAACGAGGAGGGGGGACGTATCGGCGCGGGCGATCGGCGCGATGAAAAAGGCGCAGAAGGTGCTCGTGCGCAATATGTCGCCCGCCGCTCAGAGCCTGTGTGACGAGGGGATCCCCTTCGAAACGCTCGACTTTGTCTACGAAAAGAGCCGCAGTTTCGACACGCTCACCAAAAATCTCGTCGCGGAGATCAAAAGACGCGCCGCGGGGTGCGAGCTGTGTTACTGCGTGGAGGGCAGCGTGACGGAGGACCGCGCCGCTTCCCTTTTGAAGGGAGCGCGTATCATCGAGGGCGCGTCCAAGTCGGGCGCAGCCGCGGCGGCGGCGGGGCTTACGGGCGGCTATTTGGCGGTTTCCGCCTACGAGCTTGCCGAAAAGACGCTCACCCTTCCCCTCGTGGTGTACGATCTCGACGACCGCCTTCTCGCGGGCGACGTCAAACTTCTCCTTGCCGAAAGGTTCGGCGACGAGGCGCCCGCCTGCTACATAGAGGGGGACAGAGCGGACAAGCTCCCCCTGTTCGAGATCGACCGCCAAGCGGAATATTCCCCCCGCACGGCGCTCGTTTTGTACGACGTCCCGCTGCTCGAAAAGAAGCGGTTTGGATTCGAGGATTTCGTCGCCGTCTTGCGGCGGTTGCGCGCCCCCGATGGCTGTCCCTGGGACAGAGTGCAGACCCACGAGAGCCTGCGCGTCAACGCCATCGAGGAGGCGTACGAGCTTGTGGACGCCATCGACCTTAGCGACCCCGCCAAGATTTGCGAAGAGGCGGGGGACGTCCTGATGCAGTCGGTCTTTCACACCCTGCTCGAGGAGGAGGCGGAGAATTTCACCGTGACGGACATGCTCTCCGCGGTGTGCGAAAAGCTCATCACGCGGCATACGCATGTATTCGGCAAGGACAAGGCGGCGGGCGCGGAAGGGGCGCTCTCCGTCTGGGAGAAAAACAAGATGGCGGAAAAGCACCAGACGACCTATTCGGACGCCGTCAACGACGTGCCCGAATGTTTTCCCGCCCTGCTGCGCGCGCAAAAAGTCGCCAAGCGGGTGGAAAAGGGCGGCTGGGACCCCGCCACGTTTGAAAATTTCGAAAAGAAGTTCCGCGAGGAATACGCTGAACTCAAAGAGGCCGTAGCCGCGGGCGACAAGGCGGCGGTCTGCGAGGAACTCGGCGACGTGCTGTTCTGCGCGGCCGAACTCGGGCGCGCCGTGGGGGAGGACTGCGAAATGTGCCTGCTCGACACGGTGAAAAAGATGCAAAAACGGTATACGGTCTACGAAAAACTCGTCCGCGCGGACGGAAAGGACCCCACGGCCCTTTCCCCTGCGGAGCGGGATATTTACTACGGGAGGGCAAAACATGAGGGTGCATGAACTGGACATCGCGGGCTTAAAGCTCGAGAACAATGTATTTTTGGCGCCGATGGCGGGGTATACCAACTATCCTTTCCGCAAAATGTGCCGCAGTTTGGGCGCGGGGCTTGCGTTCAACGAAATGGTGAGCGCCAAAGCGCTCGCATTCGGCAGCGAGGAGAGCAAACGGCTGCTGTACACGGGCGGGGAGGAGTCCCCCAAGGCAATGCAGCTATTTGGCAGCGTGCCCGTTCTGATGCGCGCGGCGTGCGAGAGCGAGGAACTGTCGAAATTCGACCTCATCGACATCAACATGGGCTGTCCCATGCCCAAGATCGTGCGCAACGGCGAGGGCAACGCCCTGATGGAGAAGCCTAAGCTTGCCGAAGAGATCATCTCGGAGTGCGCTAAGAGCGGAAAGCGCATCGCCGTGAAGTTCCGCGTGGGCGTCAAGGAGGGGGACCGCCGCGCCGCGGAGTTCGCCAAGCTCTGCGAGGGGGCGGGGGCGTGCATGATCACCGTCCACGGCAGGACGCGGGACAAAATTTACGCAGGTCCCGTCGACTACGGCCAGATCGAAGAGGCGAAGGCGGCGGTCAAGATCCCCGTGATCGCCAACGGCGGCGTCTGGAACGACAAGGACTTCCGCAAGATGCTCGATCGCACGGGAGCGGACGGCGTGATGATCGCCCGCGCCGCGCTCTACCGTCCGCAGGTATTCGCCGAGATCACGGAGCGGGAGGAACTCTCCTTTGCCGAGCTCTTCCCCGTGCAGCTCAAAGAAACGCAGGAGCTGTACGGAGAGCATTTTGCCTGCGTGTTCATGCGCAAGATGGCGGCGTTTTACTTAAAAGGCCGCCGCGGGGCGGCGGAGTGGAAGCGCAAGCTGTTTGCCGCTTCGAGCTGCGAGGAAGTGGAAAAATACGCCGCGGAGATCTTCGGCAACACCGAGGGAACGCCCGTCAAAACAGAGAAATAAAAAAGAAAATCGCGGGCGCGGGAGCGCTTCGGGAAAAGCCCCGAAACCCTCCCGCGCCTCTTTTTTGCCCTTTTTGCGGGGATTTTCAGCCGCTGCGGCAAAAACATAGTGAAAATCGCTGTACAAATCCGCCGCCCGATGGTATAATAAATTGTGTCGCGCGCATGCGCGTATACAGGCATACATGCGCGAGCGCGCGCGTGAGTTAAGGAGAAAGGGCATGGCTGAAAAGGTCGAAGGCGCCTACGGCGCCGAACAAATTCAAGTATTGGACGGCTTGGAACATATCCGCAAGCGCCCCGGAATGTACATCAGTTCCACGGACGAAAAGGGGCTTCACCACCTCGTCAGCGAAGTGGTGGACAATTCCATCGACGAGGCGCTCGCGGGCTACTGTGACCGCGTAAACGTCACCATCAACGCGGACGGCAGCTGCACCGTGGAGGACAACGGCAGAGGCATTCCCACCGAGATCCACCCCAAGGAGGGCATCTCCACGGTGGAAGTCGTGTTTACCAAGGTCAACGCGGGCGGCAAGTTCGGCGGCGATTCGGGCTACAAGGTGTCCTCGGGGCTTCACGGCGTGGGCGTGAAGGCGGTCAACGCGCTCTCCGAATGGTTGGAGGCGGAGGTCTGCCAGAACGGCCACGTCTACAAACAGGTCTACAACCGCGGCGTGCCCCAGCGGCCCCTTCAGATCGTCGGCGATACCGAAAAGACGGGCACCAAGGTCACTTTCTTCCCCGACGCGGAAATTTTCGAGACCATCACATTCAAATACGAAACGCTCAAAACACGGCTCAAAGAGCTTGCTTTCCTCAACAAGGGGCTTACGATCACCCTTGCCGACCTGCGGGGCGAAAAGGAGCGCCGCGACAAATTCTGCTACGAGGGCGGCATCCGCGAACTTGTGGAGGAACTCAACCAGGGCAGCGAAGTGCTCTTCGAACAGCCTCTCTATTTCGAGGCACAGGAGGGCACGACGGTCTGCGAGGTCGCCCTGCAATACAACGAGAGCTACAACGAGGTCATCTATTCCTACGCGAACAACGTCAACACCATCGACGGCGGGACGCACGTCGAGGGCTTGAAGCTGGCGCTCACCAAGGTCATCAACGACGCGGGCAGAAAGCTCAATCTGCTCAAAGAGAGCGACCGCCTCACGGGTGAGGACGTGCGCGAGGGCATCACCGCCGTCGTGTCCGTCAAGCTCGAGGACGCGCAGTTCGAGTCGCAGACCAAGGACAAACTCAACAATTCCTTCATCCGTCCCTTCGTCAACCGGGCGGTGGCGGACGAATTCGGCACCTACATCGAGGAACACCCGTCCGTCGCGCGGGAACTCGTCCTGCGCTGTATCACGGCGCAGAAGGCGCGTGACGCGGCGAGAAACGCCCGCGAACTCACAAGACGGAAGGGCGTTTTGGAGAGCACGACCCTTCCCGGTAAACTTGCGGATTGCTCCGACAAGCGGCCCGAGCTGTGCGAGATCTACATCGTCGAGGGCGACTCCGCAGGCGGCACGGCCAAACAGGGCAGGGACAGGCGCTTCCAGGCGATCCTTCCCCTCCGCGGCAAGATCTTAAACGTCGAAAAGGTGCGCCTCAACCGCGCCCTCGAAAACGCGGAGATCAAGGCGATGATCACGGCGTTCGGCTGCGGCATTTTGGACGACTTCGACGAGAGCAAGCTGCGCTATGACCGCATCATTTCCATGACCGATGCCGACGTCGACGGCGCGCATATCCGCATTCTGCTTTTGACCTTCCTCTTCCGCTACATGCGGCCGCTCATCGAGCACGGGCACGTCTATTCGGCAAAGCCGCCCCTCTACAAGGCGAGCGTCAAGGGGAAGGAGGACGTCTACCTCTATTCCGAGGAGGAGAAGGTCCTCTTCGACGCGGCGAACAACAACAAGGTGGAGTATCAGCGCTACAAGGGCTTAGGGGAAATGAGCACCGAGCAGCTTTGGGACACGACGATGAACCCTGCCACCCGCACCCTCATCAAGGTTTCCATGGAGGACGCGGTGGAAGCGGACAAGATGTTCAACATCCTCATGGGCGAAAGCCCGGCGCTGAGGCGGAAGTTTATCGAAGAGAACGCCACCCTTGTCACCGATCTGGACATCTAAGAAAGTATATCTTGCCCACCCCTTGAGGGGTGGGTGGATTGCCGCAACAGCGGCAAGACGGAAGGGGTGTCGTAAAAAAATAATTTCCACCCCCTCAGTCACTTTGTGACAGCTTTCTCACACGGGTAGAACCCCGTGTTCGGTCACCGTTCGCGCGACAAATGCGCTCACTCATGTCGCATTGCGCCAACGATTATCAATCGTTGGCAGAAGGCAATGCTCCCCCTCAAGGGGCAGCCGAGGGAAAACCCTTGCCCACTTGTTCCACCCTCAAGGGGCAGTCAAGAAAAGATCCGTCCATCAAAAGGCTTCATGAACGAGTTATACAATCCCGAACTCATAGGAAATGCGAAAGCCTTGCGCAAGGCGATGACAAAGGAAGAGAGAAAGCTGTGGTACACATTTCTCAAATATTTACCCTGTAAATTTGTCAGACAAAAGGTCATCGGTCATTATATCGCGGATTTCTATTGTCCCGAGAAGAAACTTGTTCTTGAATCAGACGGTTCTCAACATTTCGAGGAAAAACAAGAGCGGTACGATCTCGAGAGGACGGAATTTTTTCGGGAGAATGGAATAGCGGTAGTACGGTTTTCGAATTACGAAATTGCAAAAGATTTCGAAAGGGTGAAGAATGCGATCCTGTATTACTTAAATTTGGAATAAACACCCCCTCAGTCACTTTGTGACAGCTTTCTCACACGGGTAGAACCCCGTGTTCGGTCACCGTTCGCGCGGCAAATGCGCTCACTCATGTCGCATTGCGCCAACGATTATCAATCGTTGGCAGAAGGCAATGCTCCCCCTCAAGGGGCAGCCGAGAGAAAAACATCGCCCCCCAAAAGGGGTAGGCTTGTCAGAAAAAAACTTCCGACGAACAACATTTAAGGAATTTATCTATGGCTAATAAACGTGAAACAAGTCCCGAATTGACAGAAGAATTCAAAAAGACGCTCGAGATGACCAAGGTCCTCGACGTGGAGGTGAACGACGAGCTGAAACGCTCCTTCATCGCTTATGCGATGGCGGTCAACAAATCCCGCGCCATTCCCGACGTGCGCGACGGCTTGAAGCCCGTCCACCGCCGCATTCTCTACGCCATGCACGAGATGGGGCTGTACAACGACAAGGCGTACCGCAAGTGCGCGCGTATCGTCGGTGACGTCATGGGTAAATTTCACCCGCACGGCGATTCCTCGGTGTACGACGCCCTCGTCCGCCTCGCGCAGGATTTCACCATCAATTTCCCGCTCGTGGACGGCCACGGCAACTTCGGCTCGGTGGACGGCGATCCGCCTGCCGCCATGCGTTATACCGAGGCGCGCCTCACCAAGCTCGCCGCCGAAATGCTCCGCGACCTCGACAAGGAAACGGTGGATTTCTTCCCCAACTTCGACGGCATCGAAATGGAGCCTGCGGTCCTCACTTCCCGCTTCCCCAACCTGCTCGTCAACGGGTCGGACGGCATCGCGGTCGGCATGGCGACGAACATTCCCCCGCACAACCTCGCGGAGGTCATCGACGGCACGATCGCCATGATCGACAACCCCGAAATTTCCGTCGAGGAACTCATGCAGTATATCCCCGCGCCCGATTTCCCGACGGGGGGCATCATCATGGGCAGAGGGGGCATCCGCAAGGCTTACAGAACGGGGCAGGGCAACATCATCATCCGCAGTAAGTGCGAGATCGAGGAACACGGCACGGGTGCGAACGTCCGCTCCCGCATCGTCGTCACCGAAATCCCCTACCAGGTCAACAAGGCCCAGCTCATTGTGCAGATCGCCGACATGGTGAAGGACAAGCGCATCGAGGGCATCTCGGACATCCGCGACGAGAGCGGCAGGGAGGGCCTCCGCATCGTCATCGAATGCAAGAAGGACGCCAACGCGCAGGTCGTTCTCAACACCCTCTACAAGCACACCAATCTGCAAACTTCGGACGGCATTATTTTGCTCGCGCTCGTCGAGAACGGCACCGAGCCGAAGGTCTTGAACCTGCGCGAGATCCTCACCTACTATCTCGCCCACCAGAAGGAAGTCATCCAGCGCAGAACGAAATACGATCTCAACAAGACGGAGGAGCGCGCCCACATCGTGGAGGGGCTTGTCATCGCGCTCGCCAACATCGACGAGGTCATCCGCATCATCAAGGAGTCCCGCGATAAGAACGACGCGACCGAAAAGCTCACCGCCGCGTTCGAGCTGAGCGAAAAGCAGGCCAACGCCATTCTCGAAATGCGCCTCCAGCGCCTCACCGCGCTCGAAGTGGAAAAGCTCAAAGAAGAACTTGCCTCTTTGCAGGCGACGATCGCCGACCTCAAAGATATTCTCGCCAACGAGTGGCGGGTGATGAAGATCATCCGCGACGACCTCGAGGCGATCAAGGCAAAATATCCCTCCGAGAGAAAGACGGAGGTGTCCGTCGACTACGGCGAAATCGACGACGAGGACCTCATCGACGAGGAGGACGTCGTCATCTCCATGACCCACGGCGGCTACATCAAGCGCTTCCCCGTCGCCGAATACCGTGCGCAGAACAGGGGCGGCGTGGGCGTCACGGGGCACAAACCCAAGGAGGACGACTTTGTGGAGCAGATGTTCGTCTGTTCCACCCATATCCCCATTCTGCTCTTCTCCAACCTCGGCAAAGTGTACTCCATCAAGGGGTACGAGATCCCCGAGGCGAACAAACAGGCGCGCGGGCGGGCGATCGTCAACATCGTCCAGCTCAACGCGGGCGAAAAGATCGCCGCCATCCTGCCCGTCTACGAAAACGGCACGGGTTATCTTGTGATGGCGACCAAGAACGGACTCATCAAAAAGACGGCGACGAGCGAGTTCGACCGCATCATGCGGAGCGGCAAGATCGCCATCAAGATCAACGAGGACGACGAGCTTATCTCGGTGCAGTTCGCAAGCGGCAGCGACGAGATCATCGTGGCTTCCCGCTCGGGCAAGTGCATCCGCTTCTCCGAGGAGGACGTCCGCCCCATGGGCAGAGATACGATGGGCGTGCGCGCCATCAATCTTGCCAAGGACGACGCGGTGGTGGATATGCTCGTTCTCAAAGAGGGCTTCGATATCCTCACCGTTTCCGAAAACGGCTACGGCAAGCGCACCGACCCCGAAGATTACCGCATGCAGACCCGCGCGGGCAAGGGCGTGAAGGCGGGCGTATTCAACGAAAAGACGGGGCTGCTCGTCAACATGAAGCTCGTGCGCGACGACCTCGACGTGATGATGGTGTCCTCGCAGGGGATCGTCATCCGCATGCACGGCGACGCGATCTCGCGGATCGGGCGGAACACCCGCGGCGTGCGGCTCATGAGCCTGCGCGGCGGCACGGTGGCGACGGTCGCCATCACCGACCGCGACGACGAGGCGGAGGTAGAGGTGCCCGAGGAAACGGCGGCGGACGTGCCCGTAGAGGCGGACGACAGCGAAGAATAAGCGCAAAACGCAAGACGTATTGCAAAAAAGGATAAAAAGAAAACGGCGCGGCGGGCTGAAAAGCCCGCCGCGCCGCCGTGATCGGAAGTTATTTGAAGAGCAAAGTCAGGTAATTTCCCTCTTCGTCGGTCGCGGTGCAGAAGTATTTTCCGCGGTAGTACGTTCCGTAAGACACATCCTGGAAGCTGCAGTGGAATTCTCCGAGCTTCTTCCCGCTGCAATTATAGAAGGTATATTTGGGAACATAGCTGTCCGTTTCTTCGAGGGTGTAGAGGAGACCGTGCGCCGAATAGACCGAGGCGTCCTTTCCCGCGCCGATCGCCGCCTGCAACGTCTTGCCGTTTGGCGCGCTCCCGGAGAACACGAGCGTTTCCCCGTCCTGTCCTCTTGCCACCAGATTGCCGCCGCTGATGAAAGCGCCGCTTTCCGTAACGCGCCCAAGCCCCGCAAGCACCACTTTGCCGTTGTAGTCCACCGCAAGGTAGGAAGAGTAAGAAAGGCTCGCCAAAATGAGGGACTGCTCTTTCCACACGATGGGTTCGTTGTAGTTCGGCAATTGCGCCACCGTGTTCATCTCCTTGTCGAAGATCGTGTAGCCCGAGAGGAAACGGTCATCGGAGAGCCGATAGAAGGTGTAGGCGGCGTTTTTGGCGGTCAGGTCGAGGGAAATATGTGCATTCTCGTCGAGGATGAAGGTATACTGCGGAGCATACTCGGAAACGACCGCCACGCCGTCCGTCTTTTTGTACGCCGCTACCGCCATGCGGTCGAAATCGTTCGTGCGGTTGTTGTAGAGAACGGCAGAAGAGGAAATGGGCATGAAGAAATAATTGCTCTCCACTTTTTCGTTCTTGCCGTTCGTAAAGTTAAAGCGGTACAGGGTGAGGTCGGCTTTATAAGCGGTGCTGCCCTGCGTGATCTCCACATTATAGCCACTTTCCGCATTCGCGCTCACCGCGGTGATGTTATAATAGTAGAAATATTGCCCCAGAACGCCAAGCTCTGCGTCGCCGAATACGGTCACGGAGCCGATTTTCTCCTCCCCGCGGTAGAAGGTGTAGCAGTAGGTGTCGCCGCTCCCCTCGGAAACGTAGGAATAATCTTTGTAGATGTAATTCGGGTGTACGGAGAGATTGCATATAGGCGTCTTGCTCAGGCCGAGCGTATCGCCCGGTTTATAGCCGCTTCCCGAGCTTTCCTGTTTCACGTTCGCCTCGGTGAGGTTTTTCCATTCGTTTTGGTCATAGCCGATGTATTTGGTCTGCGTCGAGCCGTCCTCCATGGGGTAGGTCACGCTGTACCAAGGCGCCTCCCGCGTCGGTTCGGGGGAGTAGGTGCCTTCCGCAAAAGAAAGATCCGACTGACGTACGGGCTGCGCGGGGAAAATTTCGCCCGTCGGCGTTGCGAGCCGATAGCCTTCGCCCGTTTCGCAAGCGAGCAGCAGGAAAGGCCCGCCGTTGTAGTTTTGATAGCCTGCATACCATTCATCGGAAACGGCCCGTTCCTCCTTGAGGCTGTAAAGACGGATAAGCCCGCTGTTCTCGCCCGTGCCGCGTTCGACGGCGACCGAATACTCGTAACCGTAGTTCGAGGACAAACTGCCGAGCCGCAAGCCGTCGATCTGCTTGACGGAGGTATATTCCGCGAAGTTTTCCATGCGGTATTCCGTCGTAGAGGATACGGGAAGCTCCAAGGCGTAGTCCGCCATTTCAAAGGGCTTTCCCTTGGGGTCCGTGCCGTCGCAGGCAGCGAGCGGGGCCATGCACAGGGCAGCGGTAAGCACTGCCGCCATAGCAAACTGCTTTTTCATTTTCTTCTCCTTTTTTGCCGTTATTCGGCAATTTTCTTGCCAGATATTATAGCGCACCGATTGGTGCAAGTCAAGTATTTTGCACCGATTGGTGTAAAATAAAGATGTGCAAAATGTTTTCATGGAAAAATTTGCGGAAAATTTGCGACATTTGATAGGGACGTGTTCCATTCTCGAATTTTCCAAGCGGATCGGCATCCCGCATCAAACTCTTTCGCGTTATCTCAACTGTCAAAGAGAAGTTTCTTTGAGCAATCTGATAAAAATCGCCGATTATTTTCATGAGGATATTGACATATTGATCGGACGTAAGGAATTTTGAAAAAAGCGGCGCGGCGGGCTGAAAAGCCCGCCGCGCCGCCGTATTTTTTCCGTCAAATCAAGACGAGCGCCAATCCCCCGAGCGCCGCAAATAGGGCGGGGATGGCCACCGTCACGCCGATCTTCAAAAAGTCGAGATAGCCGAATTTCAGGCCGTGTTCGCCCAAAATGCCGCTCCACATGATGCCCGCGAGCGCGCCGATGGGGGTGAGAAAGGCGCCCACATTGGAGCCGATCACGGTGGCGAACATCGCGCCAAGCCCCGCGCCCGCCTCTCCGATCACCGAGGAGAAGAGAACGCTCATCGGGATATTGTTGATGACGTTCGCCGCAAGGAAGGAGAGCGGACCGTATTTCCAGATCGCGGCGCCGCTCCCGAGCAGATCGCCGAGCAGGGCGGTCACGCCCTTCTGCTCCAACACCACGACCATGACGAACATCGAGAGCACAAAGGGAACGAGGGCGTAGGGCGCGCGTTTGAGGCAACGCAGCAGCGCGGCGGGCTTTTCCCGGCGCACGAGGGCGAATACAAGGGCGAACACGGCGAGGCTCCCCACGGTGCAAAGCGAAACGAGCCACATTTCCAGCCCGATGTAGGAGCTTGCCGCCAGCAACGCGGTGCACACGGCAAGGTGCGCGACGCCCACCCAGAGGAGGGGCTTGTCGTGCAGGACGATCTCCTGCGGTTCCCCCGAAAGGGGCGCGGAGAGCTTCTTGCGGAAGAGGAGATAGAGGCATAAAAACGCGACCGTTCCCGCAAAAAGCGTGGGGACGGCGCCGATTTTAAGATAGGAGAGGAAGTCCACGCCATAGGCGGTGGCGAGATAGATGTTCGTGGGATTGCCGATGATGAGCGCCATGCTCCAGGTGTTGGCGGCGACGAATTCGGCGGCGAGATAGGGCAGCGGGTCGATCTTTTCGCTCTTTGCGAAGTAGCAGATAAAGGGGGTGAAGGAGAGAATGATGATGTCGTTGGAAGTGAACACGGTGAGCACGGAAACGAGAAGGTAGAGGATGAGGAAGAGCTGTTTCTGCCCGCCGCGCGCCCGCTTGACGGCGACGCCCGCCAGATAGCGAAACAGCCCCAGCTCGTCGAGAAACACCGAAAGCACCGTCATGGAGAGGAAGAGCGCGAGGATCTTAAGGGGGTTGATGGCGGTATTGGCAACGAGCGCCGCTCCCAGCGCGGGGAGGTCCGCCTGTCCCGCAAGCAGCAGAACGCCCGCCCCCAGAACGGTGACGAGCCAATAGGTGGAGATATGTAACTTCCCGAGCCTAAGTTTCGGGAAAAAGAGCACGCACGCGATCATGAGAACGCAGGTCGCGGCGCAGATGAGTACGGCAGGCAGCATAACCTTTGGCACCTTCTTTGCAAACCTGCAAAATTTTAGCACGATTTCCGCAAGAAGGCAAGCGTTTTTACACGGACGTTTTGGCGGGTCTTACTTTGACGCTGCCGCAGAGCACTTCGGCATAGGAATAGGAAGTCTTGCCCAGGAAGCTCTTGTCGTTGGGACGGACGGTGAAGAGGGCGGGATACACCCCCGACAGTTCCCCGCAGTATTTCAGGACCTTGTTCCTGCCTAAATTGACGGTCACATCCACCTGCGTGCGGAAGTAATCGGCGATCGTCTTTTTGATGGTCTGAATGTCATTGTGCCGCTTTATCATGGCAAAATTATCGACGCGGGCCGCGTTTTTTATACCCGAGAAAGCGTCCGCTGTCATATCGTCCGCCCTGCCCGCATAACATAGAGGGAAAACAAAACCGGGAGTAAAAATATGATGAATACGCAAACGGAAACTTTTCGCGGCTACGGCAAGGTCGGCGAGGCGAGCGGCCAGACGGCGGTGGAGTGCCGTTTCGGCGGCGAAGTGGAAACGGTGCTCACCGTGCATGCAAGCGCCGTGCTCCTGAACGCGGAGGCGGCAAACGGCGAAGTGCGCTATACGGGGCGCGTGCATTTTTCCATTGTATACGAGAGCGGCGAAAAGAAGCTCTGCCGCGCGGAGAAAGGGGTGGAATTTTCGGCGAAGGCGGTAGCGGAACTCTGTTCCCCCGCGCTTACCCCCCGCGTCAAACTGCAAACGGAGAACGTTTCCGTGCGGCGGGAGGGTGCGAGCGTCTATCTCACTGCTCTGCTCGGCGCGGACATCTCGCTCTACGGCGAAACGGCGCTCGAATATCTCACGGGCGGCGACCTCGTTTGTAAGCGGGAGAGCTTCCCCGTCGTCACGGCGCACCTGTGCGGCGGCGCCGCGGAGGCGGACGACGAGTTCGAAACCGATTTTGTCGGCGACATCCTGCTGCATGCGGAGGAGGTGAGCCTTTCGGACGTCCACTGCGAAACGGGACTTCTCGTTTTGGAGGGGGAGGTCAATCTCGGCATCTTGGCGCTGAAAGGGGAGAACGCCCTCGTTTCTTTCGAGAGGCTGGTGCCCTTCCGCGCGGAGATCCCCTGCGAG
The DNA here is from genome assembly GCA_947627665.1 of uncultured Clostridia bacterium. Classification (GTDB taxonomy): domain Bacteria; phylum Bacillota; class Clostridia; order Christensenellales; family Borkfalkiaceae; genus Gallimonas. Next base: position 61,411 of record CANQWX010000003.1, read on the forward strand.
GCGGCGGAGGCAGGCAGGAGCGCCGAGGGACAGGTGTGCGTGAGCGACGTCGTTCTCCACGCCGATGCGGACGAGGAGCAGGGCAAGTGCACGATCTCCGCCGAGCTTACGCTCACGGCGGAGGGCTGCGTGTATGAGGAAACGCAGATCGACGGCGTTTCGGACGCCTTCTCCGAAACGTGCGAAGTTTCGCTGCAAAGCGCCTGCGCGCAATTTTCGGGCGTGGGGGAGGCGATACGGCTCACCGAACGGATCTCGGGCAAGGCGGCTCTTTCTTCCGCCGTGGATTTCTCCGACGTCTTTCAGGCGGTCACCCTGCAACGCGCCGAGGCGAACTTCCTGCCCGAAGAAAAGCGGCTCGAGGGTGTCGCCATGGCAACGCTCCTGTTGCTCGGCACGGACGGCAGCCACCGCGGCGTGGAACTCAGCCTTCCCTTCTCTCTGCCCGTGCAGGCGGAGGGAGAATGCACGGCGGCCGTGCTTCCCTGCGGCATGTCGGTGCGGCAGCGGCAGGAAGGCGAAGCGGAGGCGGAGGCCACGCTCAAGATCGTGCTTGTACCCAAAAAACAGTGGACCGTCACCCCTGTGACGGCGGCCGAAGAGGGCGCGCCGCTCGTGCTCGACGACTGCGCGGTGAGCGTGTACATCCCCCGCGCGGGCGACGGGCTGTGGGAGCTTTCCAAGAGCCTCAAAAAATCCCCCGAGGCGGTTTCGGCGGGCAACCCCGAGATCGAGTTCCCCATCAAAAAGGGACAACGGGTCATCATTTACCGCAAAAAAGAGCTTTGAGCTTTTGTGCTTTGTGCGCCCCTCTCCTTTTCGGAGAGGGGCTTTTGCCGCCGCGCGATGTATATCCTTCGCCGCTTTCCGCATACTGCAGACGGAGGAATCACATGAAAAAGAAATTTTTATCTCTCGCTCTCTCAGGGCTTCTCGCTTGCTCTGCGGCGTTCGGACTTGCCGCATGCAAGCCGCAGGAAGGCACGGGCGGCGGGACGTTGGATAACAACGGCGGCGGAACGATCGAACCGGGCACCGTCATCACGGAAGGGCCTGTGAAAAACGCGATCCTCTCCGCGCTGGCGGAGGCGGAACCGCAGGGGTTCGTCTTTTCGGGCGGCGCCCTTCTCTCGTTCGCGCAAGGCGAGGGCGGCATGGAGCAGAAGATCTCCGCCGAAGGCGCGTTCCTCGCGGGCGAGGACGCGGCGGGCGACGTCTATCTCACGCTCGAAAGCGAGTACGGAAAACAGTACTTTCTCGGCTTTTTGCGCGGGAACGACGTCTATGCGACAGGTTTTGACGACGGCAGCGGAAAGACCGATCTCAACCAGATCAAGGAACAGCTCAAAGCGAAGGAGGACCCGCTTCTTCTCGACAAGAGCGAAGCAGGCCCGGTCGGGGGCATATTGAAGGCGTCCGCCGTGTGGAAACTGTGCAAGAACGTCCTTTCCCTCACGGACGGGGTCGTCACCAAGACGGAGGGCGGCTTTGACCTCACCTTCGCGGCGGCGGATGGGGCTGCAAATTTGCTCGACGGAGCCGAAGCGGTCGCCGACGCCATCGACAAGAACGCCGCGATGACCCTTTCGGGGCTTTTCTCCCAAGAATTCGTCGACGATACCCTCACGGCGCTGCTGCGCGGCATTTCGGCAAAGGAACTTGCGGCGCTTTTCCCGCTCCTTCCCGCCGAGATCGGGGAAATTTTGCCCAAGCCCGCAAGCGGCACGGCGAAGGACTATCTGCTCGGTCTGCTCCGCTCGGGCGAATTTTACACCGCGGTGACGGGGGAAAGCGAGCCGTGGACGAATTACCGTACGTTCGGCGAGGTGCCGCTTTCCGAGTTTGTTTCCGCGCTGACGGGCGGCGAAACGGAGATTGGCTCCCTCAAACTCAAGAAGATGCTCTCTGCGCTGCGCAGCGGGGCGGAGGACAAGCTCGTATCCCTGCTCCTCGACCCGTTGGGGATCGATGGCTCGCTTTCGGGCGGGAAGGCGGAACTTTCCGCGACCTTCTCTTTCGACGGGGACAAGAAACTTTTGGGCTTTTCGCTGGAAGCGCTCGCCGCGGGGAACGTGACGGAGAGCGAGTTACAGGCGGACGGCGGAAGCGCACCCGAGGACGGGAACGGCGACGGCATGACGACGCCTGCCGCCGCAAAATTGCAGGTGTCTTTGAAACTCGGTGCGACTTGCGTGCAGTCGCCTGCGCTGTTTTCGCTCAAAGGCTGTCAATACAGCGGCGAAAACGGAGCGGTGCCCATCGAATGACTTCGCTCGGTGCGGGCGGGCGGTACGGCGGCGGCCGTACCGCCCGCTTTTCGCATGCCGCATAAAAAAACCTCTTGCCATTTTCGGGGGGCTGTGGTACAATGGTAGCGATGAACACGGTAAAGCTGTACGCACAGGCAAAGCTCAATCTCACGCTCGACCTATTGGGCGAGGAGAACGGTTATCATCTGCTCGATTCCCTCGTCTGCACCGTGGACCTTGCCGACCGCATCGTCGCCAAAAAGCGCAGGGACGGGCTTATTTCCGTGACCATGCATGGCATGTCGGGAGAAACGATCCCGCCCGAGGAAAACAACGCGCAGCGGGCGGGCGAAAAATTCGTCGCGGCGTTCGGGACGGGCGGCGCGGACATCACCGTATATAAAAATATCCCGATCGGCGCGGGACTTGGCGGCTCTTCCGCGGACGCGGCGGGCGTGCTGCGCGCCATGGGCAGGCTCTACGGGATCGGCGACCAAGCCGTGCTGAAAGCGGTCGCGGACGAATGCGGGAGCGACACGGGGTATCTTCTCACGGGCGGATTTGCCCGCCTGCGCGGCAGGGGAGAGCGGGTGGAACCGCTCGGCGCGGCGCCCTTGCTCCATTTTCTTCTGCTCGTGCCGCAAGCGGGAGTATCCACCGCCGCGTGCTATCGGCAGAGCGACAAATATCCGCGGGCTTGCCCGCACACGGAGCGCGCGCTCGAATGTCTGCGGACGGGAAATACGGAGTGGGCGGCTAAACTCTTTTATAACGATCTGTATCCCGCGGCGCGGGAACTTGTGCCCGAAGTGGAGGAGGCGCTCTTGGCGCTCCGCGCGCTCTCGCCGTGGGGAGCGGCCATGACGGGTTCGGGTAGCGGTGTGTTTGCGGTGTTTGAAACGCGGGAGCTGTGTCTGTGGGCAAAGAGCCGCTATCGGGGCGGGTGCCGCGCTTATGTGTTGAAAACGTCGGAATTGCGGGAGGGGGCGCGCTCCCTCTACGCGGCAGAATAAATTGCGAGGTGAAGCATGGAAGAGAGATTGATGGACGATCCGCGAAAGATCAAAGTAAAGCGCAACGCCGTGGGCGGCGTGGAGGACGCGACCGACGCCCTCGCGCCCGACGGGGAAGAAGTGGAGATCGACGTTTCCGAGGAGATCGTGCTGCCCGAGGGAGAGCTGGACGAGGACCTCATCGGGCTGGCGCCGTCGCAGCTCGAGAAGGAGCTTGCGCGCCGCAAAAAAGAGGCGGAAGAGGCTGCCGCCGAGCGGGACAGACTGCTCGCGGCGGGCGAGGCGCTGCTCAAAAAACAGAAGTATGGGGAGGCGGAGCCACTCTTCTCGCAGGCGCTCGTCTATGACGCGGACTGCGCGCGCGCCAAGGAGGCGGTCTGGATCTGCCGCACGCGGGGATTTACCGATACGGAAGAGCTTTACAGGCGGGAATACGCCGAGGAATTTGCCGAAGCCGACGGCGCGGTCAAGGCGCTCGTGCGCAAAGAACTCGGCGAAAGGCTGGCTTCGGAGAAGGCAGAATACGAACGGGAGGCCGCGCCCCTGCGTGAAAAGGTGCGCGGCGCGCAAAAGGAGCGCAGGAGCGCCTTCATCGCCAACCGCAACTATTACCGCGGGCGGCTGTTGGTGTTCGGCATGATCTTCTTTGCCCTTGTCATCGCCATGAGCATCTGCGGTGCGCAGATCGTGCATGTACGGGGCAATACGCCCGTCTATCTTGTCATCGCGTTCGGCGCGCTCGCCCTGCTCGATCTCATACCCGTCCTCATTTTCTCGCGGAAGTTCGTGGTGGCGCAGCGGCTCGTAAGGGACAACGAAAAGCTCTCTTCGACGGAAGAGGGCGCGCGGCTCGAGGAGCTTGAAGGGGCGATCGAAACGCTCTCCCTCTATTTGGAGGACGACGAAGGCTGAGCGCCCCGCCGCGGGGGAAGAGGGCCTCTTTTTCGGAATATTTTTCGGAATGGTATTTACAATCCGCGCTGTTTGCGCTATAATAACGGCGCGGGGGAAAGCGCTCCGCAAGGATAAGGAGGAAAAATATGGAACTCATTTACACGGGGATCGGGAAAAAAGTCTACCGCGACGGCGATCGGCTCATCAAGTCCTTTGACGAAACCTATTCCAAGGCGGGGATCCTGAACGAGGCGCTCAACCAGGCGCGCGTGGAGGAAACATCCCTCCATATCCCCAAGATCCTCGAGGTGTCGGTGATCGACGGGAAATGGTCGCTGACGTGGGAATTTATCGAGGGCGAAACGCTCGACAGCCTCATGAAGAGGTGCCCCGAAAAACTCGGCGAATATCTCGATTTCTTCGTGGACCTGCAGATCCGCATGAGCCAAGAGAAGGTCCCGCTTTTGGGACACCTGCGCGATAAGATGCACGCCAAGATCTCGGCAAGCTCCTTCCCCGCCACTGTGCGCTACGATTTGCATGTGCGGCTCGACGGGCTGCCCCGCCACAAAAAGCTTTGCCACGGCGATTTCCAGCCGAGCAACATCATCCTTACGAAGGACGGCACGCCCTACATCATCGACTGGGCGCACGCCACGCAGGGCAACGGCTCGGCGGACGCCGCGCGCACCTATCTTCTCTTCCACCTGCACGGACAGCCCGACGTCGCGGAAAAATATCTGCACCTGTATTGCGAAAAGACGGATACCTCCGTCCAATATGTGCAGCGGATCCTGCCCATCGTCGCGGCTTCGCAGTCGGTGAAGAACAAGCCCGAAGAGGCGGAATTCCTCGCAAAGTGGGTGAACGTCTGCGATTGGCAGTAAAGGCGCCTGTGCCCGTCCGCGCGGGAGAGCGAAAGGGGGAGAGGGGGTGCCCTCTCTTTCATTTCAGATGAACGTTTATCTCGATCATGCGGCGACGTCGCCGCTCAAACAACAGGTATTGGACGCGATGCTGCCCTATCTTACGGGCAAATTCGGCAACCCCGACTCCCTCCATTCCTACGGGAGAGAGGCGGCCGCCGCGGTGACCGGCGCGCGCGACAGGATCGCCGCGGTCCTCGGCGTAAAGCCGAACGAGGTCTATTTTACTTCGGGCGGCACCGAGGCGGACAATTGGGCGGTGCGCAAGATGGGAAAGGGCAGCGCGGTCCTTTCGCCCATCGAGCACGCCGCGGTCCTCTCCGCGCTTCCGCTGCGCGGCAAGAGGGGGAGGGTCTGCGCCGTTTCTTCCGACGGCACCGTCGCGCCCGAATACGTCGCGGACGCCTTCCGCGAAGATACGGGGCTTGTCTGCGTGATGGCGGTGAACAACGAAACGGGCTGTATCCAGCCCATCGGGGAGATCGCAGCCTTGGTCCATGCCCGCGGCGCGCTTCTCTTTTCCGACTGCGTGCAGGCGGCATGCACTGTGAAACTTGCGGACGTATTGCGTTTTGCCGACGGGATCGCCCTCTCGGCGCACAAGATCGGCGGGCCGAAGGGCGTGGGCGCGCTCGTCGTCAAGGGGACGGGAACGCTCCGTCCGCTTCTCGTCGGCGGGGAGCAGGAGCGGGGCCTGCGCGGCGGCACCCTCAACGTGGCGGGCGCCGTCGGCCTTGCCAAGGCGCTCGAACTTGCGCAGGAAGAGCGGGAGAGTTTTTGCGCGCACACGGGCAGGTTGCGCGATCTGTTCGAAGAAAAAATTTGCTCCGCGCTCGGCGAAAACGTCATACGGGACGGCAAAAACCGCGCGCCGAACATCTCCCATCTTACTTTTGTAAGAGGCAGCGAGGCGCTTTTGAATCTGCTCGATCTGCGCGGGGTGGCGGCCTCGGGCGGGGCGGCTTGCTCGGCACACGCGGCGCTTCCCTCCCATGTCATGCTCGCCATGTCCCGAACGCCCGAAGAGGCAAAGCGGGGAGTGCGGTTTTCCTTCGGCGCCCAAACGACGGAGGAGGAAACGTTGTTCGCCGCCGAAACGGTGATCGCGTCGCTCGGTTGAATTTCACGGAAAAAAGGGTCCCCGATCGAGCGGGGACCCTTTTCGTATGCGGTAAGATCAAGTTATGCGGCGAGAAGTTCCCGTATATACGACGTGAGCTGCTTTGCAAAGATGGCGTGCGCCGTATAGTAGGGGTGGCTGTTCACGCCTCCCGTGTTTGCGACGAAGGTCTTGTAGGAGATCTTGGGGTCGTTCATCTCTTCGAGCGCCTGTTTGATCCCGTCGTCGACCTCCGTGACGGTCCCCATCATGCCGTAAGCACAAACGATGTATGCGTCGGGATAAACTTCGCGCAGATGGGTGAGGAAGTCCTTATAATCGACGGGGAACTGCCTTCGGTACGAGGGGTTCACGTCCTTGATGTAAGACGCGTCGTTCGTGCCGAGGTTGAGTACCACCACGTCCATATCTGCATCATAGCGGTAGGGGGTTTTGGTTTGCAGAGAGGTATAGGTATGTAATTCCGCCATGTTGAGCGTGCCTCCCCACCGGAACGCCTTCACGCAGATGCCCGAATAAGAGATGATGGAAAAATCGGCGCCGAGCTGTTGTCCCGTGAGAAAGGCATAGCTGAGGCAGGCGTCGGAGTTTTCGGTGGAGCGGACGATGCCCTTGCCGTCCCGTTCGAGGTCCCCGTAGCCGCAGGTGATCGAATCGCCGATGAATTCCATCTTGAGATCGGACTTTTCGGGAATGCGCAAAAAGCGGTCGGCATAAAATTCTTTGACGGCGATCCTGCCCTCGTCGATCTCGCTCGACTTGTGCAGGGCGGCAACGTGGATGCCCTCTTCAAGGCCTTCCGCAAGGACAACGCTTTTCCCCGAAACAAAGGGAGTAAATTCCTGCATTTCGCCGTCGAGGAACACATGGCCGAAGATCCGCATGCCGTTTGTGGGCTGGGTGACGGTGAGCTTTGCCTTGAGTTCGGTGCCGTAGAAGGCGACTTCGATCCCCGAGCCGACGTTGTCGAGATTCACCGTGCCCGCGGAGTTGTCCATTCTGCCGTAGAGGTTGACATATTTTTCGTCGAAGGAATTGACTTCCTCCGCCGTCGCCTCGCCAAATACTTTTACGGCCGCGGTAGCGGAGGCGGAACTGCCCGAGGGGGCGGTGTAGGTGGCGGTCACGGTCGCCGTGCCGTAGGCCTTGGCGGTGACGGCGCCCTTTTCATCGACCGAGGCGACCGCGGGATCGCTCACCGAATAGCTGCACACGGCGCCTTCCAGCTCCTGCCCGTCCGCCTTTACGGTGGGGGTAAGGGGGAAGGCCTTTTCGTCCCCCGCAAGCAGGCAGATCTCCGTTTCGGCGAGCTTGACGGAATAGACGGCGGTGTCCTCCTGTTCGGGGGCGCAGGCGACCGCGGCGAGGACGGAGGAGGCGAGCGTAACGCCCAAAAGAAACGCAAACGGTTTGATGACCTTCATGAACGGCTCCTTTCGCTTTGGGATAGTTTTAGTGTAGCCCAAGAATGCCTCTCTGTCAAGCGCTTCGGAAAAATTTTGAAAATTTTTTTCGCAAATTCGGCTCCAAAGGACAAAAACCGACCTTCTTTGGGGAAAAATGCGAGGTCTATTGCAAATTTTTTTCGCGTATATTAGAGTGCCGAAAAAAATCGGAGAAAATCAGACAAGCGAGGTAACATATATGAACGATGAACTCAACTATGCGGAAATGCTCGAGATCCCCGTCGAAACGGTCACAGTGCGGCGGAAAGAACGCAGGAAGCGGGAGAAGGAACCCGACCTGAGGGAGCAGCTCGTGGAGGAGGTGAACGAGAAGCTCGAATCGGAGGACCCCGCCTATGCGGAGAGCACGCCGATCGCGCGGGACACCGCCTACGAAGGGCGCAAGAAGAAGATCGCGCGGCGGATCGTCCTCGGCGAATTCATTGCCGTCTGCGCGCTGTGCGCCGCCATCTTCCTCACCAACATCTTCCTGCCGAACAGCGCCATCAACACCTTTGTGCGCGGGCTTTTCGGCGGCAACACGGAACAGACGGATACGCGCACCTATTCCGAATTCACCCTCTCCTCCGTCGTGAACGATACGGCGGAAGCCGAGCTTGCCGTCTCCGAAACGGGCGTGCTCTCCTTCACCGCGCAATGCAGCGTCTATTCTCCCTGCGCGGGACAGCTCACCGCCCTCAACGGCAATGCGGAAACGGGATATACGGTGGAGATCAAGCACTCCGAGCATTTCTCGAGCATCATCAGCGGGCTTGACTACGTTTACGCCGCCGAGGGCGAGAAGATACGGAGCAACATCCCGCTCGGCTATTCGGACGGCAACGGGGAGATCCGCGTGATGTTCTATTCGGACGGCTCCCTTCTGAACTGCCTCACGGTCAACGAAAACACGCTTGCGTGGAGCTGAGAGAAAGCTGCGCGTCCACCCGCTCTTCGGGGCGGCTCTCCTCCTTTCGGCGTTTACGGGACAGCTTCTGATCCTGCTTGCGGCAGTGTTTGCCGCGCTCGAGCACGAGCTGTGCCATGCGTTGGCCGCACGGAGGATGGGGTTTGCGCTCGATAAGATCGTGCTGATGCCCTACGGGGCGGTCATTTCGGGAGATCTGAGCGGCATCTCTCCCCTACAGGAGATATGGGTGTGTCTTGCGGGACCGCTCGCAAACGCGCTCACCGCGCTCACCTTCACGGCGCTGTGGTGGCTCTTCCCCGAAACTTACCCCTACACCGAGGCGGCCGCGCAGGTCTCCCTTTCGCTCTTCCTCGTCAACCTTCTGCCCGCCTATCCGCTCGACGGAGGCAGGATATTACGGGTCCTGCTTCGTCCTCTGGGGGAGCGGCGGGCGACCGCCGTGTGCCGCGCCGTGAGTTTGCTCGTTTCGGCGGCGGTCCTCGGATATTTCGTGTATACCTGCTGCGTGCGGCGGCCCGCGCCGAGCGCCCTGCTGTTTGCGGCGCTGCTCGCGTGCGGGAGCTTCGGCGGAGGCAGTTATGCGCGGCTCGTGTTCGCGCCGAAGGACTTCTCCCGCGGGATCGAGGAGCGGCGGATCGCGCTCTCGGCGGAAAAAACGGCGGGCGAGGCGGCGCGCTATCTGCGGGAGGACAAATATCTTGTTCTCGTCCTCTTCGAAAAGGGAGAATTTCTGGGAGAGCTTACCGAAGAGGAGCTGTTGAAGATCTTGCAAGAACAGGGCTATGCCCGCCGTCTTTCGGATTGCCTCTCTCTTTAAGGGAGAGGCTTCCGCATGCCGAAAAAATCCTTGCTTAAAGGGGAAATGTGTGATACAATAGAGAAAACCTTTTTTGGTCGGGTCTATGAAGAAGGAATGGTTTTTCGACCGGTTCTGCGGCGAGCAGATCGCGGTCTACGCCGAGGACGGCAAGATCATCGAGGTCGGCGTCGAGGACGAAAAGCAGGGCGACCTGCTCGGGAACATCTATAAGGGAAGAGTGGCGAACGTGGTGCCCGGCATGCAGGCGGCGTTTATTTCCTGCGGCATGGAGCGCAATTGCTATCTTCCGCTCGACGAGGGCGCGGCGGTCTTTTCGAGCTACGAGGGCAGCGGCAGCGCGGCGGCCGCGGAACTCAAAACGGGGGACGAAATTTTAGTACAGGTCGTCAAAACGCCCCGCGGCAGCAAGGGCGCAAGGGTATCTGCGGAGCTTTCCTTCGTAGGGAAGAACCTCATCTATCTGCCGCGGACGGACTTTTTGGGCATCTCCCGCAAGATTACGGACGAAAAGCAGCGGGAGGAGCTTTTGCGGGAGGCGGACAAGCTGCGCGAAACGGGGCAGGGGTTCATCGTCCGCACGGCGGCAACGACGGCGACCAGGCGCGCGCTGCGGCTCGAATCGGAATATCTGAAACGGGTCTGCCGCGCCACGCTCGAAGCGGCGAAGAGCGCCCCCGTCGGGACTGCGGTCTACAGGGAGTACGATCTGCCCGTAAAGGTCATGCGCGATTCCTTGGGCGACGCCGACGCAAAGGTGTATGTGGGCGACGCGGAACTCTACGAAAAGGTGGTGCGTCTGGCGCGCATGCGCAGCGACCTCGGCGAAAAGCGCATCATCCGCTACACGGGCAATAGGAGCATGTTCAACGAATACGGGCTGGACGAGCAGATCTTTGCGCTCACCGCCCCGCAGATCGGGTTGGAGAACGGGGCGTATCTCGTCATCGACCGCACCGAGGCGATGACCGTGTTCGACGTGAATACGGGAAAGTATACGGGGGAGAGCGACCTCGAGAGCACCGTCCTGCGCACCAATCTTCTCGCGGCGAAGGAGATCGCCCGCCAGGTGCGTATCCGCAACATCGGCGGCATCGTCGCCGTGGACTTTATCGACATGGCGGAGGAGGAACACCGTCTTGCCGTGAACGCGGCGCTTGCCGAGGCGCTCTCGGGGGACCGCGCCAAATGCAGGGTGCTCCCGATGAGCGATCTGTGCGTCACGCTGTTCACGCGCAAGCGGATGTCGGGCGAATTGTCCTCCTTTTTGCTCAAACCCTGTTCCCACTGCACGCGGCAGGGGTACGTCCTCTCGGACATCTACATGGCGATGCGCATCCGCACGGCGATCCTCAATTGTTTTGCGGAGGGCTACGCCGCGGCGGTCATAGAACTCAACCGCGCACTCATGAACAAGATCCTCTCCGAGCGCTACTTTGCGGGCGAGCTTGCGGGCGCATGGCGGGAAAAGCGAATCTACTTCATTCCGCACACTTCCTATCCCGAGGAAAAATTTTCCATCCGCGGCGACAACGCGCAGGTGCTGACGCTTCCCGATACCGCGCAAATTTTATATTGAAGCAAGAGAGAAGAAGATGAAATACATCGAACTTACCGTGCATACGACCTCCGAGGCGAGCGAGATCGTTTCGGACGTGATGTGGGAACACACCTCCTACGGCGTGACCGTCTGCGATCACAACGACATTTTGGCGCTGCAAAGGGACAGCACCGTCTTTTGGGATTATATGGACGAGAGCGTTTCCGAACCCAAGACGGACGTCCTCGTCAAGTGCTATTTTTTGCCCGCGGAGGCGGAAAAGGAGATCGCCGCCGTCATGGAGGAGATCCGCGCCCGCCGCGAACGGTGCGGAGGGGCGATCGGCTTCGGCACCCTCGAGGACACCAAGCGCGAGATCGAGGGGGACGACTGGATCGACGTCTGGAAAAAGCATTTCCGTCCCATTCATATCGGGCGCATCGTCGTCGTGCCCGAGTGGCTCTCCTATGCCAAAGAGGCGCACGAGGAGATCGTTTCGCTCGATTCGAGCATGGCGTTCGGCACGGGCGAACATGAAACGACGCGGATGTGCGTGGAACTTCTCCAAAATTACCTCAAAGAGGGGGACGTCGTGCTCGACGTGGGCTGCGGGAGCGGCATTCTGGGGATCTCGGCGGCCAAGCTCGGCGCAAAGCTGTGCTATCTTTCCGACCTCGACCCCATCGCCGTCAAGAGCGCGCAGCACAACGCCGTGAAAAGCGGCGTTTCGGAGAAAGTCGCCGTTTCGCAGGCAAATCTGCTCGACGGGACGGAGCGGAAGGCCGATCTCATCCTTGCCAACATCACGGCGGAGGTGCTCGCCCTGCTTGCGCCCGCCGTTCCGAACGCGCTGAAAGAGGGGGGCGTTCTCATTCTGAGCGGCATCATCGCCTCCCGTTTGGACTTTGTAAAGGAAAGGTACGCCGCGCACGGCTTTACGCTCCTCGAAGAAAAGCGGGAGGGCGAGTGGCACGCGCTGGTGTACCGCAAGTGATACGAGAGATCATGGCACGCAATCGTTTTTTTGTCAATGAGATCGCGGAGGAAGTCGCGCTGACGGGCGACGAGCTTCGCCATGCCAAAAACGTTCTGCGGCTCGGGGAGGGGAGCGAGATCGCCCTGCTCGACGGCAGCGGCGCGGAGTATTCCGCCGTCGTCACGCGGGTGGAGCGGGACAGGATGCTCGTGCACGTCCTCGGCAGGTCGGAGGAGGACCGCGAACCGCGGACGCAGGTATATCTGCTCCTCGGCGCGCTCAAGGGGGACAAGACCGAGCTTGCCGTGCAGAAGGCGGTGGAGCTGGGCGCGGCGAAGATCGGCGTCTTTTCCTCCCGCTACTGCGCGGCGTACATGAACGCCAACAAGCTGGAACGTCTGAACCGCGTTTCCCGCGAGGCGGCCAAGCAGTGCATGCGCACGGTCGCGCCCGAGGTCGTATACTTCGAAAAGTACGGCGAAGCGCTCAAAAGTGCAGACGGGTATCAAAATAAGCTGTTTGCGTGCGAATTTTTGGAGAAGAGCGAGGGCGGGGCGGAGCGGCTTTCGGGTCCCTGCGCGCTCGTTGTGGGCAGCGAAGGCGGCTTTTCGGAGGAGGAGTTCGCGCTCGCCAAAACGCTCGGTTTTCGGGGGGTCTCCCTCGGCAAGCGCATTTTGCGGGCGGAAACGGCGGCGATCGCCCTTTTGTCCATCGTGATGTACGGATTGGGGGAGCTGCGATGAAGGCGTGCGTGTTCACCCTCGGGTGCAAGATGAACGAGGTGGAAAGCTCTTCCCTCATGCGCGGGCTGGAAGAGCGCGGCTACGAGGTGACGGACGTTCCCTGTTATGCCGATCTGTATGTGCTCAACACCTGCGCGGTGACGGCGGAGGCGGAGCGGAAATCCCGTCAGGCGGTCGCCCGTCTGAGAAAATTCAATCCCGCCGCTCCCGTCGTGGTGTGCGGCTGCGCCTCGGAGCAGAACGGGGAGGCGTTTTACGGAAAAGAGGGCGTAACGCTCGTGCTCGGCGCGCAGAACAAGGGCAGGTTGTTGGAGGCGCTGGAAACGCAGGGCATATTCCGCGAAACGGAGCGCGGCTTTTGCGAGCTGCCGCCCCCCAAACAGACCAAGACCCGCGCATTTTTGCGCATCCAGGACGGCTGCGACCGCTTCTGTTCCTATTGCCTGATCCCTTACCTGCGCGGCAGGAGCCGTTCGCGGAGCGCGGAGAGCGTGCTGCAAGAGGCGCGGGCTTGCGGCGCAAAGGAGATCGTGCTCACGGGCGTGGACATCTCCTCCTACCGCGACGGCAACGTCGGCTTGGGCGAATTGTTGCTTTCGCTGAAAGACATCCCCGCGCGCATACGGCTCGGGTCCCTCGAAGAGGGGATCGCAGACGAAAAATTCCTTCGGCAGATGCGGGAAGCGGGCAACGCCTTGCCGCACTTCCATCTCTCCCTCCAGAGCGGCTCCACGGCGGTGCTCAAAGCCATGAACCGCCGCTATACGCGGGAGGAATACCTTGCCTGCTGCCGCAAAATCTACGAATATTTCCCCGACGCCGCGATCACCACGGACATCATCGCGGGCTTCCCGACCGAAACGGAGGAGGACTTTGCGCAGTCCCTCTCTCTCATCGCGGAAGCGGGGCTGGCGCGGGTGCATTGTTTTCCGTTCTCCCCCCGCCCCGGCACGGCGGCGGCGAAAAAAAAGGCGCTTCCCGCAGAGGTGAAGCGGGAGCGCATGGCGCGCCTGACGGAGGCGGCAAAGCGCGCCGAAAGCGAATACATATCGCGTTTTTTGGGAACGGAGCGCACTGTTCTCTTTGAAGAGGACGGGGGATATTCCGAAAACTATATCCGCGTCTATGCGGATGGCGCGCAAGAGGGCATGCTCGCCCGCGTGAAACTCATCAAACCGTATCGGGACGGCGCTTTTGCCGAAATCAAGGAGGAAATCAAATGAACGACTGTATTTTTTGCAAGATCGTTGCGGGGGAGATCCCTTCCGCCAAGGTCTACGAGGACGACGAGATCCTCATCTTCAAGGACATCGCGCCCATTGCGAAGATCCATCTCCTGTGCGTGCCGAAGGAACATTTCGCCTATCTGAGCGAGGTGGACGCGGAGCGCGCCGACCTGCTCGGCAGAACGCTCGAAAAGATCGGGAAGCTGCAACAAAAACTCGGGCTGAACGACGGCTACCGCCTCGTCGTGAACCAGGGGGAGAACGCGGGGCAGACGGTGCACCATTTGCATATCCACATTCTCGGCGGAGAATCCCTTCCGTGGGGGAAGTGATGCCCGCGGAAAAGAGGCGGTGCGATCTCGGCGGCGGGAGAAAAGGGGCCATTCCCGAAAAGGTCCTGCTCTACCATGATACGCGCTGGTGCAAGCCCGAACACCGGGACGGGGAGCTTTATGCCATGCTCGTGCTGGAAGGAATGCAGGCGGGCGTGAATTGGGAACTGATCCTAAACAAGGAAGAAAATTTCCGCATGGCGTTCGACGGCTTCGACCCCAAGACCGTTGCAAATTACGGCGAGGAAAAAATCGAAGAACTGATGCGGGACAAGGGCATCATCCGCAACCGCAACAAGATCGAGGCGGCGATCACGAACGCGCGCGCCTTTCTCAGAGTGCAGGAAGAGTTCGGAAGTTTCGATTCGTTTCTCTGGAGCTTTACGGACGGAAAGGTCGTCGACCACCATTTGTCGAGCGCAAAGGAGATGCCCGCAAAAGACGCGCTCTCGGAAAAGGTGAGCGCGGAACTCAAAAAGCGGGGTTTCAAATTTGTCGGCCCGACGATCGTCTATTCCTATTTGCAGGGCGTCGGCGTCATCAACGACCATTGGGAACATTGCGAGTTTCGGTAAAAGTTTCGCACGATTCTTTGCTCGCATCGCCCCTTCCCCCCCCTTGCCCACCCCTTGAGGGGTGGGTGTCGCGCGCTTTGCGCGTGACGGAAGGGGTGTCGTAAACAAAAACACCACCTCAGTCACTTACGGTGCCATTCTCACACGGGTAGAACCCCGTGTTCGGTCACCGTTCGCGCGGCAAATGCGCTCACTCATGTCGCATTGCGCCAACGATTATCAACCGTTGGCAGAAGGCAATGCTCCACCTCCTAAGGAGGCGCCTTATGTACCTACTCCAAGGGGTGGAGCGGTGCCATTACCCCCTCCCACGGAGGGGGATTCAGGGGGTGGGCATGTTCTAATACGTCACCCTGAGCTTGTCGAATGGGTGACGTCATATTTCGACTGCGCTCAATATGACGTGTAAATGTTCACCACTTCGGTGACATTTCTCACACGGGTAGAAGCCCGTGTAACGTCGCACTGCGTGCTCGTGCGCCCTTAGAAAAACAGAACGTGCGGGCGGGGCGGTCACCGTTCGCGCGGCAAATGCGCTACTTCGCCTAACGGCTCGTGCCGCCTAAGGAATTAGACATTAGAAAGGCGGGGCACTCATGTGCCTCGGCACAAATTTTGTCGAAGTTTCCGCGGAAGCCATTCCAGAACTCTTCCACGCCGTGATTTACGATGAGGTCCATGATGACCGTCCGCACCTTGTCCCGATACGGGGAATAGTCAAAATCCCGATGCCCGAAAAACGTTGCAGAAATCATTATCTTCTCCATTAGTCAATGTATATATAGACACGGACTAATTTTGGCGAAATCATTATATCATATCCCCAAAGACAATGTCTATAAAATCATTGTCCTTTGGGGAAAATTCTTTCATGCAGATTTCGGTTGAATTTCAAAACAGGTTCAAGGAACTTTCGGAAGAATCGGGGGCCGTCAACAAGACGCTCGCCGCCGAAAAGATTGGGATCACCTATGCCACGTTCTCCAAAATTTACAACTACGGGATCGTGCCGAAGGTGTCCGTTTTGATCCGTATCGCCGATCGTTTCGGCGTTTCCCTGGAATATCTTTTGGCGCGCACCGAGAACGACCGTTTCCTCAAAGCCGAACCTTCCAAGACATTCCGGGAACGTTTGATCTTCCTGAAAGAGCAAAAGGGCTTGCCGTCGTTTTATGCGCTTGCGGACCGGATCCATATTCACAAGAGCAACATTTCGCAATGGCTTATCAAAAATTATCTTCCCGATTTGGAGAGCCTGGAGATCCTTGCCGATTACTTCGGCGTATCCCTGGATTATCTGCTCGGCAGGACCGATCTCGAAAGTTAAAAAAGCTCCGCAATCCCGATGATTTCTCACCTTCCCGTATAAAATTTCATCAATACGTCAAACATCCTCCCGACGCGTTCGTGGGGGTGTTTTTTATGAGGCGGCTTTTCGGGATACTCGGCAACTGGTTGCTCGTCGTACTTATTGCGGGCTGCGCCTTCTTTTTCTACCTTCTGCTCCGCTCGCCCAAGCTCGGGCAGGGGGAGAGCTACACGTTTTATCTTGGCGAAAGTTCGTCCGCACGCGCCGTCACGGCCCGCTCGCCGCTCGCCAAACTCTTTTTGGGCGAAGTAAAGGGGGAGAGCGCGGTGTACCGCGGCGACTGCTACGAAGAACTCGTACAAAAGTACGGCGCAAAGCTCCTCTTCACCGAAAGGGCGGGCGGCGCGACGAGCTACTATCTCTATTCGCCCGGACTCGGCGGCGGCGTATCGCTCGGCGGGCAGCGGGTGAATTTGCAGATCGCGGTGCGGGACGGGCAGACGGTCGCGGGCACGCCGCTCATCTTCGGCGGCTGGTAAAAGGGGCGCCCCGCGGGAAAAATGCCGCGGCAGGTATGATTTTTTTGCGGGTGGTCCATCATCTACATAAATTTTCGGAGGAGATCTCATGAAAGAAAAGGAAAATACCGTACCTACTTCCAGAAAAAAGAAGATCGTGTCTGCCGTGATCCTCGCCGTGTGCGCGCTGTTGCTCGTTACGGCGATCGTGCTCACCGCATACTTTGTGACGGGCGGCAGCAGGCAAGTGCTCGAAGAACCGCCGATCAGCAGCGAGGACCCGCCCACAAGCGGCGATAACGATCCCCCTACGAGCGGACAGGAGGACCCGCCCACAAGCGGCAATGAGGACCCGCCCACGAGCGGAGGGGAAAAGGTCGCCTTCATCGCGCCGCTCGGGGACGTCACCTGCTCGGTGGAATATCTGAAGATCTATGAGAACACCACTCTCGACAAGTGGTATTACCACAAGGCAGTGGACTACGCGGCGCCCGCGGGCACCGAGGTCAAGGCGATGGCAGACGGACAGGTGGTCAAGATCAGCCTCTCGGAGAAGCTCGGCAACCTCGTGGTACTGCAACATGCGGACGGCGTGCAGAGCGTCTACCGCTTCGTGGAACCGATCCCCGCCTTAAAGGAGGGGGCCGCGGTGAAGCAGGGAGAGGTGATCGCCAAGGTCGCCGAAGCGTACGGCACCGAGGCGAACGACGGCACCCATCTTCACCTCGAAATGACGCAGGAGGGCAAGGCGGTGGACCCTGCGGATTATATCGACGTCACCCTCGAGGAGAAATGACCGCAAGGAGCGCGTCCCGCGCTCCTTTTTTATGAAATTTTTTCGGGGGGAGGCGGCTGCGGGGGTTGCATTCCGTCAAAGGAAATGGTATAATCAAGTTAAAAAACGAGAAGAAGCGGACGGCCTTCCGTCCGCTTACGGGAGCGACATGCCCAAGCAAAAAAGAACGGAGATCAAGGACAAAATCACATTGACGCTTGAGCCGCCGAAGTACGTCGGTTATCTCGACTGTCTGCTTGCGACCCCCGTCGTTGTGCACATTTCGAGCCGCGACGACGAGAGCCGCGAATGCAAGGTCGCGCTCTTCGACGGGGACGGGTTGATCGTCCCCCACGAGGGGAGCTGCAGCCTGCCGTTCGAGAGCAAGGTGGAACATGTTGCCACGGGGGTATTCTCGCCCGTTTTTCTGGTGGACGCCGCCGCTCCCCGCGAAGTGGCCGTCACCGCCTCCGTCACGGTGGAGGGCAAGGAGATCTGCCGCGACACCCGCGCGGTAACGGTGCTCCCCTTCGACTGGTGGGAGGGGCTTAGCGGCAATCCCGAGCGGCTGGCGGCGTTTGTGCGCCCCCGCCTTTCGGACTGCGCGCGCGTGCTCGGCGAAGCGGGCAAACGGCTGCGGAAATGGACGTCGGGCATGGATGTCTACGGCTACACGGGTGCGGATAAAAACGCCGTCCGCATGACGGCGGCGGCCATCTTTGCCGCCGTGAAAGAGCTTGGCATCGAGCGAGAGGAGTGCTCTCTTTCCGCTCCCGTGCGGGCGTTTTCCCCCGATCTCACCCGCATGCGGCGCGGGAACGTCCTCGAGATCGCGCTTTTGGCGGCGGCTTGCCTCGAAGCGGCGAAGCTCAACCCCGTCCTCGCAGTGGGGGAGCGCGGCGTCGGCGTGGGGGTATGGCTGTACGACAGCTGCTTCCTCGACGCCGTGACGGACGATGGCGAGATCGTCGGGAAGTACATCTCGGATGGGATCAACAATCTCAGTTTCTTCGACGCGGACGATCTTTTTGCCGACCGTAGCGTAAATTTCACTACTTCGGAAAAACATTTCGCGCGGCGCCTCGGCGACTATGAATATTTTACCGATGTGCGCAGGTGCCGTTTGGGGGGTGTTCCCGTCCTTCCGCTCAAGGGAAAGGACGCGCGGGGAACGGAACTCATCGGGCACGAGGAGATGTCGCCCGATACGGCACCCGCGCCCCTGCACGAACTCAAGAGCGCGGCGATCGAGGGGAAGCCCGCCAAAAACAAACTCTGGGAGAGGCGGCTCCTCGACCTCACGAGCCGCAACACCCTCCTCAATTTCACGGAGAAGGGCGCCCTCAGGGTGCGCGCGGACGACGCGGACACCCTTTTCCGCGACCTAAGCGCCTCCGAGGGAATGCGGCTCGCGGGCGGCGGCGGTACGGGGGAGATCAAGGCGGCGGAGCGCGAATTGCTCGGGCTTGAGCGCAGGCAGGGCATTTTGCGGGTGTGCGCGCAGGGAGAAGAACTTGCCGAAACGGCCCGTCTTTTGCAGCGGAAGAACCGCGAGGCGGACGAGGAAACGGGCGCCAAGATCCTCTATCTTGCGCTCGGCTTTCTCGAATACGTCGCCAAGGAGGACGGCAAGCGCCGCCGCGCGCCCCTCGTGCTCGTCCCCGCGGACATCGCGCGGGCAAAGGGGAACGAGGACTTCACCGTGAGCGTCGCCGAGGGCGAATACTTTGTCAACAGCACCCTGCTCGAATATCTCAAACAGGAGTTCAATCTCGACGTCCGCGGTTTGGGCGGGGACGTTTCCGCCCTCAAGATGAGCGAGATCTTTGCCATGGTGCTTGCGGAAACTGCGGGCATGAAGGGCTGGAAGGTCGTCAAGGACATCTATCTCTCCGTCTTTTCCTTCCGCCGCTATCTCATCTGGCACGACCTGCACACCCATTTCGGCGAACTCGGGAAGAACGCCGTCGTTTCCGCCCTTTTGGAGAACCGCATGGAGCGGCAGAACTTCGTCCCGCCCGCCGAGGAGGACGAGGGGGACCCCGCGGGGACCCTCTTGCCTCTCCCCGCCGACAGTTCGCAGTATTCGGCGGTGGCGCTCTCGCGCACGGGGGCGAGCTTTGTGCTGCACGGCCCGCCCGGCACGGGCAAGAGCCAGACGATCACGAACATCATCGCAAACGCCCTCGAGGACGGCAAACGGGTGCTGTTCGTCGCCGAAAAGAAGGCGGCGCTCGACGTCGTGAAGAAGAGGCTCGACGCCATCGGGGCGGGGGATTTCTGCCTCGAACTGCACGCGGGCAAGGCGGATAAGGCGGAGGCCCTCAAAAAATTGGAAGCGACGCTCGCGCTCGCGGGCGGGGCGGAGGAGTGCGCGGGCTTTTCCGCGCGCGCGGAGGAGATCCTCGGGCTAAGGGAGGAACTCAAAGCGCCCATGCTCGCCCTGCACAAGAAGCGGCGGCTCGGGCTATCGGTGTACGACGCCGTGCTGCTCTATCTCAAAAACAAGGACGCGCCCGACGTCATGGACATCGAGAGCGCCTTTTACGACACGCTGAGCGAGCGCAAGCTCGCCGAATGCAGGAGCCGTATCCTCTCGGCGGCGGCCGCCGCCAAAGAGTGCGGCGGGGTGGTGAATTCCCCCTTCTCCTACATCTGCCTTACGGAATATTCGCAGGGTCTGCGCGACAAACTTTTCTGCGCCGCGGAGGCGCTCCTCGCCGAGATCAAACATTTGAAGGCGTTTTTGGGGCTATTCCTCCAATTCTACCGCCAAAAGATCTCCACCGTCACGCGGAGAAAACTCGAAAACCTCTGCACGCTCGCGCGGAATTTCCGCACGGACATGTATGCGAAATACTTCTCCTCCGTCACCGAGGAGGAATTCTACGTCTTTTACCATGCCAACCGTCTGCTCGACGAACGGTTCGCCTTCTACAACAGCCACTTCAAGGCGTTCGTCGATCTGGGGAAGGACTATCCCGAGATCAAGCGGGCGCTCGGGAGCGGAGAAAGTTACACCCGCAGCCGCGCGGCGCTGGCGGCGGGCAAACGGCTCTCCCGCGTCGCCCTGCACCCCCTCACGGAGGAGGACACCGCCAAATTTTTGCAGACCCTTGTGGATATCCGCGAGGCGACCGAACGCATCAAGAGCGTTTCGCTCTCGTCGAACTTCACCGACCGCGGGGGCGACATCGTATTCAAAAAGCGCAGCGAATATCTCAGCGGGCTTTACGCCCTGCACGATCTGTGCGCCTCTACCTTCCTCGACTACAATCCCGACGCCTTCAACAGCATCTGCCTGCGCGCGCGGAACGGCTTCACGCAGCCTTTGCTCGAAGGGTTCCTCTCGGCGGCGGACGGCTTTTTCCGCGCCCTCGGCCGCTTCCTCTCGGTGACGAACGCCGACGGCACCAAGCTCCCGCAGGAGGACCTTTTGGACGAACTCTCCTCCAAGGCGGGCGCGCTCATCGACAATGTGGATATGCTCCCCAACTGGTGCATGTACAAGCGCACGGAGGAGGAGCTGAAAGCGCTCGGATGCAACTTTGTCACCGAGGCGCTCGAGAGCGGAAAACTCACCGCGGAGAATATTCTGGGCGGCTTTGAAAAGAACGTGTGCAAGAATTTCCTCGAGATCAACATCGCGGCCGATCCCGAACTCTCCCGTATGACGGTCGGCTCGCTCGAGGACACGGCGGAAAAATTCCGCCTCGCGTGGGAGGCGTTCACCGCCGACACCCGCGCCAAGCTCCGTGCGGACCTCATCTCCCGCCTGCCCGCGCAGGACGGGGAGGGGAGCCTCTCCGTGGAGCTGGCGGCTTTCCGCCGCATGGCAAAGAGCAATTTGCGCGGCATGGGGCTGAGGGGACTGTTTGCGGGCGTGCCCAATTTGCTCGGCGTTGTCGCGCCCTGCATGCTCATGAGTCCCGCCACGGTGGCGCAATATCTCAAGCCGCAGCCAGATCTTTTTGACCTCGTCATCTTCGACGAGGCCTCCCAGATGACGACGGCGGAGGCGGTGGGCGCCATTGCCCGCGCAAAGTCGACGATCGTCGTCGGCGACCCCCGCCAGCTTCCGCCCACCTCCTTCTTCCGCACGGGCTATGTGGACGAGGAGAACCTCGAAAACGAGGACCTCGAGAGCATTCTCGACGACTGCCTCGCCCTCGGTATGCCCGAACGCCATCTCATCTGGCACTACCGCAGCAAACACGAAAGCCTCATCGCGTTCTCCAACGTGATGTATTACGGAAACACGCTCTGCACCTTTCCCTCCCCCGACGCGGACAGCCGTGTGCGGCTCGTGCCCGTGGAGGGCGTCTACGACCGCGGCTTTACCAAGTGCAACCGCAAGGAAGCGGAGGCGCTCGTTGCCGAAGTCGTGCGGCGGCTCCAAGATCCCGTTTTGCGGCAGTCGAGCATCGGCGTCGTCACCTTCTCGGGCGCGCAGCAGAACCTCATCGAACGGCTGCTGCAAAAGGCGATCTTAAAGGAAAAGCTCGAGGGCTTCGCCTACGACGGCGAGGAGCCTCTCTTCGTCAAAAATCTCGAAAACGTACAGGGGGACGAGCGGGACATCATTCTCTTTTCCGTCTGCTACGGACCCGACCCCACGGGGCGGATCTCCCTCAATTTCGGGCCGCTCAACCAGTCGGGCGGCTGGCGGCGGCTGAACGTCGCGGTCTCCCGTGCGCGCGAGGAGATGATGGTATTCTCCTCCATGACCGCGGGCATGATCGACCTCAACAAGACCTCTTCGAAGGGGGTGGCGGGATTGAAGGCCTTTCTCGAATTTGCCGAGAAGGGCAGAACGACCCTTGCCGTGAAGGCCGCCTCCGTCAAAGAGGGCGCGGGCATCGGCAAATATTTTGCGCGGGAGCTTGAGGGCTACGGCTACCGCTGCCGCGTGGATGTGGGCGCCTCCGATTTCAAGATCGACGTCGCCGTGCTCGACCCCGCCGACCCGCATCGGTACATTCTCGCCGTTCTCTTCGACGGCGCGGAGGGATTTTCCGTCAAGGACCGCAACATTTTGCAGATGCGGACCTTAAAGCGCACCGATTGGAATGTGCTGCGGGTGAACTCCGTCAATTATTACAACAACCCCAAGCGGGAGATCAAGCGGGTCAAAGAACTTCTCGATAAGCTCACGGGGGCGGAAAAGAAGAGCGGCTCCGCGGTGGCGCGGGTGCTGAAACCCTACCGTGCGGTCAAGTCCGACCGCGTGGAACCCGCATCCTTCCTCACGGGCGGGGAGAACGACGCCGCCGTGACCGCGCGGCTGAAAGAACTCGTGAGCGTGGAGGAGCCTATCTCCCGCGCCTTTTTGCGGACCCGCTGTCTGGCGCTGTTCGGGATCGCCAAGGAGGGCATCCGTCTTACGGCCAAGCTCGACGAGCTGATCGACGGCTGCGCCTTCCGCAGGGAGCGCGTGATGGGCGTCGACTACTTTTACAAGACCGACCGTGCCGTGCAGCCGTTGCGCTTCCGCACCGAAACGGAGGGGCTTCGCCGCAGCGAAGAGGCCTTCTCTCCCTTCGAGCTCCTCGCCCTCATCACGGCGCTGCTCGGGGAAAAGGTGAGCATCTATCTCGACGAGCTTGTGTCCGTACTCGCGGGATATTGCCGCATGCGCGTCACGGGACGGTTTTCTTCGTTCGTGGCGGGCTGTGTGGAATACGGCGAGCAAAAGGGCTTGCTCGTGCGCTCGGTGTCGGACAGGATCTCTCTCGCATAACGGGGGAGGTCTTTACGCGGGGGAAGGTCCATGGAAGAACGGCATACGGAGGAAGAACGGAAGGAAGAAAAACAGGCGGAGAGGCGCACCCGCGTCAATTTCCGTCCCGTCCTCTTTTGCGCGCTCGGACTGATCACGGGGATCTCCCTCTATGCGGGGCTGCGCTTCGGCGGGTTCGCGCCCTCCGATCTCATTCCGGCCGCGCTCCTCGTGTTTGCGGCGCTCTTCCCGCTCGGGCTGCGACGCACCGCGGCGGTCCTACTTTCGGTGGTCCTCTTCGCTGGGATCGGCGCGCTCGCGCTGCATCTCTACACCCACCGCTTCGTTTCCGTTGCGGAGGAGGGACATTATACCCTCACGGGCACCGTGGTGTCCGTTTCGGAGGGGGATACCTATACCGTCGTCGTCTTGGACGGTCTGTTCTTCGGCGGCGAAGAGAGGAGTGGAAAGTGCGCCGCCATCTGCCGCGGCAAAGAGCTTCTCCCCGCCGACATCGTCAGCATGGAAGCGAAAATTTCGCCCGTGGGGACGGAGAGTTTTTCCGCCGATCCCTATGTGCGGAATGATTACGCCAAGGGGATCCGCTATACCGCCTCCGTTTCGGATTGCGACGTGGTGGGGAGATCGAAGGACCCCTTCCTGCGCCTGAATTCCGCCCTCCGCCGCAGTTTGGACGAAAACATGGGGCGGGACGAGGCGGACCTTGCCTACGCGCTGCTCACGGGAAATTCGGGCGGCATGGACGAGGGGATCTCGGAGGCGGTACGGCGGGGCGGGATCGCCCATATTTTCGCCGTTTCGGGTCTGCACATCGGCATTCTGTACACCGCCGCTTACGCCTGTTTCTTTTTTCTCAAAAAGTACCGTTTTCTGCCCGCGCTGGGGCTTGCCGTCCTCTATGCGGGACTGTGCGGGTTCAGCGTTTCCTCCGTCCGCGCGGTGATCCTGTGCGGGATCCTCGGCTTTACGCGCGCCTTCGGCAAGAAGTACGACTTTCTCGAAGCGCTTTCGTTCGCGGCGCTCGTCACGCTGCTCTTTTTCCCGCAGCAGTGGTTCTCTGCGGGCATGCGGCTCTCCTACGGCGCGTGCCTCGGACTTGCGCTCTTCTCCGCGCCCCTGCGCCGCCTGCTTATGCGCATCCGCTTTCCCCGCTTTTTGGCGGGATATACGGCTTCTTCGCTCTCGGTGCAGATCTTTACGCTGCCCGTGATGCTCGAATCGTTCGGCTATGTGCCTGCGCTCGCCCTGCTCGCAAACCTTTTCCTGCTGCCCGCTGTGCCCGTGCTGTTTTTGGCGACGTTGCTCTGCGCGCTGTTTGCGCTTGTGATCCCGCCCGCCGCGCCCTTTTTTCTGTACTTTCCGGGGAGCCTGTTCTCCGTATTCCTCTATGTGTGCTCCATCGCCGACGTGGCCCTCACGGTCAGCGGATTTGCGCTCGGCGCGGGGAGCGCGCTCTTTATTACAGGCTGCGTTCTGCTCTCGGGCAGGGTGCGGCTCTCGCTGCGGGGGAAGTGCTGCGCCGCGGGCGCGCTGGCAGTGCTGTTCACGCTCGTGACCGTCATGCAGAACGTCGTCTTTTCGGGCTGCCGCGTGGAAACGTATTCCCGCAACGGGGAGAGCCTCGCCCTCGTGCGCACGCCGCAGGCGAGCGTTCTGATCATCGACGGCGAGATCGGGGTCTCCGATTGCGAGGACTTTCTCAGCCGCACCTACGGCGGGAAGCTCTCCGCGGTCGTCGTGCTCGCGGAGGACGGCGTTTCGGGGGCGAACACGGCGGCGTTTTTGCCCGCGGAGGAAGTGCGTCTTTGCGCGGAATGCGAAACGGGCTTTCAAACAGTGCCGCTCGCCTTCGGAGAGGAATTCACCGTGGGCGGGCTGTTCTTCCGCTATGAAAGCCCCTCCAAGCTCCTGCTGCTCGCCGAGGGCTGTGCGGTGGAGTTCGACTTCGAGGGCGCGGAGGCGCTCGGGGCGGACCTGTTCGTCGGCGAGGCGGGCGCGCACACGGAACGCTTGAACTATTTTTTGAAGGATGCTATAATAAAAGAGCTATGAAATTCACCGAGCTTGCCAAGAGCCTGCAAACGGGGCTTATGCCCGTCTATCTCATCGAGGGAGAGGAAACTTATTTCCGCGACCATGCGGTGTCCGCGATCCGCGTGGCGTGCGGCATTTCGCAGCCCCTTCTCAACGACGTGCGCTTCGAGGGGGAGGCGTTGAAGGGCGAAAAGCTCGCCGCCTTCCGCGACGCGCTGTATTCGGCGCCCTTTTTCGACGAGAAAAGACTTGTGCGCGTGTACGAATTCTATCCCTCCGAGCGGGATTGGGAGCTTCTGAAAGGCTATACGGAGGCGCCCTGCCCCTCCACCGTGCTGCTCATCGTCAACGGCGGGAGAAAGGGGACCGATCTCAGGAAGAAGAAAGGGGTCACGGCGGTGGACTGTTCCCGTGCCGATGCCGACACGCTCTCGCGCTGGCTCTTCCGCTCGATGACAAAGAGCGGGTTGCAGCCCGACGGCGACGCGGTGGAGCGGATGGTCAGATACTGCGGGCAGGACGCCGCCCGTATGAGGCGGGAAACGGAAAAACTGCGCCTTTTGCTCGGCGAGGGGGGACGGGTGACGGCGGCTGTCGTGGAGGAAAACGTCGCCAAAGACGCCGAATATAAGATCTTCGAGCTGACGCAGGCGGCCTCCAAGGGCAATTACACCCTCTTTTCGGAGATCCTCTTCGACCTCATGGAAAAGGGGTACGACGAGAACGCCGTGCTCTCTTCGCTCACGGCGCACTTCAAGACCCTTCTCGAGGTGACGCGGGTGCGCGGCACGGAAGAAGCGGTGGCCAAACAGCTCGGCATGCACCCCTATTCGGTGCGGGTGAGCCGCGAGATCGCCCGCCGCCTCGGCGGGGAACGGACGGAAACGCTATACCGCAGCCTCTACCTTTTGTCGGCGCAGATGCGGGGCGGAATGTATCTCAAATCGGGCGCGCTCTCCGCGGCGATCGCAAAAATCTTCTTCCCGCAGGCAAAATAACGGCAAAAACGGGGAAAAACACTTTTCTTTTTTCCCTTCGGACGTTATAATAAGGGAGAACAGATACAAAGTTCAAGCAAGGTGGCGCTATGGCAAACGTTTGGGTAAATATCAAAAACGTATTTCTGCAATTCGGCGAAAATTGGCTCGTATATCTCGCCGAGGGGGTCTTTCTGTTCCTCCTCATCTACTATGTGTTCCGCACGCTGAAGGCAAACAACGCCAAAGCGCTCATCGGCATCTATGTCGTGCTCATCGTCGTCATGGGGCTGGTTTGCCTCATCTCCGAGCGTTTGGACAGCACCCTGCTTCTCGTCTTTCTCATGCTCATTTCCCTCTTCTTCCTGCTGCTGTTCAGCCAGGAGATCAAGCGCTCCGTCTGGACGGGGAAGCGCATGGGGGATACCAAGGGGGACGCCACCGCCAAGAGCGCCGTCGCGGCGCGCGCGGAGGAGTACATCGCCTCCATCGTGCGGGCGGTGCAGAACCTCTCCAAGAACAATACGGGCGCGCTCATCGTGCTCTCCAACGGCAATCTGCCGAAGGACATCGTGGACAGCGGCGTGCGGCTCGGCGCGACGATCTCCAACCAACTCATCGAAGGCATCTTTATCGACAAGGCGCCTCTGCACGACGGCGCCATGATCATCTACGGCGATAAGATACAGGCGGCGGGTTGCTTCCTGCCCCTCACCCAGCGCGACTTCCCCAAGGACTTCGGCACTCGCCACCGCGCGGGCATCGGCGTCACGGAGGTCGCCGACGTGTCCACCATCATCGTTTCCGAGGAAACGGGGATCGTTTCCGTCGTCAAGCGGGGGGACATCACCCGCTATGCGGATTCCGAGCTTTTGAAGAAGTTCCTCAGGGAATATTATTGGAAAGAATTCAACGCGGAGGGCAAAAAGGCATGAAATTCGTGGAGATCCTCAAAAAGGCGTTTACGGAGAACATCCCGCTCAAGCTCGGGGCGCTCGCGCTCACCGTGGTGGTCGTCATCATACTCAATGCGCTATGAAAACTTGCATCCGTATCCCGAGGCTGTTCGTCCCGCGGGACTATGAGGACTGGATCCTTCCCGCAGACGGCGCGGACGGCGGACGGACGCAGCGGGAGGGAGTGCGCGGGGTCACCGTGCACGGGTGTATCGCGCCGCACCTTCTCCGCGGGAACGGGGAAGAGGAAAAGCTCGCGGCGATGCGGGACAACATGTATACCGCGCTGGAGAACGGGGAGCTGGAAGGGCTTGAGCGCGGTTTTCTGCTTGTGCGGCGCAAGACCGCTTTCGGCGTGCGGCGGGGGATCCTCGCCTGCGTCGATCTCGAGGAATTGCTTCCCGGGGGCGGCGGCGCCGTCCGTCTGACGGCGGAAACCGACCCTGCGCTCGTCAATGCTTTGGTACGGGAGCGGGCGCAGGCCGTGCTCGAATTTCCGCGCACCGTGCTCTGCTACCGCGACAAGCGGGATAAGCTCATGCGCGCCCTCGAAGAAGAGGAACTCGCCCCGCTCTACGAGATCGATACGCCGCAGTGTACCTTGAACGGGGAATTCATCTACGATTTTATCGCGGAGGAGCTTTTGTACGACCTCATGCGGTATGCCGATCCCTGCTTCGGCGTGCTGGACGGGAACCATACCCTCTTGGCGGCGCGGCTCTTTTGGGAGCAGACCAAGGCAAAGCTCTCCGAGCGCGAGGCGAGGAACCATCCCGCCCGTTTTGCGCTGGCGGAGTTCGTCAACCTCTGCGATCCCGCGGTGCAGCTTACGGACGCGGGGAACATCCCTGTGAAAAAAGACGAGCTGCTCTCCATGCTCAAGGCAGACAAAAAATACCCCGCGGGGGGCGTCCGCCTGCGGGAGGAGAGGATCAGCTTAGAGGGAAGAGAGATCTCCTATGATTAAAGTTTGCAAATTCGGCGGCACTTCGATGTCGGACGGAACCAACATCCGCCGCGTCGCCGAGATCTTTTGCTCCGATCCCGCGCGGCGCTATTTGGTGGTGTCCGCGCCCGGGAAACGCTTCGGCGGCGACGCCAAGATCACCGACCTGTTGTACGAAACGCACCGCGCCGTGGCGGAGGGACGGGAGCCTGTCATCTTCCGCAAGGTGAAGGAGCGCTTTTTTGGCATTGTGCGCGAACTTGGCATTTCCTTCGACATCGGGAGCGTGCTCGCGGAAACGGAGGAGGCGATCCTGCGCGAGCGGAGCGAAGAATTTACCGCCTCCCGCGGGGAGTATCTCATCGCGCGGGTGATGGCGGCGCTGCTCGGCGTTCCCTTCATCGACGCCAAGGACGTCGTGCGCTTCTCGGACGACGGCAGGCTCGACGCCGGAATGACCTTCTCTTTGACCGCGGAAGCGCTCAGGGGAAAGGAACGGGCGGTCGTCGCGGGCTTTTACGGCGCGGACGGCGCAGGAAAGATACACACCTTTTCCCGCGGGGGGAGCGACGTTTCGGGCGCCATCGTGGCGCGCGCCGCGGGGGCGGAGCTGTATGAAAACTGGACGGACGTGAGCGGCTTTCTCGCCTGCGATCCCCGCATCGTGGACAGCCCCGCCCACATCGCCTCTCTCTCCTACCGCGAACTGCGCGAGCTTTCGTATATGGGGGCGAACGTGCTGCACAGCGAGAGCATCTTCCCCGTGCGCGAGGCAAATATCCCCATTCTCATCAAGAACACGTTCCGCCCGTCGGACGAGGGGACGCTCATCGTGCCCACGGCGGGCTACGTCCCTGCGGCGCGCCCCGTTACGGGCATCGCGGGGAAGAAGAACTTTGCGGTCATCTATATCGAAAAGTCCAACATGAACGGCGAGATCGGCTTTGCCCGCCGCATCCTCTCCGTCCTGGAGCGGCGGGGGATCAGCTTCGAGCACATGCCTTCGGGCATCGACACGATCTCCTTCGTCATCGACGAGGCGGAGCTGGGAGAGGGGACGCTGGAAACGCTCGAGCGGGAGATCTGCGAGGCGGTGCATCCCGATCTGTGCAAGACGCTCATCGACATCGCGCTCATCGCGGTGGTGGGGCACGGCATGAGCAAGACGGTCGGCACTTCGGCGCGGCTCTTCGACGCGATCGCCCGCGCGGGCGTCAACGTCCGCATGATCGACCAAGGCTCCTCCGAGCTAAACATCATCGTCGGGGTGGACAACGAAAATTACGAGCGCACGATGCGCGCCGTATACGACGAATTCTTTAAGAAATAAAAAAACCGCCCGCCGCGCGATTCTCGCGCGGCGGGCGAATGACACGTCAGTCTTTGGGATCGTGCAGGGGATCGGCGTCTACAATGCGCCCCGCAATGCGCACGAACGCGCGGGCGTCCTCCTCGCCGAGTATGCCGATCGCCGTGCGTGCGAGCGCGAGCGATTGCTCATGCACGTTCAGAAACACCTGAAGATTTTCCTCCACGGGGCGCACGAAGGTGGTGCGCTTGTCCGCGCCCTCCTGCCGCTCGAGCAGGTTCTTGCGCACGAGAGAGTCGATGGTGCGGTTGACGAGAGATTTGAGCATCTTCGTCTGCGCCACGATGCTCTTGAAGGACGTGAGGGCTTCTCCGTCCAGATAGTGATGATAGACGATGTTCATCACGATCGCCTCGTTATAGTTCAGCCCCTGCGTGATGCGGTTGTTTTTCAGCACCCCCGTGAGCGCCACCCATGAGGTGATGAGCGATTCCTCCAACGGTTCCATATTTTGCCTCTTCTCTTTGCGGATATGGATATTATAAAAAAATCCGCGCAGAATGTCAAGAAATGAAACGAAATTTCCCCTTTTGCCGTGCGGAAGAGCCGCCGCGGCGGAAGTTATCAACATATCCACAGTGGGAATGTGGATAATTCCCGAGCTGTACACAGCCTGTGGAAAAAGGAGCGCGCGGATGTCGCAGTACGATCTGATGAAGCTGTTCGCACAATACGACGGGGAGATCTCCGAGGCGGATTTCACGCCCGCGGAGCTGGAGGAATACCTGCGCTATGCGGAGGGCGCGGAGCAGCCGCTCTCCCCGCTGGAATGGAAGGCGCAATATTTCGACTATTACGACGATGTCAAGGACAAGTCCTTAAAAAAGCAGGATTGGTAGGCTCCGTACGTCACGAAAGGGGTTTGGTCGGGCGGAAGGCAACGAGCCAGAAGAAAAGCCAAAGCGCGCCGACTCCCGCAAGGGAGAGGAGCGCGCGGTAGACGGTGTAATGATTTGCACACAAAAAGAGCAACAGGTCGAACCCCGAGAGCGCGTAGACTGCGGCGAATACGCCGAAGGCGATGAGAATGCCGCAACAGATGAGAGTAGTGAGCTTCATACCGTGCAGTATGTGCGCGGGGAGGGGAGCTATGCGTGCGGCGGCGCCGCTTTTTTCTTTTCTCTGCGGCGGACGCGGTTTTTGAGCATCCTGCGGAACTGCTTCACCGAGAGGCGTAGCCCGCGGAAGAAGGGGACGTGCTCGGTATAAGTTTCGTCCACGGTGGGGGTGCCTTCGGGGAATTCCCCGCGGAAGATCTCCTGCTCCTTCATAAGGCGGTAGAGCTGTTCGGCGGAATAGACGGGTTTGCGGGGAGGGCAGCCCGCAAGCGTGAGCATCTCCGCAATGAATTCCACACAGGTATAGGCGTCGCGCACGGCGACCTTTTTTTTGCAGGGAACGAGCGCGGCGGACAGCATATTGTAAAGATAGCGGTCTTGTTCGGCGCGCATATGGCCGATCCTTTCCCGCACCCGCGCGACGCCCTCCCGCCCCGCGTCCACGGCGCAGACGGCGATCTTTGCCGCCCGCTTTTTCATGCGGTAGCGCTCCGCGCCCTCGTGGACGAAACCGCCGCAGAAGGGGGTCTCCAATTGGAGCCGCGCGAAGGAGAACAGTTCGGGGAGCGACGGGTCGAAGGCGAGAGATACATGGTTAAATTCTCCGTGTGTGAAGAAGCGGATGAACCGCCCCATTTTATACGGAGTGCCTGAAAAGACGATATAAAGCCGTGTGCCGTTTTCCTCAGCCATACTCAACCGATATTTTCGAGCACCAATCTGTCGAAGGGGACCGCTTCCATAAAATCGGCGGGGCGGAACACAACGTGGCGGAACTTCGCATACTGAAAGAGATGCGGTTTCAAAAGGACGGGCGTGGGGACGTCCAATTGGCCGCAGATCTCCGCAAGATAGCGGAAAAAATCGGCGTAAGTGAACTTTTCCTCGCGCTCGTAGGTCGTCTGCCCGATGATGTGTCCTTCCTTCAACACTTTTGCCCAGATGCGGAACATGGCTCTATTTTACCCGCTTTTTTGCAAAATTGCAACGCATTTTCGATAATTTTTCGAGAGGTACGGGCAAGTCGGTTGACAAAGCGCCTTAAAAAGGATATAATAAGCATCGGATCGGAAGGATGCCGTGGTTTCCGCTGTGGGGAGATCACGGTCGTCTTATAAAATAACGCGCCGCGAAAACAGAGGCGCAAAGGGGTTCAAAAAGATCATGGCAGAACAGTTTTACATGACGCAAGAGGGCTACGAGGCGGCCAAAAAGGAGCTTGAGTATCTTCAAACGGTCAAGCGCAAGGAGATCGTAGACCGCATCGCCGAGGCGCGCAGCCACGGCGACCTTTCGGAGAACGCCGAATACGACGCCGCCCGCAACGAACAGGCGGCCAACGAGGGCGAGATCGCCGAGCTTGAGTACAAGGTCAAAAACGCCGTCATCATCGAGGAAACGGACGACAATTCCGTCGTGCACATCGGCTCCACCGTCACGGTTTGGGACGCCGACCTCGGGGAGGAGGTCGTATATACCATCATGGGCACCACCGAGGTGGACCCCATGAACAATATCATCTCCAACGAGTCCCCCGTGGGCGCGGCGCTCCTCCGCCACAAGAAGGGCGACAAAGTCACGGTCAAGGCGCCCAACAACTTCGAATACCAGCTCACCATCCGCAAGATCGACTGAGGAAAACGATTATGGAAGAAAAAAATCTCCCCGCCGAGGAAGAACTGCACGAGCAGGCGCGCATTCGGCGGGAAAAGCTCGAAAAGCTCGTTTCGGAGGGGAACGATCCCTACCGTAAGACATCTTATCGCGTCACGGCGCACTCTCTCGAGGTCAAGGAGAAGTTCGAAGCGCTGGAAGGGCAGACGGTTTCCGTTGCGGGGCGGCTGATGTCCCGCCGCATCATGGGCAAGGCGTCCTTCTCGCATATCTCCGACCGCGACGGCCTGTTGCAGGTCTATATCACCCGCCAGGACGTGGGGGAGGACGTTTACGCCGCCTATAAAAAAGACTTCGACATCGGCGACATCGTGGGGATCGAGGGCTTTGTGTTCAAGACGCAGACGGGGGAAGTCACCGTCCATGCGACCCGCATCGAGCTGCTCTCCAAGGCGCTTCTGCCCCTGCCCGAAAAGTACAACGGGCTGCAAAACATGGACATGAAGTACCGCCTCAGGCACGTCGACCTCATCATGAACCAGGACGTGCGCGAAACGTTCTTCAAACGGGCGAAGATCATCAAGGCGATCCGCGATTTCCTCGACGATAAGGGCTTTCTGGAGGCGGATACCCCCATTTTGCTCCCCCTCGAGATCGGCGCCGACGCCCGTCCCTTCAAGACCCACCACAACGCGCTCGACCTCGATATGTATCTGCGCATCGAAACGGAGCTTTACTTAAAGCGGCTCATCGTGGGCGGCTTTGAAAAAGTGTACGAGATGGGGCGCATCTTCCGCAACGAGGGCATGGACGCCAAGCACAATCCCGAGTTCACCACGGTGGAGATCTATCAGGCCTATGCGGACTATCACGAGGTGATGGACTTCGTGGAGGAACTTTACCGCCATGTCGCCTTAAAGGCGTGCGGCACCTTGCAGATCGCATACCGCGGCGTGGAGCTTGACTTTTCCAAGTGGGAAAGGCTGACCATGACGGAGGCGGTGAAAAAGTATTCGGGCGTGGACTTTGCGCAGATCTCTTCGGACGAAGAGGCGCAGGCGATCGCCGCCGAAAAGGGCGTGGAATACGAAAAGGACAAGAATACGCGGGGGCATATCCTGGCGGAATTTTTCGACGCCTTCGTGGAGGACAAGCTCCTCCAGCCCACCTTTATCTACGATTATCCCGTGGAGATCTCGCCCCTTGCCAAGCGCAAGCCCGAGGACCCCGCGATGTGCGAACGGTTCGAATATTTCATGATGGGCATGGAGATGGGCAACGCCTTCTCCGAACTCAACGACCCCATCGACCAGAAGAAGCGCATGGAGGAGCAGGTGCGCCGCAAACGGGCGCAGGGCACGAATGCGCAGGTGGACGAGGACTTCATCGACGCGCTCGAGCACGGCATGCCGCCCACAGGCGGGCTGGGGCTTGGCGTAGACCGTTTGGTGATGTTGCTCACCGACAGCCCCACCATCCGCGACGTGTTGCTCTTCCCGACGATGAAGCCCAAAAAATAACGCTGCGGACCCGCCGTTTTGCAAAAAAGTTCTGGCTTTAAGGACGTTGCATGGATGCTCGTATCACAAAATCGAGGCTCGCCAATCTGCTATCTTACGATTGGTTGAAGATCGCCGCGGTGATCCTGGCGGCGGTCGTCGCCATCTGCGTCTTTTTTACGATGGTGCAAACGCGTCCCGGGAAATATCATGTCTTTACGGTGTTCGGTTACAGCGGCCTCGTGGCGGGCGAGGGCGCGCAGGATTTTTTGGAGTACTTGCAGCGGGACGTCTTTTCCTACGACGTCTTGGAGGTGGAGCAGGAGGCGTTCGGCGAGAGCCGCTATTCGGATACCGTCCTGATGGCGCGGCGCACCACCGAGCAGGGGAACGTGATGCTCACGAGCACCAACCCCATCGACCCCGAGGACCCCTCCATCACCGTACTTTCACAGCTCCTCGGCGGGGAGAACCACACCATCGCGCTCGATCTCGACGTCTATTTCGAGGACTGTAAACAATACCTCGTCCGCTTTTTCGGGGAGGATTGGGAAAACGGTCCGCTCATCGCCGCCGAGGCGGAGGCGTGCTTTCTGCGGCGCAACGGCAAGGATCGCCGTTTCCGCTCCGAAGCAAAGAGGGCGGAGGGCATCCGCGCGGAGTATGAGCGCCTCGAGCAGCTCCGCCGCGACTATCGGTTCGTCATGGCGCAGGTGGAGAGCGGCGCGCTGCCTCTTCTCGACGTGGAGGATGAAAACGGCGTGCCCCGCCATAAGGCGCTGGGGCTTGGCGGGCTGGCGGGGCTTCGCAAATATTTTTACTATACAAGCACAACGTCGGAAGAGGGCGCCGAGGGGAGGAACACGGAAAACATCTGCATCTTCCTCTTCAAGAACGACGACGACGCGGGCGTTCCCGCCGAAAAGGTGGAAAACGATCTCCGCTACGAGACGGTATCCTATCTGCGCGCCCTCGTGGAGCGCTTCGGAACATGAAAGAGCGCCTTTGGATCGCCGAGATGCTCCATAGCCAAAAGCGGCACATCTCCTTTCATACGCCGGGCCATAAGCGCGCGGGCTTGGACATCACCGAGCTGAGCTATTCCGATTGCCTGCTCTCCCCCCGCGGCGTGCTGAAAGCGGCGCAGGAGGACATCGCCCGCATTTTGGGGGCGGAACGCAGTTTTATTCTGACGGACGGCAGCACTTCGGGCGTGTTCTCCATGCTATGGTGCCTGAAAGCGGCGGGGAAGCGCTCGGTCGCGGCGCCCGTCTTTTCCCATCCGAGCGTGTGGCACGCCTGCGAGGCGTTTGGGTTGAAGGTGGTGACGGTCGCGGAAGAAACGCGCTTCGGCATTCCTTTGCAACCCACCCTTGCGGCGGCGGAGAAGGCGCTTGCGGCGGCGGACGCCCTGCTCCTGACTTCCCCCGACTATTACGGCAATATCCCCGCGCTTGCCTCTCTTTCCGCCCTCTGCCGCGCGGAGGGGAAACCTCTTCTGGTCGACGGCGCCCACGGCGGGCATCTGCACTTTTCGCGGGAACGCTATGCGGGAAGCTACGCCGATCTCTGGGTGGACGGCGTGCACAAGTCGCTGCCCGCGCTCACGCAGGGAGCGGTCGTTTCCGCACGGCGGGAGTGGGCGGACGCGCTCGGGGAGGCGGTCGTGCGTTTCCGCACGAGTTCGCCCTCCTATCCCATCATGGCGAGCGTGGAATACGCCGTGAAGTTCCCCCGCAACCAAGCGATCGAAGAGGCGGCGGAAGCCTTCAAATCGCAATACGGTTGCGTAAAAAACGACGATTGGACGAAGGTCCTCGTTCCGTTCGGGGACCGTTGCGCACAGGCGCAGGCGTATCTGGAAGCGCACGGGGTATATCCCGAGTTCAACGACGGAAACTATCTGTTGTTCTACCTCTCTCCCCGCACTTCGGCGGGAGAGCTTAAAAAGCTGGGCGGGCTTCTCCGGCGGCTGCCCCGCGGCCGTGTGGCGGAGGATGCGCCCGCAGGCGCGATCCCAATGTATCGGGAGGTAACATGAGGCAGCTGCTCCGCACGACAACCGCATACCGGGCGATGGCGCAGGGCGATCTGCGGACGGTGCTCGTGCTCTTTCCCGACGGAAAGTATCTGCGCATGCTGCTCAAAGAGTGCGCCAAGCGCTTTTTCGGCGCGGAGGACGGTTCCCGCACCGCGGCGCTCATCGAAAAAGAGGCGTTCTCCGACTGCCCGATCTTTCCCGCGGAGGGCGGCAAGCTAACCGCGGACGACTGCGGCCGCATCGTCGAGGAGAGCCTCCTCGCCCCCGTCGAGGGGGAGAAAAAGCTGTTCGTGCTCGACGCGTTCCACCAGGCGCCCGCACTCGTGCAGAACAAGCTGCTCAAAATATTGGAAGAGCCGCCGAAGGGCGTCTATTTCCTGCTCGGGGCGGAAGCGGAATTTTCGGTGCTCCCCACCGTGCTTTCCCGCACGGTCAGATTTTCCGTCCCTCCCTTTTCGGAGGAACAGATCGCGGAGGCGCTCGCGCGCAAATATCCCGGGGAGGAGGTCGCCCGCGCGGCGGGCGCAAGCGGCGGCGTCTTTTCCGTGGGGGAGAGCCTGCTGCTCGGCGGCGGGGAGATGTTCGCCCTGGCGCGGCAGTTCCTCTCGCTCCAAGACACGGAACTTTTCTGCCGTGCGATGGGGGAGAGAAAGGAAAAGAGGGAATTTTTCGCCGTCTTGAAGAGCCTTTTAAGAGATATGCTCATGCAGGCGGCGGGGCAGACGCAGTATGTGCGCTCGCCCGAACTTTGCGAGGGCTATCCGCTGGGAGCGATCATCGCGGCGCTCGCGCTCGTGGGCGAGGCGGAGAAACAGATACAATTCAACGCAAATTTCGCAAGCTGTCTTTATACGCTTGCGCTCGGCATCAAAGAGGAGAAGGAAAAGTGGCAAAGGTAGTCGTCATCAAATTCAAGGGGAATTGCAAGCCCTATTATTTTACGGCGGGCGGGCTTACGCTCTCCCGCGGGCAGGGGGTCATCGTGGAAACTTCCCGCGGCATGGAGTACGGCACCGTGGTAGAGCCGGAATGGGAGGCGGAGGTCACCACCCCGCTGAAACCCGTCCTCCGCGTTGCGACCGAAAAGGATATGCAAACGGTGGAGTACAACGAATCCCGCCGTGCGGAAGCGATCGCCCTGTGCAAGGAGAAGGTCGCCGCGCGCGGGCTTCCGATGAAGATCATCGCCTGCGAATTCACCTTCGACGGCAGCAAGGTTATCTTCTATTTCTCCGCGGAGGGAAGGGTGGATTTCCGCGAGCTTGTCAAAGACCTCGCCTCGGTGTTCCATATCCGCATCGAACTGAGGCAGGTGGGCATCCGCGACGAAACGCGCATCCTCGGCGGGGTGGCGCCCTGCGGCAGGGCGTGCTGCTGTGCGAGCTGTATGCCCGATTTCCGCAAGGTGAGCATCAAAATGGCGAAAAACCAGGGGCTTTCCCTCAATCCCACCAAGATCAGCGGGCTTTGCGGAAGGCTCATGTGCTGTCTTTCGTACGAAAACGAATACTACGCGGGCGCCTTCAAAAAGATGCCCAAGATCGGCGCCTCGGTGGGTACGCCCGAGGGGCATGGCACGGTCATCACCACCAACATGCTGACCATGCAGGTGCGCGTGAAGATCGAAAAGGACGGCAGCCTCTTTTACCGCGACTTCCCCGTGGCGGATCTCTCCTTCAAGCGCCCGCCCGAGAAGCCCGAAAAAGAGGACGAAGGGGACGAGGACGACAAAATTCCCGAAGAATAAAAAAATATTCCGAAAAAACTTTACGAAAAGAAAATCTTGTGCTATAATACGGATAAGATTTTTATGGAGGTGCCATGATGGCTCATAAGATCAGCGACGCCTGTGTTTCCTGCGGAGCTTGCGCGGATACCTGCCCCGTAGGCGCTATCACGCCCGGTGATACGACCTATGTCGTCGACCCCGACGCCTGCATCGACTGCGGCGCGTGCGAGGACGGCTGCCCCACCGGAGCGATCGAAGCCGAATAACACGCGGAAAAGGAAAGAAGGGCGCGGGGATACCGCGCCTTTTCCTCTGTCCGCACCTTTTTTGCCATGGAAGTGATCGAAAGACTGCTCATCGGAGATTATCGCATCATACAGGATACGTCGCTGTACCGTTTCACTTCGGACAGCGTGCTTTTGGCGCGTTTTCTCAGGGCGGGAAAAAGGGAGCAGGTCGCCGATTTTTGCGCGGGGAGCGGGGTCGTGGGCCTTCACTTTTTCGCCGAAAACCGCGGCGTGGAGCACGTCACGCTCTTCGAAATGCAGCCCGCGCTTGCCGCAATGAGCCGCCGCACGGTGGAACTCAACGGGCTTGGGGATCGCTTCACGGTGGAAAATTGCCGCTTGCAGGACATTCCCGCGGCGTACACCGAGCGGTTTTCTCTCATCTTCTGCAACCCGCCTTACGGGCGGGACGGCTTCGAAAAGTCGGATAAAGGAAAAGCGCTCTGCCGCAGCGAACTCACGCTGACCCTCGGGGAGCTTGTCCTTGCCGTCAGGCGCTGTTTGAAATTCGGGGGCAGATTTGCGCTCGTGCACCGCGCAGACCGCCTCTCCGAGGTGTTCAACGCCCTCCACGGCGCAGGCCTCGAGCCGAAAAAACTGCAACTCGTCGCGGGCAAGGCGGACGCCAAGCCCTACGCCGCGCTGGTGGCGGCGGTCAAGGGCGGAAAGCCGGGGCTTGAAGTCCTGCCCACGGCGGTCAACGCTTCAAGAGGTGGATCATGATCTCGTTTGTCGCTACTCCCATCGGAAATCTCAAGGACATCACCCTGCGCGCCCTCGATACGCTCAGGGCGGCGGACGTCGTCTTTTGCGAAGATACCCGCCATACGCTCAAACTGCTCACGGCCTACGGCATCAAAAAACCGCTCCGCTCCTGCCACAAATACAACGAGCGGGAGGCGGCGGAAAAAATTTTGTCCGCCTCGCGGGAGGGGAAGGAAGTCGCCGTCGTGTCGGACGCGGGCATGCCCGTCATTTCCGACCCCGGCAGCGCCGTATGCCGTTACTTGCGGGAGGCGGGGGAGCCTTACACTGTGGTGCCGGGTGCGTCCGCGTTCGTCTGCGCGCTCGTCCTCTCCGCCATGCCCGCCGACCGCTTTTCCTTCGTCGGCTTTTTGCCCGAAAAAGCAGGGGAGCGGCGGGCGCTCCTCGAAGAGTATAAGTCCCACCGCGAGACCTTGGTCTTTCATTCCGCCCCGCAGGACGTGGAGCGGGATATTGCCGACATGTATCGGGTTTTCGGAGAGCGGAAGGCCTGCGCCGTACGGGAGATCACCAAGATCCACGAAGAGAGCCGCGCTTTTCTGCTCTCGGAGGGTCTGGACGGGGAAAAGCGCGGGGAGTACGTCCTGCTCGTAGAGGGAGCGCGGGCGGAGAACCCGCTCAACTTGCTCACGGCGCGGGAGCACGTCAAAAAGTATATGGACGAGGGGCTTGACAAGAAAGAGGCGCTCAAGCGCGCCGCCAAGGACCGCGGCGTATCAAAGAGCGAACTCTATAAGGAAACGATCGACCTGTAAGACGGGAGGAAGCGCCGAAAATACTTGCGCTCCGCCGCGCAATCGGTTATAATGAAACTATGCTGACAGAGTGTTTTCCCAAAATCGGAGAATGCCGTTTTGTACGGGGATACCGCGCCTTTTTGCATTCGGTGTGGTATACCGCGCTCATCGTTCTTCTCATGGCGCTCGCCAACCTCTTCTCCTTAGAGCTGCCTGTCTATTATATCTATCTTCTTTTGGCGCTCTCCGCGGTGTTGCTCGACGACGATCTGAGGGCGCTCATTCCCATCGTGCTCTGTTGCTATATGACGGTATCGGACGGGAACAATCCCGCCACGCGGCCTCCAAAGGAGGGCGTCGCGGGCTATACGCCCTCCGCTTTTTACGACCCCGCCTTTATGTTACAGCTCTGGTTCGTGGCGATCGCCATCGTCGCCGTCATGGCGGTGCGGCTCGTCACCATTTTGCTCCGCGGAGAAAAAAAGAAAGTGCCCGCGCTCGCCTTGGGGTTCGGCGCGCTGGGGCTGTCCTATGTGCTGGCGGGGCTGTTCAGCGGCTTTTACGGCTTCCGCACCGCGCTGTTCGGCTTTGTGGAGATCGCCGCGCTCTGCGCACCCTATTTTCTCTTTTATTACGGCGTGGATTGGCGGACCGTCCGCAAGGAGGAATTCGCCGTCTTGCTTACGCTGGTCGGTTGCGGCGTTGTGTTGGAGGTTTTCGGCATGTATCTCCAACCGATCTCCGCGGGGAGCAAAACCACGATCATCGAAGAGATGCTCAGCGGCAAAGAGGTCAACCGCGGCGTCCTTGTAACGGGGTGGGGCATGTACAACAATGTCGGCTGTGTGCTTGCGATCTGCACGCCCGCGCCCCTCTATCTCGCGGCAAAAAGGAAGCGCGGCCCCCTCTATATCCTGCTCTCCGTCCTGTTGCTGACGGGGATCGTGTTTTCGCAGAGCCGCGGGTCCATGCTCTTCGGCGGCGTCGCCTTTGCGCTCGGCGTCGCGGCGATGCTCGTGGTGAGCAAGGGCCGCAGGCGTGTCGCAAACGCCGTCACGATCGGCTCGGTCGCGGCGCTTTTGGCAGTCGTGCTCACGGCGGTGTACTGTGTCCCCGCCTTCAAAAAGCCGATCGAAGAGGTCTTTCAGGGCATTCTCGAACAGGGGCTTGGCGATAACGGCCGATGGGAGATCTATCGCAAGGGGTTGGAACAGTTCCGACAGGCGCCCTTCTTCGGCGTGGGATTTTACCAATGCAACTCTTTCCAATGGGGCGCGGGCGGGCTTCCCGCAGACTTCTTCCTGCCGCCCCGCTATCACGATACATATATCCAGCTTCTTGCCTCGGGCGGAGTGTTTGCACTCTCCTGCTATCTCTTGCACCGTCTGGAAACGGTCGCGCTGTTTCTCCGTCACCCCACGGCGGAAAAGGTATTTATCGCCGTTTGCATCGCCGCGCTGCTCTTGACGAGCATCACCGATTGCCACTTCTTCAATTTCGGCCCGGGGATCCTCTACGGCGGGTTACTCGCGTTTGCCGAGGGCGCGGACGCCGTGCAAGCGGCCAACGTTTCCGCGCCGCAAACGGACGCATAGCCGTAAAAGCGCCGCATCCCTTTTTTCAAAATCGGAAAGTTTTTTAAGAACGGAAAGTCCCCCCAAGGCTCGCGCCTCGGGGGGACTTCCTATAATGATAAGGGGGAAAATTATGAGCAACTTTTTGTATCTCTATCATATTCCCTCTTTCGCCAAAAGTAAATAAATTTTTTGTTCTTTTTTGAAAAATGTTATTTTTTAACACAAATTTCAAATTTTGAAAAATAATCTCAAAAACGGCGCAAAATTTGTGGCGGATTACCGAAGAAGGCAATACGGTCAAAGAAATCGGCACAAAAGACAGCCGAGAATGACGGCGCAAAAGTTGGAAAAGAGGGCGATGAGGATGGGTTTTCCCAGCCGTTTTTGTTTTGCGCCCGCGAAGTAGACGGCGGAGATATAAAATACCGTTTCGCTCGAACCGTAGGCGACGCACGCACAGCGCGCGATGTAGCTGTCCGCGCCGTACACGGAGAAGATCTCCGAAAGGAGGGCGGTGGAGCCGCTCCCCGAAAAGGGTTTGAGCAGCACGAGTTTGCCGATCTCGGGCGGAATGCCGAGAAAGCGGAAGGCGGGGGAAAGAAAGGCGGTGAGCTTTGCCGAAAGCCCGCTCGCCTCGAACAGCTCGGAGAGCATGAGCATGGCGGCGAGGTAGGGGAAGAGGGATAAAAGGAGGGGGATCGCCTCTTTGATACCGTCGGTGAAGCAGTCGTAGAGTTTGACCTTCTTCACAAGCGCGTACACAAACAGCGCGAGGAAGAGGAGCGGGACGACGAGCGCGAGAACTTTCATGATTTCCTTTTGCGGGTGAGAAAAACGAGAATTCCACCGAGCAATGTGGAAAAAAGAGTGGCAAGCAGGGTGGGGAGAAAGATATCCACACTGTTTGCCGAGCCGTAGGCAAGGCGCAGGGCGATGACGGTGGTGGGCAAGAGCTGTAAACTTGTGGCGTTGAGAACGAAGAGCATGTCGGCGGCGTAGTGTTCGCGGGCGGCGCAGAATTTTTCGGCGGCTTTGATCCCGAGGGGCGTGGGCGCGCCGGGCAGGCCCAAAAAGTTTGCGGTCAGGTTACAGCTCGCAAAGTACACCGCCTCGCGGTTCTGGGAGCGGAAGAGCTTTTTCGCCGCGGGGAAGAGAAAACGGGAGAGCTTTTCGGAAAGTCCGCTCTTTTCCATCACCTTAAAAAAGCCCAGCCATACGCAGTACACGGCGAGGAGGGAGAGGGAGAGGGTCGCCGCCTTTTCCCCGCCTTTGAGGAGAGCGGCAAGGAAGCCGTCGGGGTCGAGAAAGAGGAGGACGGCGGTGGAAACGAGAAAGACGATGGCGAAAATACCGTTCACGCTTGATTGTATGTGGAAAAGTATAAAAAAATGCCCCGCCAACGGAGAGGGTAAAAAGGACCCCCTCCAATGGAGGGGGATTCAGGGGGTGGGCAAAAGCCCTCTCCTAAGGAGAGGGTGCCGAGCGCAGCGAGGCGGGTGTGGTGGATACCACCTCAGTCACCTTCGGTGACAGTTCCACCTGCAAGGGGCGCCATTCTTACCCCCTCCAATGGAGGGGGATTCAGGGGGTGGGCAAGACACAGTGGAGGCGCTTTACCCCTCCCGTTTCCAATAATAATCAGTGCTATACAAACTATTTGTAAAATATTTTGCGGCTTGTGCGGGATCTTCAAGCCCCGAAATGTCTTGATAGTCATACATATCGTCACGCCTCGATATTTTCCACCCGTTCGGATTTGCAAAATGCACTTCTTTCAAATTGTTACAGTCATAGAACACCCCTTTGCCGATGGAGATCACGCTGTCGGGAATTGTGATCGACGTCAACCCGCCGCACCCCCAAAACGCATCACTTCCGATGGAAGTAACGCTGTTCGGAATGGTAAACGAAGTTAATCCGCTGCAACCGGCAAACGCCCCATCTCCGATCTCGGTCACGCTGTTCGGAATGGTGACCGACATCAACCCGCTGCAAGCATTGAATGCATACCATCCGATCTCGGTTACGCCGGTCGGAATTTCCAAATTTATAACTTCTTTCCCGTCCATAAACAGGTGTTGCGCCCAACTAAGCGGGTTTGCATTCCCATCGGCAAACGCAATTCCGCACCATGCCGCAAGATCGAAAATATGGACTTCTTTGAGCGCTTTGCAAAGGAGAAACGCCCTATATCCGATCTCGGTCACGCTGTCGGGAATGGTGACCGACGTCAACCCATCGCAATCATTGAACGCGTCATCTCCGATGGAGGTCACGCCGCTCCCGATCGTGACCGATGTCAACCCGTCACAATTATAGAACGCCTCATATCCGATCGAGGTCACGCCGCTCCCGATCGTGATCGACGTCAACTCGTCGCAACCGGCGAACGCCCGATTTCCGATCGAGGTCACGCTGTCGGGAATAATAACGGTTCCCTTGAACGAATTCGGGACAAAAACGATTTGCGTTTGATTTTTGTCATACAAAATTCCGTCCCGGCTGCTGTACATAGCGTTATTTGGGTCAACAACAATTGTTTCCAAATGGCCACAATACGAGAACGCGTCCTTTCCAATCGAGGTCACGCTGTCGGGAATGGTGACCGAAATCAACGTAGTGCACAACGAAAACGCATGATCTCCGATCGAGGTCACGGGCTTCCCTTCATTTTCCGAAGGAATAACGATTTCCGTAGCGTTATCTTTACTGAGTCCTGTGAGGGAATATGTACCCGTTATGGAATATGTGCCATCTTCCCCCAATGTAAAGAGGAACCCCGTGCCTTTACTGGGGATCATGTCGCACGCCGAAAGGCCGAACGCCATGCAGAGGGTCGCTGCGATCGTCAAAAGGACGACCAAAAATTTGTGTTTCATAGTTTCTATCTCCTTTTTCATTTTTTGCCAATCAATTGTTTTATCTGTCATTTCGCCCCGCGCGCCGTTTTGTTTCTCTAAGGGCGGCACGAGGAGCGCAGCGACGAAGTAAAAATCTCTACTTCTTGCTGTCCCTGAAAGGGTGGAGCATTGCCTTCTGCCAACGATTGATAATCGTTGGCGCAATGCGACATGAGTGAGCGCATTTGCCGCGCGAACGGTGACCGAACACGGGGTTCTACCCGTGTGAGAAAGTAGCGAACGTAGTGAGTCGAAAGGGTTCTCAAAGACTTTCAAAACCCCTCAGTCACCTTCGGTGACAGCTCCCCTACAGGGGCGCCAAGGTGCCCACCCCCTCCAAGGAGGGGGGGTAGGGGGGGTGGTGTCCTTTGTTCTCCAACAACACCACCTCAGTCACCTTCGGTGACAGCTCCTCCTAAGGAGGCGCCATTCTTACCCCCTCCAATGGAGGGGGTTCTGCTTGCCCCCGCCTTAGGAAGGGGGGTAGGGGGTGGTGTCTTTTGTTCTAATTATGTCACCCTGCCCCGCCTAAATTACGTCACCCTGAGTTCCGTCGAAGGGTGACTGCATTATAATAAGGA
The DNA here is from genome assembly GCA_947627665.1 of uncultured Clostridia bacterium. Lineage (GTDB taxonomy): Bacteria > Bacillota > Clostridia > Christensenellales > Borkfalkiaceae > Gallimonas. Next base: position 105,610 of record CANQWX010000003.1, read on the forward strand.
CATTCCTCGACTGCGCTCGGAATGACGTGTTTTGAACAGGGGAGGCGAGAAAGCGCAGGGGGTTTCTCACCCTACCCGTTCCCACAAATACTCCTTATAGGTATTTGTCAGATACTGCGCCGCCTCAGCGGGATCATCAAGATCTGAAACGCTCCTGGAGATTTTGCCGAATCTTGTATCATGTGTCGATACTTTCCAACCGTTGGGATTTTTGAAATACACTTTTTTCAATTCATTGCAACTATAGAACGCGCCCTCTCCAATCGTAGTCACGCCGCTCCCGATCGTGACGGAGGTCAATCTGCTACACCCCCAAAACGCATCCATTCCGATGGAGATCACGCTGTCGGGAAGGGTGACGGAGGTCAATCTGCTACACCCCCAAAATGCACCGCTTCCGATTGAGATCATGCTGTCGGGAAAGGTGACGGAAGTCAGCCCGTTGCAATTCATAAACGCATGATTTCCGATTTCGGTCACGTTGCTTCCAATGTTGACTGAGGTCAACCAGGTACATCCAGAGAACGCCTGCTCTCCAATCGAGGTCACGGGTTTCCCCAGATATGTACTCGGAATGATAATGCCGGTAGCGGTGCTTTCTCCGATGCCCGTTACCGAATAGCCGTTCACGGTCGTACCGTCCTCGCCGTATAACTCGGTAAAGCGCAACCCCTTGGTGTAAGTTTCCGGTTTTTGCTCGTCCTCATCCGGCTTTTGCGTGCCACCCTGTTCACCATCGTCAGGTTTTTGCGTGCCGCTCTGGGTGCCTTGATTGCCCTGTTCGCCTTGATTGCCACCCTGTTCGTCGCCGCTTTGATCGACAACGGGCGGGTTTTTGCCCGTTTCGTCGGGTTTTTCTCCGCACGCCGAAAGGCCGAACGCCATGCAGAATGTCGCTGCGATCGCCAAAAGGACGACCAAAAATTTGTGTTTCATAAGTTTCTCCTTTTTAGTCTTATAATAATAACCATTATAGCATTATAAGACTAATAATGCAATCTTATAACACTAATTTTTTTGTAAAATTCGTGTAAAATTATTTTTATAAGACTAACGAGGGGTATTTCATGAACGTCGGCGCACGGATAAGGGAGTTACGGGAGCGGGCGGGTTTTACACAAAATAAGCTCGCAGAATGGGCAGGTGTTTCGCAAACGCACCTCAGGCGCGTGGAACTTGGCCAACAGGACATCACCGTGGGACAACTTGGGTTGGTGTGTGACGGATTGGGTATCACGTTGGCAGAATTTTTTAATGTTACCGAGGCGCAGGAAACTTTCTCCGAGGTTACGGCCAAACTAACGCCCAAGCAAAAACAGCTCTTATTTGATTTTTTGAAAAGTATTTAAGTTAAAAAGCCGCCCGCGGACAAGTGTCCGCGGGCGGCGCCGTTTTTCGTAGCGGTCTGCTTCTTTTTACGCTTTTCCCGCGCTGCCGAGCACGTCTACGATCTTGTGCTTCACCATTTCCTTCATGTTGGCTCTGGCGTCGGTGAGGTATTGGCGGGGATCGAAGTGGGAGGGATTCTCCGCAAAGTGCTTCCTGATCGCCGCGGTAAAGGCGACGCGCAGGTCGGAGTCGATGTTTATCTTGCAGACGGCAAGTTTTGCCGCCTTTCTCAGTTCGCTCTCGGGAATGCCGATCGCGTTGGGCATGGAGCCGCCGAATTGGTTGACGACGGCGACCTGTTCCTGCGGCACGCTCGAAGCGCCGTGGAGCACGATGGGGAAGCCGGGGAGCCTTCTGCCGATCTCTTCCAGAATGTCGATGCGGAGCTTGGGGTCCTGCCCGGGTTTGAACTTATAGGCGCCGTGCGAGGTGCCGATGGCGATCGCAAGGGAGTCGATGCCCGTTCTCGAGGTGAATTCCTCCACTTCGTCGGGAGAGGTGAACATCGCGTCATGGGCCTCCACATGCACGTCGTCCTCGATGCCTGCGAGCTTGCCAAGCTCCGCCTCTACCACAACGCCGTGGCTGTGCGCGTATTCGACGACCCGCTTCGTGAGGGCGATGTTTTCCTCCCAGGGCTTCGAGGAGGCGTCGATCATGACGGAAGTAAAGCCTACGTCGATGCAGTCCTTGCAGATGTCGAAATCCGCGCCGTGGTCGAGGTGCATGGCGATGGGGATGTCCGTCGTTTCGACGGCAGCCGCCACCAGATGGCGCAGATAGACGGGATTGGCGTACTTTCTCGCGCCCGCGGAAACCTGTAAAATGACGGGGGAGCGGCATTCGTTGGCCGCTTCTACGATGGCCTGGACCATCTCCATATTGTTCACGTTGAACGCGCCGACCGCATAGCCGCCCGCGTACGCTTTCGCAAACATCTCCTTGGTTGTTACTAAAGGCATATATTTCCTCCGATTTTTTTTCAATTATAACCCATTCCCGCCGAAAAAGCAAGGGGGTTTTCCGTAAATCCCGCGGAAATTTTCGAAAAAGAAAAAACGGATAAAGAAAGCGTTCATTCGCCAACATCGGCGTTTTTTTGCGGCGGGGAAGTGATAAAATCAAATTTACCTCGCGCCCTTCGGCGCAGGGAGGAGGAACCATTGTGAAAACTGTCCGCAAAACCTTTGTTACACTCTTTGTTACCGCCTTTTCGGTCGCATTCGCCCTGCTGCTCACCGTGCTCGTCGCGGCAGCATGCAGCGAAAAGGTCACGCTGCGCTTCGAAACGGGCGACGGCACCTATCTCGCCTCCGTGGAAGGCTCCTCGGGCGGTACATACCAAAAGCCTCAAGATCCCGAAAAAGAGGGGTATTTCTTCGACGGCTGGTACCCCGACGCGAGTTGCACGGGCGACAGCCTCGCGCTCCCCGACGTTTTGCCCGCGGAGAGCACGACTTACTATGCGAAATATATCCGATGTCCTCTGCTCACGCTGGACGCGGAGGGAGGCTCCCTCACGCTGACGGAGCACCGTATCCGCCCCGGCACGGACCTTTCGGAATATCTCGGCGCGTTCGTCCCGCAAAAAGACGGCCTGCTCTTCGGCGGCTGGGAATGCGGGGGCGAGCTGCTCGGAGAGGACGCGGCCATGCCGATGGAGGACATGCAGCTCCATGCGCGCTATAAGGCGGCGTACGAAGTCGCGGTCTTTGTGCAGTCGGCGGACGAGCCGCAGGACTTCGTGAAGAGCGAAGAGTTCAGCTATACGGGCGCCGATTGGCTGGGCGCTGTCTTTACGCCGCAACCGCCCGCAGCGGAGCACTTCGGCACGGATACGGAAAGCTCTTCCCCGTCCGCGCCCCTGCACGAGGGCGAAAACCGGTTTGAATTGTATCTTTTGCGGGAAGAGCTTGTGTTGCGCTATTTCAGCGCGCTTCCCGGGGGCGGCACGGCGGAAGGGGAGATCCCCACCCGCTACGGCGCGCACGTCGCCCTGCCCGAGCTTCCCGAAGCGGAGGGCTACGCCTTCTTCGGGTGGTCGGACGGAGAGGAGGAATATGCAAACGGCGGCAGTTACACCGCCGAACGCGCTCTCACGCTCAACGGCAGCTGGGGCGCGCTCTATCCCAACGTGCGCGGGGAGGGGACGCTCGCCGTGGAAACGGGGGACGCGCCCGTGCGGCGGGCGGACCTCACGCTCGGGGAAGAGCGCTTCCGCGGGCAGTACTTTGCGGAGAGCGGCTGCTTCGACGCGGGCGGATACCGCGGCAGGCTCGCCCACGGCGGTTATCTTCCCGACGACTCGGGCACCTATTGCGGGATCGATCTTGCAAAAAATGCCGCGGGGGAGGAATTCGGCGTGCTCACGCTGGACTTCGGGAACGCGGAGGCAAGTTACCGCACCGCACAGACGGAGGCGCACGGGAGCTACCGCTACGACTACGACGATGCGGCAAAGCGCTATACGGGGGACTATGTGTTCTCGTCGGACGGGCTTTCCTTCCGCTTCCGCCTGGCGGAGGAGGGCTTCCTGAAACAGGGCGGCGAGAAGAACAGCTATTCCGCGTATGATCTCGGCGCAGGCGCGCTGCTGCCCGATGCGCTCACCCTCGACGGCTACGGCAACGGCGTCTGGCAAAGGGACGCGGGCGTGTCGGCGGGGAGCTATCGCGGCGGCGGACGGGAAAACGAATGGGAGTTTACGCCCGCAAACGGCGAACCGTTCCGCATTCTGCTCGGACAACGGGTCTGGTCGGACGGCACGGACTTCGCCGCCGAGGAGACCTTTCTCTACTTCGATCCCGCCCTTTCGGGGGAATTCCGCGCGGCGGACGGCGCCACGCTCACCCTCGACGGCTACGGGTTGAAGGCGGTCTATCAAAGCGGGGAACGGGTGATTTCCGGTCCCTTCTCGCGGGAGGGGAACGTCCTCTCCGTGCAGGCGGAAAACCCCGTAAAATTCACGCTCACGAAGGACGGTTTTGTGCAAACGGGGGAAGAAAACGGCGTCTATGAGGGCGAAAAGGGGACCCTGTCGCTCGACGGCGCGGGCGGGGCGCGGCTTTATATGGGCGGCCTTTTGCTCGGCGCGGGCGAATACCGCGCGGACGGCGGCGACTGGCTCTTTGCGGGGGAAGAAGAATTCCGTTTCCGCCTTGCGGGAGAGGACTATCTCGTATACGACGAAGCCAACGACGGCGTCTTTGCGGGGGATTGGGGCGTCGCGCTCGAATTGGACGGCTTCGGCGGCGCGGTCTATCACAATATGTTCGGCGGGACGACGGAGCTGCGGCTCGTCTATGCGGACGAAACGTTGCTCCTGCTGTCTGGCGCGGAGATGCTGACGGCCTATCACACCCTCTCCCTCTCCGTGGACCGCGGCAAGATGCAGGTGCGCGAAAATCCCTCGGCAACGGCGGGCGTGTTCCCCGTGCGGGCGGCGGGAGAGGACGTGCTGCTCGTGCTCGACGGCAAAGGGGGCGCCGTACTCGCGGGCAAGGATCAGATCCACGGGAGCTATGCCATCCCGTCCAAGGGGGAGATCGTCTGCGATCTCGGCGGTCCGTCCGTCCGTTTCCGCATCGAAGAGGACAACGGAACGTATTTCTGCCGAAAGGCGGACATGACGGGAGAATTTCTCTGCGGCGGCGACGTGCTCGTGCTCGACGGCTACGGGACGGCGCATTACCGCGGCGAAGGCGGGGAGTGGACGGCTCCCTACCGCATGGCGGGCGGCGCGGCGGAGGTCGTGCGCGACAAGGAGCTTTGGCGGTTTTTGCTCGGCGGGGATTCCTTCACCCTCATGCGTTTTGCGCGGTACCTTTCGCCCGATCAAAAGGGAGAACTTCTCCTGCAAACGGACGGCAAAAACGCCATTCTCCGCGAGGAAAAGGAGCACTGCGGCTACTATTCGGAACAGCAGTATTTCCTCTCCGACGACAGGGAATTCGCCTACCGCATCTACGGGGACGAATACCGCGTCTATCGGAGCGCGCTGCAGGCCGAATATCTTTTGGAGGACGGCGCGACCCTCTCGCTCGACGGCTGCGGGCTTGGCGTATATACGGCGGGGGAACGGGAGTTCGCGGGCGAGGCGACGGTCACCGATACGGGGCTTATCGTCTTTTCCTCGGCGGAACTGCCCACACCTTCCGGCATGCTCGGGTTCCGTACGGACGGGGACGGCGTGTTGAGGACGCTCGGCGGAGAATTCGGGCTGTACGCAGGCGACGGGGGAGAATTATTCTTGCAGGGCGACGGCGTCGCCTATCTGCGCAGGGGCGGCGTCTGGCGCAAGGGCGGCTACGAGGCGGCGGGAGAGAGCGAATTTGTGCTATCCCTCTACGGCGCGGAGATCCGCTTCCGCATCGGGCGGACGCCGTCGGGCGGCGGTTATTCCGTCTACCATGAAGCGCTTGCGGCGTTTGCGGGGACCTATCGTGCGGGCGAAGAGCTTCTCATGGTGGACGGCTACGGCGCGACGCTCGGCGGCAAGAGCCTGCGCTTCGTCTGCGCGGGGGAGGGCGGTTTCGTCGCCTGCGAAAAAGACACGGGACGCTTCTATATCGTCCGTCTGAACGGCGAGGCGGTCTTAAATCCCGCGGACAGCCGCTATCTTGCATAAAATTTTCACCGAAACATAACGGATAGTCATTGCAATTTTTCCGCGGATTTGGTATAATTCTCCTGTATTATTCCGTTGCGGAGAAAATATGGAAGGAAAAACAGTTTATTCGGCGATCCAGCCGAGCGGAAATCTCACGATCGGCAACTATGTCGGTTCCATACGCAATTGGCTCAACATGCAGTCGGAATACGATTGTTATTTTGCCATGGCGAACATGCACGCCATCACGGTGCGCCAGGAGCCGTCCGAACTCAGAAGAAGAACGCTCGAACTTGCGGCGCTCTACATCGCCTGCGGCGTCGATCCCGAAAAGTGCACGCTCTATGTACAGTCGCAGGTGCCCCAGCACGCCGAGCTTGCGTGGGTGCTCAACACCCTCACTTACGTCGGCGAAATGGAGCGCATGACGCAGTTCAAGGATAAATCCCGCAAGCATGCGGACAATATCAACATGGGGCTTATGGACTACCCCGTGCTCATGGCGGCGGACATCCTCCTCTACCAGGCCGATCTCGTCCCCGTCGGGCAGGACCAGACCCAGCATGTCGAGATCACGCGGGACATCGCCGTCCGCTTCAACAACCGCTTCGGCGACACTTTTACCGTGCCGCAGGCGCTCATTCTGAAACAGGGCGCGAAGATCTGCTCGTTGCAGGAACCCGAAAAGAAGATGAGCAAGTCGGACGAAAATCCGAACGCCTCCGTCTATCTCACCGACGACAGGGATGCGATCCTGCGCAAATTCAAGCGCGCCGTGACGGACAGCGACAGCGAGATCCGCCTTGCGCCCGAAAAACCGGGGATCTCCAACCTCCTCACGATCTATGCGTCCTTCACGGGCAAGACGGCCGGGGAGGCCGAAAAGGACTTTGCGGGCAAGGGCTACGGCGAGTTCAAGCTTGCGGTGGGGGAGGCGGTCGCGGACAAGCTCGCCCCCGTGCAGCAGGAGCAGGCGCGCCTCCTCAAAGACAAAGCGTATCTCGGCGGCGTGCTCGCGGCGGGCGCGGAACGGGCCTATAAGACCGCCCGCAAGACGCTCTCCAAAGTCTACCGCAAGATCGGCTTTTACCAGGGGGAATAATGTTCGGCTACGTTCGCTACGATCTTCCCAACCTGTTCGTGAAGGACATGATGCTCTACAAGGCGCTCTACTGCGGGCTGTGCAAGGGCATCGGCGCCTCGTGCGGGCAGATGGCGCGGCTCGGGCTGAGCTACGACATGACCTTTCTGTCCGCCCTTCTCCACAACATGACGGGGACGGACGTCGTCATCGAGCGGCAGAATTGTTTCGAGCACGCCATCCGCAAGCGCCCCATCGCCAAGACGGACGCGCTCACCGAGGAGCTGGGCGCTCTGAATACGGCGCTCGTCTATTATAAGCTCTCCGACGACGTGGACGACGGCGAGAGGGGACGGGGCAAGCGGCTGTGGTTCAAACGGGGCTTCCGCCGTGCGAAAAAGCGCTATCCCGCGCTGATCGCGCTCGTGGAGGAATACATGCGGGAACAGACGCGGGCGGAGCGGGAAAACGCTTCCCCCGACCGTGCCGCCGACCCCACGGCGGTCATGATGGTCAAGCTCTCCCGCCGCTTTTTGGGCGAAAAGGCAAACGAAAGCTCGGACGAGCTGTTTTACGCCCTCGGGAAATGGGTATATCTCATTGACGCCCTTGACGACTACGACAAGGACAAAAAGAGGGGGAGCTTCAATCCCTTTGCGGCGGAATTCGGCGCGGAGAGCAGGGAAGCGCTCCTCAAAGAACACGGCGAGGACGTGAATTTTTTGTTCGACGCCCTCTTCTATGACCTGCGCGAGGGACTTGCGGGCTGCGTGTTCCATTTCAACCGCGATCTGACGGACAACGTCATTCTCCGCGGGATCCCGCTGGAAACGGCGCGGGTGCTCAAGGGCGCCCCGCCCGAAAAAATGACGGTAAAGATCTGACGCCTTGCCCGCTCCCTTGCGGAGCGGCTCCGCGGGCGCGTCGGGGCACGACGAACAAAACAAAAGGACCGGATATGACAAATTACGAAATTTTACAAGTGAGTGAAAACGCCACGGACGAGGAGATCAAAGAGGCCTACCGCGCGCTCAAAATGAAGTATAACGAGGAGCGCTGGCAGGACGGCGAGGCGGGCAACCAAGCCGCGCGCATGCTCGAAAAGGTGGACGCCGCCTACGAAGAGATCATGCGGGAGCGCCGCGAAAAGCGCAGGGAGGACGGCGGCAAGAGCGCGCTCGACGAGGTCGCCGATCTTATCCGTGCGGGCGATCTTTCGGGGGCGCAGAGCAAGCTCGACGGGTTCAACGAGCGGTCGGCGGAGTGGCACTATCTGCAATCGGTCGTGTTTTATAAAAAGAATTGGATCAACGAGAGCAAGAAACAGCTTGAGATCGCCATGCAGCTCGACGGTGGCAATCCCAAATACAGGGAAGCGTATGAAAAGCTGCGCGCCCGCGCCGACTACCGCGGGCAGACGGGCGGCGCGGAGCATACCGATCCGAATCCCACGGCGGACGAGCAGATGGGCGGCAACTGGTGCGCCAACTGCGCGAGCTTTTGCTATACCTTCCTCTGCGTAAACTGCCTGTTCAATCTCTGCTGCAACTGCCGTTGACGGTACGGATATGAAAAAGCCGTCGAAATCATTTGAAATCGCGCTGTCTGCGATCGCAGCGGCGTTCGCGGCGGGTTTTCTCATGCTCGGCACGCTCAACCCGTTTTTGCTCGCGGCGGGATACCTTGTTGCGACGTTTGCGCTCATGGTGCCCCTGTCCAAGGACTTCGTGTGGGGAAGCGCGCTCGCCTATCTGGCGGCGGGGCTGATCGCCTTGCCGCTTGCGCTTTGGAAGATCATTCCCTACGCCGTGTTCTTCGGACTGCATCCCATCGTCAACCATCTGCAAAAAAAGTATGTGAAACGCACTCCGTTCAAGGTCTTATGCCTTCTTGCAAAGGCGGTGTGGTTCGATCTTGCGATGTGGCTCTCCTATTTCGTGCTCACCGCCATGGCGGGAATGGAATTTTCGCCCGAGATCGCACAGTTTATTTATTACATCATTTTCCTCGGCGGCACCGTGTTTTTCGTCGTTTACGACGTCATGATATTCTTCTGTCAGCGCTCGGCGGACCTTGCCATCCGCCGCATACGGAGGTGAACATGGAAAAGAACGACGTCATCATCGGCACCGCGGAGGCGCTCGGCACGAACGGGGAGGGGATCGTCCGCGAGGACGGGGTCACCGTTTTCGTGCCCCTTTTGTTACCGGGCGAGCGCGCGGGGATCCGCATCCTGCAACGGAAGGGCAACATCGCCTACGGCAAGGTGACGGAACTCTTCACGCCCGCAGAGGAGCGTGTGCGCCCCGAGTGCCCCGTATTCGGGCGTTGCGGCGGCTGCCGCCTGCAACACATCAAGTACCGCTACCAGCTCGTCTTTAAGCAGAATCTCGTGAAGGACGCGCTCAAAAAGATCGGCGGCATTGACTGCCCCGTTTCCCGCTGCGAACGGAGCGACAGGGAGTACGGCTACCGCAACAAGCTGCAACTTCCCATCGGGCGGCAGAACGGCAAAAACGTCGTCGGTTTCTATGCGGAGCGCTCCCACCGCATCGTGCCCACGGAGGTCTGTCCCATCCACCCCGCTTGGTCGGAGAAGCTGATCGCCGCCGTTTACCAATTCATGGAAACGTGCGGGCTTGACGGCTACGACGAGGCGACGGGCAAAGGACAGCTCCGCCATATCGTGGTGCGGGAGCTGAAACACAAATACATCGTCACCCTCGTCACCGCCGAAAAAACGCTGACGGGTGTGGATTACTTCTTGTTTTTGCTGGACAAGATCTTCCCCGAATACAGCTTCTATCTCAATTACAACCCGTGCAACATCAACGTCGTTTTCGGCAAGGAGTTCACTCTTCTCAAGGGCAAGGGGACGTACGAATGCGCGGAGGGCGGCATCTCCTTTGAGGCGGGCGCCAACACCTTTGTGCAGGTCAACGAGGGGGTGAGGAGCAAGCTCTACGAACGCGCGGTCTCCCTCGTGGAGGAGGGGGACACCGTCGTCGACTGTTACGCGGGCGGCGGGCTGCTCACCGCCATGTTCGCGCGCAAATGCGGGAGGGCGTACGGGATCGAGATCGTGCCCGAGGCGACCCGCTGCGCCGATTCCCTTGCCGTGCGGAACGGCTTGACAGAGCAGATGACCGACCTCAACGGCGCCGTGGAGGAACTCCTGCCCAAGTTGCTCGGCGAGCTTCCCGAAGCGCCCGTCGTCGTGCTCGATCCGCCCCGCTCGGGCGTGGAGCGCAGCGTGATCGCGGCGATCGCGGAGAGCAATGTGCAAAAGGTGATCATGATCAGTTGCAATCCCGCCACGCTTGCGCGCGATCTGGGACTTTTGACGGGAAGTCTGCGGCCCAACGAAAAGGGGGAGCTTATCAAGGCGGAAGCTCCCGAGCCGCGCTACGAGATCAAGCTCGTGCAGCCCTTCGACATGTTCCCGCAGACCAAGTGGGTGGAAACATTGGTTGTCCTTTCCCACAAAAAACCCGACGGGCATATCGGCGTAAAAGTCGAATTCGGAGAGGGTGAAGGACAAATATCTTTGAAAGAAGTACAAAAACGCGCCGAGGAACGCAAGCCGAAAGAGAAAGTAACTTATAAGATGATACAGGAATACATCGAAAAGACTTACGGTTTCAAAGTCCATACAGCTTATATTGCCGAAGTCAAGCGGGATTTGGGCTTGCCCATGTACGACGCTCCCAACGCCGTGGAAGAACTTAAAAGACCTCGTTCGCACCCCTCGCCGCAAATGGTCGAGGCAATCAAAGAGACCTTGAAACATTTTGAAATTATATAAGAAAGATAGAGCACAGGAGAAATCTTGTGCTTTATAATTTATACGACATGATTGCCGCACAGCGAAAGCCGTGCGGTTATTTTTATTTATAAGGAGAATGAGAAAATGAAATATAAGGATTGGCTGTGTGAATGGCTGACTAACTATGTTAAGGTTGCAAGCAAACAGCGTACTTATGAAGGATACAAGGCGATAGCAGAATTACATATAGTACCGAAACTCGGAGAATATGAGCTATCCGAGATTACGCCGCTTATTGTGCAAAAGTTTATTACCGAACTTATGGAGTCAGGGAATCGACGAACAGGGAAAGGGCTGTCTCCTAATTTTGTAAAGTCGATCATCTCTGTTTTGCAGAACTCTCTCAGGACGGCACATATATTGGGGCTGATCCCCGAATACACGGCTAACAAGATAAAGCGCCCGAAGATAGTCGAAAAGCAAGTGGAATGTTTCTCTTTGTCCGAGCAAAAAGCGATAGAGAAGAATGTTCTTGAAAGCAAGAAGCCAAAGCTCAAAGGAATCATTATCTGCCTTTATACGGGACTGAGGATCGGGGAACTGCTCGCCCTTACTTGGGATGATATCGATTTTCAAAAGGCAAGCCTTTCCGTCACAAAGACTTGTCACGACGGATATGTCGATGGGAAACGTTGTGTTATCGTTGATACGCCAAAGACCGAAACTTCGAGAAGAGTAATACCATTATCGAAATCGATAATTGATATTTTGAAAACAATGAAGAAGGAAAAATCCTGCAATTGCGTTATCTCCGAAAAAGGCAAACCTGTATTCTTGCGGAGCTACCAACGGACTTTTGAACTCCTCTTAAAACGGCTCGGGATAGCGCACAAAGGATTTCACGCGCTCAGGCACACGTTTGCCACTCGCGCCATAGAGTGCGGGATGGACGTAAAGACCTTATCCGAGATACTCGGACATAAGAATGCGACCATAACGCTAAATCGTTACGCCCACTCTCTTTGGGGGCATAAATCAGAGATGATGAACAAACTTGGCAAACTGTTATAACGAAGAAAATGTGCATCCGTTACTATGACGGATGCACATTTTCCTTATATATTGTAGCACATTTTGGAACCAAAGTCAAAGGAGATATACGGTTCGCGGAGTAATTTGTACGAATCATTGTTTTTGGATGCTCTTTTCTTATCTTCATCGCCTTAAAAGTACACCTATCATAGTAACAGGCGCACTTTTCCAAAACCGATTGTACATCAATAATCGTTATGGACAAAGTGAAAGACCTCTACAACATCGATATAAAAGAAAATGTTTTACGGCATTTAGACAATGCCCTTTTGAACATTCTCTTAAAAGACAAAAGTTCGGGACGAAATTTGATATGGGCGACCGATACTTACGTTTCACGCGGCGTTGGCTTCGGTCCGCAGGATTATATCACAATAAGCGCAATCACGGGATTGCGTGGAAACATAATAAAGCCTCGTGTAGAAAAATCGCAAAGGGAACAGCGACAACGCATAAAAAACAAAGCCGAAGTATTTACGCCTTCGTGGGTATGCAACAAACAAAACAATCTTGTAGATAACGCTTGGTTCAATAGAGAAAATGTTTTTAATATCGAAACGGAGAACGGTTGGCAAACAATAACCGAAAAAGTCATATTCCCTAATACCGACGGAAGAACATGGCAGGATTATGTCAAGGCGAATCGTTTGGAAATTACTTGCGGTGAAGCCCCGTATCTTACAAGCCGATACGATACCGTTATGGGAAACTTTATAGAGCTTTCAGATCGTATAGGGCTTCTCGACCGCAAACTCCGCATAATCGATGAGAATGTCACCGAAGAAGCGGAATGGATGAAATGGACGGTTATTGCATATCAATCCGTTTACGGGTTTGATTTTCAAGGCGATAACGTGCTGATTGCAAGAGAAAATCTGCTGTTCACTTTCATAGACGCATACATAAGAAAATTCGATATTCCGCCGATCAAAGAATATCTGTTACGCATTGCCAAAATTTTAGCGTGGAATATATGGCAAATGGACGGACTTAAATTTGTGATCCCTTACAGTTGCAAGCCGAAAATAAGTGGGCAATTATCTATTTTCGATGATGAAACAGACACCATAGAGTGCCCCGGTTGCGCAAAAAAAGACAACAGCAAGCATACGGGCATCTACTGCAAAATTATGAATTGGACAAGGCAGCATACCGAAACTTTTATTTCTCAAATCGGGAGGAAAAACAAATGATTTACAGTACGGCTTCTTATAAATTAATATACATATTCTCTATTCCCGATGAAGCGCATAGGGGTTTATTAAAAATCGGCGATGCCACGATTAAGACATCAAAAACGCTTGATGAGTTACAACCTAATTGCACCGAGCTGTTACTGGCTGCCGATCAGGGCAGGATCAAAGATTACACCTTTACGGCGGGAATCAAGGTGGACTTATTATGGGCGCAACTCGCCCTACGTAAGCGCACAGATATTTACGACGGGCAAAAAATTACGATTTTCGATGGATTCCGCGACCACGATGTACATAATGTGCTGAAAAACAGCGGTATCAAAATATCATTCCCCAATGGCGTTAAAAACCGCGAATGGTTCGAATGTGATTTGCAAACGGCGAAGAACGCCATAGCGGCTGTACTCAATTATCGCGATTTTTTAAGTGAAAGCGAAAAGACGGCGATTTCCGAGCCGAAAATCACTCTGCGTGATGAACAACAGGATGCCGTAGACAGAACGGTTGCGGCATATAGGAAGTACGATAAAATGCTCTGGAACGCAAAAATGCGTTTCGGTAAAACGCTTACCGCTTACGAGCTTATACGTTCGGGAAAATATCAAAAGACCATTGTTGTAACACATCGCCCCGTAGTCGAACACGGTTGGGAGGACGATCACCGTAAATTATTCGGAGCAGACAGTTCTCATGTCTTTATGAAAAAGCAGAACCTCGTTTATTCAGAGGACTACTTTGATGCGGCTTCGGATATTAAAAACGATGTAGCTTTGACCAACGCGCGCGAACGAGGCGACTATTTTACATACTTCGCTTCTATGCAAGACCTTCGCGGTTCTAAATGCGCAGGCGGCAAATTCAACAAAAACAATGCCGTTTTCGATATGGACTGGGATTTGATAATCTATGACGAGGCGCATGAAGGAACGCAGACCGAACTTGGACAGCGCGTACAGGAACTTTTGGAAAGTCCCAAAAACGGTAAAAAGCCCAAAGTGTTGGAGCTGTCGGGAACTCCTTACAACATTTTGGATAAGTACGAGGATAATGTATTTGTTTGGGACTATGTTATGGAACAAGAGGCAAAGCAAGAATGGGCTTTTAAGCATCCTTGCGAGCCAAATCCGTACGAAGATATGCCGCGAATGAATATCTTTACGTTCGATATGAGCAAGGCGCTTTCAGCTTCCTATCGCTATGAAACTGAAACCTCGGCGTTCAATTTCAGAGAATTTTTCCGTGTTTACACGGGAGACCCAAATCGAGATTACGGACAAATTCCGCATGGTCGCTCTGTCGGCAATTTTGTTCATGAGGACGACGTAAAGGAATTTTTGAATATTATATCAACCGATAGCCCCGATACAAAGTATCCATTTGCGACTTATGAATATCGCAAAGAATTTAAGCACACGTTCTGGATCGTTCCCGGTGTGGCGGCGGCAAGGGCGCTTTCCGCCCTTCTGCAAAAACATCCCGTATTCTCCCATTACAGAGTCATTAATGTCGCCGGCGAGGGCGATATTGAAATGCCTTATGACGACGCTTACAATGCGGTAAAGCAAGCAATAGCCGAAAATCCCTACACAATAACGCTGTCTTGCGGCAAACTCACCACGGGAGTTACCGTAAAGGAATGGACGGCGGTTATGATGCTTACGGGTTCTGCCACGACCGATGCCAAAGGCTATATGCAAACGATTTTCGTGTTCAGTCCGCAGGCTATATAGACGGAAAACAAAAAGAAAACTGCTATGTTTTTGACTTTGCTCCCGACAGGTCTCTCCGTGTTGTTTCCGAAGCGCACCAACTGTCCCGCAAAGGACAAAAGAGCGACGAAAAGTATCGGGAACTTTTAGGCAAGTTTTTGAATTATTGTCCTATATATGCCATCGAGGGCGTAAGAATGCGCGAATACAATGTCGCCACGCTTATGCGGCAGATCAAGCGCGTGAGTTTGGACAACGCAATCAAGTCGGGCTTTGAGGACGACTCGCTTTACAAAGTTGATGCGGGTATGGTCATGGACGAGCGCGACCGCGAATTTTTTGAAGCGCTCAAAAGCCGTCTCTCGGGGCATAAAAAATCTTCCGAAGGAAACAAGGTCAAACTTGCCGACAACGGGATGACAGAGGCTGAATACGAAACAGCGAAGAAAGCCGAGCGTAAACCCAAAAAGGATTTGACGCCGGAGGAAAAAGCCGCGCTTGAAAAACTGAAGGAACAGCGTAAACAGCGGCAAACCTTTTTGGCGCTACTGCGCAATATTTCCATACGCTTACCGTTGCTTATTTTCGGCGCTGATGTTCCGCTTACCGAAAACATCACGATGGAAGATTTCGTGAATATTGTGGATGACGAGTCGTGGAAAGAGTTTTTGCCGTCCGACGTTACAAAAGATTTGTTCCGTCGAAGCATTAAATATTTCGATGAGGATGTCCTGATCGGTGCGGGACTGCGCATACGCAGGCTCGTAAAGCAAGCCGATGAATATCCGCCCACCGAGCGTATTCGCCGTCTTACGGAACTGTTCAATCACTTCCGTAACCCCGACAAGGAAACTGTGCTTACCCCGTGGCGTGTCGTCAATATGCACATGAGCGACTGTCTCGGCGGATATTGTTTCCTTAACGAACAGTTCGATAGTCGTGAGCCGCTTGACGAACCTCGCTTTGTGGATCGTGGACAAGTTACCGCCGATCTGTTCAAAACGGATGAGGCGAAAATACTCGAAATCAATTCCAAATCGGGGCTTTATCCCTTGTATGCGGCATACTCGATTTACCGTCATCTTTTGCCCAAGAAGGAAGAAGATATGCCCGTATCGGAGCTTTACGCTATCTGGAACAGGGTGCTTGAAAACAATATATACGTCCTTTGCAAAACAAAAATGGCGCAGGACATTACTCGCCGCACCCTTACGGGTTTTACAAAGGCAACAGTAAATACACATTATCAACCGCACCTATTGGATCGTATGAAAGCCGATATGGATTGGGT
>CANQWX010000004.1 GCA_947627665.1 uncultured Clostridia bacterium
GACGACGAGCAAATGCAGCAGTTCGTGGAAATGTGTTTCGATCCATCCTCTCCCGCTAACGCAAGGCTCAAAGAAACGCTACTCGATCTCTTAAAGGAGCAGAAGAAATGAAAGCCGTGATTTATGCCCGCTATTCGAGCGACAACCAAACGGAAGCCTCTATCGAGGGGCAACTCCGCGAATGTAAAGAATTTGCCGAGAAGAACGATATTGTCATTATCGGCGAATACATAGACCGCGCTCTTTCGGCAAAGACGGACAACCGCCCCGAATTTCAGCATATGATAAAGGACAGCTACCGCAAGGTGTTCGACACGGTGCTTGTTTGGAAAGTTGACCGTTTTGCCCGAAACCGTTACGACAGCGCACACTATAAAAATATCCTTAAAAAGAACGGCGTAAAAGTCGTTTCCGCAAAGGAACATATCGGTGAAGGCTCGGAAGGCATTATCCTTGAGGCTATGCTTGAGGGCTATGCAGAATACTATTCGGTGGAACTCGCAGAAAAGATAAATCGCGGTCTGACCGAAAACGCCTTGAAAGGCAAACTCAACGGCGGCAGTATTCCCTTCGGCTATACGCTCACCAAAGAAAAGAGCCTTGCCGTGGACGAGGAAGCCGCGCCTATCGTGGTAGAGATTTTCACGCGCTATGCCGAGGGCGAAACGATGACGGAGATAGCCAAAGATATGACGTTGCGCGGCGTAAAATCGAAGTACGGCAACCGTATCACTTTGAATATCGTTCATCATATGTTAAAGAACCGTCGGTATTTGGGCGAATACCGTTTTCGCGATATTGTCCACCCCAACGCTTTCCCCGCTATCGTATCGGAAGAACTCTTTGAGCGGGTACAGCAGAAAATGCAGAAAAATCAGAAAGCGCCCGCCCGCCATAAGGCAGAGGACGACTACATTTTAACCGCAAAATTACGGTGCGGAAAATGCGGTGCGCTTATGGTCGGAGAAAGCGGAACGAGCAAGACGGGCGCGGTTCATCACTATTACAAATGCGCTAACGCCAAGAAACGAAAGGATTGCAACAAGAAACCCGTCAAGAAATAGTGGATAGAAAATCTCGTCGTCAATTACACGATGAAGGTCGTGATGGACGACAATTTGGTCGACATCATTTCAGATCGAATTTTGGATTTGCTTTCCCACGAAAGTAGCAAAATTCCCCAATTACAGGCAAGGTTGAAAGAAGTTGACGGCTATATAGAAAACCTGCTCAATGCGATACAGCAAGGGCTGTTCAACGCCTCGGCAAAAAAGCGGCTTGACGAATTGGAAGAAGCGAGAGCGGAAATCGAAACGGCGATATACAGCGAACAACTCCAAAAGCCCGAAATCACGAAAGACCACATTGTCTGCTTCATCGAGCGTTACCGCAAGATAAACGTCAATGACTTGGAAAACCGAAAGCGGCTGATTGATACCTTTGTAAATAGTATCTACCTGTTCGATGACAAGATTGTGTTCGCTTTCAATTATAAGGACGGCACAAGGGAGCTGACCTTAAAAGAATTGGAAGAAGAATTGAGTTCGGATTTGGATGGAGCAACTCCACCACGCAAGGGACGGTTTTGCCGTCCTTTTTGCATGGTGGAGATAGCGTAAAGAAGAAAAACGTGCATTCGGATTCTCCCCTCGGCGGACTTTTCATGAAATGGTCTGCAAGATAACTGCCTCGCTTGATTTTTTTGCGATTTTATGTTAAAATGCAAAATATAATAAATCTTTTTGGATAAGGAATTCGTATGAAACATGAGATTGAAATAATCGTTGATTATGTTGAAGGGAAATTGAATATATGTGATTTTAGAGAAGAATTCTTAAATAATCATAAATTAAAACGATTATTGGAAAATAAGGTTGTTATTGCGTGTTATAAAAATTATGATTATAATCTCTTTGATTATTTATATAGACAGCTAAATCCCCAGACTAATAATTGGAACAATATTTATTCAAGATATGTGCTATGGTTCAATCTCAGAACATTTTTGAGCTACAACAATATTCCATTTAACGAATATACGAAATATGATGAAGACTATGCTTTTTTGTTGGAAATCCAACCATGTTGGCTGGATATTACCGACGATCAAGGGATATTTGACAAAATAATTGCGGAAGTGCCGAAAGATTTATCGAAAACGAAACGTATACAATGGGGTAAAAATAAACTTAAGGAACTATTCAAATATGACAAGACTTATCCGCGTTGGATACAAGATCCCGAGTGGCCGATCGTTGACGGAAAACCGCTTGTATTCGCCCACCAACAAAAGGCAGGCAAAGACGATGAACGTACATATTACTGTTTCTACGATCCGGAAACAGGGACCCAAACAATAATTACTCAAAGTTATTAACATGGACCATGATGGAGGATCATTGATGGGAAAAGGTATTTTAATTGCGCATCCTTGTCCACGCTGTGGAACGGAAGGCGGAGTATATGCCGTCAAAAACAAAAAGAATGGTGCGCTTTGGGCGTACTGTGACGAATGTGATACTCTGTGGGAAACAATAGAAGACATTCAAAACGAAGTATATTTTAATAATCGAAGTGCAGAATTTGAATGGGGCGGATACGCTACATTGGAAGAAGTGAAAGGATTCGGTTGGGGAAAATATATTATAGAAGATTGACGGGTTAGTGATGGCGTTCGCCACTTTCTTACGCCTTTTTTACAAAAGGCTTTTCTTTGTGGAGGCGCCTCCTCTTCCCGAAAAATCTTGCTTCGCAATCTTTTTCGGGATCGTTTGATGAAGCGCGGCACGAGCGTGGAGCGCGAAGTACTCACGCGCACCACGCAAGGGACGGCTTTGCCGTCCTTGCATGGTCGGAAAGAATGCTTTTACAGTATGCAAAAGCTTCATCACCGATCCCAATGACACCGTTTGGAATTTCTACAGAATAGCTCTTCCCATGATATTTCTTTAATACGCCATGTTCAATTTCAAATCCCTCTTGAGGTTCTATGCTTTGCGGCGTTGCTTGCGGTAAAATCGGCGCAGAATATGTAGGCACCGGTTTAACGGGGGGCGTCCATTCGATGTTTCTATATTTCCGTTTATAACTTTTCAACTTTGCAGTGTCATTATATTGGAGAGCGATGTCTATGTCGGACTCTGTGTCGGGATCCATAATGACCCAAGAAAAATCACCGATTGTGCCACACGCCTTACAATGATATTTTGTAGTGGTTTTTGTCTTTCCGCCGACTCCGGCTGCCGCGCCGGGCGCGCCGAATATGAGTGACCCAAAAAGCCCTTTCCCCCAACTATACTTTGATGTCTGTTGTCTATCAACATCTATATTTGTGCTGCCGCATTCTTTACATCTCATAATGGTTCTCCTTTGATATTTATTGGTAGTATTATATACTACTTTATCCTACTCGTCAAGAGCAAATAAGATAAATGTTATAATTTTTTTATAAAATAAATAGCGGGTGACTTATGAAACCATTAAAAGAAAAGATAAGTATTACGATAGATTCCGATTTGTTGGAAAAGCTGAAAGAAGAAGCGGAGAAAGACGATCGCTCGCTTTCGCAATTTATCAATTTGATTTTGCGAAAATATCTAAAATCGCACTATGATGACTGATTTACGAACTTTTTCTCTGAACGCGCTTATTACGAAAAGAGGGCTGACTTAAAAGTCGGTCCTCTTTTCTTGGTGGAGATAACGAGATTCGAACTCGTGACCTCTGCGTTGCGAACGCAGCGCTCTACCAACTGAGCCATATCCCCATGGTGGGAACAACAGGGCTCGAACCTGTGACCTCACGCATGTGAAGCGTGCGCTCTAACCAACTGAGCTATGCTCCCGAAAGCACGTTCTATTTTACATGCTTTTTTTTGTTCTGTCAACCGTTTTTCAAGAGAAATTTCGTCTTTTCTCAATTCCGCCGATAGATGCTTTCCCCGAAGCAGTCCATTGCGACGACGAGGGGAAGGTCCTTCATCTGCATTTCGTAAACGGCTTCACTCAACAGGTCGGGGAAGGCAACGCACCGCATGCTTTGTACCGCGTTTCCGCAGATCGCGCCCGCTCCGCCGATCGCGGCAAAGTACACTTTTTTGTTGCGCACGAGCGCCTTTGCCGTTTCTTCATTCATTTCTCCCTTCCCGATCATGCCGCCCAGTCCCAAATCGAGCAAGCGGGGAGCAAAGGTTTCCATTCTTGCCGAGGTCGTTGGCCCGCAGCTCCCGCAAGCTTTTCCCTCGGGCGCGGGACATGGCCCCGCATAATAGATCACCGCGTTTTCGAGCGGAAAGGGCAGGGGCTTCCTGTTGTCCAATAACTCGAAAAGCCGCTTATGCGCGCAGTCGCGGGCGGTGTAGACCGTTCCCGAGAGCAGGACGGCGTCCCCCGCATGCAACGACGCGATGTCCTCTGCCGTAAGGGGCAGGCGCAGTTTTTTCATCAGAGCACCTCCTTCTCGCAGCGGATGCAGTGGCATTGGAGATTGACGGCGACGGGAAGCCCCGCGATATGGGTGGGGGCGATCTCGCAGCTCACGCCGAGCGCGGTGACTTTTCCGCCGAAGCCCTGCGCGCCGATCCCGAGCGCATTGACGCGCTTTAGCGCTTCCTCTTCGAGCCTTGCGACGTCCGCGCGGGGATTTCTGCTTCCCACTTCCCTCGTCAGCGCCTTTTTTGCGAGAAAGGCGCAGCTGTCGAAGGAGCCGCCAAGTCCCACGCCGACATACACGGGCGGGCAAGGACGGGAGCCTGCCTTTTCGACTGTTTCCGTGATAAAGCGCAGAACGCCCTCTTCGCCCTCGGCGGGGGAAAGCATCTTGAGCGCGCTCATGTTCTCGCTGCCGAAACCCTTGGGAAGGAAGGTGACCGAAATAGCGCTCCCTCCGACGAGTTCGACGTGCAGACATGCGGGCGTATTGTCGCCCGTATTTTTGCGGGTGAGCGGGTCGCAGACGCTCTTGCGGAAATTTCCGTCCGAATACGCCCGCCGGACGCCGTCGTTTACAGCTTCCGCAAGAGGAGCGCCTTCCAAAAAGATCTCTTGCCCGATCTCGAGCAGAACGACCGCCATGCCCGTATCCTGGCAAACGGGCATTTTTTCGCAGATCGCGCAGACTTCGTTTTCGAGCACGGTGCGGAGCGCAAAGCGCGCGGCGCCCTCCTCGCGGCGTTCCGCTTCCCGCAGTGCGGCGCGGCAGCTTTCGGTGAGTGTGCGGCCTGCCCGCAGCGCAAGGCGATAGACGCAATCGCCGATCTCCCTCGTATTTACAGTTCTCATGCCAACATTATAAAACAAATTTCGGGAAATGCAAAGTTTTTATTTGGAAAATCCCGAAAAAAACGATATAATGTAGTTATGGAACAAAACGGACCGCAACAAGGTGACCTGCCGCCGAAAAAGCCGCTCACGGAGAGCGGGCTTTCCTATTCGCTGGCAGCAGTCCTGTCGATGCTCATCGCCTACCTCGTGGCGGCGATCTCCGCCGCAGCCGCGGGGGAGCGTTACACGGAGCAGAATTGGTACATCTATCTCGCCTATCTGAGCGCGCAGCTCGCCTTTGGCGGCGCGGCCGCTTTCTATTTCTTCCGTAGCAAGGAATCGCCGCGGGTGATTTTGCAAAAGACTCACCCCAAGTACTTTCTCATCGCGCTTCTGCTGGAATTCGGGCTTTTGTTCTCGCTCTCCGAATTGAACGGCCTGTTTGTTTCGGGGTTGGAAAATCTCGGTTATTCCTCGGGCGGCGTGTCGGTGCCCGATCTTTCGGGGTGGGGCTTGTTGCCTGCCATTCTCGTGATCGCCCTGTTGCCCGCTCTTTTGGAGGAAACCCTCTTCCGCGGCATCCTGACGCGCAAAATGCACGACGGCGGATGGGGGCTTGTCCCTGCCATCCTCATTTCGGGCGCGCTCTTTTCCCTCTTTCACGGCAGACCCGAGCAGACGGTCTACCAATTTATATGCGGGGTGTGCTTCGCCCTCGTATTTCTGCGCGCGGGGAGCATTTTGCCCACGATGCTCGCGCATTTTGCCAACAATGCGCTCATCCTCATCCTGGAATCGTGCGGCTTTGGCAATTTCCGCGCCGCGCTGCCGCTGTGGGGCTATCTCGTCCTCGTCATCTCCGCGGCGGTCTGCCTTTTGGGGACGCTCGTCTATCTGATCTTTTTCGATAAACGCGGCAATCAAAGGGGAGGCGTAAAAGAAGGCCTTCCGTTCTTCTTGGCGGCGGGAGGCGGCATTCTCATTTGCGCCGTAGAGTGGAGCGTTGCGCTCGCAATGGGGTTCTTGCATGGTTAAGATAACATTTCTCTGCGTGGGGAAACTGAAAGAGGAATATCTGCGCGCGGCGTGCGCGGAATATCTGAAGCGGCTCTCCCGCTTTTGCAAGGCGGAAGTGAAAGAACTACCCGAGAGTACCCTCAAAGAGGAGGGCGAAAGTTTGCTCCGCGCCTGCAAAGGACACACGATCGCGCTTGCGGTGGAAGGAAAGGGGTGTTCTTCCGAAAAATTTGCCGCAAAACTCCAAGCTCTTTGCGACCGTGGGGAGGAGATCACCTTTCTCATCGGCTCCTCCTGCGGGCTGGACGGCAAAGTGAAAGAGGCGGCAAACGAGCTTTTGTCCTTCTCCGAAATGACCTTTCCGCACCAGCTCATGCGGGTGATCTTGCTCGAACAGGTCTACCGCGCCTTTATGATCAACGGGGGAGGGGAATACCACAAATAATTTCACGCGTTTCTTTGCTCCGCCCCGTTGGGGCGTTCGAAAAGAAACGCCGTGAGGAAACGGGCGTTGGCGGTTTAACTTAGTCGCTCTCGCGGTCGCGTTGTCGGACACTAAGCCGTAAGCATACGGCAAATTGTGTGCGCTTATGGAAAAGCGTGGTTTTCCAACGCGCAGAGGATCATATTCACGAAAAATCTTTTGCTTCGCAAAATCTTTTTCCGTGAAGAAACGTGCGGCTGCAAGCTTGTCGCTTTCATGCGGGCGGGCATAAAATGTTCCATGAATATCTTTGACGAAGCCGAGGCGTTTTACGGACAGTACAGGGGCGAGAAGAAGATATACGGCAGAAGCGTAGAGGGACGGCCGCTCTTTGCGATGTTTGTGGGCAGGCACGAATTCCCCGTCGGCATTTCGCAGTATGCGATCCACGGGAGAGAGTGGGTCACGGCGCGGTTGGCGTTTTCCCATTTGGAACGGGGGATCGGCCGCGGCGGCGTGTGGGTGTTGCCGCTCACGAATCCCGACGGCGCGCTCTTGTCGCAGGTCGGGATCTCGTCGCTCTCGCAGGAGAGAAGGGCATTTTCCTTTACCGTCAATCGAAGGAATTACGATTTTTCCCTCTGGAAGGCCAATGCCGAGGGCGTGGACCTCAACGTCAATTTCGACGCGCGGTGGGGCACGGGCGTAAAAAATGTGTTTGCGCCCGCTTCCGAAAACTACGTCGGCAAGGCGCCTCTTTCCGCTCCCGAGAGCCGCGCTCTTTGGCGGTTCACCGAGGAAGTTTCCCCCGATTTCACCGTGAGCTGGCACACCAAGGGCGAGGAAATTTATTGGCGGTTTCATGAGCCGCTCTTCCGCGCCGCGCGTGACAGGAGGCTTGCAAAAATTTTGAGCAAAAGCACGGGCTATCCCTTGCGCGAGGCGAAGGGGTCCGCGGGCGGCTATAAGGATATTTGCATCGAAAAGTTGAAGATCCCCGCCTTCACGGTGGAGTGCGGGAGGGAGGAACTTTGTCATCCGCTCGGCGAAGAACAGGCGGAGGGCATCATACAAAAATGCGGCGGGGCGCTCCGTGCGCTCACGGAAGGATTTTAATGGAAGAAAAATTCATGCGCGAGGCAATCGCTCTCGCAAAAAAAGCGAAAAAGAAAGGGGAAGTCCCCATCGGCGCGGTGGTCGTCTATCAGGGGAAGATCGTCGGCAGGGGGTATAATCTCCGCACGCGGCTCCAGATGGCGACGGCGCACGCCGAGATGCGCGCGATCGACAGGGCGTGCAAAAAATTGCATTCGTGGCGGCTCCCGGAAGCGGAAATTTATGTCACGTTGGAACCCTGCCCGATGTGCATGGGCGCAATTTTGAACGCGCGGATCGACCGCGTTTACTTTGGCGCTTACGAACAGAAGGGCAGGAGCCTTACGGGCGAGCTGGCAAATGCGAATCTTCTCAACCATAAGGTGGAGGTCGTAGGCGGGGTGCTTGCGGACGAGTGTGCGGAAGTGCTGACGTCCTTTTTCACCGAGATGCGCGCGCGGGAACGGGCGAAACGAGGTTGAATCAAAACAGTTTTTCATGAAAAGACAATGAAACGGGGTCGGCGGCAAACATTGCCGCCGACCCCGTTTCTGACCGAAAGAACGCTATTTTTTTCTCTTGCGGTACCGTCGGAGCAAGATGAGGACCGTGGGAACGGCAAGGACGACAACGCCCAACGCGGCCAGTGCGACGATCGCTCCCGTGCCGAGGGGCGGTTTTTTCTCCCACTTCGCGTAGAGGTGGATCTCTCCGCGCAAGGTAACGGCCTCCGCTTTTTGTGTGAAAGCGTCGTCCAAGTACCACCCGCCGAAGATATATCCCTCCCGCGCCGGCACGGGAAGAGGAACTTCCGCGCCGTAGGTCAAAGCCTCTTCCTCCCACAGCAGACCTTTGGAGTAAAAGCGCACGGGATAGGTACGCAGCGTCTGTTTGTATTTTGCTCTGAGGGTGATGTTTCCCGTGATGTTTTCAAGATCGCCGTCCCAACCGTCGAAAGTGAAATCGTATTCCTCGGTGGAGGGGAGCGTAGGCGTTTCGCCGCCGTATACCGCCGTACCGCCCTTATCGACGAAAGTTTTGTAAAGCTCTTCCCCGTTGCCGTTCACAAACGTAACGGTAAATTCTCCCGGCAACAGTTCCAATCCGAGATGTTTCCGTATCACGTTGACGGCAGACCGTTCGAATCCCAATTTTTCCGCCGTCTGCACGAAGGCGGTCTTGAAATCGGCGAAGGTCGCGTCCTTGCCGAGGAGGGGGATCAGCGAATACCAGAGCTTCCCGATGCGCTCTTTGGTGAAATATTCGGGCGCCTCTTTCCACATCAGATATTGCGCATGCGTCAGAATAGTGCTGTTGTAATGCACGCCGCCGAAGTCGCAGCCCGCGGTGTTGTGGTTGTGTTTTTCGTGGCAGGCGGGGAAGGGATCGTCGAAGGAGGAAGCATAGCCGTTTGCCGGCTCTTTCATGGAGCGCACGCCGCCTTCTTTTGCGGCGGCCGCGTCCTCGCCCATCGTCCAAAAGCGATCGTCGGTGAGATCATGCCCTTCGGCAAGTGCGCCGATCATGTCCGAGATCGCCTCGTCGATCGCCCCCGACTCGTTCATCTGGGTAAAATCCACCTGGAAGTGGGTGATCGCATGTTGGTACTCGTGCGCCATGACGTCCGCGGCGCGGCCAAGCTGATAAAAATAGCCGTCTGCTTGCCCGTCGCCCACGCCGAGCATCGCGGCGCGGTAATCCTTGTACGCCTCGAACCACCCGTGCGCGTTTTGCTCGTTTACGCCGTAGTGGACGAACAAATAGATGCGCGATTCGTTGTTCTCCCGTTCGTTTCCCTCGATCTCGTCGTGGCTGCCGTCCACGCCGCGCAGGGGCGCGCCCACGCCGCCGTTCGCGTAGAAGTCATAGACCTTGATGAGATTGAGATAGGAGGTGATTGCGATCGGGTCGTTGAAAATGCCCGTCGTATTGTGATAGCGCAAATCGTCGGTCGGGTACTGTCCCGTGCCGTTGTGCGCGTGATAGACGTAGATGTTGCGCAAGGGGTCTGAAAGAGTGTACGTCGTGCCGTCGAAGTCGATCCCGACGGAAACGCGCTCGCCGTATACGTCCGTCTGCTCGGAGGGAACGGTAAAAGCGGCGATCTGCTGCGTTTCATCGGCGCTTGCGGGGCGGGCGGAATTGTTCGGCAGAGCAACGGCAGGACATGCGGAAAAAAGGACGGCGCACGCAGCAGCGATTGCAAACATGTTTTTTTTCATCTCTTTTTCCTCCTTTTCCGTATCAGAAGAAAGGCCGCCGCTGCCACGGCGATCGCACCGCCTGCGACCGCTGCGGGGACCCAGACCGCCGCAGCGGGGCGTTCTTCGGGCGCGATCTCCGCCCACTTTGCGTAGAGCGTCACGTCCTCCGTCATCTCGATCTCCCCCGCAGGCACGGTGCATTCCTCGTCGAGATACCAGCCCTCGAATTTTTCGTTCCCGCCGCGCGATCCCGAGATCATGGGAAGGGGCAGTACGCTCCCGTAAGGAATGAGATAGGTGCGGTAGAGCTTACCGTCCGAAAGCAGAGTGGCGCGATAGGGGCGCAGCTCCTTTCCGTAGACGGCGTAGAGGGTAAGATCGCCTTCCACGCGGTCGTAGGGCTTGTCCCAGCCGAGGAAGGGATAGAGGTATGCTTCGGTCCCTTCCTTGAAGGGGGGAACGGGCGGCGTGGCGCTTTTTCCGTAGAGCAGCTGCTCTTCCTTCAAAAGATTTCCCGCCTCATCCAAAAAACGGACGGTGTAATAACGGTCCCGCGCCGAATAATTTGTAAAGATGAAGCGGTCCTCCGTGACGGACGAGGGATCCCCGCGCCACGAAAGGAAGGTGTAAATGTATTCGGCGGTATAAACGGGTCCGGGGGCGACGGGCGGGGTCGCCGTTCCGCCGTGCGGCACAGTGATCTCCTCGATGGGATAGCCGATGACTTCCACGTCGGGGACGGAATTGAAGAAGGTGACGAGGTGGGCGTTCTCGGCGGTGATCCCGCTCTCGAACAGAGCGCAGTCGATGGCGTCGAGCGCCTCGCGGTCAAATTGCAAGTTCTGCGCCGCTTCGCGGAAGCGGAGAGCAAATTCGGAAAAATCCGCGTTGGACGAGAGGGAGCACAGAGTGGCGTACCACAGCTTCCCGATGCGTTGCGCGGTGAAATATGCAGGCATCTTCCGCCAGAGATTGTATTGCATATGGGTGAGAATGGTGCAATTGTAATGCACGCCGCCGAAGTCGCAGTTCTCGTGCCCGTGGTCGAGATCGCAGCGGGGATATTTGCGGAGCGCGTTCATGCAGCAGGAACCGCGGGGAAGGATCGCCGAGCGCATCGGCTCCGCGCCCTCCGCAACGGCTTCCTCGCCCGTCAGCCAAAAGGCAGGCTCTTCGGGAGAATGTCCTTCCGCCAGCGCTCCCATGATGTCCGAGATCGCCTCGCTGATCGCGCCCGCGTCGTTCAGATAGGTAAGCTGCGCGCGGGCATCGGTGATCGCATGCTGGTATTCATGCGCAAGGACGTCCGCCGCCAATGCGGTATGCCGCAGGGGACCGAGCGAATTTCCGTCCCCGATCTCCAGCAGCACCGCGCCATTTTCAAAGGTGTAGTGCGCGTTGGACTGGCTTTGCCCGTAGTGCAGCAGCACGAGGACGGGCAAGCTGCGGCCCTCCCGGCGGACGCCTTCGACCGCGACGCCGAGATTTTCCGCGTCGGCGTAAAAATCATAGATGCGGATAAAATTTTGATAGGCGCTCACCGCGTAAGCGTCCGTAAAGACCCCCGTATCGCTTGAAAAGATCTCCTTCAGCTCGGTCGAAAGGTTGTTCCGCATATTGTACATATATATTTTGCGCTCCGTATCGGCAAGGTAATACGTTCCTCCCTCCGAGCGCAGGATCCCGAGTTCCACCTCTTCCCCATAGGCGTTTGTCTGGACGGAACGCACCATACTGCCCTGCGGCAGCCCGTTTTCGTCCGCTTCGGCCCCTGCCCGCGAAAGGGCGGGCGCTGCCGTGAGCGCAAGGGCCGCGGCGAGAATGGCTCCCGCGGCGGCAAGGAGGAAGACAGCGATCGGTTTGGGTAAAGACAGCTTCATAATTTCTCCGCTTCGTAAACAGAACGCTATCATTATACCATATTTATAAAATAAAGTCCACGGATAAAAATGACAATTTTATGAAATCCCGCCTGCTTATTTTGCGGGCGGCAAAAAATTTTCTTCGGCGCCGTAAAATAAGCGGATGAAACATTTGACTTTCCCGTTAAAAATCAGTACAATATGAGAGGCAAAAACAATAGAGGAAATTTTCATGATCACACACGGAAACGAAATCAAGTTGTTTGCGGGAAACTCCAACAGACCTCTCGCCGAGGCGATCGCCAAAAAGCTGAATACGGCGCTCGGAGATGTCGAGGTGAGCAAGTTTTCGGATGGCGAAACCAGCGTCCACATTGCCGAAACGGTACGGGGAAGGGATCTGTTCATCATCCAGTCCACTTCCGCACCCGTCAACGATAACCTCATGGAGCTTCTTATCATGATCGACGCCGCCAAGCGCGCTTCGGCTGGGCGCGTGACCGCGGTAATGCCTTACTTCGGATATGCACGGCAGGACAGAAAGGCGCGCTCGCGCGATCCGATCACGGCAAAGCTCGTCGCCGATCTTTTGACCTCCGCGGGTGCGGACAGGGTGCTCACGATGGACCTGCACGCGGCGCAGATACAGGGATTTTTCGATATTCCCGTGGACAACCTGCTCGGCGGGCCTACGCTCTATAACTACTATGCCGATAAGCTCGGGGACGATTTCATCGTGGTATCCCCCGATATCGGTTCGGTCAACCGCTCACGCAAGGTGGCGGAGCGGCTCGGCTGTCCCCTTGCGATCATCGATAAACGCCGTCCGCGTGCGAACGTCATGGAAGTGATGAACATCATCGGAAACGTAGAGGGCAAGCGTTGCCTTCTCGTGGACGATATGATCGACACGGCGGGCACCATCGTACAGGGCGCGGAAGCGCTCGTAAACGCGGGCGCGAAGGAGATCAAAGCCTGCTGCACGCATGCAGTGCTCTCGGGGCCTGCGATCGAACGGCTGGAAAACTCGGCGATCGACGAGCTTGTGATGCTCGATACCATTCTTCTACCCGAGGAAAAGCGGCTTCCGAAGATGAAGATCCTGTCCACGGCGGATATATGGGCGGCGGCGATCGAAAACGTGTATCTCGATAAGCCGATGAGCAAGATCTACGACTAAGCGAGAGCCGCTCAGAGGAGCGGCTCTTTTCGGCTCTTTTGCGCAAAACAAATATCATTTGAAGAGGGAGCGCGGATATGTTTTTGATCGTCGGGCTTGGAAATCCCGAAAAAAAATACGAAAAGACTTTTCACAATATGGGCTTCCTCGCGGCGGGCGATTGCGCGGAACTTCTGAACGTGAAATTCAAGAAAAAGGAGTGTGAGGCGAGCGTCGCGGAGGGGTACCTCGGCGGCGAAAAGGTCATTCTTGCCCGCCCCGTCACCTACATGAATGCCTCCGGCAGGGCGGTGAAGCAGCTGGTGGCAAAATACAAGATCTCTCCCGAAGAGCTTGTCGTCATTTATGACGACTATGATCTCCCCAAGGGGCATGTCCGTATCCGTCCCAATGGAAGCGCCGGCACGCACAACGGCATGCGCTCGGTGATCGCCGAACTTGGGTTTTCGGATTTTGCGCGGGTCCGCATCGGCATCCGCGATCCCGAAATCGAGATCCCGCTCATCGACTACGTTCTCTCCGAGGTGCGGAGAGAGGATTACGATCTCTTTTCGTCCGCGTGTAAGCGGGCGGCGGAAGCGGCGATCTCTCTCGCGCGCGGGGAGAACTTCGAGCTTGTCATGACCAAATATAACGGATGAGCTTCTTTACCTTTGAAAACTTAGGCGGCGACTATCCGCTGCTCGGCGCCAATGCCGAAAACGGGGTCCCCACCGCCGCATTCGGCGTTTCGGACGCCCAAAAATACCTCATCGCCTCGCTCTTTTCTCGGCCCGTCGTCTATCTCACGGCAGACGCGCTCTCGGCAAAAAAGGCGTATGAGGCGATTTCCGTGCTCTCGGGCAAGCGGTGCGTGCTGCTCGGCGCCAAGGACGAGGTGCTCACCTACCGTAAGGCGGGGAGCAAGGACGCCCTTTACCGCAGGCTGAATGCACTCCATGCGTGGCAGAACGGGGGAGAGGTGCTCGTCGCGGACATCGAGGCCGCCATGCAGCTCGTGCCCCGCCGCGTGGGCGCGGTGCGGCTGGAAACGGGGAGAGAAACGGAACTCTCCGCTCTCTTGGAGCGGCTCGTAAAGATGGGCTATTCCCGCGAGTATGAGGTGGAGGCAAAGGGGACTTTTGCCCTCCGCGGCGACATTCTCGACATCTATCCCATCAACTGCGAACACCCCGCCCGCATCGACTTTTTCGGCGACGAAGTGGAGGCGATCAAGCCCTATGACGAGATCACGGCCGAGCGGCTTCCGCAGCTCTCCGCGCTCGAGATCGTCGCCGCGACCGACGTCACGCCTACGGAGGCGGATGAAAAGGAAATCGCCGCCGTCTTTGCGTCCGAGCTGAAAAGAGCGCCGAACCCTTCGGCATACGGCCGCATGAGCGCCATCGCGGAGGACATCCTCTCGGGCAACGCCACCGATTTTGTGCTTCCGCTCTGCGAGAACAGCGGCACGCTCTTTTCGTTGCTTGCGGAGGACAGCTTGCTCGTTTTCGACGAGTGCAAACTCATCCGCGATAAGCTCGACGGGCTTTATAAGGAACATGAAGAGCGCTTTTCCCGCCTCTATGAGGGAGGGGAGGTCATGCGGTTTTCCCGCAGCCAATACGTCGGGCGGGAGGACCTGCTCGCCGGAATGCGCCGCTACCGCAACCTCGCCTTGCAGACCTTCTCGGGGAGCACCTTCTTCTTTGAACCGCTCAAAATTTTTAATTTCTCTTCCACGCCCGCCCGCAAATATCTCAATTCGTTCCCCGAATTGCTTGCCGACATCCGTATATGGCGCAAGACGGGCTACCGCGTCATGCTCTGGTGCGGCGGCGAGGAGCGCGCCGGACGCCTGAAGGGAGAGCTTGAGGAAAACGGTTGCTTTTCCGCGCCTCTTCCCGCGCGGCTCGAAGAGTTTTCGGGCGTTGCCGTGCTGGCGGGGACTTTAGCGGACGGCTTTTTGTTGCACGAATGCAAGCTCGCCGTAGTGGGGACGGGGGATCTCTTCCTCAAAGTTCCCAAGGAGCGGCGGGTGAAAAAGCGCCGCGGTGACCTCTTCCTCGCCCCCGAGGTGGGGGACTTTGCCGTTCACGAAACTTACGGGGTCGGCCGCATCACGGGCACCAAAAAGATCGAAACGACGGACGGCATCAAGGAATATATCGCGCTCGAATACAAGGACGGCGACACGCTCTATGTGCCCGTCGAACAGATGGACGTGCTGTCCAAGTACATGGGCGGGGACGACCCCGCACTCTCCAAGATCGGCGGAGGGGAATTTGAGCGGGTCAAGGCGCGGGTGCGGGCCTCTCTGCGCAAGATGACGTTCGACCTCAAAGCGCTCTATGCCGAGCGGCAGGAGCGGAGGGGACATGTCTTTCCCCCGTATACCGAGGAGATGGACGAGTTCGAGGCGGCGTTCCCTTACGAGGACACGCCCGACCAAACCGTTTCGCTCAATGAGATCAAGGCGGACATGTGCTCGGACAAGGTCATGGACCGCCTTCTCTGCGGGGACGTCGGCTTCGGCAAGACGGAAGTCGCTCTCCGCGCCGCCTATCTTTGCATTCTCGACGGGCGGCAGGCGGCGCTGCTCTGCCCCTCGACCGTGCTCTCGGAACAGCATCTTCGCACGGCGGAGGAGCGCATGAAGGATTTCGGCGTGCGCGTCGCCTGCCTCAACCGCTTCCGTTCCGAAAAGGAGCAAGCGGCGATCTTGTCCGCGCTCGAGCGGGGCGAGATCGACCTGATCGTCGGCACGCACCGTTTGCTCTCCAAAGACGTCAAATTCCACGATCTGGGGCTGCTTATTCTCGACGAGGAGCAGCGCTTCGGCGTGGAGCACAAGGAAAAGATCAAGAACGTGAAGCGCAATGTGGATTGCCTCACCATGACGGCAACGCCCATTCCCCGCACGCTGCACTTGTCCCTCTCCGGCATCAGGGACATCTCTACCATCCAAACGCCGCCGCGCGCCCGCCTGCCCGTGCAGACCTATGTCGCCGAGGAAACGGAAACTCTCATCCGCGACGCCTGCGTCCGTGAAATGGCGCGGGGTGGCCAGATATTCTTGCTCTATAACCGCGTGGAAACCATTTCCTCCTTTGCCAAGCGCGTGCAGGAGATCCTGCCCGAGGCGCGCGTGACGCTCGCCCACGGTAGAATGGAGAAAGCGGCGCTCGAAAGGAACGTATTCGGCTTCTACCGCGGAGAATTCGACATTCTCGTCACGACGACGATCATCGAGAACGGCGTCGACCTTCCCAATGCCAACACCCTGATCGTCATCGACGCGGACCGCCTCGGCGTTTCACAGCTTTACCAGCTCCGCGGCAGGGTGGGGAGAAGTTCCCGCCTTGCGCATGCGTATTTTACCTACAAGCCGGAGCGGATCATGAGCGCGAACGCGGCGGAACGGCTCAAAGCGCTCATGCAATTCACCGAGCTTGGGAGCGGCTTCAAGATCGCCATGCGCGATCTCGAGATCCGCGGCGCAGGCAATGTGCTCGGCGCAGAGCAACACGGGCAGATGGACAAGGTCGGGTACGAACTGTACGCCAAGATCCTCAAAGAGGAGCTGACGGGCGTGCGGCAGGAGGCAGTCGATCTCGATATCAAGACGACGGCGTTCATTCCCGAAACTTATGTGGAATCGAATGCGGGGCGGCTGGACTGCTATAAGCAGATCGCGGAGATCCGCAACACGGCGGATTACAAGCGGATATGCCTCTCCATGGAGGAGACCTACGGCCCGCTTCCGCCGGAAACGCTCAACCTGCTCATCATCGCCGTATTGAAGAGCTATGCGGCGCAATTCGGCGTAAGGAAGATCTCCGTAGGGCCGAAGGGGGGAACGCTCGAGTTCGCCGCGCTCGCTTCTCTCAGCGACGAAAGGCTGCAGGCGGCGATGGACAAATACCGCGGCGCCGTGGCACTCGATATGACGAGTGCGCCCGCGCTTCGCTTTCCTCCTGCCGCAAACGGCGGCAAAACCATGGTGCAAATGACGAAATTTTTGAAATTTGCCTCAACTTTTGCGTGATTTTCACCGAGAAACAATTGCACTAATTTTCAAAATGCGCTATAATAATTTGGTATGAAGCTGCGGAAGTATGTATCCGCGGAAAATGAACAACAGCTCGGAGTGATAAAATCTATGAAATTCGGAAAGACAAAGACAGCCGCGCTCGCGCTTGCGACCTTACTTGCGGCAGGCAGCTTTTCCGGCTGCGCGCTCGTGACGAACAACCTGAAGAAGGATCTCGAACAGGTGGTGGCGACGGTGGATCTGACGGCGAGCGAGGACTATTCCTCCCTCAAAGACACGATCAAGCAGAGCAACGTTTTGAAGCGCGACCTCGTGGCGAGCTATGCAAGCGTCGGAAGCACTTATGTGAATTCCTACGGCATGCAGGCGGAGGACGTTTACGAGATGCTCAAAAACCAGCTTGTCAACCGCCGTATCTATGTCCAATACGCGCAGGCTTACTTCCTGCAACATGACGATACCAAGAACAAGGCAAGCTGGGACCAAGCCATTGCCGCGGCGGAAACAGACGCGGAAAAGGAGATCGCGGCGCTCGAGTATTTCCTCGATCCCGACGAGATCGCCATGGCGGAATACAATGTGAAACAGAGCCTCAATTCCACGCTCGATTCCCAGGAGCTGGAATACATCGAGGCCGAAGAGGATCTCCACGACCACGACACCGCGCGGACTACGCCCACGGGGATCGCCACGCAGAACGAGGACTATTACGACGCCGCCTATCAGGTGTACACGGGCTATAACCACGTTTCGGCTTGCGGCTCTTACGAGGCGCAGGACGGCTCCACGACCACGACCCGCTTGAAGGCGTACAAGACGCTCTTGTCCAACCTCAACTACTACGGGTTGATCTCGCGGGGCGAAGAGGACACGAGCGATATTACCAAGCTGAGCTATTATAAAAACGAACTCAAATCGCAGTGCGAGACCCAGCTCATCAACAAGCTCGGGGAAGTATTCGAAGAGCAGGCGAAGGAGAAGGTCACGAAGGAGTGGGTCGAAACGAAGTACCGTACGACGTTCGAAGCGCAGCAGGAGCAGTTCTCCGCACCCGACGCGACCGCGCTCGAGAGCGCGCTTGACGGCGTCGGCGACACGAGCTTTGTGTTCTATGCGCCCGAAAACTACGGCTTTGTCATCAATATCCTGCTCCCCTTCAGCACACGCCAGACGCAGGAACTCAACGATTCCGCCGCAGATTTCGGCGATAAGAAGGGCAATAAGTTCGTCAAGCGCGCTTCCTTGCTCGAGGGTGTTGTAGCCACCGACCAGCGCAACACTTGGTTCACGGGGCACGAGGACTACTCCTATGAGGTGACCGGGGAAGAGCAGGCCTATACCGCGGGCAATACGGACAGGAAGTACCTCTTCTTCGAGGACAGCATGAAGAAGACAGAGGGGACGGACACCGCTCCCGCACAGTACGAAAAGATCCCCAACTATCTCGGGCAATACACCTATAACGGCAAAGTCGTTGCCAAAGAGGACGAGGATGGCGACAAGGTATATATCTTCCAGCCCAACGAGCTTTCCATCGACGGCTTCCTCAGTGAGATGAAGAGCTATCTCGGCTATGCGCAGCTTACCGTGACGGACGAAAAATATCCCAACGGGCAAGCGGAATATTTCACAAGGCCGTACAGTGCTTATTACAAGGACAACGGCGGCAAAGTGGACTATTCGAAGTTCCTCTATTATCGGGCGAACATCGCCGAACTTGCCGATTTCAACGCGAACGAAATTTTCAAGGCGGGTTCCAAAGAAAATAAGGCACTCTCCGTCATCAACGAGCTTTCTTTCGCATACAATACCGATACGGCGGGACTGAATTCCTATCTCGGCTATGCGGTATCTCCCAACAACACCGACTTTGTGAAGGAGTTCGAATATGCGGCGCAAGAGGCCGTGCGCGGCGGCGCGGGTACCATCACGGTGGCGCCCTCCGACTACGGCTGGCACATCATGTACTGCACCTTCTCCTATACGGGAAATACCCAACCTTATCGGTTCGACTGGAACGAGCGTGACGTGGAAGGCACTTTCTCCAACCTCTATTACGAGGCGCTTACCGCGGAAAATTTCTCCTCCTATTCGAGTGAGATCCAGACGACGGTGCTCAACAAATACAACAACGACACTTGCGTGACGGTATTTGTCGACCGCTATAAGGATCTGTATGAGGTTTGATGAGGGTCCCCGTAAAGGAGCCTGATGGGTTATTGGGAAGCAATTTGGAAATCGATCATACTTGGAGGAGCCTGATGGGTTATTGGGAAGCAATTTGGAAATCGATCATACTTGGAACGGTGCAGGGACTCACGGAGTTCCTGCCCGTTTCTTCAAGCGGACATTTATCCCTTTTGCAACGATTGTTGCATTATAACGTCGGCGGGGAAAGCATGATGTTTGTCAACGTCATGCTGCATCTCGGCACGCTTGCCGCTGTGGTGTGGGTATTCCGCCGGGATATTCTTGCGCTCTTCCGGAGGCCCTTCCAAACGCTGCTGATGCTGATCGTGGCAACGGTGCCTGCGGGGATCGTCGGGCTTTTGTTCAACGGCAGGATCGACGCGCTCTTTTCGGGGGAGCGGGGCGTGGGGTATCTGGCGCTCTGCTTTTCCGCGACGGCGGTCTTGCTCCTCGTGACCGAATATGCGGCAAAGCGCAACAAAAGGCCTGTGCCGCTGACGTGGAAACATTCCGCCGCCATGGGCTGTATGCAGGCCGTGGCGCTCTTCCCCGGCATTTCGCGGAGCGGTTCCACCGTCTTTGCGGGGACCGTGAGCGGCGCCAAACGCGAAGATGTGGCGAAATTCTCCTTTTTGATGAGTATTCCCGTCATCTTGGGCAGCGTCGTTGTCGAGCTAAAAGATGTCGTCTTTCCCGAGGCGGGCATGGCGGTGTCCATGACGGGTGCGGAGATCGTCGGAATGGTCTGCGGCGTTCTCTTTGCGGCGGTCGCAGGGTTTGCCGCCGTAAAATGTATGCTCGGCGTGATACGGAAAGCAAATTACAAATGGTTTTCGCTCTACCTTGTCCTCTTGTCCCTCGGCTGCCTTTGGCTGGATTTGATCGGCGTGCTGTAAGAGGCCGCATAGATTTTCGCCTCCGGCACAAATTAAGGGTATCGGAGGTGAAAGCATGAAGCTGAATTGCGGAGATGTTTGTCCCAAGACCGGTGCGTATAAGGTGGTCGACCGTGAGGGCAAGGTCGTGAATACGATCTATGTCGGCGAGGGCGAAACAATGCCCCCCACACAGTATGCCGATTGCCACTACGAGTGGGCAAACTGAATTTCGACCGATAAAGAAAGGGCGAACCGTTTGGTTCGCTTTTTCTTTTTCGGAATAGGAGAAAGCGCGCGCTTTGTGGAAGATGACAGGCGCAAAAATACAGCCCGCGTTTTACGGCGCGGGCTGTGTGAGTGGTATCCTATTTGCAAATTTCTTCGATCCGTTCGAGTTCTTCATCGGTAAAGGAAGGATCGATCCGAATGTTTTCGAGGATCTGTTCGGAGGAAGAGGCGCCGATGATGACAGAGGAAACCGCCTTGTCTTTCAACACCCACGAGAGCGCCAGCTCCGCAAGGGTCTGCCCGCGCTCCGCCGCAAACGCGCGTAGCGAAGCAAGCGTTCCGAGCACACCGCTCAGTTTCTCCTCGGTCAGAGTACCGCTCTTGCGGATGCGGCTGTCAGCGGGAATTCCGTCTTTATACTTGTCGGTGAGCAGCCCCTGCGCAAGCGGGGAATAGACGATAAGCCCGAAACCCTGTTGCAGCGCATATTCGTTTAAGCGGTCCTCCTCCACATGGCGGTCGAGAAGGTTATAGCACACTTGGTTGAGGATAAAGGGCGTCTTGAGTTCGCGGAAGATGTTTACCGCCGCTTCCGTCTGTTCGCGGTCGTAGTTGGAAATGCCTATATACAGCGCTTTTCCCTGCTCGACAACGCGGTGGAGGGCATAACAGGTCTCCTCGATGGGGGTTTCGGGCGCGGGACGGTGGTGGTAGAAGATGTCCACATAGTCGAGGCACATCCGCGACAGGCTCTGGTCGAGGGAGGCGACAAGGTATTTTTTGCTCCCCCCGTCGCCGTAGGGACCTTTCCACATCGGATAGCCCGCCTTGGTGGAGATCACCATTTCGTCGCGGTAGCCGCGAAAGCTCTCCTTCAGGATCTTCCCGAAGTTTTCCTCGGCGGAGCCGCCGCGGGGACCGTAATTGTTTGCGAGGTCGAAATGGGTGATCCCGTTGTCGAAGGCGGTGAAGATCATGTCCCGCATGACCTCGAAGTTATCGAAAGAGCCGAAATTTTGCCACAATCCCAAGGAGATCTCGGGGAGCTTCAAGCCGCTCTTTCCCGCCCACCTGTAATGCACGGCACCTTTTTTGTAGCGCGCGGGATCGGGAAGGCGTTCCCTATTCCCGATCAGTTTTTTGAAATTCTCGTCCATATTTTTACCTCGGTTTTTTCTTTCAGTATACCATGGACTGCCGCCGATTGCAAGCGATGGGAAAATCTTCACGCAAATTTTGTTTGCGGCATAAGCTGAAAGAAAAATCGGTTCGGGGGTGATGGTATGGTGACTGAACAAAAATATCCGTCCTTGGAGGAGATCGGGGAGGACTGCGTTGCGCTCCGTCTGCTTTCGCCCGCTTATGCGGGCAGGGACGGAGAACTGACGGCGGTCCTGCAATATGTGTATCAATCGGTCATATTTTCGGAAGCAGGGAGAGGGGAGTTCGCTTCGGCATTGGTGCGGATCGCCGTCAACGAGATGCACCATCTCGAGCTGCTCGCAACGATGATCGCAAAGCTCGGCGCGCCGCCCGTGTTCACCGCCTGTCCGCCCTATCCCGTGGGATACTATTCCGCGGCATGCGTCAATTATACGAGAAATCCCCGCCAGATGCTCTGCGCGGACATCTGCGCGGAGGAGAACGCCATCACCTGCTATGAAAATATTCTCTGCCGCATCAAAAACGCTCCCGTCGCCGCCGTCCTGTCGCGGATCCTGGAGGAGGAGAGGGAGCATCTGAAAACGTTCAACGAGCTGCTGTCTAAACTTTGAGCGCGCCGCGCGCGTCAGACGGAGAAGGGATCGCGGGCGCTAAGCTCGGGCAGGAAGCGCCAATAGCGCACGGGCATGTAGCTCTTCATCTGCTTCAACCGTTCGCGGCAGGGGATGTTTACGCTGTCATAGTACCGCCGCCACAGCGCCTGCCAGCCCTCTTCGTCCGCCGAAAGGGCGATCTCGGCACGGTCCAAAGGGGCGGTAAAGGCGCTTTTCCCGTCATAGACCGCCGCTTTCTTCCGCCTGACGTCGTGCAGGACAAAGGGGAACTCGGGCAGGCGTGTGCGAAAATGGGGCAGGAGCAGATCGACGATGTCGTTGTCGGGCGCGAGCGGCGCATAGAGGGCGCCGCTCGCGCTCTCCATAAAGCGGACAAAGCCGTGCATGCGGTGGATCTCGTAGGTCACCTTGCGGATACATTCGCTTGCCGCAAGGACCGCCGTTTCGGCGAGCATGCCCCGCACGGGCGCCCGTTTTTCGGCGAGCAGCCTGAAATAGCGGAAAGCGATCTGCTCATGGTCGGGCATCCCGCTCCGCAACATCAGCAGAAGGTCGTCGACGCAGTCCTTGTCAAAGGACAAAAGACGCTTTTCCGCCTTTGCGGCCTTTTCCGCGTCCGCGGCAACGAATACCGTCCTTTGCCCGATCGCAAGCTGGGTCTGCACGGAGGAGATCACCGCCTCGTCGTCTTTGAACGCATATAGAAAAGCCGTCAAAAAGCACGCTTTCGTGCCGTCGGTAAGATAGATCATAATTCTCCCGTGAGCGCTTCATAAGCCGCTTCCGGCGTGGAAAACAGGCTCAGCTGCGCTGCGTTTTCGCTTCTTTCTCCCGCCGTGAGCAGACCGCGCACGGCACTCTCGTTCTTTGCGCCGAAAAATTTTCCGCCCGCCGTAATAAAATGTTTCGCCCGTTTCAGCACGACCCGCATTTTTTGCAGGTGCTCGAAAGTCAGCGCGGTATATTTGCGCGCCTCCAAAATCTTTTGCGCGCTTCTTCCGCCGATCCCCGGGACGCGGAGGAGCATTTCGAGGGGCGCGCGATTGATCTCAACGGGGAAAAGCTGCAAATTCCTCAGCGCCCATGCGCACTTCGGGTCGAGGTCGAGCGGAAGGTCCTCGTCCTGCGGGACAAGCTCTTCCGCGGTAAAGCCGTAAAAGCGGAGCAGCCAATCGGCTTGATAGAGGCGGTGTTCCCGCAGCTGTCCCGCGGGCAGGTCGGGCAGAAGGCTGTCGTGAACCACGGGGACGTAGGAGGAAAAATAGACGCGCCTAAGCTGCATGTTGCGGTACAGGCTCTGGGTGAGGCGGACGATCTGCCCGTCCTTTTCGGGAGAGGCGCCCACGATCATCTGCGTGGTCTGTCCCGCAGGCAGGAAGAGGCCTTTGCGCTTTTCCTCCCGAAAGACGCGCTTCTCTTCGGCGAGATGCTTCATCGGGAGCAACAGGCTCTCCTTGCTCTTTTGCGGCGCAAGAAGTTTTAAGCTGCGCTCGGAGGGAAGTTCGATGTTATAGCTCATGCGGTCCGCGTACTTTGCCGCTTCTCTTGTCAGCGCCTCGTCCGCCCGCGGGATCCCTTTCAGATGGATGTAACCGTGGAAACGGTATTCCGTCCGCAGCAGTTTGACGGTGCGGACAAGCTGTTCCATCGTGTGATCGGGGCTTTTTACCACCGCGGAGGAGAGGAACAGTCCCTCGATATAGTTGCGCTTGTAAAAATCGATCGTGAGCGCGGCGATCTCCTCGGGCGTCGCAACGGCGCGCGGGACGTCCGCGTCGGAGCGGTTGGGACAGTATTTGCAATTGTATATGCAGTCGTTGCTCAGGAGGATCTTCAAAAGCGAAATGCATCGTCCGTCCGGCGTGAAGGAATGACAGCACCCGGAAACATACCCGTTTCCCATGCCACCCGTGTTTTTCCGTTTGCTCCCCGAAGAGGAGCACGAAACGTCGTATTTTGCGCCCTCGGTGAGGATCTTCAGCCGCCGTTCGTCGATCATGCCCCGATTATAGCACAAATGTTCGCATAAGTCAAACGTTTGTTCGAAAAAGATAAAAATTTTTTGTTGCACGCACGGCGCAAGTGTGCTATAATAAATTCACGAAATTTTCACGGGATTTTGAAACTTCGATGAAGCGGAAACGTTAAAATAGCGATAAGGAGGCGTACCATGAAAGTTTTGATCGTAGACGATGAGGAAATGATCCGTGACGTCTTAAGGGAATATATCGAATTCGAAGGCGGGGAAACGGACGAGGCGCAGGACGGCATGGAGGCCGTGAAGAAGTGCCGCGAAAACCGCTATGACGTGATTTTGATGGACATCATGATGCCGAAGCTGGACGGATTTTCCGCTGTGAAAGAGATCCGCAAGTTCAGCGATACGCCCGTCATAATGCTTTCCGCGCGCAGCGAAGAGTACGACAAGCTGTTCGGTTTCGAGATCGGCTCGGACGACTATGTGACCAAGCCGTTTTCGCCGAAGGAAGTGATGGCGCGCATCCATGCCGTGATCAAGCGGGCGGGCGGGGAGAAGAAACCGCGCGACATCTATGAGTTCGAGGGATTGAAGATCGACATGGTGGGCAGAAATGTCACTGTGGACGGCGAACGGGCGGAACTCACGCCCAAGGAATACGAGCTTCTGTTTTATTTCGTGGAAAATGCGGGGGTCGCGTTGACGCGGGAACGGCTGCTCAATCAGGTTTGGGGGTATGATTTTTACGGCGACGACCGCACGGTGGATACGCATGTAAAAATGTTGCGCGGGAATTTGAAGGAATACCGCAAATTTATCGTCACCCTGCGGGGCCTTGGTTATAAATTCGAAGTTTGACTATGCAAGATCACGAAAAACACAAGCGGCGCAAGAAGGGCCGTGTGCGGATGCGCTCCGTCGATCTCAATCTCATCCTGTGGCTGACTTTCCTGCTGTTCGCCGTTTTGCTCATCGTGATGTGCACGCTGGTGCAAAATTATGTGCTCGGCAAGCGCTACCGCGAACAGATATCCAAGAGTTTGCGAGAGGCGGCGCAGAGCTTGCAACAGCGGCTCGGCGAGGGGAACGCGCTCTCTCCCGCGGAGGCGAGCAAGCTGCTGCTCTCCGTCACGAACGAGTATAATGTCAGCATCTACCTCTTCTCCGCCGACGGGGAAGTGGTGTTTCCCGATATCCCCGAGGAGTCGGAGGACTTTCACAAGACGGTTTCGGCGATCTGCGCGAGTTTTGAAAACTTCATCCAAGAAAACAAGGAGAACGGAAACGAGATCGACCTTTCCAAGGTGCATGCGGAGATCACCACAAAGGATTCCACGGGGTATTCCTTTATGATCCTTTTGGGCGGAAAGGAGCACTATATCTATCTCACGAGTTCCTTCGAAATGCTTCATCGGCTTTCCGCCGATATGACGTGGTTCTCCGTCATCTCGGCGCTGTTTGCGGTGGCGCTCTCCTTCGTGATCGGCGGCTTTCTGTCCATGCTCATCGCAAAGCCCGTGACGGAAGTCACGGAGCGGGCGAAAGAGCTGGCGCGCGGAAACTACGGAGGGGGCGACGGGAAACAGTATTTTTGCTCGGAACTCAATGAACTGAGCGCTTCGTTGGACTATGCGAGCAGCGAGATCGGCAAGACAGACAAAATGCAAAAGGAACTCATTGCAAACGTTTCCCACGATTTCAAGACGCCGCTCACGATGATCAAGGCGTATGCCGCCATGATCCGCGAGATCTCGGGGAACGATCCCGAAAAGCGGGAAAAGCATACGCAGATCATCATGGACGAAGCGGACCGTCTTGCGGCGTTGGTGGGGGATCTTCTCGATCTTTCCCGCCTGCAAGCGGGGATGGAGGAAACGGAACGCACGGTATTCAATCTTTCGGAGGACCTTTACGCCGTAGCCGGCAGGTTCGGCTATCTCACCGAAACGCAGGGCTATACGCTCGAAACGGACATCGACGACGAAGTTTATACTTATGCGGGCAAGGCGCGGGTAGAGCAGGTGCTCTACAATCTGATCGGCAACGCATTCAATTACACGGGAGAGGACAAAAAGGTCGGCGTGCGACTTAAAAAGCAGGAGAATTGCGCACGGTTCGAGGTGCGGGACAGCGGGCGCGGCATTCCGCCCGAAGAGCTTGATACGATTTGGGAGCGTTACTATCGCTCCTCCGAAACGCACAAACGTCCCGTACAGGGAACGGGGTTGGGGCTTTCCATCGTCAAGAGCGTGCTTTTGAAATACAACATCCCGTTCGGCGTCGATTCGGAGGAGGGGAAGGGAAGCTGTTTTTGGGTGGAATTTCCGCTTCCGCCCGATGAAAATAGATAAAATTTTCCAAATTTCGTCCGTCGTAAAGACAGAATGAATACGGAGATGAGAGAATGAAAAAATTGGTCTGTTTCAACGTCTGCCTGCTGGCGGCGGGGCTTGCGGCAGCGGGATCTTTGCCGACGCTTTCGGCGCACGCAAATTCCGCGCAGAGTTCCTGGAGCGGGCGCGACGCTTTCGGCGCGTATGTCAAAGAAGAAAACTGCCCCGTCACGGTGACGGGGGAGAAGCTCACATTGCGCATTCCCGATTTTCCGCAAAATTATTATTATAACAGAGAGGAGTTTCTGCGCTATCAAGCGAACGTCACGGCGGAATATACCTTTTTCAATCCCGCAAGTTACGACGTGGAGATGACCGTCGTCTTTCCTTTCGGAAGAAGGCCCGATTATCTTTACGGCTTTGACAACGAAGAGGGGGACCCCGTCGAAATGGACGACGCGGCGCGCTGCCCCATCACCGCAGACGGGAAAGAGATCGAAAAGAAGATCCGTTACACGCTCGACAAATGGACGAGCGATCCCTCCAAAGACATCCCCCGCCTCTCGGTAACACGCAGAACGAGCGGAAATTTCTCTTCCGATACCCCCGTGACGATCTATTATTTTCGCCAGATCACGACGGAACAGACGGGCAGAATTTCCTTTATCGCGGCAAGTTTCAAAGGGTTGGGGGACGGAGCAAAGACGAAGGTGATGCTCGAACGCGCGTCGGGCTACGACCAACAGGAGGAACGCATCGGGCTTTGGGGGAACGATTCCTCCGTTCCGAAGCCTTTCGCGCTCTATGTGATCGGCGAGCCTCTCTCCCGCATGCCCGAGTGGAGCGTGTATGAGAACGCCGCCTGTAAAAAACGCACGGACGGGTACGTCGAGCAGGTCCCGCAGGAAAAGCTTCCCACCGAAAAGACGACGCTCGGGGAACTTTTTATGAGCAAGTACAGCGCGGAAAGCGGCGTGAGCGAAACGGATTGGTTCAACGCCGTGTTCGATGCGGTTTTGGAGGACGAAACGGGGCTTGCCTTGAAATCGTCGCCCTACGAGCTGGACATTTCGGAGAGGCTCATGCGTTGGTATGAATACAAGCTCTCCGTTCCCGCGGGCGGGAGCGTCGTCAACTCCGTCACCGCGCCGCTCTATCCCGCCATCAACATCGGCTATACGCCGCCGATCTATTCCTATACCTATCTGCTCTCGCCCGCCTCCACCTGGGCAGACTTCGGAAATTTCGAACTGAACATTGAAACGCCCTATTTTATTACGGCGAGTTCTTTGGAGCTTGCGAAAACGGAAAACGGTTATTCCCTTTCCCAAAACGGGCTGCCCGCGGGCGAGCTGACGTTTACGATGTCCACGTCCGAACATCCGGAAAAGGACAGCTCGCCGTACGGAGGGGTTCTCCTCGGGGTCATCCTATCTGCCGCGCTCATCTATGTCGCCGTCGTGGGGACGATCATTGCCGTCACCTTGTTGACGGTCCATTTTGTCAAAAAGAAAAAACGGTAAGCGCGAAACAAAAAAGGACCTTGTATGAAAAAGCCTCGCAGCCGTGCGGGCTTTTTTCGGGCTTATCTTTCTTTTACACGCAGGGCATTGAGTTCGGCGACGCGCTCCGTAAATGCAACGGGAATGTCCCGCCGTTTGAGCGATTCGGTGAACTTCGCCGTGACGAGCGCGTAGATGCAGAAGATGGGCACCGCGCCGAGGTTAGTTTCGAGCAGGGAATTCACAACGAGGGTGGTGAGCTTTTGTCCCCAATCGGCGATCTCCGCGCTACGGATGCCGCCGATGAGAAGGGAAAATTCCCAAGAGAACTGCACCAGCACGCCGATCGAGAGCATCCAAAGCAGCGGAAAACGCTTTGTTTTGTCTTTCTGAAACAGATTGTAGACGATCGCCGCGGCATAGCCGAGGATGAGAATGAGCGCCATGTAGCCGTGATAGGAGCCTGTGGTGCGCTGTATCTTGATGGGCGTGAGGTTCTGCCCGAATGTATTTGCGATGAGCGGCGCGGCGATCCACCATGTTACGATGAGAAGGGACCACTCTAAAAGATGCTTGTCTTTTGCATACCACAGCCAGATCCATACAAAGTTCGTGATGCCGTAGCTCATGCTCATCCAGAGCAGCACCCAGAAGAGGTTTCCGCCTTCAATGGAGCGGGAGTGGGTGAGCAGATGAAAGATTCCGTAGTCCACGACCATATACAGAATGCCGCCGAAGATCCCCCAAATAAGGGTAAGATACTTTCTTTTCACGGCGAGCAAAACGCAGAGCGCGACCAAAAACACAATGTCGAGATAGATGTAAAGCGGATTGAATACC
This sequence comes from uncultured Clostridia bacterium, assembly GCA_947627665.1. Classification (GTDB taxonomy): domain Bacteria; phylum Bacillota; class Clostridia; order Christensenellales; family Borkfalkiaceae; genus Gallimonas. The sequence continues at coordinate 28,804 of CANQWX010000004.1, forward strand.
CTTTGTGCGACGATCTCCACGGAGAACTCCTCATTTGTTTTTTGTCATTTTATCATATTACATTTCCGTTGTCAAGCAAAGAAAATACCTCGGAAAGTTCCGAGGCATTTTTTACAGATCGGGTTCGGGAACGGGGGGTACGGGGCGGACAGGGAATTCGGGAGGGAAACGGCGCCGCTTAGGCAGGGTCGGGTGCGACGGATGCACGGGACGGACGGGCGCTTCCGGAAGCGGTTCCATGCTGCCGCGTCTTTCGGGGCAGTTCCCGTCGGGACAACCTTCGTTTTCTTGAGGGCAGTTTCCGTTGGGACAATCCTCATTTTCTTGGGGGCAGTTCCCATCGGGGCAATCCTCATTCCCTTGAGGGCAGTTCCCGTCGGGGCAATCCTCTTGCGTGGTCTGCCGCTCCTCGGGGGCGCTCTGCGAGGAAACGCCTCCGCCGATGTTGCATGCCGTAGTGCCGCAAAGGCAGAAGAGAGATAAGATCAAACACACAATTTTCTTTTTCATATTTGCAGTATGCGGAAAATTTCTATGAATATTCCCTTGCTTTTTTCTGCCGTTTATGGTATGATATTCACGTTCCTGAGCGGAAAGAGAGATCTGACGGCAAAGGGGTAAAAAGTAAGGATGTTTTTTCGCGCACAAACGCGCCGTTCTCCTTTTGCCCATGCCGCAAAGGGGGATTTTTTTATGGAAGAAAAGCGCATCGCCGTGCTCTCCGTCATTCTGGAAAGCCGTGCGGAGGCGGCAAAGCTCAACGCGCTCCTTTCGGAGTACGGAGAATACATCATCGGAAGAATGGGGATACCTTATCATGAGAAAGGGGTATCGGTCATCAGCGTTGTGATGGACGCGCCTGCGGGTGCGATCAATGCGCTCACAGGCAAGATCGGGCAGCTCGAAGGCGTTACCGCAAAGACGTTGTTCAGCAAATACTAAATTCACGAATTTCTTTGCTCGCCTACGGCTTCGAAAAGAAATTCCGCGAGGGGTGAAGCCTCGGATTTCATATAGCGCTTTCGCCCGCGAACAGTCTGCCTTGTGCAGACAGCAAGCCGCAGGTATGCGGCAAATTGTGTGCGCTTATGGAAAATGGCGATTTTCCAATGCGCAGTAAGTTGGGAACATTCGGCGGCATTCCAATTACGTCATTTCGAGCGGAACCCGGCGGCATTCCAATTACGTCATTTCGAGCGGAACCCGGCGGCATTCCAATTACGTCATTTCGAGCGGAACGAAGTGAAGTCGAGAAATCTCTACCTTAGTCCTTACGGAAAAGCGCGGTTTTGTTCGCGCAGTAACTTAAAACACGCCCCCCGCCCCCTCCAATGGAGGGAGTAAAAGGCGGAACCCCCTCCATTGTAGGGGGATTAAGGGGGTGGGCAACATTCTTGCCCGCCCTCGCTTAGCGGGGGAGGGGGAAGTTTATGTTCACAAAAAATCTTTTTAGGAGAAAAACCGATATGAAAAAATTATTTGCAGGAATTCTGGCGACTGCGCTCCTTGCGGGCGCAATGGCAGGCGCTACCGCCTGCGGAGGCAACGGTGACTCGCTCGAAGTCTATTCGCCCGACGGCGCGCCCGCGCTCTCGCTCTGCTACGCGATCTCGGAAGAGGACAAGAAAGAGGACGAACTCTTCGACTTCGACATCGTAAATGCGGAAACCATTACGACTTATGTCACGGGGGCGAGGCCCGAGGCAGACATCTGCATTCTTCCCGTCAACGATGCGGCGAAGGTGCTCGGCACGGGGTCCGTCTATCAGATGCTCGGCACCGTCACGAACGGCAATCTCTACTTTCTCACAACGGGAGAGAACCCCGAACTCACCGCAGAGAACCTCCAAACGGCTCTCGTCGGCAAAAAAGTGGGTGTGGTGCAGCTTCCCAAAGTTCCCGGGCTTACGTTGCAGGTCGTTTTGAAAAACCATGACGTTCCCTATCAGACGATCGAGAGCGCGCAGGCAGAAGTGGACGCGACAAAAGTCAACCTTGTCGCCTTTACGCCCGAAAACGTGATCCCCACGGGCGGGTGCGATTACTATCTCTGCCCCGAACCCGCCGCAAGCGCGAAGATCAAAGGTACCGCCACCGCGCAAATGCCCTTCAAAATGGCGGGCGATCTGCAAGCGCTCTATGGCGAAGGGGGAGAATACCCGCAGGCTGCGGTCGTCGCCAAAAAGAGCGTGATCGAAAAGCGTGTGAGCGACATAAAAACCTTCCTTGGCTACCTCGAGCAGAGCGAGAATTTCTTGAAAAATGCAAGCGTAGACGAAATTCTCCGCCTCCTTGCCGAGGAGCGCGAGGACGGGCTTGCGCCGTCTTTTAACGCTAACAACCTTACGAAAGCGGTCGTTTCCCGCTGCTCCGTGCGCTTTACGGCGAGCAAAACCTGCAAAGACAAAGTGGTGAGCTTTTTGGAAAAACTCATCGCCGTCAATGCAAATTCCACGGCAAAGCCCGCGGATGAATTCTTCTACATGGGTTAAAATTTGAAAAAAGAACTGTTGTTTTCCGCGTTTGCGCTTCTCTTTTTGTGGGCGGCATGGCTGATCGCCGCGGCGGTCGTGCGCAATGAATATTTGCTTCCCTCCTTTTGGGACGCATGCCGTGAGATGGGGCGGCTCTTTTTAGACGCCGCCTTTTGGCGCGCACTCGGAAATACACTTCTTCGCACCTTTTTCGCCTTTTTGTTTTCGCTCCTGCTCGGCGTGGGGTTGGCGCTCGTCGCCAATCTCCACAGGGCAGTGCGGGCGTTTTTTGCGCCGATCGTTTCCGTCTTACGCACCGTGCCGACGATGGCGATCATTCTGATCCTGCTCGTGTGGACGAACCCGCGCGTTGCGCCCGTTATCGTGTCCCTTTTGGTGCTGTTCCCGTCCTTTTATGCGGCGACGCTCGCGGCGCTCGACGAGGTGGAAGCGAGCTACGGCGAGCTTGCGCGAGCATTCGGCGTGGGAGCGGGCAGAAAGCTCAAAGCGATGTATCTGCCGCTCGTTTCGCCGCCCGTGCTCAAACAGGCGGGAGCGATCTTTTCGATGGGATTGAAGATCACGATCTCGGGCGAGGTGCTTGCCACCACTTACCGGAGCCTCGGTGGGCTGATGCAAGAGGCGAAGATGTTCACGCAGATGCCTACCCTCATGGCGCTCACCGTTTTCAGCATCCTTTTGGGATTTTTGCTCGAGGGGCTGTGTCTGCTCTGCTATAAACTTATCGTGAGGTGGCGCGCATGATCTTATCGAATGTAAGCAAGCGCTATGGGGAAACGGTCGCATTAAGCGGCATAGACCTCACGCTTGAAGAGGGGAAGATCACGGCGGTGCTCGGCGAGAGCGGCGCGGGGAAAACCACCCTTTTGCGCATTTTGGCGGGCATGTTGCCCTTCGAAGGGGAAGTGGATGGGCAAAGCGGGGCGCGCCCCAAACGGCGGGAGGGGTGCAGTTACCTCTTTCAGGACTGCATGTTGCTGCCCAATCTCACGGCAGAGGGGAACTGTAAATTTGTTCTGCCGAAAGGAGAGTGGGGGAAAATCGGCGGAATGCTTGAACGGGTCGGGCTTCGCGGGCGGGAGAATGCGCTTCCGCACGAGCTTTCGGGCGGGGAGAAACAGCGGGTCGCCATTGCGCGCGCCTTTTTGTTTCCCCACGATCTGCTGCTCATGGATGAGCCGTTTTCCTCGCTCGATCTTGCGCTCAAAAAGTCGCTCATTTCGCTCGTCTGCGAGCTGTGGGCGGAAAAGCAGAGTACGGTGGTGTTTGTCACGCACGACGTGCGGGAGGCGGCTTTGCTTGCCCACCGCGCCGTCGTATTGAAGGGGGGAGAGATCGCGCTCGACCTTCCGATTTGTGCTCCGTTCCCGCGGGAATTTTTATCGCCGCCCGAAGAGGAAACGCTTCTGATGCGGGCGTTGTTGCAATAAGCCGAAATTTTCTTGCGGAATTTTTGAAATTTTTCCGATTATCGCTTGACTTTTGGCGCATATTTTGTTATGCTAACAAACGTTGTTGGTGTAGCTCAGCAGAAAGAAGTGTGTCCTTGCCGACAGCAAATGTGTTTTCAGAATTATGCTGGTGTAGCTCAGCAGGTAGAGCGCGTCCTTGGTAAGGACGAGGTCGGCAGTCCGAGTCTGCTCATCAGCTCCACGGAAAAAGGGAATGCAAACGCATTCCCTTTTTCCGTGGAAAAAATAGGCCGCTCGGCCTGCCGACCGAAAAAGCATTTTCCCGTTTTTCACATTGTCATTTCGAGCGGAGCCGCAGGCGGAGTCGAGAAATCTCACATGATAATAATGCGGTAGAGATGTTTCGACTACGCTCAACATGACGTGATTTTGTAGCCCACCCCCTGAATCCCCCTCCGCGGGAGGGGGTTTGCCCACACCTTTTACCCTTTCCCTGAGGAGATAGGGGGCACGTCAATAGTTGATCATTTCTTTGTCGAAGAGATCTTCGATATTTACATTCAAGGCTTTTGCGATGGCATAGAGTTCGATATCGGTGACGGTCCGCGAACGGTCCTCGATGCGCGAAATCGAGCCTCTGCAAACGTAAACTGCGTACAATTCAAGCATATTCGAAAGTTTTTGTTGGCTCATTTTCAATTTTTTACGAAATTTTGCAACATTTTCCCCAATCAAATTCATCTTTGCGCCATCGATGATCCTCGCCATAATTTTTCTCCTTTTTTATGCGTTCAATTTTCAATACCAGCGAGATAATCGATTGATACATGAAAAAATTTTGCAATCAGAATGAGCTTTGATAGGGTAGGCTCGCATTCTCCTCTTTCCCACAGACTTATGATCGACTTTCCGACGTCAAGCTCTTTTGCAAGCTGTACTTGACCGATTTGTTTTTCTTGACGCAATTCTTTTAACCGTTCAGCAAATAAATTATCCATAAAAATATTTTTCCACAATACTGGGAAAAATGCTTGACTTCCCAGTATTATGGGAGTATAATGATCCACAGAGAAGCAAAAAAACAAATAAAGGAACATGATTATGAAAACAAAAGAAATGAAAGCGGTAATTTCAAAAAAATTCTCAAAGAGCGCTTGGATTCTATTGGTGTGTTGGGTAGGTATATTTGCATTGTTAACAGCATTGTGTTTTGCGCTTGGGAAACAAAAATATTACAGCCCTTTAAGCGGAAATACTTATTATGAGTTATGTTGGTTAGGTATTCAGTATGGAAAAATAGATTCGGAGCTATATATAGATTGGGATGGTTTCTTTATTTTAATTGTTATCTTAAATATTCTTATTTTTACTATTGTTCCGTTGATTTATTTGTTGATCAACAGACGGAAACGTAAATTGACCGAACTCACCGCCAACGATATGGAGATCGTAGGCTCCTATACGGGTTTTATCCCGATTTCGAAAATTACATTGAAAATGCCGATCGAAAAGATCGACAATATCGCCGCCGTCAAGAATTTCTTTTTCTTATACACGGGCAAGGCACTCCGTATCGCGTCTACGTCGGGCGTCATCCGCATTCCCTACGTTCTCAATGCCGATGAAGTCGTTGCGTTTCTTTCGGAGGCAATTGAAAAAGCGAAAAACAGCCCCGTGAAGGCGGTCGCGGAACAGGAAAAGCCGCAGGGCGACGCGGCGGACAGTTTGAAAAAACTTGCCGAATTGCGCAATGCGGGGATCATCACCGAAGAAGAATTCAACCAAAAAAAGAACGAGCTATTGGGAAAAATGTGAGTATTAAAAGGCCCGAGGGGGGGCGGGGCGCATTCGGCGCCCCGCCCCCCCTCGGGTTTCTCAATCTGATTAAACAATGCCTTTCAACATGTCGCTCATGTCGTAGAGACCCGCGGGCTTGCCGATGAGCCAGGCTGCTGCCTTCAACGCGCCTGCGGCAAAGACCTTGCGGCTCCGCGCGGAGTGGGAAAGGGTCACGATCTCGTCCTCGCCCGCGAACATCACCTCGTGTTCGCCCACGATCGTCCCGCCGCGCACGGCGTGAATGCCGATCTCGCTCTGATGCCTTGCGCCCACCATGCCGTGCCGTCCGTACACGTTCTCCTTTTCGCCCGCCTTTTTCACGCTCTCCGCAAGCATGAGCGCGGTGCCCGAGGGGGCGTCTTTCTTTTGATTATGGTGCCGCTCGATGATCTCTACGTCGAACCCGTCGCCGAGTACCTTTGCCGCCTTTTCCACAAGCAGTTGCAAAAGATTGACCCCGAGGGAAAGATTCCCCGTTTTGAAAAGGGGGATTTTTTTTGCGTAGTTCTGAATGCGTTCGAGGTCGCTGCCCGTGTACCCCGTCGCCGCAAGCAATACGGGAACGCAATGCGCCTCGGCAAATTTCAGCCGTTCTTCAAGCCCCTGCGCGGAGGAGAAATCGACGATCACGTCGCAATGCTCGCTTACTTCCGCAAAGGAAGCGTGCACGGGATAGGGCATCGGAGCGGGGGCAACGTCCACGCCGCAGACGATGTTTTCGCCCTGCGCCTCGGCAAGTTCCGTTACCATGCGCCCCATTTTGCCGCAGCAGCCGCAAAGGAGAATGTTCATGCTTTGACCTCCAGACCGCAAAGTTTCATCGCGTCTTGGAGCTGCCCGAGATGACCTTCTTCCAACGGCGTTAGGGGAGCGCGGGGAACGCCCGCCTCGAAGCCGAGAAGGTTCATTCCCGCCTTCACGGGAATGGGATTGACTTCCGTAAAGCACGCCTTGGAGAGGGGCAGGAGCAGGTCGCCGAGCTTGTTTGCCTCGGCAAGATTTCCGCTCAAAACCGCGGATGTGAGCTGTTTTTCGAGCTTGGGCGCGAGGTTGGAAACGACGGAGATGACCGCCGTGCCGCCCGCCGCCAGAATGGGCAGATTGAGCGCGTCCTCGCCCGAATAAAGGTCGCACTTTCCGCGGATAAGGCGCGCTGTTTCCATGACTTGCGCCATATTGCCGCTTGCCTCTTTGATGCCCGCCATGTTGGGGATCTCCGCGATCTTTGCCATCGTTTCGGGCAGAATGTTCACCCCCGTGCGCCCCGGGACATTGTAGGCAATGACGGGGATATGTACGGCGGAACAAATTTCCCGATAATAGGCGACAAGCCCCGCCTGCGTGCACTTATTGTAGTAAGGGGTGACGGCGAGGATGCCGTCCGCGCCGAGTCCCTCCGCACGTTTACTTGCTTCCACCGCTTTTGCCGTGCAGTTGCTTCCCGTGCCGAAGAGGAGCTTTGTGCGGCCCTTTGCATGCTTTACGGCAAATTGCATGACGGCGGCCTTTTCCTCCTCCGTCATGGTGGCGGGTTCGCCCGTCGTACCCAAAATGACGAGCGCGTCCGTGCCGTTTTCGATCTGGTAGTCGATCATCTTGCCAAGCGCGCCGAAATTTACCCCGTCCGCCGTAAAGGGGGTGATCATCGCCGTCGCCGAGCCTTTCAAAAATCCTGTCATAACTTTCTCCCTGTATCTTTGTATGCTTTTTCGCTTTTGTCTGTGTAGAGGGGGCCATGCTGTTTAATTTGTCATTTCGACCTGCGTAAGCGGCGCGTGGAGAAATCTCGCTTTATAACGCGGATGAGATTTCTCGACTACGGCTTACGCCTCCGCCCGAAATGACATTTCAGAATACTTACCTTAGGCGGAATTGACCTCCGCCGTGGGCGATCCAATTTGAAATTTAGTCGAAATATCCCTCTTCCGCGAGGAGTTCGGCAAGCAGCACTGCGCCGCCCGCCGCGCCGCGCAACGTGTTGTGCGAAAGCCCGATAAAGCGGTAGTCGAAAAGAGGATCCTCGCGGAGCCGTCCCGCCGAAACCGCCATGCCGCCCTCAAGGTCGCGGTCGAGCTTCGCCTGCGGACGGTCATCTTCTTCAAAATAATGAATAAACTGCTTGGGCGCGGAGGGGAGAGCGAGTTCTTGCGGTAAGCCGCGATAGTTTTTCCAAGCTTCGAGAATTTCTTCCTTTCTCGGCTTTTTTTCAAAGGAAACAAACACCGCCGCCGTGTGTCCGTCCGAAACGGGCACTCTCAGGCACTGCGCCGTGATCGTGGGAGTTGCCGCGGGAAGAATTTCCCCGCCTTCGAGCGTCCCCCAAATTTTGAGCGGCTCTTTTTCGCTCTTTTCCTCTTCGCCGCCGATATAGGGGATGATGTTGTCGAGAATTTCTGGCATGCGTGCAAAGGTCTTGCCCGCACCCGAGATCGCCTGATAGGTGCAGACCGCGACGCGTTCGATCCCGAAGGCGAGCAAGGGGTGCAGAAGCGGCACATAGGATTGCAGGGAGCAGTTGCTCTTTACCGCAATAAATCCGCGCTTGGTGCCGAGGCGCTTGCGCTGGAAGGGAATGACGGAGAGATGGCGGGGGTTGATCTCGGGGATCACCATGGGAACGTCTGGAGTGAAGCGGTGCGCCGAATTGTTGGAAACGACGGGAATTTCAAGCCGCGCATACTTTTCTTCGAGCGCGCGGATCTCGTCTTTTTTCATATTGACGGCGCAAAAGATGAAATCGGCCTTTCCCGCGAGCGTTTCCGCGTCCTTTTCTGCGTCGAGCACGACGAGGTCTTTCAGAGGCTCGGGAATGGGGAAGGGCATTGCCCAGCGGCCTGCGACGGCCTCTTCATAGCGCATGCCCGCGCTTTTTGCGCTCGCAAGCAGAAAGACGGGCTTAAAATAGGGATGGCGGGACAGAAGTCCTACAAAGCGTTGGCCCACCATGCCCGTTGCGCCCACAATGCCGACATTGTATTTTCTCATCGACGCACCTCGTTCATCGGTAAAAAAAGGGCAACGACTGCGTCGCCGCCCATATCACGGTCATTTTAACACATAAGGGCGGAAAAGTCAAAGAATTTGCCCGATTTTAATTGAATTATTTTTTGTTTTGTAGTACAATGACAATATCTCGGTTTTCCGTTTCTTTTCGGGAAACCGCCGAAACGGAGTAACGCTATGGCAGAAAAAGAACACAAGGGTCTGGTCGCCCGTTGGCTAGAGGGCAAGGAGCGCAGTGAAGATTATGCGCGCAGCACCCTTCCCACCAACCGTTTTTCGCTTTTTTGGGATATTTTGAAGGGGAGGTTCGGCAGGCTGGTGCTGGTAAACCTGCTCGTGCTCCTCACGCTACTGCCCGCGATTGCGATCTTTGTCTGGAGATTTCTTGCGATCGGGACCGATCTGATGATCGGACCCTACGATTCGAGCTTTATGATCGGATATCCCGCCGTACCGGACGCGACGGGGCTAATGGAGATGGTCCGTGTCAACCAGGACCTCGTCTTCTTCGCCATGCTCTTTCCCGCGGGCGCCATCGCCGCGCTCGGGCTGTCGGGCGGCATGTACATCATCCGCAACCTCATCTGGACAGAGGGCGTCTTTGTCGCCAACGATTTCCTCCGCGGGATCCGCCGCAATTATTGGAACGTGCTCGAAGCGGTCCTCGTGCTCCTTCTCTTTCTCTTTCTCGCCCAAACGAGCAGTAACCTCGCCGACCTGCAGATCGCGCTCGGGAGCCGCTACGCGGGTTGGCTGATCGCCTCCAAAGTAGTGGGATATATCTTTCTCGCGCTGGCGGTCATGATCTGCCTGTGGATGATCTCCCTCGGGGTAAACTACAAGCAGGGGATATGGGCGCTCTTCCGCAATGCGCTCGTCATGACGGTGGGGACCTTCCCCCAGACCCTGTTCTTTGCGCTCATCGCGCTCTTGCCGCTGCTGTTTTTCTTTTTCGGCATTTCCTTCCTCACTGCGATCGGGTTGGTATTCTACCTGCTGATCGGGGTATCCTATTTTATGCTTGTGTGGATGGATTACAGCCAATGGGCGTTCGATAAGTTTGTCAATCCCAATTTGGGCGTGTCCACGGGGCGCGGACTTTACAACAAGGAAACGGGGACGGTCAACCGCGGCCAGACGGACAAGCCCGCGGAGGACAGCGCCGCCATGCGCGAGTATCGTCGCATGATCGTGGCGCAGGGCAAGAGCAAGCTCGTGTCCCGTCCCATCAAGCCGATCGACGACGACATGGATCTGTATCAGCTCCCCGAATCTTTCAGCCGCGAAGATCTCAAAAAGCTCAAAGAGAGCAAGAACGCGATCGCCGAGGATGTGAAAAAATACGAGGAAGAGCACAAGAACGACGAGCAGTATGTCGAATACAACCGCCAGTTCGAGGAGCGCGAACGCGCGCTGCGCGAGGAGGACGGCAAGAAAAAGAAGCCGAAGCGTCCTCCCAAGATGTTGAATAAGCGATGACCGTGGGAAAAGCATACCGTTATCTTTCCGAATGGTTCGAATATCTCAACGATGACTGCGACTATCCGAAATGGTCGCAGTATTTCTTAGAGGGCCTTGCGCGTTTGGGCGCAGGCCGCGAGGGGTTGGAGCTTGGCTGCGGGAGCGGCGCCTTTTGCCGCCGTCTTGCACGGGCGGGATACCGCATGAGCGGGGCAGACCGCTCGCCCGAGATGCTTGCGGCCGCGGAAAATCTCGCACGGTCGGAAGGGGTGCGGGTTTCTTTCTTTTCGGCGGACGCCGCCTGTTTGCGCGCGCCTTCGCAATATGATTTTATCCTTGCGCCCAACGATGTCTACAACTATGTGCCGCCCACGCGGCTCGGCGGCGCGTTCCGCCACGTCGCGCTTTGCCTGAAAAAAGGCGGGATCTTTTGGTTCGATGTGAGTTCCGCGCACAAGCTTTGCGAAAAGGTTGCAAATACTATTTCCGCCGATGACCGCGAGGAGGTCACCTACCTCTCTTTCAACCGCAAAGAAGGCGACAAAGTGATCATGGACGTCACCCTCTTCGTCAAAAGAGAGGACGGCGCGTTTGACCGTTTCGACGAAACACACACGCAGTATATCCACGGCGAAGCGGAGATCGCAGCGGCGCTTTCCGGGGCGGGGTTCGAGCTGCTCTCGGCCGAGGGACATCTCGGCGAAGAAAAGACGCAGAGCGACAGGTGGAATTTTCTATGCAGAAAGAAGTGAGCAAGATCTATAAAACGTTGGTGTGCGGCGGGGAGGTATCCCTCGCCGTGCTCGATACCACTTCCCTCGTGCAGGAAGCGATCGACCGCCACTGCCTTTCTCCCGTCGCCGCGGCGGCGCTGGGACGGACGATGACGGCGACCGCCTATCTTTGCAGCTGGCTGAAAGCGGAAGAGAGCAGTCTTTATGTCACCGTAGCGGGCAACGGCGCGGGGGGTAAGATCTCCGTGTCGGGCGACGGCGCGCTGCATCTGCGCGGAAATATCGCGGTGCCGGATGTTTCGCTCCCTCTTCGGGCGGACGGAAAACTCGATGTGGGCGGCTGCGTGGGCAGAAAGGGCACGCTCACGGTGGTGCGGGACGACGGAGAAGGGATCCCCTTCGTCGGGACAAGCGAGCTTTTGACGGGCGAGATCGCCGAGGACTTTTCCGCCTACTTTCTGACGAGCGAGCAGCGTCCGACGGCAGTCGCGCTCGGCGTGCTTGTGACGCCGCAAAGGGTCTGCCTCGGCGCGGGCGGGGTCTTTCTGCAACCCATGCCGGGAGCGAGCGAGGAGGCGGTCTGTTTTGCCGAGCAAAAGATCGCCGGATTTTCGGGCATTTCCTCTCTCATCGCCGAACGGGGCGCGGAGGGGATCCTGAAAGACTGTTTTCATGCGGAAAACGCCGAAGCGCGGGAGATCGTGTTCCGCTGCCGCTGTTCGCGCGAAAAGGCGGCTTCGGCAGTCCTCTCGATGGGAAGGGCGGACGCGGAAAAACTTCTGGAAGAGGAGGGCATGATCGCCGTCCACTGCCACGACTGCAATACCGACTATCTGTTCGGGAAAGAGGATGTCGCCGTGCTCTTCGGCGGGGAGAAGAAAGGTGAGTGACCAAAAGATCAAGCAATTGACGTTCGACGATGAGTTCCTGATCGAAAGCGCGGAAAAACGCTATGAGAGCGGGGACGATCTCGGCGCGCTCAGGATCCTGAATAAACGCTCCGAGATGTACGAGCCGTCCGCCGACGCCTCGGCGCTCTATGCGGCGATCTATGAAGATCTGGGGCTTTGGCATCTCGCAGCCGATTCGTGGTTCCGCTTTCTCGACACCTGCAACGAAGCCGATTTTTCGGAGGGCTACGAGGGACTTTCCTACGCCTTTATGAATCTCGGCGATACCTTTCAATCCGAACTTTATCTCAGACATATTTACGGCGAGGAGGAGTCAGAAACGGAGGAGCCGCGCCCGCCGCTCAGGCTGGTCCACTCCGCGGACGGCGGGGACGACCCCGAGGACCTCTTCCGCGGCATCGAGTGTATCAAACAGGGGGATCTCAACGGCGCAAGGGAAGCGCTATCCGAAATTTCGCCCGACAGCAAAGATTTCCCCTCCGCCTCGGGGCTGACCGCGATGTGTCTGCTCCTCGAGGGGAATGTGGACGGCGCGGCAGAGGAATGCGCACGGCTGCTCGAATTTTATCCCGATAACGTGCACGCGCTTACGACCTACTGCGCCGTGCTGGGTGCAAAGGGGGATACGGAGGGCGCCAAGGAGATCGGCCGCCGCATTGCAAAAATGCAAACGGATTCGGCAGAGGACCTCTTCCGCATGGCGACGGCGCTCTGCGAAACGGGGCTTGATGAAGAGGCTTACGAAAAACTTTCCCTGCTCAAGACGAAAACGCCCTACAGCGACGATACGCTGTGGTTCCATGCCGTCGCCGCCCTGCGCACGGGGCGGATCGAGGAGGCGATCGATTCTCTCGATCTGCTCACGACGGTCTATCCGCGCAAGGCGATCGCCCGCTATTATCTCGTTCGCCTGCGGGAGCTGCTCGACGGCAACGAGGAGCCGTTTCCGATGAATTACTTTTACAAGCTTCCCGACGAGGAATACCGCACGATCGTTTCTTTCTTTCTCACGGCGAGCAAAGCGCGCCGTGCCGAGGCGGAGCAACTGGCGGAACTTCCCGCCACCGCCGATTATTTCCGCCTCGCCTTCGACCAGCTCGACGGAAGGGACGAAAAATTGCAGGCGCTTGCGGGGAGCGTCGCCGTCAAGTGCCGCTGCGACGCGCTCGTGCGGGAAGTTCTTCTCGACTGCAATGTTTCGGAGGGGATCAAGCTCGCCGTTCTGTCCGACCTGATCCGCCGCAATGAGGAAAATTCTTTCGGCGTGGTGATGTGCGGCTTCTACCGCGAATTCTTCACCCACAAGATCCACATCGGCAACCGCAGGCGCGCTCCCTTTATGGATGCGTTCACCGAGGTATACGTCAAATATGCCATCATCGGGGAGGAAAACGAGGAGAAGATCATCGCCGCGGCGGAGAATGTCTACCGCGTGCTCGAGGCGGCCGAAGCGCTCGATCATGCGGAGGAGCAGGAGGCGATGTCCGCCGTGATCTACCGCGAAGCGCGCCTGCGGGGCGGCGAACGTTCCATCGAGGAGATCGCCAAGCTGTTCGGTGCCCCCATTCCCGTCGTAAAGGAAATTCTCAATTACATCATTTAGGAGTCTGCCATGAAAAAGCTGATAGATTTCGATGGGCTGTTCGATAAAAAGCTTTCGGAATATATGGAGGAGAATTTCGGGAAATACACCGAAAAGCAATGGGAGAACGTGATCCCGAAGCTGTATAAAAGTTTCGGGGATACGTTCATCAAAAGCGCGGGCAATACCCCGAAGGGCTACTATGCGGAAATGTCGGACGGGGAGCTTGTGGAGGCCCTCGCCGCGCATGTCCGCGAGGGCGTGCCCGTTTCCGATTTCCTCTGCAACGAACTGCAAAGCAGGAATTGTCCCGACGGGCTTCTGGAACTGATGCGCAGCGGCGACGGGGAGCTTGTGACGCTTGCCGTCAATCTCGCGGGGGACAGCGTAAAGGCGTTCGATGTCTATTTCGACCTTTTGACGGATGATCTCGACCAAGAGGTCAAGGACACCGTCGTCGACAGGCTCAAAGAAAACGCCGACAGCGCCAAGGAACGTGCGATCGAGTTTTATAAAAAGGGCGTGGAACCCGAGTTTATGCTCGAGATCCTCTCCCGCTGCAAGGAGCGGGACGACCGCGTGTTCGAGATCCTCTTGACGGCGTTCCGCACCTCGCCCGACGAGCTGCTCATGCATGCAAGCTATCTTGCAAACTACGGCGACGGGCGCGCTCTGCCTGTTTTGCTCGATTACATCGACCGCGACGAAACGAATTTTCTCGAGTACCGGGAACTCAAATACGCCATCGAGGCGCTGGGCGGGGAATACACCCGCGTCCGCGATTTTTCGAACGATCCCTATTTTATCGAGATCATGGAGCAGTCGCAGATGCCCGCCGCGCAGGAAGAAAAGGAATGAAACGGATACGGAATAAGACGTTCGGAGAAGAGCGCGCGCTCTACAATACAGGGGACGCAGTCATCGAACATTGCCGCGTCGAGGGTCCCGAGGACGGAGAATCCTTTCTGAAAGAGAGCGGCGACGTTCTCGTAAAGGACTGCTATCTGGATCTGCGCTATCCCTTCTGGCATTGCGAGCGGCTCACGGTAGAGGAGTGCGAGATGTCTGCGAACTGCCGCGCCGCCCTTTGGTACGGGCGCGATATACATATCCTGCGCAGCAAGCTCTATGGGATAAAGGCGCTGCGCGAATGCGAGGATGTCCGTTTGGAGGAGATCGAGGCGGATTCCGACGAATTCGGGTGGCGGTGCGGGAAGATCGACGTGAAGGGCGGCAAGATCGCTTCGGAGTACGCGTTCTTCGAGAGCAAGGGGATCCGCGCGGAGGGCCTGGAATTTTCGGGAAAGTATTCTTTCCAATATACCAAGGACGTCCTTGTGAGGAACGCGCGGCTGCGGACGAAAGACGCCTTCTGGCACGCCGAAAACGTCACGCTCGAGAACTGCGTTTTGGACGGGGAGTATATAGGTTGGTATTCCGATGGCCTGACCCTCATCCACTGCCGCATCGCGGGGACGCAGCCGTTCTGTTATTGCAAGCGCCTGCGGCTCGTGGATTGCGTCATGGAGCAGTGCGATCTCGCCTTCGAATACAGCGACGTGGAAGCCGATATTGCGGGGGAGGTGCTCTCCGTCAAAAACCCGCTCAGCGGCAGGATCGTTGCCGACGCCTTCGGCAAGGTCATTCTCGAGGGGAGCAAATACGAATGCAACGCCGAGATCGTTGCGCGGCGGGCGCCCCGAAAAACATTTTGAAAAAAGCCGTCATAATCAAACGCTTCGCGCCATAAGCTATTCAAGCAAGGACTTTCGGCGGAGGCGTTTATTTTTATGGAAAACAACAGCGTATACGAGGACATTGCCGCCCGTTGCGGCGGCGAGATCTATCTCGGGGTGGTGGGACCCGTCCGCACGGGAAAATCCACCTTCATCAAAAGGTTTATGGAGGAGCTTGTCCTTCCCGCGGCTTCCGGCGCGAAAAAGCAGCGCATGACCGACGAACTTCCCCAATCCGGCTCCGGTAAGACGGTGATGACGACCGAGCCGAAGTTCGTTCCCGAAGAGGCGGCCGAGGTCGCCTTCAAACAGGCAACGGCAAAAGTGCGGCTCATCGATTGCGTCGGCTTTCCCGTGGAAGGCGCGGCGGGCTTTGACGAGGAGGGCGCCCCGCGGTTGGTAAAGACGCCGTGGAGCGACACGCCCGTACCGTTCGAAACCGCCGCCGCGGAGGGGACGCGCAAGGTCATCCGCGATCATTCCACCCTCGGCGTGCTCGTCACCACGGACGGCTCCGTGACGGGCATTCCCCGTGCCGCCTACGAAGAGGCGGAGGCGATCGCCGCGGGGGAGCTGAAAGACATCGGAAAACCGTTTGTCATTTTACTCAATTGCATCGATCCCAATGGGGCGGAAGCGCTTCGTGCGAGCCTCGAAGAGAAGTACGGAGTACCCGTCGTCTGCGCAAATGCGGAAAAGCTCACCGCAGACGAGATCGGCGGGATCCTCGAGCGGCTGCTCTATGAGTTCCCCGTTCTGTCGATCGGCGTCGATCTCCCCGATTGGGCGCGTGTCCTCGACGCGGACAGCGCGCTCATCGCCGAGGTGCTCGGCGGTCTGCGTGCGCTTGCGCCGAAGATCGATAAAATGAGCGATTGTGCGCTGCTCGACGGGCTATATGCGGAGAGCGAGCTGCTCCTTCCGCCCGTATCCATGAAACTCGAACCCGCGACGGGAAAAGCGCATATCAGTATTGCCGCCAAGGAGGGAGCTTTCTACCGCATTCTGGGCGAACAGTGCGGCGTGGAGATCGGGAACGACTTTGCGCTCATGAGCTATGTCGCCTCCCTCGGGAAGGCGAAAAAACTGTACGATCGCGTGGGGAAGGCCTTTGCGGAGGCGGAGGAAAACGGCTACGGGATCGTCCCTCCCGATGACGGGGAGATGAGCCTCGAGGAGCCGAAAGTGGTCAAAAGGAGCGGAAGGATCGGCGTCGATCTGCATGCCGCCGCCCCCAGTTACCACATCATCCGCGTGGACGTTAAGGGCGAGGTCAGCCCTGCGCTCGGCGATCTTGAGCGGAGCGAAGCGTTCGTCAAGGAGCTTTCCGAAGGCATGACGCAGGAGCCGGAAAAGGCTTGGAACACCAATATGTTCG
This sequence comes from uncultured Clostridia bacterium, assembly GCA_947627665.1. Taxonomy (GTDB): domain Bacteria; phylum Bacillota; class Clostridia; order Christensenellales; family Borkfalkiaceae; genus Gallimonas. The sequence continues at coordinate 45,355 of CANQWX010000004.1, forward strand.
GCAGAACGCTCAAGGAAACGCTCGGTGAGGAACTCTATCATAAGAACCGCAGCATGGAAGAAAAATTGCAAAAGAAGATGCGCAAGACGGTCACCCGAATCGTGAACGAGGGCAAGGGCGGCGTCATCTGCATCCTGCTGTAAGACGATCCTCGAGGGGGCGCCGCGCGGCAAAGCCGCGCGGCGCCCGATTTTGTATTTTTGCCGTGGACAAGATTTTTTCGTCAAGCGGTTGACAACATGCTTGTACAATGGTATAATTTGCAAAAAAGGAGGTATCTTATGGCAGATACAGTAAAAAAAGGGAAAAAAGGCTTAAAATACACGGGACTTGTTTTGCTCCTCGTATTTGCGGCGGTCACCGTTCTGAGCTTTGTCTTTTATAACCAGATCAATGACCCCGTCAACGGATGGTTCGTGCAGTCCGAAGAGAACAGCGCGATCTTGAATTTTGTATATTCCATTGCGCCGAAACTCATCGATACGGCGCAGGTACTGTTCGTCACCTTGCTGGTGCTCTATGTCGTGTGTTTCATCATTGCAAAGGTGTTCAAAAACACGCCGAGAAGGATCACGATCGGGAAATTGGTCAACAGCATCGTGAAAGTCGTGATCTGGGTGGTGTGCGTCATCGCCGTTCTCGCGGTCTGGGGCTTCAATGTGGGCGCGCTCATCGCAAGCGCGGGCGTTCTCACCCTCGTGATCGGGCTTGGCATGCAGAGCCTCATCGCCGACGTCGTGGCGGGCATCTTCCTTGTATGCGACGGGACCCTCCAAGTGGGGGACATCGTCACCATAGACGGTTGGCGCGGCACCGTGCAGGAGATCGGTATCCGCAACACCAAACTCATCAATTACAGCGGCGACATCCGCGTGGCGAACAACAGCACCATCAAGATCTTCATCAACCAGAGCCGCGAGGATTCCTATCCCACCGTGATCGTCGGGATCCCCTACGAGGCGGATCTCAAGCATGTCAGGGAAGTCTTTGAGGCGAACAAGGAAAGACTCAAAGAGATGTGCCCCGGGCTTTTGAGCGACATCGATTTCAACGGCGTAGAGGACCTTGCCGATTCGAGCGTAAATCTGCATTTCGGCGCCAAGTGCAAGGAGGGAGATTTCTTTGCGGCGCAGCGGCAGATGCGCGAAGCGCTCAAGACCGTTTTCGAGGAGAACGGGATCTCCGTTCCCTTCCCGCAGGTCGTCGTGCACAATGCGGAGAAAGAATAATATCCCAAAAATACAAGAGGGGGGACAGCTTTGTCCCTCTTTTTTGTGCCTTCGCGGAGGGCAAAATTTTCGGAACAATTTTCCGCTACACCCTTGAAATTTCATGGATTATATCTTATAATGGTATTGCGCATTTTGCGCGGCTCTATGGGAGAAGAAGAATGAACGAAAGCGCAAAACGTGCCATATCGCAGGGGAGAACGGCGCTTGGGATCGAGCTTGGCTCCACGCGCATCAAAGCGGTCCTCACCGACGCAGAGAACAATGTGATCGCCTCGGGCAGCCACGAATGGGAGAACCACCATATCGGCAACATCTGGTCCTATACGGAAGAGGACATCCTCGTCGGCGTTCGGGACGCCTATGCCCGCATGGCACGGGATGCAAGGGAAAAATACGGGGAAACGATCGCCTCGATCGGCGCCATCGGATTTTCGGCGATGATGCACGGCTATATGGCGTTCGGCGCAGACAGAGAGCTGCTCGTGCCCTTCCGTACATGGCGCAACAACACCGCGTCCACCGCCGCGGAAAAACTCACGGAACTCTTCGGGTATCACATTCCCGCGCGTTGGTCCGTCGCCCATTTGTATCAGGCGATCCTCGACAGGGAGGAACACGTCCCGCAAATCTGTTTTATAACGACGCTTGCGGGCTATCTGCATTGGAAGATGACTGGGAGAAGGATCGCCGGCGTCGGCGAGGCGTCGGGCATGTTCCCCGTCGATCCCGTCACGAAAGAGTATAACGCCGCCATGATGGAGCGCTTCGACGCGATCTTGGCGGAAAGCGGGCTGCCGTTCCGCACGGCGGATATCTTGCCCGAGATCTTGCTCGCGGGCGAAGAGGCGGGGCGGCTCACCGAAGAAGGCGCGCGCTTTCTCGATCCTACGGGTGCGTTGAAGAGCGGCATTCCGCTCTGCCCGCCCGAGGGGGACGCGGGAACGGGCATGGTCGCCACGAATTCCGTAAAAAAGCGCACGGGCAACGTTTCCGCAGGCACCTCCGTCTTTGCAATGATCGTGCTGGAAAAGGAACTGTCCGAAGTCCATCCCGAGATCGATCTGGTCACCACCCCGGTCGGCGACCTTGTCGGCATGGTCCACTGCAATAACTGCACCTCCGATCTGAACCGTTGGGTAGAGCTGTTCGGGGAATTCGCGGAACTCCTCGGCGTGAGTCCTTCCAAAGACGAGCTGTTCGGATCGCTCTACCGTAAGGCGCTCGAAGGGGACGCGGATTGCGGCGGGCTGCTCTCTTATAACTATGTTTCCAACGAACACGTCACGCGCGTCGCGCACGGCAGACCGCTCTTCGTGCGCACGGGGGACAGCAAATTCGATCTTGCGAATTTCATGCGGTGCCAGCTTTATTCGGCGTTCGGCGCGCTCAAAACGGGTTGCGATATCTTGCTCAAACGGGAGGGGGTCGCGCTTGACCGCATCACGGGGCACGGCGGGATCTTCAAGACCGAGGGCGTGGCGCAGCGTTTTCTCGCGGCGGCGATCGGCGCTCCCGTCACCGTGATGCAGACGGCGGGCGAGGGCGGCGCCTGGGGCATGGCGGTGCTCGCCAATTATATGCTCGCAAGGGGCGCGGGCGAAAGCCTCGGCGATTATCTCGAAAACCGTGTGTTTGCGGGGCAAAAAGGGGTCACTGTGGCGCCCGATCCCGCCGAAGTGGCGGGTTTTGCGCAGTTTGCGGCGCGCTATAAAGAGGGGCTTCCCATCGTGCGGGAGGCGGTCCGCAGTCTGCGGTAAGGAGAGTAAGGATGTTGGAGCAATTGAAAGAAAAAGTGTTGCAGGCCAATCTCGGCCTCGTCAAAAACAAACTCGTCTTGTTTACTTGGGGCAATGCGTCCGCCATCGACCGCGAAAGGGGGATGGTCGTGATCAAGCCCTCCGGCGTCGGCTATGACGGGATGACGGCAAAAGACATGGTCGTCGTCGATCTCGACGGAAATGTGATAGAGGGGGACCTGCGTCCTTCCTCCGATACCCCCACGCATCTTATGCTCTACAAAGCTTTTCCCGCGATCGGGGGCATTACGCATACCCACTCCACCTTTGCGACGGCTTGGGCGCAGGCGGGGCGGGATATTCCCTTTTACGGCACGACGCATGCCGATTATTTCTACGGCGATATTCCCTGCGCCCGTTCTCTCACAAAGGAGGAGATCGAGGGCGAATACGAGAAGAATACGGGGCTTGTCATCGCCGAAAATTTTGTAAAGAGGGGGCTGGATCCGCTTGAGGTGCCGGGGGTGCTTGTCAAGAGCCACGGCGTGTTTGCCTTCGGCAAGGATGCCGCGCAGTCGGTCTACCATGCCACGGTCCTCGAGGAGGTCGCCAAAATGGCTTATCTCACCGAACAGCTCGATCCCGCCGTCCCGCGCGCCGACAAATTTATGTTGGAGAAACATTATTTGCGCAAGCACGGGAAGAACGCCTACTACGGGCAAAAAAAGGAAAAATAAACGGTCTTTTCCCCGCGAAGTTTTTGTGCGCGGGGATCCGAAGATGCGGAGGTTCAAAAATATGAAGGAAAAAATCGTATATTGGCTGACGGGTTCCCAAACGCTTTACGGGGACGAGGTGCTCGCGCATGTTGCGCAGCATTCCCAAGAGATGGCGGACTATGTGAACGCGTCCATGCCCGTCACGGTGAAATATCTCACGACCTGCAAGAGTTCGGAAGAGATCGTTGCGGCGATCCGAAAGGTCAACGAGGACGATGACTGTGTGGGCGTTATCGCTTGGTGCCATACGTTTTCTCCCGCCAAAATGTGGATCAAAGGGCTAAAATTGCTTACAAAGCCGCTCTGCCATTTTGCGACGCAATACAACGAACGGCTGCCCTACGATACGATCGACATGGATTTCATGAATGAAAACCAGTCGGCGCACGGCGACAGGGAATTCGGCTATATCCTTGCCCGCCTCCGTATGGACAACAAGGTCATCGTCGGGTACTATAAGGACCCCGAGGCGCTCCGCGAGCTTGCCGAATGGTGCAAAGCGGCGGCAGGGTTTGCTTTTTCCAAGAACGTAAAGGTCTGTCGCTTTTCGGACAATATGCGCAACGTGGCCGTGACCGAGGGCGACAAGGTCGAGGCGCACATCGGGCTTGGCTGGGAAGTGGACTATTATCCCGTCGGCGAGCTTGTCGATCGGATCGGCGAAGTTACCGAGGAAGAAGTCGATCGGCTCATGGCGGAATATGCGGAAAAATATATCATGGACACCGACCGCGTCGACGTCGTGCGCGAGCAGGCGCGATATGAGATCGCCATCGACGGGTTTTGCAGAGAAAACGGCGGTTACATCGGGATCGTCGATCATTTCGGGACCCTTCACGGAATGAACCAGCTGCCCGGGCTTGCCATTCAGGACCTTCAAAGCAAGGGATACGGCTTCGGGGCGGAGGGCGACTGGAAGATCGCCGCGCTCGGAGCGGTCATGCAATACATGGCGGGGCAAGAGGGCACGGGACTCATGGAGGACTACACCTACGACTTGAAGGACGGGCTTTGTCTGGGCGCGCACATGCTTGAAGTGTCCCCGCAGTTTGCGGCGACAAAACCCAAGATACAGGTGCATCCGCTCGGGATCGGCGGGAAGAGCGACCCCGCCCGCCTTGTGTTCGAGGGGATCGCCGCGCCTGAAGCGGTCGCCGTTTCCATGATCGACATGGGGGACCGCCTTCGCCTGATCGTGCAAAAGATAGAGCTTGTAAAATATCCCCACAAGATGCCGAAGCTCCCCGTGGGCGGTCTGATGTGGAAGTATCGGCCCAATTTCAAGGACGGCGTCGCCGCATGGATCTATGCGGGAGGCGCGCACCATACCGTCGTCAGTTCCAAGCTCACCGTGCAGAACATGGTGGACCTCGGCAACATGTGGGGGGTAGAAGTGGTGGTCATCGACGAGCACACGGAGCTTGAAACGTTCAAGAAAGAGCTTTTGTGGGCGGATCGTATCTGGAAGAGCAAGCTTTGACTTGCGGACGGAGGCGGAAAAGCCGCTTCCTTGGAACGGGAGGAAAGAATATGGCGAATAAGAGAGGGGTGTCCCTGCCGGAGAAGGAGAGGAAGATATTGCAGGACTTCCTTGCCTGCCGCGTTCCCGCCAAGTATTACGAGCTGGACGGCAGGGGGAACACCAAATTCGATTTTAACTATAACTACGAGGAGATCTACGATTATGCCGACGCGCTCCTGCACGGGCAGGAGGTGAGCCTTAGGCACAATTTTGTGGGGTTGCGGTCGGTCGCCGTCAACGAAGAATTCCGAAAGGTGCTCGACGTGATCGGCAGGAGAGATATTTCTCTCTCGGATCTCTGCGATAAATTCTCTGCGGCGATCCTTGTCATCGGCCGTTTTGCGAGGAAGGACTGAAATGTATTTCAAACGCTACGACTTCGGCGACACCGCCGTTTACTTTGTGGAAACGCCCGTGGACGGACGTTCCAAGTGCACGACCGTGGGCATGGCCGTCTATCCCGCGGACAGAGAGATCGATCCGCAGCGGCTGCAATGCGACAGCCTTGTCCAGGTGGCGTTCGCGGGCGACGAGAGCCTTGCCGATTATACGCGCGGGGTCACGATGCGCAACCGCCGCTCCACCCTGCTCAAGATCGTGCGGCAGACGCAGTTCATGGGCGGGAATCTCAATACATATCTCACGGACGGCGAGGGGAACGACTATGTCCACCGTTTGAGCTACGATCGGGCGACGGGCGTGTTTACGACGAGCGTCCGCTATGAGAACCATACCCGCGCGCCCCGCATGCTTGAGCATCTCTCCGCCTTTTCGCTCAGCGGGATCGCAAACGGCGACGGCAACACTTTGGGCCTGTCCATTCGCCGGATGACGAGCGCGTGGTCGCGGGAATGCCGCCTCAAAAGCGATACCTTTGCCCACCTCGGGCTAGACATGAGCTGGGCGCGCTACGGCGTGAAAGTGGAAAAATGGGGGCAGGTCGGCTCGATGTCCAACCGCGGCTATTATCCCTTTGCCGCCATCGAAGGACAGGATATTTGCTGGGGCGTACAGCTCGAGGCGCCCTTCTCGTGGCAGATGGAGGTGTACCAAGAAAAGGAAACGTGCGCCTTTTCGGGCGGGCTTGGCGATTTCGAGTTCGCGCATTGGCGCAAAAGTATTCCCGCGGGCGGCTCCTTCACCACGCACAACGCGCGCTTTACGGTGTGCCGCAATTTTATGGACGCCTGTAACGCGCTGATCCGCGAACAGGCGGGGAGGCTTTCCGCGCCGCGGAGCGAGGAGAGCATGCCCGTCATTTTCAACGAGTATTGTACCACCTGGGGAGCGCCTTCCGAGCGGAACATCACCCGCATTCTCAAAGCGATCAAAGACCTTCCCATCGAGGAATTTGTCATCGACTGCGGCTGGTACCGTCCCGACGGAAAGGAATGGAACAACGCCATCGGCGATTGGAACGAGAGCAAAAAACTCTTCCCCGAGGGGATCCGCAAGGTGGCGGAAAAGATCAAAGCGGCGGGAAAACGACCCGGAATATGGTTTGAGTTTGAGAACGTCGGGCGGGAGAGCAACGCTTTCGCCTGCGAGGACGTGCTGCTCAAAAAAGACGGGCAGGTCATCACGTCCAAAAACCGCAGGTTCCTCGATCTGCGCCTTCCCGAAGTCCAGAACTATCTCCGCACAAAGCTGCTTGCCTTTTTGCGCGACAACGGCTTTACCTATCTAAAAATCGACTACAACGATACGTTCGGCGTCGGTTGCGACGGGGCGGAATCTCTCGGCGAGGGGGGAAGGCTCGTCGCCGAGGAGAGCGTCCGCTGGCTCGCCCGCATACGGGAAGCCGTCCCCGGGATCGTCATCGAGAACTGCGCCTCCGGCGGAAGCCGCATCGAGCCTCTCCGCATGAGCGAAGTGTCGATGTGCTCCTTTTCCGACGCGCACGAATGTGCCGAGATCCCGCTTGTGGCGGCGAACGTTTCCCTTGCGATCCCCGCGGAACAGTCGCAGATCTGGGCTGTCATCCGTGAGGGGGAGAGCGATTCCCGCACCATCTATTCGCTCTGCGCCGCCATGATCGGGCGGATCTGCCTCTCGGGAGATATCTGCAAGATCTCCGCCGAAAAGCTTGCGCTGATCGGCAGAGGGCTTTCCTTTTACGGCAAGATCAAGGAACTTGTGCGCAGAGGGGATATCCGCCTGATCGACTGCGATATCGAGAGCTACCGCGCGCCGCACGGGCGGCAGGTCTATTGGAAAGAACTTGGGGAACAGCGGCTCATCATTGTGCATTTTCTCGATTGTGAAACTGCCGTGCGTATCCCGATGGACGGCTACGAACTCACCGACGTCTTTACCGACCTTCCCTATACGACGCGCAACGAAGTGCTGCGAATTGCGGGAAAGCCGTACACGGCGGGAGCCTTTTTATTGGAGAAAAAACATGAACTATGACGAAACTGTGCGCGTACTGCGCGAAAGGGGACAAGAACATCTCCTGCGCTTTTGGGACGAGCTGTCCGAGGACGAGCGTCGCTCCCTTTTGGCGCAGATCGAGGCGGTGGATTGGGACGCCGCCGATCTCGGACGTCATGCGGAACGGGTTGCCTGCGCGAAGGAACCGAAGCCGATCAAGGGCGTTTCCCTTACGGAGATCGCGCGCGACCGGAAGGCGTTTTGCGCCGTCGGTGAAAAGGCGATCAGGGAGGGAAAGCTCGCCGCGGTATTGCTCGCGGGCGGGCAGGGCACGCGGCTCGGCTCGGACGCACCCAAGGGCGCGTTCGACATCGGCATCACCCATCCCCTGTATATTTTCGAGTGTCTGATCAACAATTTGCGCGCGGTGACGGAGCGAGTGGGATGTTTTGTGCCCCTCTTCATCATGACGAGCGAAAAGAACGACGCGGAAACCAAGGCATTTTTCGAGGAGCACGGCCGCTTCGGCTATCCGCGGGAATATATCCGCTTTTTCAAGCAGGACATGGCGCCTGCGGCCGACTTTGACGGCAAACTTCTTCTGGAAGAAAAGGGCAGACTGGCGCTCTCTCCCAACGGGAACGGCGGCTGGTATTCCTCTCTCGCCCGCGCGGGCATCTTAGAGGAGTTCCCCGCCGTGGAATGGCTCAACGTATTTTCGGTGGACAATGTTTTGCAGCGCATCGCCGATCCCGTCTTTCTCGGCGCGACGATCCTGAGCGGAAGCGCTTGCGGCGCCAAAGTCGTTTCCAAAGCCGAACCGCATGAGAAGGTGGGGGTACTTTGTTTAGACGGGGGGCTTCCCGCTGTTGTGGAGTATTACGAACTTCCCGAAGAGATGGCAAACGCGCGGGACGGGGAAGGAAAGCTCCTCTACCGCCATGGGGTCATCCTCAACTATCTGTTTCAGACGAAAAAACTTGCGCAGATCGCCGATCAACGGATCCCCGTGCATATCGTCAAAAAGAAAGTGCCTTTTCTCGACGCGCAGGGCAAGCGCGTCTGTCCCGAGGAGGTCAACGCCTATAAATTTGAAACGCTCATACTCGATATGATCCGCCTGATGGGAAGCTGTCTGCCGTTCGAGGTCGTGCGCGAGCATGAATTCGCGCCCGTCAAGAGCAGGACGGGAGTGGACAGTGTGGAGAGCGCGCGGGAGCTGTTGCAACGGAACGGGGTGGAATTGTAATGGAAGAGAAAAAGGAACCGATCGTTGCCTTTGTGGAGCTTTTGGCGCAGCTCGGCGGGGAGCTTCGCACCCTTTACCGCGAGGGGAACGCGCAGGCGCTTACGGACATGAACGCCACTATAAAGGAAATGTACCGCCTCCAGCACGGGAGCGGGGAGGACGCCTTCCGCGCGATTGGCTCCGATTGCGAAGTCATCTACCGTAATTTTGATATGATCGTCGCGGTCCTCCGTACCACAGAGAACGGAGAGGCGGACCGTGGCGCACAGACGGCGGTCAATAAATTTTTACGCAATATCAACGGGGCCGTGGGGAACATCATCACCCTGCTCGGCCTCGCATAAGGAGAACGCTTCATGAAAACGACCAAGATCTTTGCGGACAGAAATCTGACCGTGGGGCAAGTGCAGCCCACGCTCTACGGCTCTTTTCTCGAGCATCTCGGAAGAGCCGTGTACGAAGGCATCTACGAACCGGGACACCCCACAGCAGATGAGAACGGTTTCCGCGGCGATGTTTTGGAACTGATACAAGAGCTTAACGTTCCCATCGTCCGTTATCCGGGCGGAAACTTTGTTTCGGGCTATGATTGGCGGGACGGGATCGGACCAAAGGACAAGCGTCCCGTCCGCCTCGACCTTGCATGGCATACCACAGAACCCAATGAATTTGGCACGGATGAATTTCTGAAATGGTGCAAAAAGGCGGGGGTCGTTCCCATGATGGCGGTCAATTTGGGCACGGGAACGGTAAAGGACGCCGCGCAGCTCGTCGAGTATTGCAATCATGCGGGGGGCACCGCGCTCTCCGATCTCAGGCGGGCAAACGGCGCAGAAGAGCCATACCGCGTTGCCTATTGGTGCCTCGGCAACGAGATGGACGGGCATTGGCAGATCGGGCATCTCACTGCGGACGAGTACGGGAGAAAGGCGTTCGAGGCGGCCAAGGTCATGCGTTGGACAAATGGGGAAACGGACCGCGAAGCCCCGAACGGCAGGCTTAAACTCATCGTTTCCGGCTCTTCCAACCATGAGATGCCGACCTTCCCCGAATGGGACAGGATCGTGCTCGAACATACCTACGAGCAGGTGGATTATCTCTCCATGCACCGCTATTACGAATATGCCCCGCAGAGCCGCCGCCCCTTGGAGGACTTTTTCGGCGCCGCAGACGACATGAAGCGGTATATCGATACCATGCGCGCCACCATCGAATATGTGCGGGCAAAGGTGCGTTCCGCAAGGAAAGTACGGATCTCCTTCGACGAGTGGAACATCTGGACGCAGTCCGCGCCGCGCAGAGAACCTCTTTGGAAGAAGGCGCCGCATCTTCTCGAGGACGTGTATACCTTCCGCGACGCGCTCGTGTTTGCGGGGCTTATGAACACTCTCCTCAACAGCTGCGACGTCGTGCACATCGGCTGCCTCGCACAGCTCGTGAACGTGATCGCGCCCATTATGACGGAGAAAGGGGGCGGCGTTTTCCGCCAGACGACCTTCTATCCCTTCCGCTATCTCTCGAACAGCGCCCGCGGCGAAACCGTCCGCACTTTTTCGGACAGCGACACCTTTGAGAATGTGTACGGCGAAGGCCGCTATATCAACGAAGCGGTCAATTATGACCGTAAGACGGGTACCGTCGTCGTGTCCCTTTGCAATTATGCGCAGGAGCAGCGGGAAGTGGAGCTGGAACTGCGCTCCTTCGGCAAATTGAAAGCTACCGAATACGTCGAGATGACCTCCGCCGACCTCGACGCCGTAAACGGTTTCGGCATAGAGCGCGTCGTCCCGCAGGAAAGGGAGCTTCCGTCCGTAAAGGAAGGTTCCCGCGTCATGCTCACCCTGCCTCCCATGAGTTGGAGTTTTTTGAAGTTTACGGCATAGATCGCATAAGATAACGAGGAAGTAAATTTATGAAAAAACATCGGATGCTCTATTTTCTTTTCACTGCCACGCTCTCGGCGTCGATCGTCATGAGCACAAGCGCCTGTTCGCTCGGCGATCTGTTCCGCCCGGATGATGACGATACGACGCAGACTCTTCCCACCGAGGACGACGCGCAGATCCGCGCGGTCTACGATTCGTATGTACAAAACTGCGCCGAACAGGGGAGGAAGGAACTCTCCTACGAAGAGTGGCTTGCCTCCGTCAAGGGCGAAAAAGGGGAGGACGGCAACGGCTGGCACTACGGGAACGGCACCCCTTCGCAAGCGCTCGGCAAAGACGGCGATCTCTATCTGGACTATGCCACATGGAATGTCTACACAAAGGACGGCGGCAGCTGGACTTTGCGCGGCTGCATCAAGGGCGAAAAGGGCGAGGACGGCAACGGAGGGGAGGCAGCAGGCAATGCGGAACTCACGATCCACTTCCTTGAGCTTGGCAATAAATATGCGGGGGATTGCATATTTATTCAATGTGGCGATGTCGAAGTGCTTATCGACGGCGGCTCGCGCACGGACTCCGCGGATACGATTGAACGGTATGTCGACCAATATTGTACGGACGGCGTACTCGAATATGTGATCGTGACCCACGCCGACCAAGACCATATCGCGGCGCTTGCTGGCGACCAAAGCCACAAGGGTCTGTTTGAGCGCTATGTTTGCAAGACGATCATCGATTTCCCTCTCACGGATAAGACGACGCAGGTCTACAAACGCTATGTCGCGGCGCGCGATGCGGAAGTACAGGCGGGCGCCGTTCACTACAACGCGTTGCAATGCTATAACAACGAGGGAGATGCGAAGCAGTCCTATTCTCTCGGCGAGGGCGTGAGCATGAATTTCCTGTATAATTATTACTACGATCACAAGACAAGCGATGAGAATAATTATTCGGTGTGCATGTATATCCAGCAGGGAGAATATCGCTATCTCTTTACGGGGGATCTCGAAGAGGACGGGGAGAGGCGCCTTGTCGCCAACAATTCGCTTGCACCGTGCAAACTCTATAAGGCGGGACACCACGGCAGCAAGACTTCGTCGACCGAGGCGCTTTTGAACGTCATCCGCCCGGAGTATGTATGCATCTGCTGCTGCGCGGGTTCGCCCGAATATACGTCGAACAACAACAATACCTTCCCGACGCGGGACGCCCTTTCGCGGATCGAAAAATACACGGACAATATTTTTGTCACTTCGCTTGCGACGAACGTCGATTTGTCTGCAAAAACATGGGACTACACTTCGCTGAACGGGAATATCGTCGTGAAGTCGGACGGCTCCGCCTTCTCCGTGACGGGGAGCAACCATTCCCAAAAGCTCAAAGATACGCCGTGGTATCTTGCGAACAGGGCATAAGGGGCATCAAGCGGGGAAATAAGACGAAAAGGATTTTGTTCATATTGTTGCAATCTTTTTGCGGTTGTGTTATAATATGATCAAGAAATTATCATCCGGAATTCGGAGGAAGCATCATGAGAAAATCGAAAGTAGGGAAAATGTTCCTTCTTGCCACGGCGGTCGCCTGCGGCGTTGCCTCTTTCGGCATGCTCGGCGCGCACGCTTCGGCTTCGGCGGCGTCCGGTCTTTGCGAGGTGGACGGCGTTACCTATCAGACGCTCGGCGAAGGGGTGGCGCACTGGGAACAGGGCACTACCCTGAAACTGCTGCAAAACTGCGATCTCGCCGATGTCGGTGAAAAATATTCGCTCCCCGTTACGGTAAGTAAAACGCTCGATCTGAACGGAAAAACGTTGCGCGGGACGGGAGCGGATTCCGTTTTGCGCGTGACGGGCACGGGTGTCACCTTTACCGTTACGGATACTTCCGCGGAGAAGTCGGGGAAGATCTCGGAGGGCGGCGCGATCCTCGGCGGCGGCATTTTCCTCTCGGAAGCCACCCTTGAGCTGAACGGCGGCGCGATCACCCAAAACCGCGCGAGCAGCGGCGGCGGGATCTATGCCTCCGACGCGACGGTGCACCTAAACGGCGGCTCGGTGTGCGAAAACACCGCGGGCTACGGCGGCGGGATCGAACTGAAGGGCGGCTCTATGCTGCTTTCGGAGGACACCGAATGTACCATTGAGGGGAATACCGCAACGGTCAACGGCGGCGGGGTCTATGCGCTCGGGAGCGATACCGCTTCGGCGACGCTCACCGTCGGCGGCGGAAAGATCGGCGGCAATACGGCCGAAAAGGGCGGTGGCGTCGCACTGTGGGGCGGCGCTGTCCTGACGCTTTCGGCGGGCGGCGAGATCTCTGAGAACCATGCGGACGGCGGCGCGGGCGTTTATGCTTTCGGCGCGACGACGGATGGAACCGTTACAAAGCCCGCTACGTTCCATATGACGGGCGGACGGGTCAACGCGAATGTCGGCGGCACGGGCTTCGGCGCGGGCGTCAAGATCGGCTTGGGCGGCGTGTTCCATATGACGGGCGGCACCGTTTCTCAAAATACCACCCGAATGAACGGCGGGGGCGTTTCCGTCGATAACGGCGGCGAAGCGACGTTCGGCGGCAAGGCGCAAGTGAGCGAAAATCTGCGCGGTTCGTCGCGGGATAACATTTTCTATGCGGATGACAGCACGCTTACGGTCAACAACGATTTTACGGGAAAACTCGGTTTCAACCATAGTTTTTACGGGATCGTCTGTAAAAACTACACGGGTCTTATCGACGGCTTCTTTGCCGACGACCCCGATTACGAGATCTACCGCGAAGAGGGCACCGTCTACATCGGAAGCGTCGTTCCCGCTTCACTGAAGATCGTTACCATGCCAGATAAGGTGATCTATAACGCGGGAGAAAGCCCCGATTATACGGGGATGAAGGTCGAAGTCGTCTATAAGGACGGACGCACGCAAGAGATCACCGATTATATGGCGGACGACGCTCCGCTGTCCGCACGCGACGCGGACCGCGAGATCTCCTACACCGTGCATAACGTGACCGTAAAGACCGTCGTCCAATTTACCGTGAATGCGGACGTGCCGCAGACCCCCGGCGGTTCGCAGACTCCCGGCGGTTCACAGACTCCCGGCGGTTCGCAAACTCCCGGCGGTTCGCAGACCCCCGGCGGCTCGCAGGGGGCGGACGCACCGTCGCAGAGCACGCCCTTCCCCGGCGGTTTTATCGCCGTTGTGGTGCTTGCCGTTCTGTTTGTGATCGCATTTATCGCCGTCGGCTTTATCACACACGGCTTCGGTGGAAAGAAGAGGACCGATGAGAAAACCGATGAAAAGGACGAGGAAAAGCAGGAGGACGGTGAAAAGCCTGCGGACGGGGAGCCTGAAAAGGACGAAAGTGCCGCGGAAGATCCCGAAAAGGGCGGAGAATGATCGTCCGATCGGAAAGATAAAAAGATAGATCAAAGGGACGGAATCGCTCCGTCCCTTTTCTGTACCCGACGCCCCGGCATCAATGGGCATGAAAAGACAAGAAAAAAAGTATGAAAGCAATCTGACGATAGCCTCATACTTTTTTGGAGCTACTGGCCGGACTTGAACCGGCGACCTGCTGATTACGAATCAGCTGCTCTACCGACTGAGCCACAGTAGCATGCTTGCCCGTTTCCTTCGAAATACTCTTATATTATATGGGAAAGCGGAATAAAAAGCAAGCATTTTTTGCGGTTAATTTTGTAATTTTCCAAAAACTTATTTTTGCGCCGCAAGAAGCCGAAATTGCTTGTTCAGTGCGGGTCCTGAAGCCCTTGCGGCGCGCCGCTGCGTCTTAAAGATAGGATTCGAGTTCTTTGAGCTGTCTGTCCTGCAATTCGATCAGGCGCCGTGTAAAGTCTTTGGCGCGCCCGTCCGCCGCGCCGTAATCGTTGAGATATTTGTTCAGCGATTTGATCCCCATGTTGCAGCCGTCGGTGAGAAGGTCGGCCACCGTGGCGTCTGTGCCATTTACCGCCATTGTGACGTTCGTCTTGAGCCATGCCATGCCCTTTGCAACGGGGTTCGGGTCCTTGCCCTCGTCGTGATATGTGTGCAGAATGCCCTGCATTTCGTTTTGCAGCTGTGCGTATTCCCGCTGGTAACGGTCGAGCATTTCGCGCATTTTCGCGCTTTTTACATGCTCCTTGACCTCGTCGATCGCCGAGATGCCCATTTGGATCCCCGCGTCACATTCGCGCAAAAGTTCGATCGTATCGTGTTCTATCATTTTCTTTCCTCCGTTGAAAGCAGTATGCGTACGCGGTGCGTTTTTTACGCGCGGACGAGGGTGAAATGCGCAGCGAAATAAAATTTTATGAAAATTCCAAATATGTTCTGAAAATTTTGCGCAGAATATTTTACTTTTTTCTTTGGATAATTTATAATGGAAAGAGAATACGTCAAGGAGGAGAGATGTGAAAAACAAGGTCGCAAGATTTTTGCTCGTCAGCATCGTCTGTATTTTTGCGCTTTGCGTCGTCGTCTTTTCCTATATGACGTATCTGATGAACAAACGCGGCGCGGATGCCATCGGAAAGCTCGGTGCGCTCTATATGGGCGGTATGGGCGAGCAGGCGGCCACGCATTTCGGGACGGCAATGGAACTGCGGCTCTCGCAGGTGAGCGCGCTCGCGGCCACCGTTCCTCCTTCGGGGAGCCAAAGCCCCGATTCCACGCGGGTAGAGCTGAGCTATAATGCCCGCCTGCGCAATTTCGACCACCTTGCGCTTTGCGATGCGGACGGGCATTTCGAAATGCTCTACGGCAGCCCGATCCTCGCCGACGATCCGGACTCCTTCTTGTCCTCTTTGAAGGACGGAGAGGTCATGTCGGCAGGCAGCGATAACAACGGCCACCGCCTCGTTTTGATGGGGGTCCCTGCCGCCTACTCCATGGAGGGCGCTACGAAGAGCGTCGGGCTTGTCGCCACGCTTCCCATCACCTATATCTCCGACACGCTTTCCCTCGACGCAGACAGGGAAATGATCTACTACGGCATCATCGACCGTGAGGGGGAATTCATTGTCCGCGACAGGACCATGATCGAGGAAGAGAACTATTTCCGCCGCGTGCGCGAACGCTATCAAAGCGTGAACGGCATGACCGCCGAGCAGTATCTCGCCGAGCTGCAAGCCGCCATCGAGGGCCACAATGATTATACGAATGAGTTTACGATCGGAAACGAGCGCCGTTTTCTGTACGGCACGGCGCTGCCGTTTTCCGATTGGTATTTGCTCTTATTCATGCCTTATGGGGCGCTTGACGAAACGGTGAACGATCTCGGCGCGTCTTGGGGGTGGGCGTCCGTCATGAGCTGTGTGACGATCCTTCTCGCGCTCGCCGTCGTCTTTGCGCTCTATTTCCGCGCCACGCGCAAACAGGTGCGCGAGCTGGAGGAGGCAAGGCAGCTCGCCGAGTATGCGAGCAGGGCGAAGAGCGAATTTTTGTCCAACATGAGCCACGATATCCGCACGCCCATGAACGGGATCGTCGGCATGACCGCTATCGCAAACGCCAATCTCGACAATCCCCAACAGGTGCAGAATTGCTTGAAGAAGATCGCGCTTTCGAGCCGTCATCTCCTCGGCCTGATCAACGATATTCTCGATATGTCCAAGATCGAGAGCGGAAAACTCGAGCTGCATCCCGAGAAGGTCTCCCTCAAAGAGATCTTGAAAAACGTTCTGAATATCACGCAGCCGCAGGCGGCCGCAAAGCAACAGCGCTACGACATCTATGTCTATGACATCTCTGCCGAGCTGCTTATGTGCGACAGTCTGCGGTTCAGCCAAATTTTATTAAATCTTTTAGGGAACGCCATCAAATTCACGCCCGAAAAGGGCAGGATCCTCCTTTCCTGCGGGCAAGAAGCTTCGCCGAAGGGCGCGGAATACATTCGCCTCCATATTTCCGTGAAAGATACGGGGATCGGCATGACGGAGGAGTTCCGCAAGCGGATCTTCGACGCCTTCGCCCGCGAGGACAACAAACGCGTCCAAAAGACGGAAGGATCGGGGCTTGGGATGGCAATCACGAAGTACATCGTTGACGCCATGCAGGGAACGATCGAAGTGGAGAGCGAACCAAACGTCGGCAGCGAATTCCGCGTTACCCTTGACCTTCTGCGTGCGGAAGGGGAGGAAGAGCGATCCCTTCCCGATTGGGAAGTGCTTGTCGCGGACGGCGATGAAAACAGCCTGCGGGCGACGGGTTCCGCGCTCGGCGCCATCGGATGCCGCGTTACGGCGGTAAACGACGGGGAGGAGGCGTTGAAGGCGTTGCGGGAGCGCGGAGAGCGGGGCTTCCAAGCGATCTTGTTGGACAGCAGTCTTGCGGGGATGGAGGAC
Source organism: uncultured Clostridia bacterium (assembly GCA_947627665.1). GTDB lineage: Bacteria > Bacillota > Clostridia > Christensenellales > Borkfalkiaceae > Gallimonas. The sequence goes on from CANQWX010000004.1 coordinate 62,474, forward strand.
TTTTCCCTTGTGCGCAGCGCCGCCGGGGCGAGCGGCGGACAGGGCGCGATCCTTTTGCTCGCATCCTACGGGTTCGAGGCGGAGGACGCCGCCGTGCGTGCGGGTGTTTCGGCTGTTTTGTACAAGCCTCTGTTCCCCTCCGATCTGTACGATAGCCTCAAGAATTTCACCGCGGACGGGGAAGCGCCCGCCGCTGCGGGGAGCGTGGGAGAGGATTTTACGGGGAAGCGGTTGCTCCTCGCCGAGGACAACGACCTCAACCGCGAGATCGCGCAAGAGCTTCTCTCCGCCATCGGGCTGGAGATCGACGATGCGGAAAACGGCGAGATATGCCTGAACAAGTTCAAGGCTTCTCCGATCGGTTGGTACGACGCGATCCTGATGGATATCCGTATGCCCGTGATGTCGGGCTATGAGGCGACCGAACAGATCCGCGCGCTCGGCCGCAGCGACGCAAAGACGATCCCGATCATCGCCATGAGCGCCGACGCTTTTTCGGAGGACGTGAAACACTGCTTGGATTGCGGAATGAATTCCCACATCGCCAAGCCGATCGATATGGATGTCGTGTCGCGCGTGCTGGCGCAATTCCTGAATCAAAAGTAAACCGGCGGGCCGCACGACCCGAAAGGATAAGATCATGAAACGTTCTATTTTGTTGTTTGCGTTCGCCGCGCTGTTTGCGCTTGCCGCCTGTACGCCCGCCATTCCTTCCGATAAGAATGACGGCACCGAAGAAGAAGGAATCGTCAACATCTCTCTGTGGACCTATCCCGTCGGCGGGTGGGGGAATTCGGGAACGGTTTCCTCCCAGGTCGCCGCATTTAATAAGGCGTATCCCAAGATCCATCTGACTATAAAGCTCATAGATTATGACACTGGGGACGCAGAGGTCGACCAAGCGGTCGCCGAGAACAGGGCGCCCGATCTCATTCTCGAAGGCCCGGAACGGCTGGTCGCCAAGTGGGGCGCGCGCGGGCTTATGGCGGACATCGGCGATTTATGGGAGAGCGATGTTGCCGAAGAGATCTATGAGAACGTGCGGGTCGCGTGTCACAACGCGGATGGAAAATATTATATCTATCCGATGTGCATGACCACCCACTGCATGGCGATCAACAAAGATCTGTTCAAAAAAGCCGACGCGTGGCAGTATGTCGACGAAGAAACGCATACCTGGTCGAGCGAAAACTTCTTTAGGGCGGTCGCGGCGCTCAAGTCGTACGGCATGGAAGAAGTCGCTGCGGTTTACTGCGGCGGACAGGGGGGCGACCAAGGGACGCGTGCGCTTGTCAATAACCTGTACGGAGGAACTTTTACCGATGCGGGGCATACGCGGTATACTTTGGACAGCGCGGAAAATATCCGCGCGCTCAATGCGCTGAAGAATGCCGACGGGATCGTGTTCGACTCCGCCATCGTCGGTGGGGATGAGATCGAAAAATTCTGCAAGCAGGAACTTGCCATGGCGTTCTGCTGGAATGTTTCCATGGAGATCAAACAAACGATCGAAAAAACTTTCGATTTTGACATCTTTCCCATGGCTTTCCCTACGGACGACGGAGAACCCGACCTACAGGGCGGGATCTGGGGTTTCGGCATCTTCGACAATAAGGACGAGGCCCGCCTCAACGCCGCCAAGACCTTTATCAAATTCATTATGGAAAATGATGCAAGGTACTCCGCGGCGGTGAATGCCTCTGCCTATTGGCCCGTGCGGGAAGTGGGCGACCTGTATCTGAACGATAAGCTGATGAGCGAGTACAGCATTTTCGGACGCTATTTGGGCGATTATTATCAGATCACGCCCGGTTGGACCGAAGCGAGAACAGCGTGGTGGCAGATGTTGCAGAGCGTCAGCAACGGCGATGACGTCACCGCCGCCGTAAAACGTTTCAACGAAACCGCCAACGCCGCCGTGTAGCTTTTGCCTTCGTTCCCCGCATTGCGTTCCCGGAAACCACACGCGTTTTGTTCGATAATTTTAGCAAAAACGGGCTAAAACTTATTGAAAACGAAGAACGTATTGCATTTTTTGCGGAGATTTCAAAAAAATTTTAGAAAAACCTTTGACAATCGGTCAATATAGTGTTATAATCTTATCAAGTTAATAGGTAGAAAAGGGTCTTTTGTGCTGTTTTCTGCTTACCTTGATAGAAAAATGTGTTGCCAAACGGTTTTTCACTGCGTATCATGTTTAGTATGAATGCAGCTTTTGCGGGGCAGAGAAATCAAGAAGGAGAGAAAAAATGTCACTGAATGCCGTCAGTCTGTTCGGTTATGTGTTTGATTGGGACGCCGCAACCACGATGGTGTGGCTCCTGATCATCGTCGGGGCAATGGTCATCATCACATTTATCGTGCTGTCCGTGCTCATTTACCGCACGCGGTCGCGGAAAGAAGAACCTGCGCCCGAGCCTGTTGCGGAACCCGAGCCGGAACCTGTGCCGGAACCCGAACCCGAGCCTGCGCCCGAACCGGAACCCATTCCGGAACCTGTGCCCGTCGTTGTGGCGGAGCCTGTCGTGGTCGAAGAGGAGTCTTACGACGCGGGTACGCTTCGTTATGACCGTAGCTTTACCGCCAAACTCATCCAGTCGGATGATGACACGAAGCAATGGTACACCGAATTGAAGAACGAGCTGCTTTCGTGGAAGAAGGTGCACGACCGCATGAGCTGGAAGAAGGAAAGCTATCGCTACGGCCGCGATCCCGTTACCATCATGATGTTCCGCGGCAAGACGCTCTGCCTGCTCTTCCCGCTGAATCCGAATGAATACACCGATACGAAGTACAAGGTCGAAGATGTTTCCGATCTTGCCTCTGCGGAGGATACGCCCTGCCTGTACCGCATCAAGAACGAGCGCCGCGTGAAATACGCGAAAGAGCTGATCGCGGTCGTCATGGAGCGTTTGGGCGGCGTCCGTATCGAGCGCGAGTCGGTGGACTATTACATGCCTTACGAAGGCGTCGTAGAGCTGATCGGGAAGGGACTCATCAAGCGCAAGATCACGCGCGGCGGTCTGGGATTTGCTTCCCGCGAGGAAGAGGAGGCTGCCGTTGCTTCTACGGCCGCTGAACCCGCTCCCGCCCCCGTCGTCGTACCCGCTCCCGCAGCCCCGATTGTGGTGGAGGAAGAATCCGTCGAAGGCGGCACGCTCCGCTACGACAAGAGCTTCACCGCCAAGCTGATCCAATCGGAAGACGAGATCAAGCAGTGGTATACCTTGCTCAAGAATCATCTGCTCTCCTATAAGAAGGTGCATGACCGTTTGAGCTGGAAGCACGAAACTTACCGCTACGGCCGTGAGCCTGTTGCAAAGCTCGCTTTCCGTGGGAAATCGCTCTGCCTCTACCTCCCGTTAAACGCTGCGGACTATGCGGAAAGTAAATATAAGCTCGAAGATGTTTCCGACCTTGCCTCCGCCGCAGAGCTGCCGAGCGTTTACCGCATCAAGAACGAGCGCCGCGTAAAATACGCGATGGAACTCATTGACAGCGTTGCGCAGAGCTTGGGTTCCGAGCAGACCGAACGCGAATCGGTGGACTACTACGTTCCTTACGAGGGCATTGTAGAACTTATCGAGAAGGGACTTGTAAAGCGTAAGATCTCTGCCGATGCCGACGCGTTCCTTGCTTCCCGCCAGGAGGAAACGTCCGGCGGCGATGACAAGAAGTAAATCGTAAGCGATCCAAAAGGACCCGCACAGCGGGTCCTTTTATATATTCTCTATTCTTTCCGAAAAGCGCAATTCCGACAATTTTTCCCGTAATATGCAGGCCGTTAAGCGGTATGATGTTGGAAAAGTGTCAGACAGAGGAAAGATGGAATGGCAAGAAAGATCGTAGTCACCTCGGGGAAGGGGGGCGTCGGCAAAACGACTGTTACGGCGAACCTCGGTGTTCAACTTGCGAAAAACGGGTACCGCGTGATCGTGTGCGATCTCGATTTCGGGCTTAACAATATCGACGTCGTGCTGGGCGTGGAAAATCTCGCGTCCTTCGACGTCGTGGATGTCGTGGAAGGGCGGTGCCGCCCGAAGCAGGCGCTTGTACGCCATCCGCATTATCCAACGCTCTATTCCTTGGCGAGCAACCGCATCTCCGAGCGGTATGTATCGCCGCAGGCAGTCCGACTGATACTGGACGCGCTCGCGCCGCGGTACGATTTTATCCTCATCGATTCGCCTGCGGGGATAGACGAGGGATTCCACCGCGCCGTGGCTTGCGCCGACGAAGCGCTGCTCGTTACCACGCCGCACATATCCGCCATGCGGGATGGTGCGCGGGTCGCGGGCATGTTAAAGAGTTATCACTTGCAGCGCGTCGGTCTTGTGGTGAACATGGTGCGCGCCGATCTCGTCAGAAGGGGCGAGCTGCTGAAGCCCGAGGAAATCTCGGAAGCGCTGCATGTCCCGCTCACCGTCGTCGTGCCGGAAGAGGACAAAATTTTTCTCGATAATGTTGCCGACCGCTGCCGTTCCTTCCGCCTGCTTGCCAATTTTTATACGGGCGGGATAGCAGGTTCGGAGGGCAAGAAAAAGGGGTTTTTCGGCGGCCTGTTCGGCGCCTTGCATAGATAATATCGGAGGTTGGTATGAAAAGGGAAGCGACAAAACTCAGACTGAAAAAGATGCTCAACGACGACAAGGAGGAGATCAACGAAGCGACGCGCGCGGCGGCCCTGTCCGACTTTACCCGCCTCGCCAAGGAATACTTCGATACGGAAAACGTGACGTTAAGCATCAAGAAGGGAAAGAGCGCCACGGACGTCAACGTGTCGTTTAAGGCTTCGCGCGTAAAAAACTTTGCGACCCTGAAATGACCGTAAACCGATTGACAATCCTTCGCCGAGCGTGTATAATCTATAAAAGAGCAACCATGATTTTTCCGTGGTTGAATCGGCAGACGGCAGAAGGATAGGGACGATAGAAGAGGAAGAGAAACGATAGACAAAAGAAAATGGAAGGTTGGCGGAGTGGTTTAACGCGGCGGTCTTGTAAGGAGCGAAGCGACGGAATAGCGATCGTTGCAAAACCGAGTTTTGCCGATCGCATCAAACCGAGGCTTGATGAACAGTCTGCATGGCGATAGAAGAGGAAGAGAAACAATAGACAAAAGAAAATGGAAGGTTGGCGGAGGGATTTTCGCGGCGGTCTTGTAAGGAGCGAAGCGACGGAATAGCGATCGTTGCAAAACCGAGTTTTGCCGATCGCGTCAAACCGAGGTTTGATGAACGGTCTGCATGGCGATAGAAAAAAAGATAAACGATAGACAAAAGAAAAATGGAAGGTTGGCGGAGTGGTTTAACGCGGCGGTCTTGAAAACCGTTGATGGGCAACTATCCGGGGGTTCGAATCCCTCACCTTCCGCCACCGAAGGGCACCCAAAGGGTGCCTTTTTCGGTGGCGGAAGGTGAGGGCAGAAGGAAACTCCGTTTCGAGGGTTCGCCCCGCCCGCACGTTCTTTATGCCGTCGAAGGGCGGCACGAGCGCGTAGCGCGAAGTAATCCCTCACCTTCCGCCAGACAAGCAGCGGCGGGGCACTTTTTAGCCAAAACGAACTCCCGAAAAGCAATGTGTGGGTTATTTCTTTTTTCAAGATAACCTATCAAAAATGAATTCAAGACTTTGTTTCATTTTTAGTTTGATTTTTTCCGCGCTTTGTGCTATAATCACAGTGAATTTTGTGTGGCAAACCAAAAGTAGCAGTTTATGTATTGATTTATTTCGGCTATCTGCCAATCGGCACGATTATAAATAATACCACATAGAAAAGCTGAGAGAGAGGACTTTATGCCAATTTTTTCCAAAGAAATTGATGGACAAGAAGCATTTTATGAAAAATTCGCTTTAACGGATTATGTAACGATCGATAATAATACGGATGGCTATTTAACCAATGGTGGTGCACTTTTTGAATTCAAAGTTCAAATCGACAGAGTGGATGAAGTTTTATTTCAAGCCATTAAGTACCTTAGCCGACTTCGTCTAAAAGGTTACGCTGTACACAAAAATATTGTTTTAATTTCACTCAATGACGAGAAGGCGTATTGTTATGACAGCGCCAATTTTTTGAAAGAGATCGAGCAGATCTATGTCGGCGGCGCCTCAAAGAATAACGGTCTTTTTTCAACATCAGTGCGCCCAAACACGATTCATTATGGGCGTGGGCCAGAAGACATGCAAAAGCTAATTGCGCTTTTGGATGTCGCGCATCCCAAATTTACTAAAATTCATATTGACCTAAATTGTGTGGTTGGATGGGCCAATCGTTTTTATCGTGAAACAAATAAAAGTAAAAGTGAGATGTTTGATGAACTTCGGCATCCCACGATTTTTGCCGATTATATTTATCCTTGGACAGGAAAAGAGGAAGACTTCAAGTTTATCATGGATTGCTTAAACGACTTAAAGCACAGACGTGAACTTGGAGCCTTTTATACTCCTAAAGTATTTGCGAAACGAGCGACCGAATTGGTGCGCAAGGCCATTGCGCGTGTTCCCGTTAACTGTAATTGCACTGATCCAAACTGTGAATATCGGGTAAAAGGAGAAACAGAACATAAACATTATGTGATCATTGATAGATGTGCGGGGACGGGCGTATTGCAAGAGAATTTGTCAGATGAAGAACTTGCACATACGATATTGGCGACTTATGAATTGAAAGAGTGGGTCGTCCTACTTTCCAATCTATCCGAAAAAGTTAAGTACATCATTCCTCCTACATCAGACAATCAAGATGGATTATTGCGTGGGGGTGATGCACTCGAATGCCCTATTTTCCCCGACATGGAAAAATATGTAGAGGATGAAAGTTGTTCGATTATTATGTTTGAAAATCCGCCATTTTCCGAAGCCGGGGGACGGAGTTTTTATGATCAAAGTTCCAAAGAAAACACTTGGAAGAATTCGATCGTATGTCAAAACATGCGAAAGCAGGGGGCTGGAATTTCCAGTAACGAAAAAAGCAACGTATTTATTTGGTCAGCGTTTGAATACTACCTTAAAAAGCCCAATGACTATTATGTGTTGTTTGCGCCCATCAAATATTGGAAGACGCAAAGCCTTGTAAAGCGTACATTCATCGACGGATTTTATTGCAACCGTGAGCATTTCGGGACGGCCGGTCCTTCCACAATTTCCGTTTTTTTATGGCAGAATATTTTTGCCGAGCAGACAGTTTTGCCCGCATTGCCTGCCTATGATATCAAAGATGGTTCTTTGGAAGAGATCGTACGGATAGAAGAGAAGAAGGTGTTTTCTCCTTTATCAAAGATTTATGATCAGACTTCTCACCCGCTTGATGAGAAAGGGCTTGTTTGTAAAGCAGACGGGTACGAGATATGTGAAGATGAATACCGTACAAAATTCAGCGTAATTCCGCTTGACAATGAAAACATAATTGCCTATCTGGCCACCCACGGTTTTTCGCCCAATTCCCAGGGGCGCATTTTGACACGAGTCGGAACTGCAAACGGGCATGGCTTTTTTGTGCGCAAAGAAAATTTTCTTAAAAAATTGCCTCTATTTGCGGCAGCGTGTTTTGCGGAAGATAAATGGTACCGTAAAGATGTTTATTCGAAAACAAGCGATGGCGGAACCGCTTTTGAAAGCGATGAAGAATTCTTAAAAGAATGTTTGATCTTTACATGCCTGACGAATTTGAATAAAGTCATCAGTTTTGTCGGTTCTAATGATAAATTATATTTGAATGAACTTTGCTTCGATGACAATACACTCGCCTCTAAAACGTTAAATAAAATGAGGCTTAATAAGGTGGAGAAATCGATTTTGGCAGATTGGGATGTTTTGTTGGACATTGCAAAGGGATGCAAGGAAGAATACAATGCAAGATATAAATATGGCATCTATCAGATTTTTAGAGAAATAAATGTGTCGATTTATGAACTTGACAAAGAAGGAAATATCATTTATGATTCGAAGAGTAAAACTCCCAGAACAAAGCCTAAGTATCCTGAACTGAATGGTAAATTTAATCCCTTAAAGCGGAAATTGACTGAATATTATAAAAACTTCATAGAACCTAAACTCTTCAAATATGAGTTGATTAAATAACTTCTGCGTTGGGCTACGCATCGAAAATTATTTTCCGAAATTGAGTGTGTTGCCGAGCATATCAAAAATACCTATCTCAATTGAATAGCGGAAAGAGCTTTCGGGTGTATTCCCGAAAGCTCTTTCCTTATAAAAAGGAGATTGTTGTGTATAACCTTGATCTGCGAAAGCGGGCCGCTTACCCGATCTTTTCGATGTAGTACACGCAATCCAGAACGGAGAGCGCCTCGATGATATCGCTGTGGCTCTTCTTTTTGAGCGATTTGCCCACGATCGTGAGTTTTACGGTATAAACGCTCAGCCCGGAATTTGCGTACGCGGGATTGAGTTCGAGATTGTCGACCGTCAAACCGAATTGCCGTGCGGTGGCGATGAAGTCCTGCAAACTGTTGCGGGACTTCAGCTCGAGGTGGATCTCGAAATGGTTGGACTTGTTTTTGATGTAGGTTTCCATTTTGGAGAAGCCCAAAAGCCCGATCATCAGCGCGGCAAAACCGATGAGAGAGGCTGTGTACAGACCGAAGCCGAGCAGCGCGGAGATGATGGACATCGCCCACATACCCACCGAAGTGGTAAGCCCCATGATTTGGTTCTTGGACGAGAAGATGATCGTGTTGGCAGTCGTCACCGAGATGCCGACAAACACCGCCGCCGACAGGAAGGAGAATCCGACGTGCAGCACGGTGATAAAGTAGATGTCGGCAATGCCCGCGAACATCGATCCGATGGACAGCACGATAAAGGTGCGCAGGCCCGCGGCGTGGCGGTTTCTGGCGCGTTCGCAGCCCAAGATGACCGCCATAAGAATGACGAGCACGGTCTTGAGCGCGGTAGAAGCGATATTGACTTCCAGTGACCATTCCCCGAGTAGGGAAGCGATAAAATCAGCGGGCATACGTTACCTCTTGTTGATAAATTTTTTGCGGTTGTATTCTGCGCCCACCGAGGTTTCCGAAGTTTCGGGCGCCTCGTTTGCGACGGTGGCCTCCATGAAGGCCTCCTCTTCGGGTGAGCGGGCGTACTCCTTTACGGATAGTTCCTTCTGGATCGCGCAGAGCTGTTCTTTGAGCAATGCGACCTCCTCCTCGCGGGTAGGGGGCGGAGCTGCCGGCGCTCCCTCGTCCGTTTCCGCGGGTTCTTTTCCGTAAGAACCGGAAAGATAGAGGGATAGCTTGGCGAGCGCAGGGCCGATCAGTTCATATAATATGCTCGAAGAGAGGATGATCGTTTGCAGCATGCTGCCCACCTCCCCGCCGAGCACACGCGCGCCCAATACCGCAAGCCCGATCGCAACGCCTGCCTGCGGCGAGAGCGCCATGCCGAGGTAGTTTCGCACTTCCTTTGGCTTTTTTACGATCGCGCAGCCCGCGAAGGCGCCGAGATACTTTCCCGCGATGCGGACAAAGAAGTAGAGAACGCCGATGACGAGCAGCGGAACGCCTCCCAATGAGTTTTCGACGCTGACGAGGGCGTCCAAACGGAAGCCAAGTCCCGACCGCACGAAAAAGAGCAAAAGAATGGGGGGAGAAAAGTAGTTGAGCTGCTTGAAGAGCTTATCGTCGTTGGATATATTGATATAGACGGTGCCCATCGCCATACAGCCGAGCAGTGGCGATACGTCGACGGCGGCGCCGATGCCGCACAGCGCAAAGAGAAAGGCGATGGAAACGATGAGGCGGTTGTCCGTCGAGCGCTTCGCCATGAGGAATTTGAGCAAAAAGCCGAAGCCGATCCCGATGGCGATCATCATGATGTTCCACGCGATGGGGAGGAGCACGTCGCTTGCCGAAAAACCGTTCCCGAGGGAGGCAAGCGCGACCGATACCGCCACGCTGTACGCGATCAAACTCACCACGTCGTCGAGCGCCACAACGGAAAAGAGGGTATCGACAAAATCGCCGCGCGCATGCGTCTGGCGGATCGTCATCATGGTGGAAGCGGGGGCGGTGGCGGAGGCGAGCGCCGCTAAAATGATCGAAAAAGCAAGCCCGAGCCGCAAGATAAAGAAGGTGAGAACGAACACGAGCACGGAGGCGAGCAGCGCCTCAAACAGGGTGATGACAACCACCTTGGCGCCGTTCTTTTTGAGCATGGAGAAGCGGAAATATTCGCCTACGCTGAAAGCGATGAAGGCGAGCGCGATATCCGAAATAAAGTCCATGCCCTCGGCAACGTATTCGGGCACGAGGTCAAAGCAAAACGGGCCGAGCAGAATGCCGACCAGAATGTAGGCGGTGACATTGGGCAGTTTCAGAAGTTTTGTCAGCCTTGTGCCCAAAAAGCCCGCAAGCAGCATGATCGCTACCGATATAATGACGACGGGCACGGGAGATGTCGCGCCGATATGTTCGTAAAATTTGTCTAACATGATATTCCGCGGTGTAGCGAGGGATTTTCTCTATATAATATGGAATTTCCCCGTAAATTTCTATTAAGACGTATATTATAACAAATATAAAGGAAAAAAACAAGCATATTTTGAAAAATATTTTAAGGATTTGCAAAAATTTTCGCCATGGATGAACGATATTATCACACGATAAATTTGCAGAAAATTTTCCGTAAACGCTTGACAGCGTACTGTATCTACTGTATAATAACAGTAGAAACGATTTGGAGCGAACATTGCATATCCATCTTTCCTTACAATCGGGGCCGCTCTACGAGCAGATCGAATATCAGATCCGTGCGCAGATCTTTTCGGGAGAGCTGAGGGCGGGGGAAGCGCTGCCCTCTATCCGCACGCTCGCAAGAGAGCTGAAGATCGGCGTCATTACGGCCAAGCGCGCCTACGACGATCTTATCGCCGAGGGGTTTTTGTACGCCGTGCAGGGGAAGGGGGTCTTTGTTTCGGAGAAGCGGGAGGACGATCTCATAAACGGCAAGACGGAGCGGCTCAAGGAGCAGCTCCGTGCCGCAAGGCGGTTTGCTTTGGAGAACGGCGTATCTTCCGAACAGTTCGTTGAAATTTTCAAGGAGATCATGGAGGGAACGGATGAACGGTCTTGAGATCAAAGATGTCGTCGTGGATTTCGGGAGCTTCCGCCTGGACGCGGCGCTTTCGGTCCCGCGGGGCTGTGTGACGGGGCTTGTCGGGCGGAACGGCGCGGGTAAGTCCACGCTCATCAAGGCGATCATGCGCCAAGCGGAGATCGCTTCGGGCAGTATTTTATACAACGACACGCCCTTCTACGGTAACGAAACGGAAGTTTTGCGCAAGATCGCATGCGTGTTCGATACTCCCCATTTTAGCACCGCTCTCAAACCCAAGAGGGTTGTGAAGATCGTAAAGGGCATGTATCCCGCTTTCGACGGGGAACTTTATGACGGGCTTATGAAAAAGTTCGGACTTCCCGGCGACAAGCCCGTGAAAACTTTCTCCACGGGCATGAAGCGCAAATTCGGGCTTATTCTCGCCCTCTGCCAAAAGCCCGAAATTTTGCTTCTCGACGAGCCGACCGCGGGGATCGACCCCTACGACAGGGGAGTGGTCATCGACCTCATCCAGCAGTTCATGCTCGACGAGGGTCACACGGTACTCTTTTCCACCCACATCACGGAGGACCTCGACAAGATCGCCGACTACATTGCGTTTATGCAGAACGGCAAAATTTTACTTTCGGAGGAGAAGGAGAGCCTTTGTGAGAGCTACCGCCTCGTGCAGGCGCCGGAGATTTCCGAGGAGATGAAAAAGGGTGCGATCGGCGTGCAAAAGTCGATGTTTGGCTACACCTTCCTCACCAAACAAAAAGAGGTGAGGGGAGAGGACGTGCTCGTCAAGACACCGACGGTGGAAGAGATCTTCGTGCATTTGCTCGGGGAGGGGGAGAGATGATGACTGCAAAAACAGAGAAAAAAGTAGGTTTTTGGACGTACTTCAAGGCGCTCAATTTCGCACCAAACGAAGTGCAAGGCGCGCAGATGGGAAAATCTTCGTGGCTCGCGGCAATTTCCACCCTCTTTCTGATCTGGGGCGTGATCTTCATCGGCGGCGACGCCGCTCCCATCTCGCTGACATTCGCCTTGTTCGCATACGGCTCTGTCATTTCGCTCTGTATCGCCGCGCGCATCCGTCCCTCTCTTTTCAATCTGCTGCCCATCGGAAGAACGCGCAAGACGGTGTTTTTCTTCCTGTCGATCTTGCTCACGACGGTATTGGCAACGCTCGCCGTGGCGGTGACCCTTGCGCTCGGTTTCCTGCTCGTTGCGCTCATCGGGCTTGCCGCGTCGGGAGAGTGGCTCTTTGCGCTTGACGTAAGTGAAGCGGTCGCTATGCCCTGCTGGCAGGGGGAACTGCTTGCGCTCATCCTCGGCGGGGGCATTTTCGGAGCAGGAATGATCGCGGCGTGTATCAAAAAGAAAAGTTTGCAGATCGCTTTGGCGCTCTTGATCCCCATCATCGCAGTCGCGCCCTTTATCGTCATGATGCAGCTTGGCAGGATCGAGCACGGGAAACTGTTTATCCTCTTTGATACGCTTCCGCTCAGCTACGTCTATCTCATCGTGTTCGGCGGCATTGCCGCGGCGCTTTTGGCGGTAGGGGTCGTGCGGATCATTCGGTTCTTGAACCAGAAAATAAGGTAGAGATTTCTCCACTTCGGTCGAAATGACAATTTGGAAATAAGGTAGAGACCCATTCGACTCCACTTCGTTCCGCTCAGGGTGACATTTTTAGAAAGGGGAGCGCTTCGCCGTTTTCCAAAACCCCACAAAAAAACAGTTAGCAATGGCGAACTTTTTTGAAAAAAGTGGCGAAAATCAGTTGACAGGCGAAAATTTTCGTGATAGAATGAACGTCGGAAAGCGCGAAAAGCGCTTTTTTGAGGGAGATAAGTTCGCATAGCCGAACCAACGGCGCAAAGGTGCGAATTTTTTTCGGAAAGTCGGTTCGCAGAAACGAACTCACGCATACATCAAGGATATAGGGAATAAAATATGCCGTTATTGCTTGCGCCCGTAGGGCAGGAAATGAGGATCGTAAAGATCATTGTGGACGAAAAGACGAAAAAACATCTTGCCAACCTCGGCGTGATCGCCGATTCCACGATCACGGTCCTCTCCTCGAGCGGCGGCAGCGCGGTCTGCATGGTGAAGGACGGGCGCCTGGCGCTCGACCGCAACCTGGCAAGCCGCATCTATGTAGCCTAAATTGCACACGCCGTGTGCATTATATTTTGACCGTGAGTTCGCGGTTGCTAACTCAAAAAATTCATCGGAGGAAACCATAGAATGACAAAGAATCTCAACGAATTTTCCGTCGGCGAAAGGGGGGTCATCAAGACCGTTTCGGGCGAAGGAAAGATCAGAAGAAGGCTGTTCGACATGGGCGTTACGCCCGGCGCGGAAGTCCTTCTTCGCAAGAAGGCGCCCTTGGGCGATCCCTTGGAGGTCACGATCCGCGGGTATGAGCTAACGCTCCGCAAGACGGAGGCCGCCTGCGTGACCATGGAGGTGAAGGCATGAAGAAGTTTGCCTTAGCGGGGAATCCCAACTGCGGCAAGACCACGCTTTTCAACCTTCTGACGGGTTCCACCGCTTATGTGGGGAATTGGCCCGGCGTTACGGTGGACAAACGGGAGGGGACCTATAAGCGCGGCGAGGAGCCGGTACAGATCGTCGATCTTCCCGGGATCTATTCGCTTTCGCCCTATACTCCCGAGGAAGTCATCTCCCGTAACTTTATTCTCGAAGAGAAACCCGAGTGCGTCATCAATATCGTGGACGCGACCAACCTCGAGCGCAACCTCTATCTCACCACTCAGCTCATGGAGATCGACGTTCCCGTCATCATTGCGCTCAACATGATGGACGCAGTGGAAAAGGCGGGGGACAGGATCGACGCAAAGGAGCTGGAAAAGAAGATCGGGCTGCCCGTCGTAGAGATCTCGGCGCTCAAAAACACGGGCATTAAAGAACTCATGGACAGAGCGATCAAGATCTCCAAATCGCCGCGCGAAGGGACGACCGTTTTGCGCGATTCTCCCATCGCCCACCTTGTGCGGGACGTGAGTATCGCCTTAAAGGGCGCAAAAGTGGACGCGCCGCTCTTCCACGCGGTAAAGCTCGCCGAAATGGACGAGATCGAGGTCAAGATGCACCCCGAGCTTGTCGCCATGGTGGAGGCGTTCAAGGCGACGTTCGAGGACGATACTTTCGGGACCGACCTCGAGGCAGTCGTGGCGGATGCGCGTTATAAATACATATCCGCCAATTATTCCACGGCCTATGAGCGCAGAACGCGCGGCGAGGTGCTTACAAAGAGCGACAAGGCGGATAAGGTGCTCACCCACAAAATTTGGGGCATTCCCATCTTCCTCGTCATTCTGTTTGCGATCTTCCACCTCACGTTCTCAGAGGACCTCTTCTTCATCGGCGCCATTTCGGGAGGGCGGCTTCCCACGCTCTTCAAGGCGGCGGAGGAAGGCGGGCTTGCTTGGGAAGAGAACGCATGGACGACCCTCGTTGCCTGCTTTTATGACGGCGCGGTCTTTTCGCCGGGCGTGATGATCACCAACCTCTGGACATGGTGCCTCGATTGGATCGGCGAACTTTTGTCCCTTGCGACCGCGAACGCGCCCCTTTGGGTGGGCAGTTTTGTCGGCGACGGCATCTGGGGCGGGCTTTCCGCGGTACTCGGCTTTTTGCCGCAGATCCTTGTGCTCTTCCTCTTTTTCTCCATTTTGGAGGACAGCGGCTATATGGCGCGCGTCGCGTTTATTCTCGACCGTATCTTCCGCCGCTTCGGGCTTTCGGGCAGGGCGTTCATGCCCATGATCATGGGCTTTGGCTGCTCTTTGCCCGCCATGATCAACACCCGTACCCTTGCCGACGATAATGAGCGCACGGCGACCATCCGCGTCATCCCCATGTTCTCCTGTGGGGCAAAGCTGCCCATTCTCACGGCGATCGCGGGCGGCATCGTGCAGAAATTCGGCGTGGGGAATGCCGACCTAATCACCTACGGCATGTATCTCGTGGGGATCGTTACGGCGATCGTGTGCGTCATTCTGATGCGCTCGACGACGATGCGCGGCGAAGTCCCGCCCTTCATCATGGAGCTTCCCGCCTATCATGCGCCGCTCTTCAAGGGGCTAATGATCCATCTTTGGGATAAGACGAAGCATTTCGTCAAGAAGGCGTTTACCATCATCTTTGCATCGACGATCGTCATTTGGTTCCTCTCCAATTTCTCGTGGAATTGGCACTTCCTGCCGGAGGAGATCGAATTCGAGGGAGAGGCGATCCTTGTGAATCTGCACATGGAGCAGAGCATTCTCGGCTCGATCGGCATGCTGATCCAACCGCTCTTTACGCCGCTCGGCTTCGGCTCGCAGCTCGGCACGGCGGGCTGGGTGTTTGCTGTCGCGGCGCTGACGGGGCTTGTGGCGAAAGAGAACGTCATTGCGACCTTCGGCACGCTTGCCGCCTCGGTGGCGGGCGCCTACATTGCGACCGAGGAGGGCGTCATGGAAGCGGTCACGATGATCACGGCGACGGGCATCACGATCCCCGCGCTCATCTCCTTCATCGCTTTCAACATGGTGACCATTCCTTGCTTTGCCGCCTGTGCGACGGCAAAGAGCGAACTTCCCAAGGGGAGATTTGCTTGGACCCTTCTCTTCTGGCTCGTCACTTCGTACATCGTCGGCACGGTGATCTATCTCGTGGGCAGCTGGTGGTGGACGGTGTTCATTGTGCTCGCAGTGGCAGCGGCAGCCGTTTGCGGGATCGTTCTTTGGAACAAAAAACATCCCGTTGCAAGGCCCGTTGCGGAGGAACTTGCGGCGGAAGCGGCGGTTTCGCGGGAGGAGCGTTAAATGCAGTGGTATGAAATTCTCATCATCGTGCTCGCCGTCTGCTTTGTCGCCGCGGTCGCGGTGTGGCAGATCGTGCGCAGGGTACAGGGGAAAAGCGGCTGCGATTGCGGCTGCGAGCATTGCAGCGGCGCCTGTCCGCACTGTGCGGACCGCAAGCGGAAGGAAAAATAGACCATTCGCATAATCTCCATAAATCTTTCGGAAAGGGAGGGCTTCGGCTCTCTCTTTTTATGTGGGCGGAAAAGTTTGCCGAAAATATTTACAAAAGCGCAGGGGAGTGCTATAATATGCTTGCTCTCGGAAAGAGGGCAAGGGGGTAATATCTTGGCACGGATCATACTCAACGAAACAAGCTATCATGGCGCGGGTTCGGTAAAAGAACTTGCGGGCGAGATCAAGGGGCGGGGACTTACCAAAGCGTTCGTCTGTTCCGACCCCGATCTTCTCAAATTCGGCGTCACGAAAAAGGCGACCGACGTCCTGGATGAGGCGGGCATTCCCTACGAAATTTTTTCGGAAATAAAGGCCAATCCTACCATCGGGAATGTGCAGGCGGGGGTCGCCGCCTATCGGGCAAGCGGGGCGGATTGCCTCGTCGCCGTCGGAGGAGGATCTTCCATCGATACGGCAAAGGCGATCGGGATCATCGCCGCCAACCCCGAATTCGCGGATGTGCGCTCGCTTGAGGGCGTCGCTCCCACAAAGCGCCCCTGCGTGCCCCTTATCGCCATTCCCACGACCGCGGGGACGGCTGCCGAAGTCACGATCAATTATGTCATCACCGATGAGGAGAAGAAACGCAAATTCGTCTGCGTCGACGTGCACGACATCCCCGTCGTCGCCATCGTGGACAGCGACCTCATGAGCACGATGCCCAAGGGCTTGACCGCCGCAACGGGCATGGACGCGCTCACCCACGCCATCGAGGGCTATATTACCAAGGCGGCCTGGGAGATGACGGATATGTTCCACCTGAAAGCGATCGAGATCATTTCGGGATCGTTGCGCGCCGCCGTCCGTGGCGAAAGAAAGGGCCGCGAGGGAATGGCGCTCGGACAGTATATCGCGGGCATGGGCTTCTCCAACGTGGGGCTTGGGATCGTGCACAGCATGGCGCATGCGCTCGGCGCGGTGTACGATACGCCGCACGGCGTGGCAAATGCCATTCTCCTGCCCTCCGTGATGGCGTACAACGCCGAAGCGACGGGAGAGAAGTACCGCGACATCGCCAAGGCAATGGGGGTGCAGGGCACCGAAAAGATGACGCAGGAGGAATATCGCGCCGCAGCGGTGGAGGCCGTCGCTGCGCTTTCCCGCGATGTCGGCATTCCGCAGGACCTCAAGGGCATCGTGCGGGAGGAGGATATCCCCTTCCTCGCCGAGAGCGCCATGGCGGACGCCTGCCGCCCGGGCAATCCCAAAGAACCCACCTACGAGGATATCGTTGCGCTCTATCGGGCGCTCATCCGATGAAAAAGAGGGGAGCCGAAAAGGAAGAAAAGAAGAGCGCCAAGAAGCGCCGCGGCTTTCTGCGGCTCTTCCGGTGGGGCACACTGCTTCCCGTAGTCCTGCTGCTTGCCGTCGGCGTGGCGCTCTTCATAACGTCCTCGGACGATCTGCGCGCATTGAGTTACGGAACGGGTGCCGTGCTCTGTTTCCTTGCGCTTTTGTTCTTTGTCGGGGCGTTTTTGGGCGGCGCGGGCGTTTTGCAGATCGTTTGCGGAACGGCGCTCGTCGCTCTTGCCGTCTGGCTGTTCGTGCAACCCGAAGAGGCGGGGAATGCGCTCTATTATGTCTTAACGGGCGTTGTGCTACTCCGCGCTCTTGTCGGATTGTTTTATGCGCTTTTTGCCAAACGCAAGGAGAGCCGCCTGTGGCAGATCGCCATGGCGGGGAGCCTGTTGCTCCTCGTCTGCGCGGTCGTCTGCCTTTTCCTTCCCATGCTGCACCTCAAGACCCAGAACGTGCTCATCGGGATCCTCTGCTGTATGGACGCCCTCTTCGAACTAATCGCGCTCTTCCACCGCATTTCGTCCAAGGGTGGCAAGGAGGAAGAAAAACGGAAAAAAGGAGAGAAGGCTTCCGACGATGGCAAACAGAATGTTCCCGAAGAGGCGCCGGAGGAAAACGGCGTGCCGCACGAAGGTGAAAGCGCTACGGAGAAGAAGAAAGGGCTTTTCCGCCGCCGCAAAAATCGCAGAAATGAGCGATAAAGCCTCAAAAAGTGTTGCACATTTCCGACAAATCTGCTAAGATAAATTAAATTTTGCAGCAAGAAGAGAATTATGAAAGAGGAAGGAAAGAAGAAAGCGAACCGGTTCAGAACGGTCCTTATGACGGCGGTCATCCCCATTTTGCTCTCGGGGATCTTGCGCGCGCTCGGTATTTATATCTTCGTTTCGCCCAACAAGTTTGCGCCCGGCGGGACAAATGGCATCGCGGTGCTGCTCGAATTCGTTACGGAGTGGAATTCGGGCTGGTTCCTGCTCATGATCAACGTGCCGCTCTTTTTTGTGGCGTTCTTCTTTTTGGGGAAGCGGGAAGCGATCATCTCCACGCTTTCGATGCTTTTAACATCGGGGCTTTTGATCGTCTTTGATTATATCCACGGGTTTCCGCGCTTCGACGGGACCACGACTTCGGAGCCTATTTCGTACGGTCTGATGGGCGCCGTCGCGGGCGGCCTCTTCCTCGGTGCGGCGCTCGCGGTCATGATAAAGAGCTGCGGGACATCGGGTGGGACGAGCATTCTCGCCTCTCTCGTCAACAAAAAATGGCGGTTTTTGAGCGTGAGCTGGCTCACCTCCGCCTTCGACGCGTGCGTCGTGATCGTATCCTTCTTCGTCTATTATCCGCTGAGCGCACCCTTTGTAAGCAAAATGATGCCCGTCCTGCTCGCGCTTGTATCCCTCTTTGTCACCAGCAAGACGTGCGACCTCATCTTGCAAGGCTTCAAGGTGGCTTATCGCTTCGAGATCGTCACCAACCAGGCGGAGGAGATCGCAAAGGAGATCATGGAAACGACTCACCACGGCGTGACCGAAATGCCCGGCATCGGCATGTATTCGCATTCCGAGCATAAAGTGCTCGTGTGCATCATCCGAAAGCGTCAGATCGCCGAGATCCAGCGCATCATCAAAAAATATCCCGGGACTTTCGCCTCCTTTGCGCCGACTTCGGAAGTCTACGGAAAATTCATCAAATGACCGAAACGGATGCGCCGCCGCAGACCTTGTCTGCGGCGGCGCTTTCCAAGCTTGACAAAAAACGGAAAACGGTGATATACTGTATCTATGGGAAACAGGACCTATGATGTTGCGGTCATCGGCGGCGGGATCGCCGGTTATACCGCGGCACTCACACTCAAAAATTTCGGAAAAGATTTTCTGTGGGTAGGGGCAAAGCCGTTCGGCGACAAACTGCTCAAGGCGGAGCATGTGCGGAATTTCCCTTCCTTTTCGGGCAACGGCGTAGAGCTTGCCGCCCTGTTGGAGCGGCAGATGATCGTAGAGGAGATCCCTTTCACCAAGGCAAGGATCGACGGCGTCTATGCGGCGGACCGTGGGTTCGATCTCATGAGCGGCAGGGAAGTTCTTCACGCGCGTTCGGTGATCCTTGCAACGGGGGTGGAAACAAAGGTAGCAAAGGGCGCCGCCGAATACCTCGGCCGCGGCGTGAGCTATTGCGCCGTTTGCGACGGCGCGCTCTATAAAAACAAGCGGATCGCATGTGAGATCTCTTCGAAGGAATACGAGGACGAAGTCGAATATCTTGCGGGGATCGCCGAAAAGGTATTCGTCTTTTGCCGCTACGAGGGCGCACATTTCCATGCGGCAAACATCGAGCTAAGACAGGGCAAGATCGGCGGGATCGGCGGCGACGTCCGCGTGACGGAGGTCTTGACGGAGAGCGGCGAACATCTCGCGGTGAGCGGCGTTTTCTTTCTGAAAGATTCCGCACCGCCCTCGGTGCTGGTCGGCGGCCTGCAAACGGAGGGGGGACACGTCAAGGTGGCGCGCGATATGTCGACGCATCTTAGCGGCCTGTTCGCGGCGGGGGACGTGACGGGCAGACCCTATCAGTATATCAAAGCGGCGGGCGAGGGCCTCGTTGCGGCGTTTTCGGCGTGCGACTATCTCGCGCGCTCCCAAAACGCGCCGCGCTCGTAATATTCTATCCAAAGGTAAAAGATATGAAAAAACTCTTATTTATCGATTGCTGTATCCGCGGCGAAGTTTCAAGGACAAGGCGCCTTGCCGCTTCGTTTTTGTCCTCGCTTCCCGCAGAATATACCGTCGAACGGCTCGATCTGGGGGAACTTCCGATCTTGCCGCTCGACAGAAAACGCTATTTCGCGCGGGAAGCTCTTCTCGATGGGGGGAAGCTCTGCGATCCGCTGTTCGATCTTGCCAAGCAGTTTGCCGCGGCGGACGCCGTTTTGATCGCAACGCCCTTTTGGGACATGGGCATTCCCGCGCAGCTCAAGACCTATTTCGAAAACGTTTCCATTGCTGGGATCACTTTTTCTTGCGACGAAGCGGGGGAGTTCACGGGGCTTTGCCGCGCCGCGCGCATGATCTTGCTCACGACCCGCGGCATGGATATTCCCGATGGGAGCGAGATGGAGCAGGCTTCGCCCTATCTCAAAGCGCTCTGCACCTTTTTCGGGATCGGCGGGTTTGAGATGGTGTCGGCGTGGGGAATGGATGTGGAACCGCCCGCGGAAGCCGAAAAACGCCTTTCTGCCGCCGCCGCAAGTGCCGCAGAACTTGCGAAGAGCCTGTAAAATTACCATATTTTTCCTCGAATTGCTTGTAAACGCACAGAAAAGTGTGTATAATAATAATCAGACGTGCAAAAATACCGCACGCAAAAGGAGATCATCATTTTCATGGACGCAGGCCCATCTACGGAATTGCCCCCAAGTGCGTTGCTCGCTAACGCAGGCCCTACGGGCATAACGCTCGCGCTTGTCATTGCGCTCGTCGTGCTCATCCTTCTTTCGGGATTTTTCAGCGCGACGGAAACCGCCTACACCAGCTTTTCCACCGTCCGCATGCGGCGCTATGCGCAGAAGAAGCGCTCCGCGCGGCTTGCGCTCAAAATGAGCGAAAATTATAACAACGTACTCACCACGTTGCTCATCGGGAACAATATCGTCAACATTGCGGCGGCGTCCATCGCCACCGTCCTGTTTACGGGCCTCCTCGGAGAGGAATTGGGTCCCACGATCTCGACCGTCGTGCTCACCGTCATCGTGCTCATCTTCGGCGAAGTGACGCCCAAGACCCTTGCAAAAGAGTCCCCCGAGAAATTCGCCTGTGCGGTCGCCTATCCGCTCTACGCCTTTTCCTTCGTCTGTCTGCCCCTCAACTGGGTGTTTGGCTGTTGGAAAAAGTTCATCTTTCTGCTCTTCGGGCTGAACAAGAAAAAACCGAAATACACCGAAGAGGAGTTCAAAATGATCGTCACCGACGTCAAAAAAGAGGGCGTGCTCAATGAAACGGAACACGACCTCATCGAAAAGACGCTTCGGTACGACGAATTGCATGTCGGTTCCTGCATGATCCCGCTCGATCGGGTGATCGCAGTGGAGATCCGCGACGATTCGCGCCTGCTACTACGGCTCTTCCGTGAAACCAATTTTTCGAGGATCCCCGTCTATAAAGGCACCAAGCAGAACATCATCGGCATCTTGTACCGCGCCGATTTCTATGAAAATATGCTTGCGGGAAGAACGAATTTCGAGAATATCGTGCGTCCCGTTTCCTGGACGACGACGGACGAGAAGCTCTCCGTTCTCATGAAACGCATGCAAAACATGCGCGAGCACATGGTGATGGTCGGCTCGGAGGGGAATACGCTCGGACTCATTACCCGCGAGGACATGATCGAGGAACTTCTTGGCGATGTCGACGATAAATACGATCTGACGCCCGTCACTTCGCCCATCCAACCCTTCATCCCGGAACCCGAGAAGCCCGAAACGGTAGACGAAACGGAGGAATGACGGCTACCGCGCGAAACCCTTTCAGGCGCGCCTATGGCGCCGAAAAAATCGATCCATTGATCCCCGTTCCACGGCCATTAGGCCGTGGATCTTTTTATCGGTCCCGCCTTAACATAGGGTGCAAGGGGACCCGCTTGCGTTTTACCATATCTGCGATCCAAAACGGGGAAGAAATGAGAACATAGATCGGAATGAGGAACACAAACGACGGCACGGTGAGCCACAGCACGGGGAAATAGAAGGGAACGCCGCCGTTCAAGCCGAATGCGTCGGTCCTCAAAAACCGGGGCACGAGGGGATCGAACACTTTGGCCGCCCACGCAAAATCGGGGCGCACGCCGAATGTAAAACTGCTGTTGTGGAACCCCGGATCCAGCAGGTCTGAAAAACTGCCTTTTACAAGTCCTACGGCGACGAGGAAATAATCATTTGCGCAGATGATCGCCTGCCACACCAAAAAGAGGAGCGGGATCGCCCAAAATTTCTCGAGCCGCGGACGGTAGACGCCAAGCACGGCGGCAGCGATCGGCACGGACAAGAGGATCGTATGGCAGAAATAAAAGCGCACCGTATCAAAGACAAAGGGCGGCATGCCGAGCGCTTCCGTGGGATAGAAAAGCGCCGCCAAACCGCCTGTTACGCCGATAAAATAGGCGTAGTCATGCAAAATGTTCTGTTTTTTGAAAAGATAGACGAACGGAAATAAAACTGTTGAGGCTGCGCAGAGGTTCTGCATTGCAGACATACGGAGCGACAAGGGGAATTCGTCGATATACGGCGGAAACGCCTGTTTGAGATAGTGCAGGGCAAGATTTGCAAACAGGAGAGCAAGGAGAACGCCCCGCACGGTTTTACGGCTTCTCTTCCGCAGGAGAAGAACAAGCACAAGGAGAAAGATCGCCGCGACGCCGATGTACAGGAAATAAAAGCCATTGCCGACTTTCACGATGTCCATCAGAATTCTCCTTTGCAATGTTCTTTATTCGATGCCTCGCCCTGTTTCCGTCCGCAGGGGAACCGCTCCCTCCCGCAGAAGGGGCGGGAGCGGGCGGTCAGTAGGCTCGTTTGGAGGGGATAACGGTTTCGGAGAGGAGTTTTGTCATCGCCGCGGCAGGCTCATACGGGTCGCCGTTGCCGTCGACTCCGGAGCCGTCATCCCATTGCGTATTCTTCAACGATTCTTTGAGGTCGTCAAGGTGCGACTTCCTTTCTACAATCAGCGAAAAATCCCGATACACATTCTGCTTGTGCCAAAGAATATGGTCGTAGTTCTTTACGCCTGGTTTCTTAAATTCGCACTGCAAACGAATATAGCGGTTCGTTGAGAACAGGCTATCCAAATCAGCCGTACCGGTAAATTGAAGGCTACCCCCATTATAATCCGAAATTGCATTGTCCAATCTCCCAGTGCCCTCATCATTCATCATTTCATACGTCAAAGCGTAATACGAGAATGTAAGGTTTTTGCTTACAATTTCTGCGCCGCCGTTCAATGCTCCGCCGCCCTCTGCAAGGGTTTTGTATCCGTCGTCGTTCCAAATATATGTCTTGCTGTTCAAATCCGAAGCGGCAAATGCCAATACATTGACATAGATTTTATCGACACCCGGTTGATTTTGATATGCGACAGCAGATACCGTTTTCCCATGCCATTCAAAATAATTTTTAACGCCAGGTACAACCTCGTTAAACATTGAACCGACCAAAGTGTTCATGTTGGAAAGCGCAGGTTGATTAAAATAGTTTAGTATATCGATCGTACCCTTATAATAAATTTTTATATCCTGTTCTTTTGGATTATCGGCCTGAACGGAGGTTCCGCATTCCGTCATGACGATATTTTCGGCGTACATGGCATTACCGTTATAATAAAGCTGTACCGCTGTCTTAGGAACACAGGAAAATACGGTATTTTTCGTATAGAAGGTGTTGCCGGCGGGATTGAATTTGTAATAGTACGATAGATCGCAATAATAGGCATATGCCATTTTGAGAACTATCTTCTGATTTTTATTGCTGATCTCGTTGTTGGGATTTGCACATTTGATCACGGTATTATATGCCTTATTGATCGTGATACCGTCGCTTTCGCTATACTGCTTCATTGAGGCGGTCTTGGCCTCCAAATTGACCTGATAGCCGTTGCCGTAGATCAATGTTCTGCCCAATGCAGCTTTCTCCAAAATCAATCCTTTTGCAGTGGCCTCAGTCGATTCGGGACTGCCGTCGGGTAGTTCGCCCGGACCGTACAGATTTTCGTGTAAAACGAGGTTGGGGTGCGCATAGTACCCCGTAGCGTCGAAGATGTTGTAAAGGTCGCTTCCCTCGAGCACATTGAAATTGAAGTGGGCGTTTGCCTTGCTGTTTGCCGCGCCGTCGCCGCCCTCGAGGCGGAGATAGGAGAAAGCTCCCTCGGACGCCTCGAAGTTTCGCCCGCTCTTGTCGTAATTATTCGCATGCTCTTCCGCCTTCGTCCAATTCTTCCGCTCGCCGAAGTTACCGAAATAGTCGTTCTGTACATCGACCTCCGAAAGTCCCCGATAATCGCCGAAATAGATGCGGACATAGCCCTTGTCGGCTTCGGAGAAGGCGTCTACCCATGTGACGCGGGGCTGGCTTGCCACATACTTGCCGTCGGACCCGACGATCGTCACGCCGTCCATTGTCTGCAAGCCGTACGCTCCGCCGCCGAGATCGGCGACTTTGTATTCCGTTCCGAGATACTTCACCGTCTTGCCCGACTGCATGGTGACATCCGAAGTGGTATTCTTTGCGTCGTTATGGCTCGTGAATTTCCATACGAGCTTCGAGAGTGCGACCTTGTCTGCGTCCGTGGGTTCTTCGGCCATTTTATTCAATGCTTGCACGGGCATGCGGAAATAGTCGACGTCCTTTCCGCCGTAAACGCTCTGTTTTGCGAACACGCGGACCTGCTGGTAGCCCTTATAAACATCGCCGCCGTTTGCCGTGTTCTTACTGTCGAAACCGATAAATTCGACCCAAGCCAAGTTGATGCGCGAGAGTTCCACGTTGACGGTCTTTTCGCTGCACTGAATTTTGATCGTGTTGCGGAATTCGCCATCCACATGGTCGATAACGATCTGTCCCGCCCTTGCGACGTATTCCGCCGTCCAATTTTCCGCGCCGTTCAGATCGATCGAAATGACCGAGCGGAACTCTTCTGCCGTAGTCCCGAAACCGCCCAAAAGATCGGTCCGTTTGGGCAGCACTTTCACCGTTACAAAGCCCTGCATATCGGTCGGAATGGCAAAGGAGAGTTCCTCCGCTCCCAGAACGGTTTGCACCTCGCCGAATACGGCGTCCGCGCCCTCGGCATTGCGTACGGAGAACTTCAAACCGAAATCCTCCAGCGTGACCTTTTCGATCCTGATCTCGCAGTGTGCCCCCCTGTCCGCGGAGCGGAAACGGAGCAAGTTGTCCGTAAGCGCGGTGACGTCCGCCGTAACGTTGCCCATCGCGTCCGCTTTCTGCCAGATGTCGCCGTCAAGGCTGTATTCGATCTCCTTGTTGTCGATGGCAAGGCCGTCCGCGCGCCCGATTGTCACATGGAACGTGAGCGCACTCAAAAGGGTATCGTATTGCGAATCGTCCAACGGTTTCCCGTCGCACGTCACAAAAATCTGATCGGCTTTGGCGTGTACCGTTACGGAGAGGAAGAACGTCTTGCCCCCGATCGCAAGGGACATCTTCTGTCCCGTGCAGGGTTTTAACGCTTGCAGCGTAATTGTTTCGCCGTCCGACGAAACGATCGTTTTTACATATTCCGTCCTATCGATCGAGGGGAGGTTCTTCGAGAGATCGAAGTCGGTGGGGGAGAAGGCTTTTTTCACCTTGAACGCGATCTCATCGCCGATATTCGGGAACTCGACCGCATTGTCTGCGCCCGACTGCAAAGTCTTATCCTGATAGGTCACGGTAGGGGGTTCGTCGAGCCTGCCGCGCGAGGTGCTCACCGTTTTGACGACGGATGCAAGTCCGTCTTTTGCGCCGAACGCCGCCGCCTCTTCGCTGTATTCCACGCCGAAAGTCACGGGGAGGGAATCGCGCGTCAAAGCAAGTTCGCCCGCAAGGAAGAGAACGCCTTCGTTTGCTTCGTTCTTCACATCACCCGCCGAAACATACAGCTTTTTGCCCTTTGTCGAGCCGTTATCGTCCGTAACGGTCACGGAATAGCTCACGCTGTTGAGGCTCGTGCGGAATTTGTCCGCACAGGGTCTGTCGTTGAACATCACCGCGAAATCGCCCGCATTCACGGGAAGGTCGACATACGTTTCCACTATATATTCCTTGCGCTCGATCGCCCGCGCCGCGGCGATAGGGGACACGGTGATCTTCACCGTCGCAAAGCCGCCGCTGATGGGAATGATGTGCCATACACCGTCCCTATTTTCCACGCGGACGACCGTATCCGCGCCTTTCGTCACTTCGTATTGTACCGTCGATCCCTCCGGCTCGGTGAAATAGATCACGCCCTCTTTTCCTTCGCCGTCCATCGGCAGAAGTACGTTCAAAGATTCCGTGCGGTCGCTTTCGATCTCCGCTTTCTCGTTCTTGCCAACGGGTTCGTAAGTGACTGTCACTTCCTTTTGCAGGGTGACTTCGCCGTTCCGCTCCAGCAGGACCTTCACCGTAACAGTTCCCGGTTTCGAGAAGGTGAGCATGCCCTTCGAAAGGGCCGCGGTCCCGCTTTCGCTTTCCTCAAGCGCGTAGGAGAGCGTGTCCGTGTGCGTTACGGGGGAAACGGTAACGAAGGCAAACGTTGCACCGCTCTGTCCTTCGGAGAAGGTAAGCGTATCCGAAGGCGTTACGATCTTTACGGTCTGTACGCCGCCGTAGGTAACGGCGATCTGTTCGGCGTTCCGCTCGAGGGTGCGCGAGGTGGAAACGATCGTGCCCGTGAGCCGATAGGCCTCCATGTCCGCCGCGTACTGCACGCCGAATTCAACGGAGAGGGCGCCGCTCTCCTTGGAAAAGTCAATGCTCCCCGAGAAGGTGGTTTGACCTGCCGTGCCCGCCGCCTTGATCTCGCCGCCGTATTTTACATAGATCTGCTTGCCTGCCATGGCGCCTTCCTCGCAGTTTACGGTGACCTCAAAGGGGATAGCGGTTTGCGTGGTGCCGTAAACGCTTCCCGAGAGCGTCGCGTTTTGGAACGTCACGCCGATATCTTGGGCCGCGACGGGCGCATTGACATAGACATTGACAGTGTAGGTTTTCTCCTCCGTGCCATGCACGGTGACCTTGACGGTAGCAAGGCCGCCCTTTTGGGGAATGATGTGATAGACGCCCGTATTTCTGCCGTCGCCGTTCTTTTGCTCCAATGCGACGATCCCGTTGTCGCCTTCTACCGTGTAGGAAACTTCGGTTTCCTCTTTCTCGGTGAAGTAGATGAGGGCGTGCTTTTGGTCCGCGGCATCGAGCGGCAAGACGAGATTTTGGCTCTCGCTGTTGAGTGTGACTTCCCTGTTGCCGCCGAGTGGCTCATGGGTGACGGTGATCTGCTTTGTCAAGGTAGGCGTGCTTCCTCGCACGGTTTGCACTTTCACCGTGACCGTGCCCGCCTTGCGGAAAGTGAGTTTGTTGCCCATGAACGTTGCAATGTCCGTGTCGCCTTCGTAAACGTAGGCGAGCTTATCGGTGTGTGTCGCAGGCGCGATCGTGATTTTCGCTTCGGCAGCTTCGCCGAAGTTTACGGTGGCTTCTTTCGTCACGATCTTTACGGTCTGCACGCCGCCGTAAGTGACAGTGATACGCTCCGCGTTCCGCGCAAGGGTGCGCGTGATGGAGGAAAGCGCGACGCCGTCCGTCGATTCGGGCTGGTATGGCTCCGTCTTTTGGGCATACTGCACGCCGAACTCGACGGGGAGATCGCCGCTTTCCTTGGAAAAGTCAATGCTTCCCGAGAAACTGTCTTGACCTTCTGCGCCCGTCGCCTTGATTTCGCCGCCGTATTTTACATAGATCTGCTTGCCCGCCATGGCGCCTTCCTCGCAAGAAACAGCGACCTCAAAGGGAACGGAGGCGCTTGCGGTGCCGTATACGTTTTCCGCGAACGTCGTATCCCGAAGCGTGACGTTAAAGTTGTTTGCCGTCACGGCGCGGTTGACATAGACGTAGATGGTATAGGTCGCATCCGCGTTCCCACCCGTCACCGTGACCGTGACGGTGTCAAAGCCGCCCTTTTGGGGGACGATCGTCCATGCGTTATCCTGCTCTATAACTTCCACGACGCCGTTGTCCGCTTTACATTCTACCGTTGCACCGGCGGGCTTGGTGAAGTTGATCTTGCCTTTATCCGTGCTTGCCTCGCTCATAAAGAGGAGAAGATACGTGCCGCTTTCGGCAGGAAGCGTGACATCCTTGTCCCGCGCGCCGCGGGGCGAATATTTGACCAAGATCTCTTTGGTAAGGGAGATCTTACCGTCCGCGCCGCGGAGATCGACCTGTACCGTTACCTCGCACGCGCGGGCGCCGTCCGTAAAGAGCAGCTCGCCGCTCTGTTGATCGATCGTCGCGTCTTTCCCCGCCTTCAAGGAGTACTCTGCGGTATCGGTGTGGCTTGCGGGCGCGATGTCCATGTTGACCCTGTTTGCAGCAGGAACCGTATCAGTCGTGAAGGTGAGCGAGGTGCTTGTGGTGGTCACTTCGGTAACCTCCGTGCCATTGTAGGAAAATATGATGCTCTCCGCGTTTCGCGCGAAGTTACGCAGCGCGGCGGGAAGTTTTCCCGTCGGCCCGTAGGCCGCCGCTGTTTCCGCATACTGCACACCGAATTCCACGACAAGATCGCCGCTTTCCTTAGGGAATTGAATGGTATCGGAGAGGGTGTTTTGTCCCTCCGCGCCCGTCGCCCGGATCGTGCCGCCGTATTTCACATAGATCTGTTTGCCCGCCATGGCGTCTTCGTCGCAGTTCACGGTGAACTCAAAGGGGATAGAGGTTTGCGTGGTGGCAAACACGGCGTCCGCCGCATATTCCGTATTGTTGAGCTTGACAGTGAAATTATCCTTCACGGTGCGGTCGACATAGACGTTGACGGTGTAAGTCTGTTCCTTCGGACCGCTCACCGTGACTGTGACGGTATCGAAGCCGCCCTTCAGCGGCAGGATCGTCCACTCGTAGTCTACCTTTTCGACTTTTACGACGTTGCCGCTAACTTGGCAAATTACCATGGAACCCTCGGGTTCGATGAAATCTATCTTGGCTTTGTCCGCCTTGCCCGCTTCATCCATGCGGAGAAGAAGATCGGTCATATCGCCTTCGGGGAGGACGACGACCTTGTCCTGCACGTTGCGGGGCGCATAGTTGACCGTGATTTCTTTGGCCAGAGAGATTTCGCCATCCGCGCCGCGGAGCCGGACCTGTACCGTTACGCTGCACGCCTTGGAGCCATCGTGGAAGGTGAGCACGCCGTCCGCCGTGATCTTCGCGTCGTTCTGTCCTGCCGATAAAGAATATTCGACGGTTTCGGTGTGGTTTGCGGGCGCGATGGCTATGTTGACTTTGTCTGCCGCGGCGTCCGCAGCCGCCGTAAAGTTGAGCGATGTGACGGTCGTGGTGATCGCGCGAACGGGCGTGCCTTTATAAGAGAAGGAAAGACTTTCCGCATTGCGCATGAGGGTGCGCGTTACGGTGGGTAGTGCGCCCGCTGCGCCAAGTTCGGCCGCATGCTCGCCGTATTCTACGCCGAACGTCACGGGGAGGGTAGAAAGTTCCGCATCAAAGGCGATCGTGCCCGCGTGGGAAGGGCTGCCTTCTTCCGCTTCGAATTTTTCGCCTTGATAGGTTACATACAGTTTCTTTCCCGCCATCGAGGCGTTGTTTTCAAGTACGCTAAAGAGATATTCCACGCTCTTTTCGGCCGTGCCGTATTTGTCCGCGCAAGGTTTTCCGCCGAGGACCACCGTGAGATCGTCCGCCGTCACGGGGCAGTCGACATAGACGCGGACGGAGTAGGTCTGCGCCGCTGAATTTTCGGAAGTCACGGCGATCTTGACCGTTGCAAAGCCGCCGCAAAGGGGGACGATGCGCCGCGCGCCGTTCTCGGTCTTGATCTCCGCCACAGAGCCGCCGTCTGCTTCCGCCGTATATTCCACCGTCGCGCCCTCGGGTTCGGTATAGTAGAGAATGCCCGTCTGTCTGTCCGTTTCGCTCGCCATCGTGAGGACAAGTGTCCCGTCCTCCGTCTGTCCGTTGGAAACGATAACTTTCTGTTCGCCCGCTTCGGCGGGGGCGTAGATCACGCGGACGGTTTTTTCCGCCGTCACAGTGTCCTCCGCCGAGCAGAGGATCTTTACCGTGGCCTCGCCCGCGCGGCGGAAGGAGAGGACCCCTGCAGCGGAAAGTTCCGCAACATCATTGCCGCTTACGAGCGAGTAAGAGAGTTCGTCGGTATGGTTCTCGGGCGAAACGCGCACGCGGGCGGCTCCTTCGCTTCCGCCGTTTGCGGAAAGGGAGAGCGTCTTTTCCGCAATCGTGATCGCGGCGGCGTCCGCCGTTTCCAGGTAGGAAACGGAAATTTTTTCCGCATTGCGCAGCACGGTAAGGAAGAAATAATCCTCATATTCTACGGGCGCGTGTTGCTCCGCGCTGTAGACCAGTGCCGTGATCTCCGCCTTTATGGTCTTTCCGCCGACGGGCATGGGATTTGCGAAGCGGAACGATTTGCTATCTTTGTCGAATTCGAGTACGTTGTCGACGGTATATTTCGCACGGACGAATTCCCTGTAGGAATCTTCGAGGCTATCCGCAAACGGAATGGGCAGAGGCTCGCCGTTTTTGTATTCGTCATAATCCACGGTAAATTCTTTCTGCGCAAACAGCGGCGGGAGGAAATAGCCGTCCGTCGAAGTATATTCTTTCTGTTTTTCCACGGTGTTTCCGCCGAAGTCGGTTGCCGTCACCGTGATGACGGCGTGTCCCTCCTTGTGGAACGTGATCCGTCCGTTGCCGTCCACCGTGGCGACGGCGGGATCGTCCGACTTGTAAGCGAACGTGACGTCCGCGTCGGCGGGGACCGTTTTTACCGAGGGAAATTCGCTCTCTTTGAGGGCGGTGACAACGATCGTTTGGTCAAATTCGAGGTCCAAAAGCTTTTTATGGCAGCGGATCACGGTATCGACTCTTACTTCGGGGTTATCTTCCGAAACGGCCGTGACCGTTGCGTCGCCTGCGCCCACCGCCGTTACGGTACCGTTGGGTTCGACGTGCAGAATGCTTTCGTCCGAACTGCTCCAGATCACGGACTTATTGGTCGCCTCTTTCGGATAGACGGTGACGGAAAGCTCCTGCGTTTCCCCTTCATAAAGGTCAGACTTCCGATCCTCGTTGAGTACGAGTTTGTGAACGGAAACGTCCGTTACGACCACCGCGCGCTTGGCGAAAGCCGCCTTGTTCTCCGTGCTCGTCACAGTGACATAGGTTTCGCCGTAGAATTTGGCGGTGACAACGCCGTTTTCGTCTACGGTGGCGATATTTTCGTTCTCCACCGTATAAACAAGCCCGCGGTTTTCCGCCTTGAGGGGCAAAACGTTGACTTCGAGCTGCTTGGTCGGAGGGGCCGTTTCGTCCTCCATCGTGAGCACCAGCGCGCCGTTGCCGACAAATTCCACCGACTCCACATAAATATGCGTCACGAGGCTCAGGATCGCCCCGCTCACGAGCAAGATCGCAAGGATCAAAAGCGGCAATAATATGATCACAGATGTCATTAACTTCTTCATCGCGTCATTCTCCTCACACTTCGATTTTTGCGTATTTCCGGTTTGCAGTGAACCAGAATACAAAAACGTTGATCGCCGCATAGACGAACGCGACCGCTAAGGCAACGAGATATGCCGTAACGATCCCGCCCTGCGGCATCTTCGGAAAAATAAGACAACACGCGCCCAAAACGGCGGCGACTGCCAGTCCGATCATGAGCATATAGGTAATATTGATCTCCTCGGCTTCCCCGTTTGCCTTGGGTTTCAGGTTGGGATTGGCGAGATTCAGGTTGACGCCGTTGAACACCAGGCCCGCAGAGAGGAGAAGCTGCGTGACGATCAGCACCGCCATGTCCGCGGCGCCGATGAACCGCAGCCCGCCAAGGACGGCAGCGCTGATGAAGAGCGCCACCGCGCTCACCCCGATGTTCAAAAGAACTTTTACAAGAAGCTGTTTGCGGTAGGGGACGGGGACGAGCTTCGTGATATAAAAATTCTTACCCTCTACACTGAGGACCGTGGCGGTAAACGAGCAGATCATCGCCATGAAAACGGCGACGACGAGCATGGACGCGCCGAAATTGATGCCTGCGCCCACCTGCGCTTCTCCGACCATGGCAACCAGCCTGTTGCAGAAAAATACCATGACGGGAGTGGAGAGCGCAATGCCGAGATAGAAATAGGAATAAGTTTTGGTGCGCAAGATCTCCCGAAAACCATAGCGGAAGATCGCCCTGAGGCTTGTGTAACCGTCCAAGGAAGAGCGCCTCTCCCGCACGCCGTTCCCGCCGTCGAGCGCCCTGCTGCGGAAACTTCCGCACACTGCCCGCGCCAGAGCCGCACCGCCCGCCGTGAGCGCTGCGCCCGCTCCGAGCCATACGCCGAATCCGAGCGCGAACCGCTCGAAAAAGATCACGTTGGACAGATAGTACGCGGGATTGTAGTAGCTGTCGAGGGAAGCGAGGAGGCTGTTCCAGATCTCAAGCGTTCCCTCATCCCAATCTCTGTGGATAAAGAAGTTCGCCAAAACGTTGAGGATATAGTAATAGAGCGCGAACGCACCCATCAAAAAGAGGATGAAAACGATCAGTCCCGCGATACCGTGCCGTTCGAAGAAAGAGCTGATATACACCGCAGGAATTGCGATGAAAATCGACAGCGCAAAGGGGACCGCAGGCAGGAGCAAAGCGCCGAGCAGCAATCCGGCGATGTACGCAAAAGTGATGCATTGCATCGCAAAGCCGAACACAAGCATCACAGGCAGGAAAAAGATCGCGGAATAGACCGAGAGGTCGATATAATTGAGAATAAGATAGCTAAGGAACAGTTTGAACGGGCTGAGCGGGAAGCGCGCCGTGATCAAAAGGTCGCCCGGGCGGTATAGCCGTTTCACCTGCATGCCTGTCGCGGCAACGGTAAGCCCCGCCGCAATGAGCGTGAGATAGAGGACGGACAGCCGCTTTGCCGTGACGTCGATGCTCACTTTCAGCACAAAGGATAGCGTCCAGACGAGGGCCAGCGCGATCGCAACGGCAAGCAACGCCGCGATTGCCGTCATGGCGGCGCTCGCTTTATTGTTGTTGCGGTTGAGTCCCCATTTCAATTTGAGCTGTAAACGGATGAATTCACGCATCGAGTTTGCCTCCGTTCAGTTTGGTATAATAGCCGTTGAGATCGAAGTCGCTCTGCGCTTTCAGATCGACGATCCCTGCCACTTCGCCGCTCTTGATGAAGATGACCTTGTCGCAGGTCTTTTTCACGACCTCGAGGTTGTGCGAGGAGAACAGCACGGAGTGTTCGTCGTCCGCATATCCGCGGATATAGTCGCAAAGGAGGGCCATTGTCTGGTAGTCCAGACCCACCATCGGCTCGTCGAGGATCCACAGCTTCGGCTTGTGGACGAGCGCGCCCAAAATGCAGATCTTTTGCCGCATGCCGTGCGAATACCCCGCGATCTGCGTATCGAGCGCGTGTGAGATCGCAAAGCGCACCGCAAGATCGTCCGTTACGAACTTCTTCTGCGCCACTGTCGCGCCGTACAGACTTCCGATATAATTGATATACTCTCTGCCCGTCAGTTTTTCGTAGACAGAGTGATCGTCGGGGACGTAGCCGATGAGTTTTTTCGCTTTTTCGGGCTGCTTCACGATGTCGTATCCGCCGACTTGGATCGTCCCTTCCGAAAAGGGAAGCACGCCGATGATGCTCTTGATGATCGTGGATTTTCCCGCGCCGTTGCTCCCCACAAGCCCGACGACCTCTCCCGCCGAAACGGAAAAACAGATGTGCCGTGCCGAATAGTTTTTGTTGTTCCTATACTTTTTGGAAAAATCGTTTACGTTCAACATGTTTTTTTCTCCTGTCACCGCAACAGCGATGCGTCCCGTCTTTTGCAGTTTGTTTCCGCTCGCTTTTTTTATGACCCGCAAACCAAGACAGTTTACATTATATATTTTTTTTTTTTTGAGTCAACTAAATTCGCTGTATTGGGAAAATCTTGTCGGATCATGGAGGATCTTGCGGCGCAAAGCGGGAAAAAGACAAATGATAATAAGGTGAAATTTTTGAAAAGCTTGCTTCACAAACTTGACAGTATGCTTTTTTGTGTTTATAATAAGTCTGATTTTGTTCAGTACCGTACAACTGAGATCGGGCAAACGGAGGATGACATGGAGATCAACAAATATCTGATCAAACTGATCACTGCGGCAAAGGGGCTTGAGCAGCTCGACTTGTTCATGGGAAAAGCGACCCTCTCCAAGACGGAATTCCGCCTTTTGCAGGAAGTCGTCATGGAGCAAGAGAAGGGGAACGACATCATCTCTTCCGAGCTTGCAAGACGGCTCGGGATCACGCGCTCCGCGATCTCCCAGCTGGTCACAAAGCTCGAACGGGAGAATATCGTTAAGCGTGCGCCTTCGGACATCGACCGCAAGATCGCGTATATCCGCCTTTCCGACTATGCCACCGCCATGTTTATCCAGCAGTGCGAGCGCGCCAATGCGGTGATGGAGGAGCTGGAGGAGCAATTCGGCAAAGAGCGGCTCGAAGGGTTCTTCGCGGAATATGATGAACTATGCAATTCGTTTTGCAAGATCGTAGAGGCACATAAGCAGGAAAATTAGCGCATTATGACACCGGAACGGAGAGTATAAAATGTTAAAACTACTGCATATCAAGAAAGACTACAAGGTCGCCGACGGCTATGCACACGCCTTAAAGGGGATCGATCTTGAATTCCGCAAAAACGAGTTTGTCTGCATTTTGGGACAGTCGGGCTGCGGCAAGACGACCCTGCTCAACGTCATCGGCGGGCTTGACCACTACACCGAGGGCGACCTCATCATTCAGGGGAAGTCCACCAAAGACTTCAAAGACAGGGACTGGGACGTCTATCGCAACCACCGCATCGGGTTTATCTTCCAGACCTATAATTTGATTCCCCACCAAACGGTGTTGGGGAACGTGGAACTCGCGCTCACGATCGCGGGGATCCCGCGTGAGGAGCGGCGCGAGCGCGCAAAAGAGGCGCTTGAACGGGTGGGACTTGGCGGAGAGCTGAATAAGCGCCCCAACCAGCTTTCGGGCGGGCAGATGCAGCGTGTGGCGATTGCCCGCGCGCTCGTCAACAACCCCGATATCCTGCTCGCCGACGAGCCGACGGGCGCGCTCGACAGCAAGACGAGCGTGGAAGTCATGGACCTCATCAAGGAGATCGCTGGCGAACGGCTCGTCATCATGGTGACGCACAATCCCGAACTTGCGGAGCAGTATGCGACCCGTATCGTGCGGCTCAAAGACGGCTTGGTGGAGTCGGACAGCGATCCTTATACCGAGAGCGGAGCGGAGGAAACGTGGAACGTCGACCGCGAAGCGGAAAATGTCAGGAACAAGAAAAAAGAGGGCAAGAAAGCGCGCGCCAAGATGAGCTTTCTCACTTCGCTCTCTCTTTCGGCGCGCAACCTTCTCACCAAGAAGGGAAGGACGATCTTGACGTCCGTCGCGGGCAGTATCGGCATCATCAGTGTCTGCCTCGTCCTCGCGCTCTCGAGCGGATTTAACAATTACATTCAAAAGACGGAAGAGGATATGCTCTCCTACTATCCGATACAAGTTACCGAAAATGCTTTCGATATGACCGCCATAATGGGGTCCATGCAGACCTTGCAGGATTTCGGTGATTTCGAGCAGATGGATGACAAGGTTTATGTCAATTCCTTTTTGACGGGTATTGCAAAGCAAATCGCCGTGACGAACGATATCAGCCGTGAATACCTCGATTATATCGAAAAAATGCCCGAAGAACTCATTAACGCGGTCCAGTACGGCTATGGCACCGCTCTTTCGGATAATCTGTTCACTTCCGCCACGATCGGTGGCGTGGAATACGACGACGATACGGGACATCACAAAACGGACGTTTCCGAGCGCATTTCTTCGCTCTCCTCTTTGGAAGCCTATTATTTGAACGAACTGCGCACCTATTCGGACGACTTCGATAAGCTTCTTTACATGGCGGATTATTTCGACGACATCGTGTTCAAAATGCCCGATACCGCCGATCCGAAGGCTGAGGACTATGCTGACTTTGTGCTCTCGCAGTATGATATTTTGGGCGGCGAAGAGGCACACTTCCCCAAAGACGAAACAGAAGCCGTGCTTGTCGTTGGCGAAAACAGCATGATCATTGACATGACTCTCGCACAGCTCGGGTTGCTCGACGAGAGTACTTTCATCAAACCATTTCTTGAAAGCCGCGATAGCGATGAGCCAACTAAGGTGAATACCATTCCCATTGTTGATGAGCATGATGAGGCCGATAAAATTGTGGCAGAGGGTATTATCGGCAAGGAATTTACTCTCTTTTATAACGACGGCGTCTATTCCGAAACGGGGCTAAGCCCCATCATGGGGTATCCTTTCCAATATAACGGTGTCCGCGATCGGCTTGCGGCGACGGAAGAGGAAGGGATCAATTTGACGATCAGCGCCGTTTTACGGCTCAAGGAGGGCTACACATACGGTTGTCTTTCGGAGGGGCTTAACCTCACCGAGGCGACGGTCAATCAATTTATTGAGAAAAACATGCAATCCACGATCGTAAAATGGATGAAGAGCGACGAAGCGTGTGTTCCGGATTCTATTGTGGACATGATCAAGGCGTCTGGCATGCTCGACGACCTTCCCTCGGCCAATCAGGACATTTCGTTCTACTTTTCTCCCTCTGCCCACCATACAAATGACTATTCCGACTTTTTCAGCGTTAATGGCGGAAATGTTCCCATGGGGATCGCCTATTCTGAGGCGTTGGATAGTTGCCTTCGCCTCATGGGCGGTTCCGACGAACCGAGTTCGATTGCGATCTATCCCAAGGACTTTGAAAGTAAAGAAAAAGTTCTGACCTATCTTGACGGTTGGAATGATAAGGTGGACGAGAGCAAACAGATCACCTACACCGATACGGTGGGGCTTCTCATGGGAATGGTGCAGACGATGCTCGACGTCATCACTTACGTCCTTGTCGCCTTTACCGCGATCTCGCTCGTCGTATCTTCCGTGATGATCGGCATCATCACCTACGTTTCGGTGGTGGAGCGCGTGAAAGAGATCGGCGTGCTGCGCTCCCTCGGCGCACGGAAGCGGGACATCAAGAACCTCTTCAATGCAGAAACCTTCATCATCGGACTCGGCGCAGGACTCATCGGTGCCGCCGTCACCTACCTTCTCGAAATTCCCATCAACGCCATTATCTATTCCCTTTCGGGCATTGCTGGCATCGCCTCCCTTCCCATTCTCACGGCGGGGATCATGGTGCTCATCAGCGTGGTTCTCACGCTCATTTCGGGCCTCATTCCCGCATCCGCCGCCGCCAAGAAGGATCCCGTGATCGCGCTCCGTACCGAATAAAAGACAGGGCGGTAGGGCATACTTCTTTCAAACGCAAAGAGGTGCTGCATGGCAAAGAAAAAGAAGCTTCCGAAGCTTACCGACGAGGAGTACGAAGAATATCTTAGATCGCTTTTGACAAAGTAAAAAATCGGGAAAAGCTCCCGATTTTTTTTGTGGATCATGGCTGGCGTACAGCACTTATCCTTCCTTCCGCACACCTAAAATGTGTAAGCCGCGCGTGACGGGGGCACGGTAGGAGGCAAGCGTCTTTCCGAATGCGTCGTAGGAGTGCGCAGCAACGAGGATATTCCGTCCCGAAAATCCCACAACGACGGGGGAATGATAGAAATCGCCCGTTTCCCGTCCGAGCTGCACGATGTCGCCGATTTCCAATCTTTCCGGCGGAACGACCTCGGCAAAGGGACCCGCACCCTCATTACTCGTTAAGAAGTTATAAAGATATTCCACTCCCGTCCATGCGGCGGTCCGATCGCTCGCCGAGCGGTAAAACCACCCGTAGACGGGAGTGAAATTCATCACGCCCGCGCCCGCAAAGATGCACTGCGAGGCAAAATTAGTGCAATCACCGCCGATCGCGTTGAAATCGTAGTAGGCGGGGTTTCTCGCAAACGCCCAGCGGCGGGCATATTCTGCCGCCTTTTCTCTGTCGTAGGAAAGGAGTTCATAAGGCATAGTTCATTCTATGCCCCGCGGTTCATATCGGTGCGGGACAAGGCATAGAATAGGGGCGTGAAATATCGCCGTCCCAAAAACAAAGTGCGGCGGCGCGTCATCTTAGCGCTCGTCGCACTTTTCCTGATCGTGATCATCGTTGTCGTAAATGTAAATATCACGCGGGTGCTCATATCGGTCGCGGAGGCGTCCATGCGCTCCATTACGACGGTCGCCGTCAACGACGCCGTGTATTATACCTTGTCGGACAGGGTGCGCTATGAAGAACTCGTCACCGTGCAGCGCGACGAAGAGGGAAACATCACGGCGATCACGGCGGACCCTTTTCAAATCAACCGTATCGCGCGCGACACGGCCTATATGTCGCAGGAAAATTTGCAAAAAATGAGCGAGGACGGCGTGGAAGTGCCGCTCGGCGCCTTTTCCGGCATTGAAGCGTGGGCGGGCTTCGGTCCGAAGATCCGCATGAAGATCATTCCCATCTCCAATGTGGAATGCCGCTTTGCTTCCACGTTCGAGGAGGCGGGCGTCAACCAGACCAAGCATTCCATTTACTTGGAGATCGTCGCCGATATCTCCATCATCATGCCCTCGGGCACCCGCAATTTCGCCTCGCTTACCGAGGTGCTCATCTGCGAAAGCGTGTTGCTCGGGAAAGTCCCCGAAGTCTATTTGCAGGCGGACATTTTCGGCGACAGGTACCCGCTTGCGCCGAAGAGTTAAAACGTCCTGATCACATCGAGAATGGCAGGCGTTCCGTTTCCGATTTCCGAGGCGGAGAGGGCGAAGCGCAGGTCGTCGTCCTTTTGCAGCGCGTCAAGCGCCGCAGGAAGAGAGGACAGTTCGCTCTCGCGCAGGATCCTGCACAGCCCGCGCTGCTCGAAGTAGACGGCATTTTGCATCTGGTCGCCGCGTGAGGCTCTTTCCAAAGGCACGAGAAGAGCGGGCTTTTTGAGCGCCACGGCTTCAAAGACCGTGTTGCTGCCCGCACGGCACAGCACGCAGTCGCAGGCGGCGTAGGCGCTTCCCATGTCGCTCTCGAACGCGCGGTGGACATAGCCTCGCCGCACGATCTCCTTTTCGCAGCGCCCTGTCAGATGAAGGATCTGCCAATGCTTCAGCAGAAGATCGAGATGGCGGAAGAGGGCGTCGTCGATCGCCTTGCTCCCGCTCCCGCCGCCGAGGACGAGAAGGACGGGCTTATCGTCCGAAAGAGAATATTTCCGCAGGGCGCGCGGACGATCCCCGCGGAACAGCTCTTTGCGCATGGGAGAGCCGACATGCTTGCCGTTTTGGAACAGCATCGTCGTTTCGGGGAAGGAGGTGAGAACATACTTGCACCTTTTTGCGAGCAGTTTGGTGGCAAGCCCGGGCGTCAGATCGCTTTCATGCGTCACCGCGGGGATCCCGAGCTTTTGCGCCGCCCAAACGGCGGGGTAACTCGCAAAGCCGCCCTTGGAAAAGACGAGGTCGGGCTTTTCGGCCTCTAAGATCTTCAACGCCTCCCGCTCCGCCTTTCTCAGGCGAAAGGGGATCTTGAGGTTCTCCGCCGTGAAGGAGCGGATGAGCTTCGGGCAGTCGACCTCAAAAAAGGGGTAGCCTGCCTCCGTGACAAGTTTTTTTTCGATACCGCCCGTTCCCATGTAAGCCAAGCGGTGGGAATATTTGAGTTCGTTCATCACGGCGAGATTGGGCACGACGTGCCCCGCGCTCCCGCCGCCGCAAAAGAAAAGATATTTCATGCCCGTCTTCCAGTATATGCAGGACGGGGATATTTTTTGCGGTCAATCGGCGTTGTAGC
Organism: uncultured Clostridia bacterium; assembly: GCA_947627665.1. GTDB lineage: Bacteria > Bacillota > Clostridia > Christensenellales > Borkfalkiaceae > Gallimonas. The sequence goes on from CANQWX010000004.1 coordinate 102,490, forward strand.
TTTGAAGAAGCCGTTTTGCTTCCGCCTTTACCCGCTCCGCGAGGGAGGCGGGCGAAAGCACCTTGAAGCCTGCGCCTGCGGCGAGGAGGGTCTTGACGAGCGATTCGTCCTCACGCAGGGTCACTTCGCAGATGTATTTATCGCCCTGCTTGGTGACGTTTTCGATGCCGAGCCATTCTTCCGCATAAGTAATGGATTCGGGAAGCACCTCGAAGCGTGCGGTCACGGTTTCCTCGTTTTCATGCCAGAATTTGAGCGGAACGTCCTCACGCTCGAAGGGGATGCGCTCGAAAGTTTCTCCCGTCCGCATGATCATGCGCATCCGCCCCAATTTGAACATGCGGAACGCATGCCGCACGGTGCAGTAGGCATAGACATACCACAGGTTCTGTTTCAGCACCAGGAGGTGAGGATAGATCTTGCGGCGGGTATGGTCGCGCTCGCGGGAATAGTAGTCGATCTCCAGCGCCTCGCGCGCTTCGATGGCATTCTCGATGAGGGAGAGCTTTTCCGAAAATTTCCGCTCGTCCCCCCAAGTCCCGCAGTCGACCAGAATGTTTCCAGGGAGGGTGAGATCGAATTTTTCCGATTTCATCTGCGCGCTGATCTTCTGGATGGCGGAGGCAAGGACGGGATCGGCGAGCTGGGCGTTCATGGCAAGCATCGCGTCGACTGCGCGGGAATATTCTTCTTTTGTCATAAGCCCCTTGGGCAGCTTGAAGGCGTCCGAAATGTAGATGCCGCCGTTTTGACCGCGCGCCACGTCGATGGGGATGCCCGCGATCGTCATTTCGTCCACATAGCGGTAGATCGAGCGGGTGGATACTTCATATTTCGCGGCAAGTTCTACGGCGCTCACCTTGCGGCGGGCGAGAAGAGTAAAAAGGATCCCGAGCATGATTTGGAATTTCATCTGTTCTTCTCCGAAAAAAATTTTATTTCCGAAAAAATTTTATCAAACATGACAATAATTGTCAAGTATTATGGCTATAATTTTTGTTGAACGGTGAGCAAGATGACAGAAAGAGAGATCGAACGTATTTTGGAAGAGGGAAGGAAGGCGCTCGCGGAACGGCGCAATGCCGAACTGCGCGCCAGCGTTGCCGCGCGGCTCGCCCGCCGCCGTCTTTTGACGCGGCTTTTGGACGGATCGGAAGTTTTGCAGGGATCGGAAAACGGAAAAAATCGGGAATACGCGCTTTTTAATTGACAAAATTTTCCCGCACGAGTAAAATAAGGACAATATCGGAATCCTTAGGAGCTGCTTATGCAAAACGTCATGGATACCCTCCGCGCGCGGGGATTTATCAAACAGACAGTCTACGAGGACGAACTATACGAGCTTTTGGGCAGGGAGAGCGTTCCCTTTTATATCGGGTTCGACCCTACGGCGGACAGCCTTCACGTCGGCCACTTCATGCAGCTTGTCGCCATGCGGCACATGCAGCTCGCAGGGCATAAGCCCATCATTCTCATCGGCGGGGGCACCGCCATGGTGGGGGACCCTTCGGGCAGGACGGACATGCGCTCCATGATGACGAAGGAAACGATTGCCTACCATGTAGAGTGCTTCAAGAAACAGATGGCGCGCTTTATCTCCTTCGAAGGAGCAAACGGCGCAATTGTCGTCAACAACGCCGATTGGCTTTTGAACCTTAATTATATCGACTTCCTGCGCGACATCGGCGTGCATTTCTCCGTCAACAAGATGCTTACGGCGGAGTGCTTCAAAGCGCGCATGGAGCGGGGGCTTTCCTTCCTCGAATTCAACTACATGCTCATGCAGGCGTACGACTTCCTCGTGCTTCACCAAAAGTACGGCTGCTCGCTCGAGCTTGGCGGGGACGATCAGTGGAGCAACATCTTGGCGGGCGCGGACCTCATCCGTAGAAAGGAGAGGAAACCCGCTTATGCGATGACCTTCCAGCTTCTCACGACGAGCGAGGGCAAGAAGATGGGCAAGACGCAGAAGGGCGCCGTCTGGCTCGACGCAAACAAGACAAGCCCTTACGAATTCTACCAGTATTGGCGGAACACGGCGGACGACGACGTCGAAAAGTGTTTCTGCCTGCTGACTTTCCTGCCGCTGGATGAGGTCAAGCAACTCTGCGCCTACCGCGACGAGCGCATGAACGCCGCAAAGGAGCGGCTTGCGTTTGAGCTTACCCAAATGGTGCACGGGCAGGAGGCGGCCGCTTTGGCGCAGTCGCAGGCGCGGGCGGCATTCGGCGGAGAGGGCGAAATGCCCGAAAAGGAGATCCCCGCAGATACTTCGACTTTGCTCGGGGCGTTGGTCGCCACGGGGCTTTGCAAAAGCAACGGCGAGGCGCGGCGGCTCGTGGAGCAGGGCGGCGTTTCCGTCGGGGACGTAAAGGCGACGGACGTCAACATGCCTCTTCCCGCGGGCGAATTTGTTCTGCACAAAGGAAAGAAGGTGCACATCAAGGTCGTGCGCAAATAAATGGAATACAGAAGCGTCGTAGGGGAAACGGTCACCGAAAGGACGATCGAAAAGAGTAGGTTTTTGGCCTACGTTGCGCACGCGGAAGGGGAGGAAGAGGCGAAGGCCTTTCTTGCCCGTATCCGCGCGCTTCACCCTACGGCGACCCACGTCTGCTACGGCTACATTGCCGATAAGATCGGCAATGAACAGCGATTTTCGGACGACGGAGAGCCGCAGGGGACGGCGGGTATGCCCATTTTGGGCGTGATCAAGGCGCAAAACCTCAGAGAAACGGCGATCGCCGTGGTGCGCTATTTCGGCGGGATCAAGCTCGGTGCGGGCGGCCTCACGCGGGCCTATGCGGGCGGCGCCGCCGATGGGGTAGAGGCCGCCGAAAAGCGGGTGTATACCACGGGCGTTGAAGTGTCGCTCGAAGTGGACTATCCCGATGTGAACGCCGCGCTGCGGTTTTTGGAAGGGGAGATCGTCCTTTCACGGGAATTCGCCGACAGGGCGCGCTTCACCGTCATGGTAAAGGCGAGTGCTGAGAAGGACTTCATCGCCCGCGCACGGGACTTTTTCAACGGAAAGGTGACCCTCGCAAGCGGAAAACGGTACTTTTATCCATTTTGATCTGATTGTTCCCTCCTCACCACCTCAGTCACCTGCGGTGACAGCTCCTCCTTAGGAGGCGCCTTATCGGTCGGAAAAAATTTTCCGACTTTTTTTACGCCCAGGGCTTGACAAGTATACTTGGCAGTGCTATGATAGACATACCAAGTTAACTTGGCAAGGCGAGAAATATGGACGAAGAACGTGAGCAAATTGCCGAAAACGGCGAACAGACGCTCTCCAAAGAGGAGATTTTAGCGCGTAGCCGCAAGGAGAACGAAAAGAACGGCGACGAGCGGGAGCGGACAAGGTGGAAGTGGGTGACATATAGCGGCTATCTCGCCATGATCGTCACTGTCGTCGTCATCGAATTTTGTTATATTCTGCTCCATCAGGGCGAGGCATTTTTCTATCCGATATATGTTCTGCTGGGTACGGGCATGAGCGCGCAGACCACCTGTCAGGCGGTCGTCATGAAAAAGGGGCGGGGCAAAACGATCTCCATTGTCTGCGCCGTCCTTCTCATCGCGGTAACGGTTGCGCTATGGGTGCTGTTCGCCCTCTCCCTGGCGGGGATCGAACTTTGAGGAGTTATTATGGAAGAAAATTTCAACAGCGAAGAAGAATGCAACACGGAAGGACCCTCCCTCTCCAAAGAGGAAGTTTTGGCGCGAAGCCGTAAGGAGAATGGGAAAAACGGCGACGAGCGGGAACAGAGCCGCAAGCTGTGGTCGAAGTACGTCGGATTTGCCGCCTGCATGATCGCCTGCGGCGTTGCCATCATCGTTCGGGCGTGTATGGGAGATCTCGCTTACGAC
>CANQWX010000005.1 GCA_947627665.1 uncultured Clostridia bacterium
TTACGCCCCGTAAAAAGGGGAGCAAATGGACAGAACTAAACAAGGAGCGAGTTCGCAGATTAGAAGCTTTAGGTCTTGTGACTGATGCGGGAAGAGTAGTTCTCCCTACTATGGGAATTCGCAGTTTTCATATTGATCCTGACATTAAGACGGCGTTGAAGGCTGCGCAGGCGTGGTCAAAGTTCAAATCATTTCCTCCCTTATACCAAAGGGTGCGAACGGGAAATATCGCCTTCTATAAGTAACGAAACCCAGAGATGTACGACAAAATGTTGGCACACTTAATCGTGGAGACCAAACAAGGTAAAATGTTCGGCGAATGGAATGACTATGGCAGACTGTTAGATTATTAAACTTCAATTTAGTGAAATATAATAGGCGAGGGCGGTTTGTCCTCGCTTTTTGCATAGAAAAAGACCAACCTAACTCGGTTCGAATCAGGTTGGTCGTGGTGCCGTGCCGAAGGGGATGATGACCCCGCCCGCCTTCTGTTTACAAAAGAGATCCCCGAGAAGGTCGGGGATAAGACAGATGATCTATTCTAAATTCAAATGTTGGATGTAGTCGGTCCGCCCGTATCGGATGCGCAAAACATAGACAACGCCCTGCGGCTCGTCAACGCGGTAGAATACGAGAAACTCATCCACTATCAAACGCCGCACCGCATAATCCGGCATACAGGAGAGCTTCACCTTTGCACCTGAAAACGGAAATTCTTCAAGCCGTCCGATGGCGTCTAAAACGTGCGAAACAAACGCACGCGAGGCATCAGGCGCATAAAGCGTTTCGCGGATATAGTCTGCCGCTTCGTCCAGATCGAGGAGCGCGCGGGGCGCAACGATGATGTTATAAGCCATATTTCGTCCGCGTCCTCTGCGCAAAGTCCTTAAAAGTCATGCCCTCGCCGCGTTTGATCGAATCTTCCGCTTCTTTCAGCTCCTTACAAAGCTGCGTTTCGGCGAAAGTGCGGTTATACACTTCCATGCTCATAAGGACCATATCCCCATAGCCGTTTTTGGTGATAAAGATCGGTTCATCGGAAGCATTGCACCGTTCCGAAATCGCCGTGGTGTTCTTCAAGTCCCGTATGGGAATGATCTGTGCCATATTTCCCTCCCGATATAATGTGGGATAATTATACCACAGTTTATGCGGGAAGTCAAGGAAATGCAGAAAGAAAATATGCCGATCGTTGGCGCATTCTCAAATAACTGCCTTGGCAGGACCAACCGCCGCCTGTTATGTGCAAAACGAAAAAGATTTGTGATTTCCCATAACCTACCGACATTTTTACATTTTCTATTGAATCAATTGACATTTCCATATATATAGGTTATAATTGTTTCCAAAGAACGTAGGTTTTTCCTGTTCCGGCAAGATCATCTAAAACTACCAGAAGGGACAGACCTGCATTTTTATTCGCCCCGATCGGCACAACATGCGCGCCAAGGAGAAAATTCATGTCGGATGAAGAGCAAGAGGATGTAATATCCGAAAACGGAAAACCCGTTCCGCACGGAAAACGGGGCTTCCGCTACGGCTGTTACCTCTTCGTAAAGCGCCTCTTCGACATTCTCTCCTCGGGCCTTTTTTTACTTTTGTTCGGCTGGCTGATCCTGCTGCTGATCCTGATCAAGTGGCTGGAGGACTTCCACAATCCCATCTATGCGTCCAAGCGGGTGGGGAAAAACGGCAAGATCTTCCGCTTCTACAAGATCCGCTCGATGTGCCCGCATGCGGAGGAAATGAAACAGAAACTCATCGAAGCGGGGCTGAACGAAGCGGACCCGCCCGCCTTCAAGATGAAGAACGATCCGCGCATCACGCGGGTGGGGCGGGTGTACCGAAAGCTGTCTTTGGACGAGCTGCCGCAGCTCTGGAACATCTTCATCGGCAATATGAGCGTGGTCGGTCCCCGTCCGCCGCTGCCGTCCGAAGTGGCGCAGTATACCGAATACCAAAGACACCGCTTGGATGTAAAAGGCGGCCTGCTCTGCCTTTGGCAGATCAAAAAAAACCGCAACGCGCTCTCGTTCGACGAATGGGTCGCCCTCGACCTCGAGTACATCGAAAAGCGCAGCCTTTGGCTCGACATCAAGATCATATCCCGCGCAGTATTCAATATAGTTAGCGGGGGGGGGGGAGAACATGTAGCTTCCCTTCCCGCAAAAACCGTAGAACCCATATTCTTCCTGCGGAGGCAAGCAGCTAATGCCGGCGCGGGTGTGTAAGGGGGAAACGGGCGGGAAAAGAGGTTTCCGCTACCGCTGCTATCTGTTCGTGAAGCGGGCATTCGATATATGTTCTTCGGGGCTGGTACTTCTGTTGCTTTCGTGGCTCTACCTGATCCTTGCCGTTGTTGTCAAATGCAGCGACGGAGGTCCCGTCTTTTACCGCCACAAGCGCGTGGGGAAGGGGGGAAAGGAGATCCTGCTCCCCAAGTTCCGCAGCATGAAGCCGAATGCCGATCGCTTAGAGGACATGCTCACGCCCGAACAGCTCGGGCAGTACCGCAGGGAATACAAGATGGACGACGATCCGCGCGTCACCAAACTCGGACGTTTTCTGCGGCGGACGAGCCTTGACGAACTTCCCAACGTCTGGGCGATCTTCACGGGTCGCATCTCGGTGATCGGACCCCGCCCGCTCATGCGGGAAGAAGTGGAGGAAAAGTACGGCAAAGACGCGGACAAGCTCCTCTCCGTCAAACCGGGCATGATCGGCTGGTGGGCGGCAAACGGCAGGAGCAACGCCACTTACGAAAGCGGCGCACGGCAAAAGCTCGAGCTTTATTATGTCGACCACTGTTCGTGCCTGCTCGATCTCAAAATTATTTTCAAGACCGTCGTCTGCGTGTTCAAGCGCACGGGGGCAAAGTGATCCATATGAAAGTTTTAACGTTTTGCGGCTATTATTTCCCGCATGTAGGGGGAATAGAACAGGTAGCGCGGGATTGTATCAACGCGCTCGCGGGGGAATGCGAGCAACGCGTGATCTGCTTCAACCACGAAAAGGGGAACGCAACCGATGAGGAGGACGGTGTACAAATTGTCCGCGCGGGGTGCTTTGCAAAAGTCGCTTCCCAGCAGCTTTCCTTCGGCTTTTACGGACTGTTGAAAAAGCAGTTCCGTGAATTTATGCCCGACGTTGTGCTCTTCCATTTCCCGAATCCCTTTGCGGCGCACTATCTTTTGAAACTTCTCAAAAAATATCCGCGCTGCAAGCTGGTGGTGTATTGGCATCTCGACATCACAAAGCAAAAACTTCTCGGGAAATTTTTCGGCGGACAGACGAAGCGGCTTTTACGGCGCGCTTCGAAAGTGGTCGCCACAAGCCCAAATTATATCGAAGGCAGTAAATTCCTGCCCGCCTTCCGCACGAAATGCACCGTCGTGCCCAATTGCGCCAACAGCGAACGCATCACCGTTTCCGAAAGCAACCTGAGGGAAGCCGCGCGGATCCGCGAAGAGAACAAGGGAAAGACTATTTTATTTGCGCTCGGGCGGCATGTTCCCTATAAGGGGCTTGAATACCTGATCCGCGCTTCCAAACTGCTCGGGGACGGCTATCAAATCTTTATCGGAGGGGAGGGGGAGCTTACCCCACGCCTCAAAGCGCTCGCCGAAGGTGATGAAAAAGTCGTCTTTTTGGGCAGGATCGGCGACGAAGCGCGCAAGGCGTACACCCTTGCCTGCGACATCTTCTGCTTCCCTTCCGTGACAAAAAACGAGGCGTTCGGCCTTGCCCTTGCCGAAGCCATGGCGCTCAAAAAGCCCGCCGTCACCTTTACCATCGAGGGAAGCGGCGTCAATTATGTATCGCTCAACGGCGTCACGGGGATCGAAGTGGCAAACGCCGACGTTCCCGCCTACGCAAAGGCGATCGAAACGCTCGCGGGTGACCCGCCGCTGCGCGAACAATACGGAAACGCCGCCCGCGAGAGGGTGGAAACCCTCTTCAGCGAGCCGGTGTTCCGTGAAAATATCCGCTCGCTCTTCCAAGAGATCTGAGCGCCGGAAATCCATGGATGAGGAAAAAGAGATGAAAACCTTCGGGATCATAATGGCAGGCGGAGGAGGCGAACGCTTCTGGCCGCTGTCGAGAAGAGAAAGACCCAAGCAGCTACTGAACCTGAGCGGGAAGGAGGTCATGGTCAACGAGGCGATCGACAGATTGACCCATGTCTGCGCGCGCGCGGATATCCGCGTGGTCACGAACGCGCATCAGCTGAAGGCCATGCGCAGCGCCATTTCCAAGCGGCTCAAAGAGGAACAGATCCTCGCCGAGCCTGCTGCAAGAAATACCGTTGCCTGCATCGGCTACGCGGCGATGGAGATCGTCAAGAAAAACGGCGGGGACGGCATCATGGTCATCACGCCCTCCGACGCCTACATCAAGGACACCGAAACTTTTTCGAAAGTTTTGCAGACGGCGATCGACACCGCGGAGAAAAAGAACTGCCTCGTAACGGTCGGGATCACGCCCACCTTCCCCGCAACGGGCTACGGCTACATCCACTTCCGCAAGGAGGGCGGCCCCGCGAAGCAGGTGCTCCGCTTTGTGGAGAAGCCCCCGCTCAAACGCGCCAAGAGATATGTGGCGAGCGAGGATTACGTCTGGAACAGCGGCATGTTCATCTGGAAGGCCTCCGTGATCCTCGAAAAATACAAGAAATTCATCCCCGACGTCTATGAACTGCTCTGCCGAATCGGCGACGCCATGAATACGCCCGAGGAAAAGACGGTGTTGGAGGAGCTGTATCCTCTGATCCGCTCCGTTTCCATCGACTATGCCATCATGGAAAAGAGCAAGGATATCTTCGTCCTGCCGAGCGAATTCGGTTGGAGCGACGTCGGTAGCTGGGATATGCTCTCCAAACTCTACGGAGAGGACGCCAACGGCAACGTGGTCGTCAGCGACTTTATCGGCGAGGATACCCACAATTCCGTCATCTATGCCAAAAAGAAGTTCGTCGCCACCGTCGGGCTGAAAAACGTCATCATCGTAGATACGCCCGACGCGCTCCTCGTCTGCGCCAAGGACCGCGCGCAGGAGGTCAAAAAAATCGTAGAAGATCTTCGTACGCAGGGAAGAGAGGAGCTGCTTTGATGAACCCAGAATACGAGCGCTGGACAAAACCTCCCTTCGACGAGGAGACCCGCCGCGAACTGCTTGCGCTCACCGACGAAAAGGAGATCGAGGACCGCTTCTACAAAAACCTCTCCTTCGGCACGGGAGGTCTGCGCGGCATCCTCGGCGCGGGCACCAACCGCATGAACCTCTATACCGTCGGGAAAGCTTCGCAGGGGCTGGCGGATTTCGTCAACGCCCGGACAAAGGACGGCAGCATCGTCATCGCCTATGACAGCCGCCACGGTTCGCGGGAATTTGCTCTCGCCTCCGCGCTGATCTTTGCGGCGAACGGCATCAAAGCGTATCTTTTCGAACAACTCCGCCCGACCCCCGAGCTATCTTTTGCCGTGCGTCTGTTGCAGGCAACGGCGGGGATCGTTATCACGGCAAGCCACAATCCCCCCCAATATAACGGTTACAAGGTGTATTGGTCGGACGGCGGCCAGATCGTCCCGCCCTACGACATGGGCATCGCCGCCGCGATCGACGCCGTCGGCGACTATACAAACATCAAAAAGATCGGCGAGGAAGAAGCAAAACGGCGCGGTCTGCTCGAGGTGATCGGGCAAGAAATAGACGACGCCTACATCGCCGCGCTGAAATCGCTCTCGCTGGAACCCGAAGCCATCGCCAAGTGCGCGAGGGAGCTAAAGATCGTCTATACTCCCTTGAACGGGACGGGGAACCTGCCCGTGCGGCGCATCTTGCGGGAACTGGGCTTCCGCCACGTCTACGTCGTCCCCGAACAGGAGGCGCCCGACGGGGATTTCCCCACACTTGCCTACCCGAACCCCGAGGACCCCAAGGCGTTCGAATACGCGCTGCGGCTCGCAAAGGAGAAGGACGCCGACCTCGTGCTCGCCACCGATCCCGACGCCGACCGTTTGGGCGTTTACGCCAAGGACACCGTCACGGGGGAGTACATGCCGTTTACGGGCAATATGAGCGGTCTGCTCATCGCCGAATACGTTCTCTCGCGCAGGGCTGCGAAGGGACTTCTGCCCAAGGAGGGGAAGGGCGCGCTCGTCACGACCATCGTGTCCTCCAAAATGGCTTACGAGATCGCCAAGCGGTACGATCTCACGGTCATCGAAGTGCTCACGGGATTTAAGTACATCGGCGAGCAGATCAAACTGCTCGAGGAAACGGGCGAACACACTTATGAGTTCGGCTATGAGGAGAGCTATGGCTGTCTTGTCGGCACGCACGCGCGGGACAAGGACGCCGTTGCCGCCGTTGCCATGCTCTGCGAAGCCGCGGCGTTTTACCGTACGGAAGGGCGCACGCTTTGGGACCAAATGCAGACGATCTACCGCCAATACGGCTATTTCAAAGAGGGGCTGTGCGGCGTAACGCTCGGCGGCGCGGACGGGGCAAAGCGGATCGACCAAATGATATGCAAGCTCCGCGACTGCCCGCCCGAACAAATCGGCGGGGAAGCGGTAGTCGCCGTGCGCGACTACGAATGCGGCCTCCGAAAAGAACTTGGCACGGGGGGCAGCAGCCCCTTGGAGCTGCCGAAGAGCAATGTGCTGTATTTCGAGCTGGAAAACGGCTGGTGCTGCGTGCGCCCGTCGGGCACGGAGCCGAAGATCAAATTTTACTACGGCGTGAAAGCCGACGACGGCGCCTCGGCGGCAGAAAAACTCGAAGATATCGGTTCGGCGCTCATGCAACTTGCCGTCTGAATATAAGGGCGGGCGATGGCCCGAAAAACGGAGAATACCGTGAAACAGGAAACGAAAAGGGCAACCCAAATTTTTATCAATGGGAAATTTTGGGGACAACGCGTTACGGGGGTACAAAGATATGCGCGTGAGATCGTGGCGGAGCTTGACAAGGTCTGCCAAGGTCTTGACGTCACGATCGTGCTCCCGAAAGACGCCGCGCAAGTCTGCCCGCCGTATCAAAACATAAAAACGGCCGTTTGCGGCAAAAAGAGTTCTACGCTCTGGGAGCAAACGACCTTTGCCCGCTATGTGCGCAAACATCATGGCGTTTCGGTCAACCTGTGCAACGCCGCTCCGCTTTTTGCCCCAAAGATCGTGTGCGTCCACGACATGAAGGCCTTTGCCCATCCCGAATATTTTACCGCAACATTCCGCCTCTGGTATCATATTCTCTTCCGCAACATCATGAAAAAAGCGAAGGCGATCTTGACCGTTTCCGAATTTTCCAAGCGGGAGATCCTCAAATATTTCCCCAAAATGAAGGCGGAAATCTATGTGGCGGAAAATGCCTGGCAACATTTCGCGCGCACGGAAAAAAACGATGCGGCGCCCGAAAAATACGGATTGAAGCCGCAGGAGTACTTTTTTGCCCTGAGCAGCCTCGAGCCGAATAAGAATCTCAAGTGGATCATCGGAACGGCGCAAAATGCTCCAAACGAGGTATTCGCCGTTGCGGGCGGATTAAACAGCCGCGTCTTTGCGGAAAAGAAAACAGAGCTTCCGCCGAACGTAAAGCTCCTCGGATATGTGTCGGACGAAGATTCCGCGGGCTTGATGCAAAACTGCAAGGCGTTCCTTTTCGTCACCTTTTACGAGGGTTTCGGGATCCCGCCTTTGGAAGCGCTCTCGGCGGGGGCGAAGTGCGTCATCGTTTCGGATACGGAAGTCATGCACGAAGTGCTCGGCGAAAACGCCGTTTATGTTTCGCCGCAAGAATATTGCCGCGAACCGGGCGCATTGGCCGTCCCCGTGGGGAACGCCTGCCTCGAAAAATATTCCTGGGAAAGATCGGCGCAAAAGCTGCTTGAAGTATTGAAAAAAGTATAGAGAAAACGATGGAGATCACATTCCTCGGCTATATCGCCGTTTTGCTGACAATTGTATATCTTGTTCTCCGCAAGCGCGATATGTTCCTCTATACCGCCGTCTTTTTTTCGGGCTTCAGCGGAGCAAGCGTATTGAATATCGCAGGGGGTTCCATACAGCCTTCCTTCTTTTTTTTCATGATGTTTTTCCTCCTGACGTTGCGCGGCAATATGACCGTGCGGCTGGACGGACGGTTGATCCTCTTTTTTGTTTATTGCCTGATCAGTATCGTGTTCCCGCCCATTTTTGCGCGCACGGGCGTACAGATCATCGACCAAGAGGGCGATCTTGTCCCTTTGCACTTTTCGGCGTCGAACGTCATACACATTGCTTACCTTCTGTTTGACCTTGTTTTTCTGAACACGCTGCTCCGCTACAAGAACGACGGCAAAATTGCAGCAGGGGCCTTTGCCGCCTACCGCTACGGCTTCTATGCCGTGGTGTCGGTCTGTATTTATCAGATGCTCGCATTCCGTTTCAACCTGCCCTTCGACCGGATCTTCCGCACGGGAGTGCACGGAAATATCCAGGGCACACGGCTCTACGGGCCTTGCGACGAAGCCTCCATGCTTTGTTATTATCTCGTTCCGTCCATTCTGTTCTGCCTGCAAACCAAGCGCTCTCTTCCGAGCGTGTGTTTCGCATTCCTCGGGATCCTCGTCGGCGTCCTTTCGGAATCCTCCACATTCCTTGTCGGCATGGCGCTTTTGATCGTTTTGGCGATCCCCGCGTGCGTGCGTTTTCTGTCTGCGCCGCATTCGGTGAAGGTGTGGCGGGCGATCGCAATCGGGCTGCTTTGTTTGCTTTTCGTCCTCGTCCTTATGGCGGGACGGTTGTCGAGGCTGGTGGAGCTATTTCTTGAGAAACTCGCAAGGCAAAACGTTTCGGGAGAGGAGCGTTCGTCCACGATGCTGACCTTGATCGGCGTGGGGCTGAGGTTTCCGCTCGGGGTGGGCTTCGGCAGCGCACGCAGCGCAGACCTATTCTCGAGCTGGCTGTGCAATGTCGGGATCGTCGGCATGGCGATCTTCTTGGTATATGTGATACATTACGCGAGAAGCGCATACAAAAACGGATATTTTTCAAGAGCGCTGCCGTTTTTGGTGACGCTCGTGCTGATGTTCATTTCCGTCCCCGAACCCTATAATTTATTTGTTTGGTTTTTACTCTTTTACGGTTCTTGCTATATCGAAAGCTTTTCCATGCAAACGAACTGGTTACCCGAAATATCAACGAAACGGCAATGCCTTGTCAAACGAACTTTATGAAAACAGAAAATAATACAATGAAATTCATTCTCAACGGCCGGTTTATGGAACAACCGTTTACCGGCATACAGCGGTTTACCCAAGAGGTCTTAAAACAATTTTCTCTGATGAAAAACCTGCAAGTGTATGTCGCCATGCCGCCGATTTCAAAATTAAGTGCGCCGAAGATAATTTCCGAAAATATCGAATATATCACGGTGGGGAAACATACAGGAACGCGGTGGGAGCAATCCGATCTCCCCAAATTCTGTAAGGAACAAAATTTGCCGCTCCTATGCACGGGAAACAACGCCCCGATCCTGTACCGCTCTTTTGTCGTTCTCCATGATGTCCTTTGGCTCGACATGAAGCAATGCGCGCCGAAAAAATCTTGGGTGCGCAAGTCCAGACTCATGATCCGTAGCTTCATCTATCGCAGTCACAAGGTCTTTACCGTGTCGCACTTTTCAGCGGAACGCATTCATAGTCTTTTCCCCAAGCGGAAGGAGTTGCCAACGGTCGTTTACAACGGCATGGAGCATACCGCAGAATGGAAAGAAACGCCCGTTGAGGGACTTCCGCAAACATTTTATCTCTCGGTCGGCTCGGTGTACGCGCACAAAAATTTCAAGTTCGTGCTCATGCTTGCCAAACAACACCCCGAACTTTCCTTTGTCATTGCGGGCAATCAAAACATGGAATATGATAAGTTCCTCGCCGAAAATAACATCACAAACTGCTATTTTACGGGCTATATGAACGACGGGCAGCTCGCCTATCTATACCATCGTTGCGAGGGCTTTATCCTGCCGTCGCTCTATGAAGGATTCGGGATCCCGCCGTTGGAAGCGGTCGCCTGCGGTTGCCGCAAGATCTTTCTCTCCGACATCCCCGTTTTTCACGAGATTTACGGCGACAGCGCCATATACTTCGACCCGCACGGAGCCGGTGTTCCTTTGGAATGCGCACCGATGAGCGAACAAAGTGCTCAAGCGCTCCTTAAAAAATACTCATGGAAAAAGACGGCTGAAAAAATATTACAAGGTATGCAGATATGAATTTCAATGTTTGTTACGTTTTTGATAAAGACTACATCGGCCAGTTTAAGGTTTCGATTTATTCTTTGATTGTGAACAACCGCCAAGAAACGATTATGGCTCACCTATTGACTTATAGCCTTGGCCAAGACGATCGGGAAAACATCGCTTCTTTTTTGCAAAAAATGGGCGTTTCTTGCAAATTTTACGAAATAGACGAGGCTTGCTTCAAAAATCTACCGAAAATGCGGGCTTCGTCTTATGCTTGTTACTATAAATTACTTATTCCCGACTATCTGAAAGACCAAGAACGAGTCCTTTTCCTCGATTGCGACATTATTGTCCGCAAACCGATTCATGAGTTTTTCTTTATGCAAACCGACAAGCCGCTTACGGCTGTTGCGGATTCTTTTGTCGAAAAAACAGTGCCCGACCATGTCGCAAACATCGCCGGACCGGGAAGCTCTTATTTCAATTCGGGGGTCATGCTATTCGATTTTACAAAAGCCGATCATCCCTGCCTTGAAGAAATGCTTCATTATGGCGGAGTGCAATTTTCATCTTTGATGTATCACGACCAAGATATTTTGAATCACTTCTACCAAAATCGCGTCTGCTTTATTAACGATAAATATAACTATATTACGAATTTGAATAAAATCGGTCAAATACTTACAGATAGAAGACGCCAGAAAATCATTCACTATGCGGGTACAAAACCTTGGGACCCTACATACAAGAAGAAATTCTATTCTTTATATGTAAAATATTACAACGCATGTAAACAAGTAACGCAAGTAGATTATTTGAAAAAGAGAAAGCCCCTCGCAGTTCTTTTTTTCTCCTATTTGAAAAGCAAAGCAAGCAAAGAATCATCAGAAACGAATCGGAGATAAGATAATTGGATAAAAAGAAGGGTTTCAAAAACGTCATCGTTTCCGTGGTGTTCCGCGTACTGCTCCTCGTGGCGACCTTGCTCACGCGGCGCTTTTTGATACAGTTCGTTGGAAATGACGTCAACGGCCTCAATTCCCTCTATACAAGCATTCTCGGCTTCCTCGCCGTGGCGGAACTCGGCGTGGGTAGCGCCATCACCTTCTGCATGTACAAGCCCATCGTGGAGGGGGACGACAAAAAAGTCGCCGCGCTCTATTGCCTTTTCAAACGGCTCTATCTCATCATCGGCGGGATCATTCTCCTCGGCGGATGCGTCCTGATGCCTTTCCTCAAATTCTTCGCCAAGGATTATGCCGAACTCGACGTTGATCTCTATCTCACCTTTGCGCTTTCGCTCGCGGCGGTGCTGATCACCTACCTTTTCAGCGCTAAGACGTCGCTCATCAACGCCTACAAAAATAATTATATCTCTACCGCCATCACCTCCTCGGGACAGCTCCTTGCCTGCGGTCTGCAGATCCTTGTGCTCTTCCTCACACGATCCTTTGTGTGGTACCTCGTGTGTGCGATCGCAGCCGCTTTGGCACAGTGGGCGGTGACGGAGATCGTGACCCGCAAGATGTACGGCGGCATTCTCGCCCTCAAAGAAAAGATCGATCCCGAAACGAAAGGGGAGGTCGTCAAGAACGTCAAGGCGATGTTCATGCACAAGATCGGCGGGGTCCTCGTCAACACCGCAGACAGCGTGATCATCTCTGCTTTCCTCGGCGTGGCTCTCCTCGGGAAATATTCCAACTACATCGTCATCGCCTCGGCGCTGTCAAGCACGATCGCGCTCTGCTTTACGCCGCTCACCTCGATCATCGGGCACCTGTATGTGGAGGAGAGCGGCGAATCGTTGCGCAAATATCTGCATTTCTTCCATACTTTCAATTTTGTACTCGGCGCGATCTTCTTCCTCGGCTACTACGCCATCATTGACGATCTCGTCACCATCTTCTTCGACAGCGCCATGACGGGCGGGCTGCTCTTCGGCCGATGGGTGACCTTCGTCATCACCCTCAATTATTTTATCCAATTCATGCGGCAGGCGACCATGCTTTTCCGCGACGCCACGGGCACCTTTTATTACGATCGCTATAAGCCGCTCGTAGAGGGGACCGTCAATATCGCGCTCTCCATCGCCTTTGTCTACCTCTTCGGGCTGATCGACGAGGAGTTCAGCGTTGTGGGCGTGATCGCGGCGACCATTCTCACCAATCTCTTTATCTGCCACATCGTAGAACCGCACGTCCTTTATAAGCATGCGATCCACTACACGCCCAAGTATTACTATATCAAAAATTACTTTTACATCGCGCTGTTCGCGGCTGCGCTCGTCGGACTGCATTTCTGCCATGTTTCCATGGAGAGCCGCTTCAACGAATTGCTCGTGAACGGCTGCATCGCGGTCGCGGTGTCGCTCGTGCCCATCCTCATCGCCGTGCTCACGGACGGGGATTTCCGCCATCACGTCAAAGCGCTCCGCGAGCGCTTCCGCCAAAAACATCGCAAACCGATCAAGGAGGATTGATATGTACGACTATCTCATTGTAGGAAGCGGGCTTTATGGCTCCGTATGCGCATTCGAGCTGACAAAACGGGGCAAAACTTGCCTTGTGCTGGAAAAACGCTCCCATATCGGCGGAAACGTCTATACCGAAAACATCGGGGGCGTCAACGTCCACAAGTACGGCGCGCACATCTTCCACACCTCCGATAAGGCGATCTGGGACTATGTGAATACCTTTGCGGAATTCAACAACTATATCAACTCGCCCGTGGCGCGCTATCGGGACGAATGCTACAATCTGCCCTTCAATATGAACACCTTCACCAAGCTTTGGCGGGATGTCTTTACGCCCGAGGAGGCGCGCAAGCGGCTCGAAGAAGAGCGGAAGAGCGTATATGTCGCCGAGCCGAAAAACCTCGAGGAACAGGCGCTCAATCTCGTCGGAAAGACGATCTACGAAAAACTCATCAAGGGCTATACCGAAAAGCAGTGGGGCAGGCCCTGCCGCGAACTGCCCGCTTTCATCATCAAGCGCCTGCCGCTGAGGTACACGTTCGACAACAACTACTTCAACGACCGCTACCAAGGGATCCCGATCGGCGGCTACACGCAGATCGTCGAAAAGATGCTCGGCGGCGTTGAAGTGCGGCTCGGGTGCGACTTCCTTGCGGATAAGGAAAAGTATGCCGCGCTCGCAAAGACAGTCATTTACACGGGCGCGATCGACGCCTACTTCTGCTATAAACTCGGCGCGCTCGAATACCGCTCGGTGCGCTTCGAAACGGAAACGCTGGATACGCCCAATTACCAGGGCAACGCCGTCGTCAATTACACCGCCGCCGACGTGCCTTATACACGCGTCATCGAGCACAAACACTTTGAGTTCGGCACGCAGCCGCAGACGGTCATCTCGCGGGAGTATTCCTCGGCGTGGCGGCAGGGGGACGAGCCATACTATCCCGTGAACGACGAGCGGAACAATGCGCTCTACGCGCAGTACCAGGCGCTTGCGGCGCAGGAGAAAAACGTGCTCTTCGGCGGGCGGCTGGGGCAATATCGGTATTTCGATATGGACGACGTGATCGACGGCGCGCTGAAAGCGGTGCGTTCGCTCGGCTGAGTCATTCTTTGGGGAGAAAGCGATGCTGCATTACACCTTGGACGCAAACAAGCGGGGCGTGGAAGTTTCCAAGCACCTTTACGGGCTGTTCTTCGAGGACATCAACCACGCCGCGGACGGCGGTCTGAACGCCGAAATGATCGTCAATAACTCCTTTGAATTTTCTTACTATACCTACGACGGATTCGCGGTAGATGTTCCCGTTTCGGTACGCGCGAAAAAGGACGCCTATTGGGACATCTTCGGCGCGGGCAGGCACGAGATCTCGACGGAAGGGGGGATGAACGACAACAATCCGTCCTATCTGCTTCTCGAAGTCGGCGGCAGATACCGCCTCGAGAACCCGGGCTATTTCGTGACGGAGGGTTCCGAAAGATACGGCATGCCGGTTACGGAAGGGGAGAGATACGACTTTTCTGTCTATGTAAAGCGGCTTGGCTTTAAGGGGAGCGCTACGTTTTTCCTCGAGGATGCGCGCGGCAGATGCACCGCCGCCGGCAGGGCGGAGATCCCCGCGGACGGAGAGGGGGATTGGGTCAAGATCGCCGCTTCCGCCGTCGCCGAAAGAAGCACGATGGCACGCTTCTGTTTGCTTCTCGAGGGGAACGGAACGCTCGGCTTGGACTATTTTTCTCTGCTCCCCGCAACCGTTTGGGGGGATCCCGAAAAGTACCGCAACGGAAAGCTTTCTCCCAGCATCGTCAAAGCGATCGCGGACTGTCATCCCTCCTTTTTGCGCTTCCCCGGCGGCTGCGTGGTGGAGGGCGACGTCGACTTTCCCTATCAGTACCGTTGGCGGGACACGTTGGGGCCGCTCGAACAGCGGCGGCAGATCCCCAACGTTTGGGGGTATCTGCAAAGCTATGGGATCGGCTTTTACGAATATTTCTGCCTCTGCGAGGACCTCGGCATGGCGCCGCTTCCCGTGCTCCACTGCGGGCTGCTCTGCCAGATGCGCATGGGCGAACAGCGCAAAACGGGTTACCGCCGTATTCTTCCCGATACGGAAGAATTTGAAAAAGAAGTCATCGGCAATGTTGCCGATCTCATTTTTTTCGCCAAGGGGGACGCTTTTTCCAAAGACGAAAACGAGCGCCGCTGGGCGCTGCTGCGCGCCGAAATGGGGCACCCGTGTCCCTTCCCGCTCTCCTATATCGGCATCGGAAACGAGAATTGGGGCCAGGAATATTTCGACAACCTCGCCGCCTGTCTGCGCGGGGTGCGGCAATACCGCTACCGAGGCGTTCCAACCGACCTTTTGCAACGCTTCGGGATCACCGTTGTGACGACCGCGGGCGTGGACAACCGCCCGCAGGACAGCAACGAAAACTGGAAGATCATCAACCGGAAGTACCGCGACACCATTGTGGACGAGCACGTCTACAACACCTATCCATGGTTCATCGACAATACCGCGCGCTATGACGGCTACGACAGAAAGGGCGCAAAAGTATTCATGGGGGAATACGCCGTCCACTCGCTGGCAGACGGAAGGGGACGGCTCAACGGACAGAGCGATCTACGCTCGGCGCTCGGAGAAGCGGCCTTTTTGACAGGTTGTGAGCGGAACTCCGATATTGTGAAAATGACCTGCTACGCGCCTCTGTTTGCCGCCTCCTACCGGCACAGCTGGACGCCCGATCTGATATGGTTCAACGCCCGCGAAGTGATGTTCACGCCGAGCTATTATGTGCAGCAGATGTTTGCGGGCAATGTGGGCAGCCATACGCTCACGGGGGTCGCGCCCCGCGACAGCGGCAATGCGGGCGGATTGCTCCTCGGCGGAAACAGAACGGCGATCGCCGTTTCCTCCGTCGCCGTATACGGCAGAAAGGACGGAAAACTTCTCTACCTGCATACCTTTGAGAACGGCATGGGCGGTTGGAAGGTCTGCCCCGGGTGTATCGGCGGACGCATTGCGGGCGGAGAACTCATCATCGAAGCGGGCACCGCCTTCAACGGCTTTTATTACGACGGACAGGAATTCGGAGATTGCAACGTGGAGATCTCGTTCCGCCGTCTTTCGGGGGAACAAAGCTTTATCGCGGGCGTGGGCGTCAAGGACGTGCGCGACGGCGGGACCTTGGACTGCGCCGCTTTTTCCGTCTGTTGCCAATACGGAAAGAACCGCAACGGCTTTGACGTTGCCTTTGAAAAGCAGGTCGATTTTATGCGCACCGCCTGTGAAATGATGGGGAAGGACCGCTTTCTCGGCTATTCTCCCGAAGGAAACGTCATGCGGCTCGAATACACCGAGGACCGTTTTCGGGCCTTGCTCCTCATGGACGGGGAATGGCACGAGGTGCTCTCCAAAGCCATATGGAAAGTCAACGAACGGGTGTTCCAAAGCGCGACGGCGGACGAAAAGGGCAAGATCTATCTGAAAGTCGTCAACGTGTCGGGCAAAGACGAGGAGCTGGAAGCGTGCCTGATAAACTTCCCCGAAAAGAAGCGCGTGACGATGACCACGCTCTGCCACGAGGACCCCGCGGCGGAAAACAAGATCGGCCTGCAAGAGGGAAAGGAGGAGCGCGTCGTTCCCACGGCGTGTACCCTTCCTTTGGAGGGAAATATCCTTCGGGCTACCGTCAAAAACAATTCCGTAAACGTATTCGTCATCGAATAGCTTTTTGCATGTTTCTCATGGCAAAGATCAAGGGAAAGCGGCGCCGCCGCTTTCTTTTTTTATCATAAGCGGACATCTTGTCCCATAAAATAGAGCGATGCTGGAATTTCTTCCGCCGCGCCTTTATAACGCCGTGCGGCATGTCGACGGGAGCCGCCTGTACGAGCTTCGTATCCGCGACGGCAAGCCGCTCGCCGCCGATCTCAACGGAGAAACCGTCTTTCTGTGCGAGAGGGGAGTGTGCTCCAAGCGTGCGGCGATCCTGCCCACGGCGGAAGAGATCGAAGAGATCCTCTTCGCGGCGAGCGGACGTTCCGTTTACTCGGTGGAGAACCAGCTCAAACAAGGATTCCTCACGGCGGAGGGAGGCGTACGCATCGGCATCGCGGGTTCCTATGTATACGAAAACGGCAGCGTGCTCGCCGTCCGTTCCGTCACCTCGCTCTGCGTCCGCATTCCACACGAGATCTTGGGCTGCGCGGAGGAGATCTACGGGCGTTGTCTTGAGGGAGAACTCGCCTCTCTTCTCATCTTGGCGCCGCCCGGGGAAGGCAAAACCACACTTTTGCGCGATCTTGCCCGCCTTGTTTGCGAGCGGCGTGGGTGCAACGTGCTGATCTGTGACGAGCGGGGGGAGCTTTCCGCGGGAAATTTGGGGGAAACCGCAGATTGTATGAAATTCGCCGATAAACTGACTGCCTTCACGGCGGGGATCCGCGCCATGCGGCCTGCGCTCATCGTGACGGACGAGCTTCTTCCCGACGACTATCCCGCGGTCAAGCGCGCGCTGGACGGGGGCGTACGGGTCTTTGCTTCGGCCCATCTCACGCGCTTTGCGGACGTTCCGCAAAAGCTGTTTTCCCGCTATATCCTTCTCGACGGCCTCGGAAGAGTGGGGAGCATTCTCGATGGGAGGGGAGAACCGTGTGGCTGAAATTGCTCCTCTGCGGGCTTGCGATCGCCTTTTGCACCCTGCTCGGATATCTTGCCGCAGGGAAATACCGCGCCCGCATGCGCTTTTTTGCGCAGATATACGAACTCAACGAACGATACCTCACCGAACTCAGATACCGCCGCACGCCGCTGCCGTCCTTTCTGGCGTCCTGCAAACTGTCGGGCGACCTGCAAAAGGCTGTGGAGAGCTTTCTCGCCAAAAAACAGCCTAAAACCGATCTCTCCTATCTCACGGCGGAGGAACGGGAGGAGATCGACGCCTACTTTGCCCAGCTCGGCCGCGGGGATGCGCGTTCGCAGCTCGCCTGCTTCGAAGGCAAGCGCGCCTTCCTGCTCGAGAGGAAGGAAAGTTCGGCAAGCGAGGCAAAAAAGAGGGGGGAGCTTTACTTGAAGCTCGGCGCCTTGGCGGGGCTTGCCATTGTCATTCTTATCGTATAGCGTCATGGATATTTCTGTCATCTTCAAACTCGCAGCGGTCGGCATCCTGATAACGGTCGTTTGCCAGCTGCTCAAAAAGTCCGACCGCGACGACATTGCCACCGTCGTTTCGGTCGTCGGGCTTGTGATCGCGCTCACCATCGCGGTCACCATGATCGGAGATCTGTTCTCGACGATCAAAGAGATCTTCGATCTCACCGTATAGCGCCATGGACATCTTTCAGCTCGTCGGCGTCGCATTCATCACGGCCGTCGCCGCCTTACTCCTCAAGTCGACAAAACCCGAACTCGCGCTCGCCGTCACCATCGCGGGGAGCATCATCCTGCTTCTGTTTGTATTCGATATGCTGCGCGGAAGCCTGTCTATCTTTCAGAAGATCGCTTCCGCGACAGGGATCGAGTTTTCTCTGGTAAAGATCGTATTGAAGATGATCGGCATCGGCTACCTCGTGGAATTCAGCGCGGGGATCTTGCACGATTTCGGGCAAAATTCCCTTGCGGACAAGCTGGTGTTTTGCGGAAAAGCGGTCATTCTGGTCCTTGCGATCCCCATTCTCGAAAACGTACTTTCGCTCATCGTAAAACTTTTGGGGCTGATCAAATGAAGCAAAAAAACAGACAACACAAGCGGCGGCTCTTCTTTTCCGCGCTCGCCGTCCTCGCGCTGCTTCTTCTCTTCGCGCTCTGCCCGCGCACACCGATGACGGCAAGCGCAGCGGCGCCGGAAGAGGAGGCGATGCGCGAGCTGGAAAAAAATATTGACGGACTTCTCGGCGCGCTCGATACGAAAGAGCTGCAAGACTATCTCGACCGCATTGCTTCCTTCCGCGGCATCTCGGTAAAAGAGAAGCTGCGGGCGTTGATCTCAGGCGATCTCGCGCTGGATTACGAAAATATGGGGGAAGCCGTTTTCGGACTTTTATGGGATGAAGCGGCGCTGCTTTTGCCCGCATTTGCGGTCATTTTGGCCGTTTCTCTCCTCTGTGGGATATTGAACTCTGCGAAAAGCGGATTTTTACATAGTACTATGTCAGACATAATCGGCTTCGTTGGCTACCTTGCGGTGGGTGCGGTGGTGCTCTCCTGCCTTGCACGGGCGATTGCAGAATGCTTCGAAACCGTCGGCAACATGCGGACGCAGATGGAGATCGTCTATCCGCTTTTGCTCACTCTCATGGCGGCAAGCGGCGGGACGGTATCCGCGGCGGTCTACCGACCGGCGGTGGCGTTTATGAGCGGTGGGATCTGCGCGCTTTTTTCAAGCGTTGTGCTGCCCGTCGCGGTCGTTGTCGTCGTGCTCGGCTTTGTGGGGAATCTCTCCGACGGTGTCGGGACGGAGAAGCTCGGGGACTTTTTCAAGAGCGTCACCAAGTGGCTCATCGGTCTGTGCCTCGGGCTTTTCAGCCTCTTTCTCACCGTGCAGGGGATCACCTCGGCACAGTACGACGGACTCTCCCTGCGCGCGGCAAAATATGTCGTATCGGGTTCCGTGCCCATGGTGGGCGGCTTTCTCTCGGGGGGAATGGACCTCATCGTCGCGGGCAGCGTTCTCATCAAAAACGCGCTCGGCGCCTTTGCCGTGTTCTTGCTCGCAGGAACGGTCGCAAAGCCCGTCTTGCTGTTCGGCGTGATCCAGCTCTTTCTCCGCCTGTCTGCCGCCGTGACCGAACCCGTGGGGGGCAAGATCCCCGCGCTACTGTCCCGCCTTGCGGGCGATTTCGGCTATTTTGTCGCCGCGATGCTCTGCGTCGCCTTTTTATACTTTCTCACGCTGCTTTTGCTCGTATGCTCCTCGGGGGCGATCCTGTGAGCGGCTATATCCTCGCCGTGGCGGGCGCCGTACTGCTCTCCGCGGTCTTTTCCGTCCTTCTCCCCGGCGGAAAGACAGGTCCGTTCCTGAAAGGGATCAGCCGCCTCTTTGTATTTGCCGTCCTTGTCGCCCCGCTCGTTTCCTTGCTCACGGGGCAAAAGCCCGTCTTTGACCTGCCCGACGTGAAAGAGGACAGCGGCTATCTTGTCCAATGCGCGCGTCTGCTCTCCGAACAGGACGGTGAGGAGATCGCCCGCTATCTCGGCGAAGAATTTTCTCTTCCCGCCGTTGCGGAAACGGAGCGGAGCGCCGAAGAGGGGTTCCCCGTCATAAAAATCGAGGTAAAAGTTCATGCGGACGGCATAACGGGAGAAGAAGCGCATATAGATATGACAGGCCGCGTCAAAGCCGCGCTCGCCCGAAAATATCATTGCGAAGAGGGGCTTGTGGAGGTAAAATGGGAAGATTGAAAGAGCTTCTGCAAAACCGCACCCTTCGGGCAGTGCTTCTTGCGGCGGCAGCGCTCTTGCTTTTGATCGCGCTTTGGGCGGTATTCGGGCGGAAAGCGCAGACCTACGAACCGACGCAGACGGAAGCGCGCCTGATACAGCTCCTCACCCAAATCGAGGGGGTCGACGGCGCGACGGCCATGGTCGCCGAAGAGGAGGGGAAGGCAGTGAGCGCGGTCATCGTGTTCGAGGGAAGGGACAGCCTTCTCACCCGCTCCCGCATCCTCGACATCGCCTCGGGCCTGCTCCGCCTCGATAAGCGGAACGTACAGGTCTACCCCGCATGATCTTGAAAATTATGAAAAGGAGATAAAAGTATGTCTAACACCAAAAAAATCGCACTGATGTCTACCCTCGTTCTGCTTCTCGCAGTCACTGCCGTGTTCAATTTTGTGCTCGCAGGCAACCGGACCACCGACGTCGACGCAGAGGGCGCGCAAAGCGTGAACTTCTTCACCTCCCACCGCGCCGAACGCAGCTCCACGAGAAGCGAGGAGTTCGTCCAGCTCGACGGCATCATCTCTGCCTACGCCGCGGATACGCAGGAGTACGCCGAAGCCGTTGCCGAAAAGCAGAAGATGGTCGCCCTGATGGAGGAGGAGCTTGTGCTCGAAACGATGATCCGCTCCCTCGGCTTCTCGGACGCGGTCGTCATCATCGGCTCCGATTCGGACAACGTGAACATTTTTATCAATTCAAATGAACTCACCGCCGAAACCGCTCTCAAGATCTATTCCATCTTCGAGGACGAAAAAGATATCCGCGAAGGAAATGTTGTAATTATGCCCATTTACGCGGAAAGTTGAGCAAAAACAGTGGTAAAATGAAAAAAGATGTGCTATAATGCTACCATAGAGGTGTATTATGGCAAGTATCAGATACAATCCCAACGGACAAAAAGGCAGAATTTCTTACAATGCGGATATCGTGAGCGGCATCGTCGTGTTGAGCCTTCAGGAAACCGAGGGCATCGAGTTGATCCCCTCCAAGAGCAAAGGCATCAAGATCTGCTTTGAAAAGGAAGGCATCTTTGCGGACATCTCCGTGATCGCCCACTACGGCTACAACGTGCCCGAACTCGCCTATTCCATCCAGCAGACCGTAAAGCAGATGGTAGAATCCATGACGAAGTTCAAGATCGCCAAGATCGATATCCATGTACAGAGCGTGGTGTTTCCCGCGGCGCCTGCGTCCGCTCCCGCGCCCGCGGATGAGAACGGCGAACAAGAAAAAATCGGTTGAGAAACATTCCCTTTCCGTGCGGAAGGGGAATTTCTCGTAAGGAGCAATATGAGAAGCGACGCGAGAGAGGCGGCGTTCCAGATCGTCTTTGCTTCCCTGTTCGGCGGGGACAGCGGAGAAGGCTTCCGTAGGAGGCTGTACCGAAAATTCAAACTGAACGAAGAAGAAACCGCCTTCGCCGGCAAGCTTGTTTCGCTTGCGGAGGAACATGCCGAAGAACTCAGGCAAAAACTTGCGGAAAAAGTCACCCGCTTTGCGGAGTACCGCATCTTTCCCGTGGACAAGGCGATCATGCTCGTAGCGCTCGCGGAGATCCTCTATGTCGAGGACGTCCCGCCCGTCGTTTCGGTGAGCGAAGCGGCAGCGCTTGCCCGCAAATACTCCGCGGAGAGTTCGGCGGGCTTTGTCAACGGCGTACTCGGAGGATTTATCAACCAATGATCATCGACGGAAAAGCGGTCGCAGACGGCATCCGCGCGGAGCTGCTTGCACGCACCGCGCGTTTCTTTCAAATTGCGGGACGCAAACCCGCTCTTGCGGTCGTCCTCATCGGAAACGATCCCGCCTCGGAGATCTATGTCCGCAACAAGCTCCGCGCCTGCGCGGAAGCCGGCATACGCTCCGTGGACGTGCGGATGCCCGCGGAAGTTTCCACGCAGGAGGCTACTGAGGCGGTCAGACGGCTGGCGGCCGACGGGGAAATAGACGGCATTTTGGTGCAGCTGCCTCTTCCCAAGCATCTCGATCCCCGCGTCATCCTCGCGGAGATCCCCGCCGAAAAGGACGTGGACGGCTTTTCGGAAGAAAATATCGGCGCGCTCGCGCTCGGACGAGAGGGGACCGTTGCCTGTACCCCCCTCGGCGTCATGGAACTTTTGAAACGGTACCGCATCCCGACAAGCGGCAAACACGCCGTCGTTGTCGGGCGGAGCAACATCGTGGGAAAGCCGATGGCGCTTCTGCTGCTCAACGCCGACGCCACCGTCACGGTGTGCCACTCGCATACCCGCGGATTGAAAGAGATCTGCCTGCAAGCGGACATTCTCGTCGCGGCGGCAGGCAAACCGAAACTCATCACCGCCGACATGGTGAAGGAGGGCGCCGTCGTCATCGACGTGGGCACGAACCGCGAAGGCGGAAAGCTCTGCGGCGACGTGGATTTCGGGGAAGTGGAGAAGAAAGCTTCCTACATCACTCCCGTGCCCGGCGGCGTAGGCCCCATGACCGTCGCCATGTTGCTCTCCAACGTGTGCGCAGCGGCGGAAAAGAGGATCCGATGAATACGTTCCGCAAACAGTATAGCAAATATCATGCTCTCTTTGAGGAAGCGCTCAAACGCTTCTGCGCCGACATGCGGCATGAGCCGCCCGTCTTGACGGAGAGCATGTGTTACTCCCTTCTGTCGGGCGGAAAGCGGGTGCGCCCCGTGCTTTTCTTCGGTGCGCTCGATCTTTTCGGCGTCGACCCTTCCGCCGAAACGGGGCTTGCGATCGCCCTCGAATGCATTCATACATATTCGCTCATCCACGACGATCTGCCCGCCATGGACAACGACGATTTCCGCCGCGGCAATCCCTCCAGCCACAAGGTTTTCGGCGAGGCGAATGCTATCCTTGCGGGGGACGCGCTTCTCTCCGAGGCGATGTGCCTGTTGCTGCGGGAAGCGGGGCGCGGAGAGCGTCACCGTAGCGCCGCCTGCTGTCTGGCGGAAGCCGCGGGCGCGGACGGCATGATCGCGGGGCAATCCGCCGATCTTCTCTACACGGGAAAAGCGGGCGGGGAAAAGGAACTGCAATTTATCTATTCCCGCAAAACGGGAAAACTGATCGCCGCGCCCATCGTGATGGCAGCGCACCTCGGCGGCGGGGACGTCGCAGCGGCGGAGGCCTTCGGGCAGGCGCTCGGCTTCCTGTTTCAGCTGACGGACGATCTCCTCGACGAAAGGGGGGAGAGCGCCAAAATGGGCAAGACCGTCGGGAAGGATAGGGAGGAGGACAAGCTCACCTGCGTGAAGGTGTACGGCATGGAGCGCGCCGAACTGCAAGTAAGGCAGACGGCGGAGCACTGCCGCCAACGGCTGGCGGCATTCGGCGGGAACGAATTTCTTTCTTCCTTCATCGACCTTGTGCAAAACAGGGACAATTAAGGCATGATGAAACAAATTACGGACGGGGATCTGAAGGCGGCTTCCCCCGCACAATTAAAGGAATACTGCAACGCGCTGCGGGAGGAGATCTTCCGCACCGTTTCCGTTTGCGGCGGACATCTTTCTTCCAATCTCGGCACGGTGGAGCTGACCGTTGCCCTGCACCGTGTGTTCGACCTCCCGCACGACAAGCTGATCTTCGACGTCGGGCACCAATGCTATACCCATAAACTGCTCTCGGGACGGGCGAACACTTTCCATACCCTGCGAAAAAGAGGGGGACTTTCGGGCTTTCCGAAGCGCAGCGAGAGCGAATATGACTGCTACGACACGGGGCATGCGGGAACGGCGATCTCCGCGGCGCTCGGCTTTGCGAAGGCGCGCGATCTGAAAGGGGAAACCTACAACGTGATCGCCCTCGTGGGGGACGGTTCCTTCAACAACGGGCTTGTCTATGAGGCGCTCAACAGCATCAAGATCCTCGGCAGCCGCGTGCTCATCGTGCTCAACGACAACGGAATGTCCATCTCGCCCACCGTGGGGGGGATGCACGAACTGCTCGGGGAAATGAAGGGGAAGCCTCCTCTCGACGATGTGCGGCTCTTTGAACGGTTCGGGCTTTCCTACCGCGGCGTAGTGAACGGGAACGATCTAAACGAACTTCTTCCCGCACTGGAAGAGGCAAAAAACGACCTGCGGCACGGAAGCGTCCTGCTACACGTTTCCACCAAAAAAGGGCAGGGCTATTCTTTCTGCGAATGCGCCCCTGTGGAAACGCACGGCGTAAGCCCTTCCCAAAAACAAAGCGAATACAACGCGGCGCTCGGAGAAGAGCTTTGCCGCTTGGCGGAACTTCACCCCGAGATCGTGGCAGTGACCGCCGCAATGACGGATAACCTCGGGCTTCGTCCCTTCTTTGAAAAGTATCCCGCGCGCGCCTTCGACGTCGGCATCTGCGAAGAGCACGCCTCGGTCCTGTGCGCTTCGATGGCAGCCGCGGGCATGAAACCGTACTATGCCATCTTCTCCACCTTTTTGGAACGCGCCTTCGACGAGATCATCCACGACATCTGCGCGCAAGAACTGCCCGTTACGCTTTGCATCGATCGGGCAGGGGTTTCGGGGGCGGACGGGGAAACCCATCAAGGCGTGTTCGACCTGAGCTTTCTCTCCTTCATCCCGAACCTCACGGTTGCGATCCCCAAAGACATCGGGGAATTTCGCGCCATGTTGCGCGCGAGCGCCGACTTTCGCGGTCCGCTTGCCATTCGTTACCCCCGCGAGGGGTCGGAAGGCGCGATTTCCGATGTCAAGATCGGGAAATTCGAGGTTTTACATAGTACTATGTCTGACATAACCATGTTGGCAGCGGGAGAGAGATGCCTGCGGATCGCCGAAGAGGTGCGCGGAAACGCGCTTGCCGAGGGGCTGGATGTGGGGCTTATCAATGCCCGCTTTTTGCGCCCGCTCGACGAGGAGCTGCTCCTTTCCCTGCCGCAAAATACCCTCATTACGTTGGAGGACAACGCGCTCATCGGCGGGCTTGGCGATGCCGTCGCGCGCTTCTATCGGGCAAGAGGCATCGAAAAAACGGTCTTGAACTTCGGCGTCGGCGACCGTTTCCTGCCGCACGGAGAGCCAAAGGAATTGATGGACGATTTCGGGCTTGGGAAGGCGGACATTCTCGCCGCCATGCGGAAACATTATGCGCGCGGATAAATTTTTTGCGGAGCGTTTCGGCTCGCGCAGCAAAGCAGCGGCGGCGCTGAAGGAGGGGCTTGTCCTCCGCGGCGGCAAACCCGTTCCCCCCGACGGTGAGATCCGTGAGGGGGATCTCTTTACTTTTCTTGCGCGAAAGGAAGAATTTGTTTCGGGCGGTGGATATAAGCTCGCGCGCGGTCTGGACGTGTTCGGATGCTCCGTTGCAGGTTTGGTTTTTGCCGATCTGGGCGCAAGTACGGGAGGGTTCACGGACTGTCTTTTGCAGCGCGGCGCAAAGAAAGTCTATTGCGTAGACGTGGGGTGCAGCCAGCTGGCGCCGACGCTTGCGCGCAATCCGCGGGTCTGCGTCATGGATCATGTCAACGCGCGCTATCTGAAGCCGTCCGATTTCCCTGTGCAGCCAGACGGCGCGGTGTGCGATCTGAGCTTTATTTCGCTCCGTCTTATCCTTCCCGCCGTCCAAGCGATCTTACCCGAACAGGGCAGCGCATATGTGCTCTTCAAGCCGCAGTTCGAATGCGGAAGAGAGGGGATCTCCAAAAACGGCATCTGCCCGCGCGGGCTACACAAACGGTTGCTTGCGGCGTTTTACGACTTCTGTCTTTCTCTTCCGCTTGCCCCGGTCGCGCTTACCAACGCTCCCGTCCGCCCGCAAAAAAACGTGGAGTATATCGTTTGGCTGCAAAAGGGCGGCGTCCCTGCGGGAAAGGAAGATTTTCTATCTCCGCTGTCGCTTATAAAATAAAAATTTTCGGGAAATTTTCCGACTTTTTTTGCAAAACTACTTGATTTTATTCATATATACGTTATAATAGTACTCAGTGTATATGACCGTCGGTATCTATTATCACGAACAAAAAGTCCCCGAAAAAGAGGTAAAAGCGCTCGAAGCGTTGCTTAGCGCCGCGGGCGCTTTTGTGCGCGCCTTTTCCGTGGCGGAAGAGATCGCAGACGTTGACCGCCTCGTCGTGCTCGGCGGCGACGGAGCGATGCTCCGCGCAGCGCGCAGGGCTTCCGAGATCGGGATCCCGATCGTGGGCGTCAACTACGGGACGATCGGCTTCCTCACGGAGTTCGAACGCGGGGAAGAGGCTTTGGCCGCCGCGCTCGTCCTGGACGAAAACTGCGGACGCACGGAGCGGACGATGCTCGAAGCCGACTTGTGCGGGACCGTCCGCCACTGTCTGAACGAAGTCGCGTTCATGCGGCGCATCGCACCCGGCATAAAGGACGGCGTCATCCGCATTGCCGTGGAGATCGACGGGCTACCCGCGGGCGAATTCACCGCCGACGGGCTTATTCTCGCCACGCCGACGGGTTCCACCGCTTATTCGCTGTCGGCGGGGGGTAGCATCCTGACCCCGGAGTGCGGCGCCTTTTTGCTCACGCCCGTCAACGCCTTCTCGCTCAGGAGCCGTCCCATCGTGCTTTCGGACAGAAGCGCACTCACCTTTTCTTTCCCCGACGGAGCGATCGCGCATGCGGACGGGGAATTTTTGGGCGAACTCGGCTTCGGCGGCGCGGTCACCGTAAAGAAGTCTTTGCGGCACGCGACCTTTCTTGCCAAGGAAAAACAGGATTTCTTCCGCCATCTTACGGAAAAAATAAATTGAATCTATTATGAATAAGGGAGAATAACATGCTGAGAAACGCAAGGCACACCAAGATCCTCGAGCTGATCGAGGAGAAGGAGATCGAAACGCAGGAGGAACTCTGCAAGGAGCTTTCGGACGCACATTTCAACGTAACGCAGGCGACCGTTTCGCGCGACGTGCGGGAACTTCGCCTCTTCAAAGTGGCAGGCACTTCCAAACGCTACCGCTACGCCGCCATCAGTAAGAGCGAAGGGGAACTGTCCGACAAAATGCGTTCGCTCTTCCAAGCCTGCCTCGAATCCATACAGGTGGTCGGCAATATCGTCATCACAAAGACCATGAACGGCAACGGCGCCAATGCGGGCGTCGTGATCGACCGGCTCAACTATGCCGAGGTCGCGGGGAGCATCGCAGGCGACGATACCGTGATCACGGTCTGCAAGACGCCGGAAGGCGCGCAAGAGGTTTCGGAACGGCTCATGCGCATTGCAAAACTTTGATCGGGCGAATTCATGCTGAAAAGTCTTTCCATCCGAAATATCGCTCTCATCGACCGAGCCGACCTTGAATTCTCGGAGGGCTTGAATGTCCTCTCGGGAGAAACGGGCGCGGGCAAATCGGTCATACTCGACTCGATCGACTTTGTCCTCGGGGCAAAAGCGGACAAGAGCATGATCCGCTTCGGCCAGACGGAGTGCTCGGTGCGCGCGGAATTCTCGGCGGACAAAGAACTGGATGCTTTGCTCGGGGAGCTTGACATCGAACCCGACGACGTGCTCGTCCTGTCGCGTAAGTTTACGCAGGACGGCAAGGGGAGCGCCAAGGTAAACGGTTGCACCGTTTCCGCCGCCATGTTGCGGCGCATCACCTCCCGCCTTGTGGACGTCCACGGCCAGAGCGAGCATTTCTTTTTGCTCAAAGAAAGCAACCAGCTCCGCCTGCTCGACCGCATATCGGGGGTCGGCGCGCAAAAAAAACGCGTCGAGGAACTCGTTTCCGCCCGCAAAGAGCTTCTCAAATCGCTTTCGCTGATCGGCGGCGACGAGGGGGAGCGGTCGCGGCGGCTCGACATCCTGCGCTTCCAAATTGACGAGATCGGGCGTGCGGACGTCAAAGAGGGGGAGGAAGAGTCCCTTCTCGCTCTCCGCGCCAAATACCAAAACGCGGAAAAGATCCTCGGCGGGCTGAACACCGCGCGGGAATGTTTGGAAACGGACGGGGGCGCCACGGACGCCGTCAACACCGCCCTGCGCGCGCTGCGCTCCATCGCCCGCTTCGGGGATTACGAAGGGCTTTGCGAGCGGCTTGAAAACGTACTTGCTGAACTTTCGGACCTCGGCGGCGAAACCGGCTCCCTTGCGGGGGAACTCGAGGTCGACGAGGGCGCGCTTGAACGGGTGGAAAACCGCATCGACGAGATCCGCTCCCTCAAAAAGAAGTACGGCAATTCGGTGACGGAGATCTCCGCTTTTCTCAAACGCGCCGAGGAGGAGCGGGAACTGCTCGAAAACAGCGGGGCACGCTACGAAAAACTGACGACAGAGCTTGCCGAAACGGACGAGGCGCTGCATGCCGCCTGCGTCGCGCTCACCGAAGCGCGCAAAAAGGGCGCGAAAGGATTCACGGAACGGGTCATCGGGGAGCTTAAAACGCTCAATATCCCTTCGGCACGCTTTTCGGTGGAATTCGATCCCTATACGCGCGAGGATGTTCCCAAGGCGACTTCCGAAGGTCTGGGCGGCGTGCGCTTCCTCTTTTCCGCCAATGCGGGAGAGCCTTTGAAGGAGCTTGGCAAGATCATTTCCGGCGGTGAAATGAGCCGCTTTATGCTTGCGATCAAGGCGCAGCTCTCGTCGGTGAACGGGATCGGCACCTACATCTTCGACGAGATCGACGCGGGCATCGGCGGTAAGACTGCCAAGGTCGTGGCGGAAAAATTTGCCGCGATCTCCAAGACCACGCAGGTCATCGCCGTTTCCCATCTCGCGCAGATCGCCGCCGCGGCAGACAGGCAATTCCTCATCGAAAAAACGGAGGCGGGGGAAAAGACCCGCACGTCCGTCCATGCGCTCGACGCAGAGGCGAGGCGGTTGGAACTTGCGCGCCTGCTTTCGGGCGATACGGACGAACTTTCCCTTCAACATGCCGACGCGCTGCTCGAAGAGGGCAAAAAACTCCGCAAATAAAGGAATCTTCCCCAACAAGAGGAAGCCAGGGAACGCATAGAAAACATTCGGCTTACGCAAATTAGCTTCGTTGAGTCTGCCACGCGGCGGACATCGGAGGACTACATTGCGTAAGCTGAAATTTTATATCGCCGCGCTCGCCATCGCGCTCTGTTGCGTCTGCTTCGGGCAGCAGACAGTCACGGCGGACGCGGCGGGCGGCAAATACTATTTGGGAGGAATGACGGCGGGCTTTATGCTCGGCGCGGGAGGCGCGCAAGTCATCGACCTCAGTGAAGTCAACGCGGAGGAGGGCGCACGCCGTCCCGCAGAGGAAGCGGGGCTGAAAGCGGGCGACTGCATCTGCGCCGTAGACGGCATTGCCGTAAAGACCATAAAAGATCTCAATGACGCGCTCGCCCGTTGCGGCGGGAAGGAAGTCGTGCTCACTGTCAAAAGGGCAGGGGAGAATGCCGAGGTGCGCGTGCTTCCCGCCAAGGAGAAAAAGAGCGGAAAATACAAGATCGGCGTACTCATCCGCGACACGCTCTCCGGCATCGGCACGGTGACCTATATCGACCGCGAATCGGGCCGCTTCGGCGCGCTCGGGCACAAGGTCGCCGACGAAGGGAACAATATGCTCGAGATCTCGGATAACAAAGTCTATCTTTGCAGCATCGTCGGCGTCAACAAAGGGGCGCGCGGACGGGCGGGGGAGCTGAGAGGGCTATTCCTCAACGACAAGCCCATCGCCTACGCCGAGAAGGTCTGCTCCACGGGTCTGTACGGAAAGTTTGAGGCATACGACTTCTCCCATTGCGCCTCCATTGACATCGCCCCGCTTGCGGAGGCGACCATCGGGAAGGCGACCATCTATTCCACGGTGGACGGCACCTATCCGCAGGCTTATGACATCGCCATCGCCAAGGTGGACGAGGGAAACCGCGAAAACAAAAATTTTGTGATCAAAGTGACGGACGAAAAACTCATTGAGGAAACGGGCGGCATCGTACAGGGCATGAGCGGAAGTCCCATTGTCCAAAACGGAAAGCTGATCGGCGCGGTGACGCACGTCTTTATCAACGACCCGACGCGCGGCTACGGCATCGGCATCGAAAAAATGATAGGGGAATAACGAAAAAACGTATACGCAAAAGCGGATGCTGCTCGGGGCGTCCATAGGGGAATGAAGCGGTTTGGCGATCGGCCGAGCCGCTTTTCCGGTACTTTTTGAGTTCCGCACCGAGATTTTTCAGTTGGTCTTTTCCGAAATAAACCTTTGTGGGCGGATTAGGTCTACTCCCGAAAGTTCAAAACATTCCAGCCCCGCGCCCGCAATTTCTTTCAGCACCTTATTATAAAGTCCTATTTTCTTGATCGAGCCGCCGCCGTAGACAAGAAGGACTCTTTGTCCCCTCTCATACCCAATCGCCGTAATGGGTGGATAGATTGGTTTGATAGGGGAACGCCTGCCCCGCAAGCGTTTGGCTGTTATAGGGGTGGGCAACGCACTTCGGTTCCGAAGCGATCACTTTTTCTACTTCGACTAAATAATTTTCCACACGCGGAGTGCCTTGGGTATAAAACGTATAATTCGTTCCTTGAAATGTTTGTGAACTGCCCGTCTTGGAGATCGCAACGCCCGTTGCATACAGGGTCGCTTCCGTCTTGTATCCCTCGGGGGAATCGCCCGCAAACAATCCCATGGGCGCGAATACGGAGCAGGTGGAGTAACAGATCCCCTGAAAAACAGCGCCGACGTCCACGCTCCCGACAAAACCGCCTGACGTGCTCCTGCCGTCGACATTGACGGTGTTGCTTCCCGGCGCATCCGAGTAGGCGGGATAGCCGCCGACATTGCCGTAGACCGTACCGCCGATCTCACACCGGTCGGCATACTTCGTATAACCGCCCGAATAACAATCGGAAACGGTAACGCCGCTTCCCATTTCCCCGATGAAGCCGCCCGCCGTGGCGCCGTAGACTTTGACAGCGGCAAAACTTTTCGATATCGTACAGGCGCCCTCGGCTTTGCCGATCAACCCGCCGACTACGATATTTTCGTCGTTGCTGTTGACGGCGCGATGGCGATAGTAGGGGCGATCGGTGTCGGGGCGATCGGTGTCAACGGCGGCAGAGTAATTCGGGTCGTCTTTATTTTCCACATAGATGCCGCAATTCTCCACCGTTCCTCTGTCGATATATCCGACAAGTCCGCCCATGCTATATTTGACATTCTTTTTGTCGACGTAGCCCGTCGCATTGACGAGGAAAATGTTGCGAAGGTCCGACTCAACGGCTTTTCCGAACAACCCCATGCCCTTCGGCGTTCCCTCCTCACCTGCCACATCTCTGTTCAGATAAGCGTTGCGGATCAGATGACTGTTTCCGTCGTAAGTCGCTCTCCAAAGCAGTGCGGGCGTCAAGCGATCCTCTCTACCGCTTCCGCCCGAGAGCTTGCTCTTGGCTTCGTACATTTCAAAGTCGATATCGAGCAGCTGGTGGATGGTCGCGCTCTTGACGCCGCTCACGCCCGCGCCCGTGTTCGTATAGGCATGTAGGTTCGAAAACTGGCGCGCCGTGCGGATCACGACCGTATTTTCATAGTTCTCTTCCTTCCCCAAGCCCGCGGCGCCCGGTTTTGCCCCGTAAGACGTTGTGGGACGGCTGTCGTAGAGTTCACAGGCAAAATGGGGGTTAAAGAAATATGTCCGTTCGGCGAAAGGCATCGCGTAGCCATAGTTTTTATCCGCATCGCTCACGGGATATGCGAGAGTGGTATAAAACGGATCGAGGGGGGCCTTGGCGCCCGTTGCGCTGCCATCTGCGGGGATGGAGATCGCTTCGCCCAAAACAAACGCGGTGCATGCGATCGTCTTGCCTTCGTAGAGGAGAGAAAAGCTCTGTTCTGTAAGAGTTGTAGGAGTTACATCCTCACCTCCGATCTTTGCCGCACGCGGAAGCTGCTTTCGCGTTTCCTCGGAAACCGCAAGAATGAGGAAAGCATAGCCGTCGTCCAACGCATACACCCGTTTGTCGAGGTCATCGTCCGAATTGGCAGTCTTGAGCGTATTCACCTTGAAGCGGTCATTATTTGCATAGACGCCCACCCCGTCGGCGTACTTTTCGTAATAAACGGGATAGACCTCTACCTCTTCGAGCCAATCGCCGTAGTGCGGAAGAAGCTCCGCGCCCGTCCCGACCGCACGGTAGGGGTAATCCTTTGAGAGGCTGCATTCCTTTTGGGTGGCGGAAAGAAGGCGGTAGGGGTTCCCCTGCACAACGCCCGTTCCCCGCTCCAAAGAGAGCGCAAATGCGTTCAAAGGAGTGCCGCAGGAAGCCTCATACGTCATGCCGGTCTGGGCGACATAGGGGGTAGGGGCGACGGCGTCGCCCGAGAAAGTCCCGTACACCGTGGGTATCCCGCTGCCGTAACGGACGGCGGCATAGCACCTGTCGGCAACGGGAGAAACAGCTGCCGTCTTCTCTGCGATCAAGCCGCCCGCGCTCTCCGCCGAGGCGATGGCGCCCGCGGCATAGCAATTTGTCATTTTTATGTCGACGTTTCCCGCATCGATCTTCCCGATCAGCCCGCCGACCGTCTTTCCCGAAAGGTGGCCCGCCGCATAGCTATTTTCGATCGCCACCGTATCGCCGCAGACGCCGACAAGACCGCCGACGACGGTATCGCCTTCCAGCACCGTAGCGGCAAAGCTGTTTTTCACGGTCAGATTTTTATTGGAAATGCCGAAGAAACCGCCGACGTTCGTCCCGCGTAGACGGGGGTCCGGCGCGAGAAAGCCGGAAGCATCCTTATTTTCAAGATAGACCCGACAGTTTTCGACGGTCGCCGCATTCACGGCGCCCGCCAAAGCGCCCGCTGCGGTTACAGCCGCGCTCTCCGACGTCAGATCGATAAGCCGCATATTTTTGAAAACGACGCCCTCGTGCGTCATGTCGGCAAACAGTCCCGCATAGTTCCCGTCCGCCTTCAAGGTGATGCCGCGCAGCTCGTGTCCCTGTCCGTCATAGACATAGTCCGAACCCGTATCGAGCTTCGTTTCGATGGGGCGGAACGCCCTGTCCTTGTAGGTATCCTGCCAGGAGAATACACCGTTCCCGCTATCCGAGAAGTCAATGTCTTTCGTCTGTTTTGCAAAAATCGGGAGGGGCAGTCCGTCGGGCAATACGGCGGTCGGCCCAAGCAGACGGCTATCCCATACCGAGGTCGCCACATCCAAATTTTGCAGATGCCGCCCGTAAGCGATCTTGGCGGTATAGGTAGGGTCGCCCGCCGCCCGCTCCACAGAGGCGAACAGGCTGTTCACGCCGTTTTTGTAGCTATATTGCGGCAGGTATTCCTCGCCCGCAAGGCAGACCTTCACCTCGAGGTCGAAGTCCGTTCCCGGATAGATGAGATATTTGAGATCGTCTTCCGCATCGGGGAGATCGTCCCGGCACACCCAATCCTTAAAGCGGCGCGCGAGCCTGCCGTCCGAGCCGTCCCGATCCTCCGTTTCCGCAAGGCTGTCGAGCGCGATCTCGGCAACGTAATTCCCCCCGGAAGAGGGGACAAGACGCATCTCCGTCACGATGGGAACGGTCTTTCTGCCCGATTCGCCCTCTCCTGTGACCGATACGCTCAACAAAGCCTCCGCGGGCATTGTGACGGTGAGCCGCAGCTCCTCCGCATTCTCGAGAAGAACGGTGGGGAGGGGAGTCTGTTTCACGGAGGGGCGGTCCACCGCCGTACCGCCGTAATATCCTACCTTGCGGTTCTTGCCAAGCCGCTCCGAACGTTTGGACGAAACCACGCGGTACGCTTCTTCGGCGTAAGAGAAGGCGCCGGCATCCTCCCAAAACCATACGGCATACACAGCGCCCGTCCTTCTGTCGATCTCCACCACATAATTCGCCCGATAGAGTTCCCCGTCGACCGAGCCTGCGGGCACAAGGCGCGCAAGTTGCTCCGGGTCCGTCACGGCATGGTATTCGCCCGTGACCGCCGTACCGTCCGCAGGCAGCGCCACCTTTGCGCTGCCGAGCGCGGAGAGGTCCTCGCCCGCGTTCTTCATGGCGGTGAGATTGTTTTGCGCCGCCAGAAAGACGGTATGCGCGCTGTCGTCAAGGGCAGTGAGCGCGATCCCGCGGGACAGCGCAAGAACGCCCGGCACCGCGATCGCCGCCAAGACGGCGATGATGGCAACGATGACGAGCAGCTCCACAAGCGTAAAGCCTTTTCTTCCTGTCCCTGTCCTGCGCATGTTATATTCCCCGTATCCCGTTGAGGGGTTGTACCGACATCTCGGCGGTATACGGCTCGTTTCCGCCGCCCGCCACGGTGAGAGAGAGCGTGATCAGATCGCCCGCCGCACCGTCGCGCTTTGCCGAAAAGGCTTGCACCGAGAGGGTGCCGTAGAAGCTCTCCGGCATGAGGTCGAAATCTTTTTCGCCGCGCACCGCCTTGATCCGCCCGTCCTTGGCTTCAAAAGAAACTTCCGCGCCGAAATCGGTGCTGTCAAGCAGAAGCACGCCGTTCTCCTCGTGGATATTTTGCCCGTAGCGCATCTCGTCGGCGACAGTGAGCAGCAAAGAGGAGGCGACGCTCCTGCATTCGGCCGCTTCCATCGCGCGGTTTTTTGTCGAAAGAACGGTAGCGGAAAGCGCGGCGACGCCCGCCGCAAACAGCGCAA
Source organism: uncultured Clostridia bacterium (assembly GCA_947627665.1). GTDB lineage: Bacteria > Bacillota > Clostridia > Christensenellales > Borkfalkiaceae > Gallimonas. The sequence goes on from CANQWX010000005.1 coordinate 34,703, forward strand.
GGATGCCCACTGCGATCAAGGACTCCACCAGTGTGAAGCCCGCGCGCAGCCGCATCAAATATCTGCGTTTCATTGCGCATTTTCTCATTCCGTCAGTCCTCCGTCTTGAATTCTCCGATCGTCCATTCCCCGGGGGCGGCCTGTTCCTCTTCGGTCACCGCATCGTAAAAATCCCTGTCTAAATCGCGGGCGGCGTCCCCCACGCGGTAAGCCGCCTGATACAGCGACGCGAGTAACAATGCGGACAGCGCGATGATGAGGACGCTCACCAAAAGCTCCGCGAACGTTTCGCCCCTGCGGGAACTTCTTCTCTTTAACAAGCGCTTCATCCCATGGCCTCCGTTTTCCGCTCGATCTGCGCGCTGCGGACATCCCAAGAAAAGGTGCCTTCCTCCTCATTTGCCTGCGGGACCGTCATCTGCGAACGGTAACGCAGATCGCCGCGGTGGGAAAATACATAAGTCAGGGAAAGATCTTCCTTGACGGTGCAGCTCACTTCCACGGTCTTTCCCTCCGCGGACATGGCAAAGGAGAGCTTTCTTTCACGGCCTTTCCCTTCCGCAAAAGCGCTGCAACACTCCGCGAGCTGTTTGTTCATCTCCTCCAAAGCGTCCGTCGGCGCGCTCACGGAAGCCGAAGCGCCTCCTGTTTCCGCCGTGACCGTGATTTTTAAGCCGTCAAGCCCCGCGCGGACATATTTGATCGCCGAAGCAATGGTAAGATAGGCCTCCTGCTCCTCGCGGGCGTCGGTATGCCGCCCGAGATCGGCGGAGGACATCGCAAGCACCGCCGAGCCTGTAAACGCCGCCAAAAGAAAGACGAGCATGGCGATCAGGACGGAGGCGCCGCGGCGGCCTGTGAAATTGTTTCTCTTGCTTTTCCGCATCTGGCTCTCCTCTGCCGCGCGCTTCTTACGGGAAGCAACGGGACCGCAGATCCGCATACTTATTCAGTATTATTATACTTCATTGCGTTTATTCTGTCAATGGGATCGCGGCCATTTTTTCGACGATTTTCGCCGAAAGGGATAGGGGACGCACAAGAAAATGGAAGCGCTTCCAGATTTTTCCCGCCGATGGCGCAATTTGGCGAATTGTTCGGGAAAATGCGGGAAATATTCCGTCAAAAGCCTTGCATTTTCTCATAAATTAAATTATAATCGAAGGGATCGGACATTTTGGGAGTTGGAGTATGATGGAATTTTGCATGGCAGCGGCGGGGATCCTCGACCTCGGAAAGACCTCCTCCGTTGTGTTGTTGCTCATCATCATTCAGGCGGCAATCGCAGCCGTAGCGCTGGCCGCGTTTGTTTGTCTTGCCTTGCGGAAGTATTTCCGCTCCAAAAACAGGCAAGACTTTTTCGCACAGTCCGCCGAAGAGCGGCTCGTGTACGACGCGGAAGATGCGGAAGACGTAGCGCCTTCGGACGGTCCGCGGACGGGCGGACGGGAGTAACGGCATGGATACGTCGCGGCGCACACAACGGGAGAAGATCCTGATCGTAGACGATTCCGAGATGAACCGCTCCATCCTCGCCGACATGTTGGGGGAAGAATTCGACGTGCGGGAAGCGGAGGACGGAGAGGCGGCGATCGGGATCCTTGCGGAGGAGGGAAGTTCTTTTTCGCTCGTCCTTCTCGACATCGTCATGCCGCGGAAGAACGGCTTCGACGTGCTCCGCGAGATGAACCGCACCCGCCTGATCGACGATCTCCCCGTGATCATGGTGTCGTCGGAAACCGCTTCCGACCAGATCGAACAGGCTTATGAGCTGGGCGCGACCGACTTCATCATGCGTCCCTTCGACGCGTCCATCGTCCACCGCCGCGTGCTCAATACTATTTTGTTGTACGCCAAGCAGAAGAAACTGCTCGGCATCATCGAAGAACAATTGGACGAAAAGGAGCAGTACAGCGCCATGATGGTGGACATTTTGAGCCACATCGTGGAATTCCGCAACGGCGAGAGCGGACTGCATATCCTGCATGTACGCACCATCACCGATTTTCTGCTCCGTAAACTTCTCAAAAAGACAGATAAATATGCTTTCTCGGAGGCAGACATCTCCATCATCAGCATGGCGTCTGCACTCCACGACATCGGAAAGATCGCCATAGACGACAAGATCCTCAACAAGCCAGGAAAGCTCACGGACGAGGAATTCGCCATCATGAAGAGCCACAGCATGATCGGGGCGAAGATGCTGGAGGGCCTCACCGCGCACAAGAACGACCCGCTCGTCAAACGCGCCTACGAGATCTGCCGCTGGCACCATGAGCGCTTCGACGGAAGGGGGTACCCCGACGGACGGAAGGGGGACGAAATTCCGATCTCCGCTCAGATCGTAGCGCTCGCCGACGTATACGACGCCCTGACCAGCCAGCGGGTCTACAAGCCCGCCTATACGCCCGAAGAGGCAAAGGAGATGATCCTCGGCGGCAAATGCGGCGCCTTCAACCCGCTCCTGCTCGAGATCCTCTCGGAGGAATTTTCTTCCCTCAAAGAGGCCATCAAGGACGAAACGGGAAGAAACGCGGGAAAGCGGGATATACGGAATTTTGCGGACGCCATGCTGCACGCGCGCGGAACGTCCGCGTCCGACCGCACACTCAAACTGCTCGACTACGAGCGCATGAAGTTCAACTTTTATGCCGAACTCACCGAAGAGATACAGTTCGAATACGTCTTTGCGGAGGACCTGCTCAAGCTCTCGCCGTGGGGCGCCAAAAAGCTCGGCGTGACGGAGGAACTCGTGGACCCCGCGCACAACGAGGCGCTCTGCGCCCAGTTCGGCGCTCGTTGGTTCGAAGAGCTTGGTGAACTTTTGGCGCAGACGACGGTGGAAAACCCCGAGATCCGCCATGAGTTCCCGCTCGCCATCGGGGGGGAGGAGCGTTGGTACGATCTCATTATCCGCACCATACGTTCGGACGACATCCCGCCCAAGATCGACAGTGCGATCGGCAAGCTCGTGGACGTCCACGACGTGCACACCACCCTGATGCAGCTCAAAGAAAGCTCCATCCGCGACCCGCTGACTGGGCTGCTCAACCGCACGGGCGTGGCGGAGGAGATCGCCGAAAAGCTCAAGGGATTTCCCGAAAAACAGTACGCTTTCGCCGTTTTCGACATCGATGAATTCAAGAGCGCAAACGACGTCTACGGACATCTGTTCGGCGACAAAGTGCTCTGCGAAGTCGCCGAGCGGCTCATGCACAACACCCGCGCGGGCGATGTCTGCGCGCGCATCGGCGGCGATGAATTTTTGGTCGTATTCGAATACAACGTAGACCTTCACCCGATCATTGCCCGTATCTTCAAGTCGGTGTGCGGCAAGGTCGGGCCATTCGATATGACGGTCAGCATGGGCGTCGCCGAAATGACGGAGAAGAACGAGCCGTACAACGAGATCTTCCAAAAGGCGGATATCGCGCTGTATGTATCCAAAAATTCGGGCCGCGCGACCTACCGTTTTTACGACGCCTCCATGGTCGGAAAGATCGCGGCAAACGCGGCGGACGCGGGACACGGGCGGATCCTTGCCGATGAAAGCGGCGCGGACGCACCGCAAGATCAAGAGAAACTTTCATAATATCAAATATCAAATTATAAGGGAGCCATATTATCGTGACGATCCGGGAATGCTACGCCGCGCTCGGCGGCGACTATGACGATGTGATCGGCAGACTGCGCAGCGAGCGGCTGGTGCAGAAATTCGTGCTCAAGTTCCCCGAGGACGGGAGCTATGCGCTTCTGCACAGTTCACTCGAAGCGGGAAACACGGAGGAAGCCTTCCGCGCGGCGCATACCATCAAGGGAATGTGCCAAAATCTCGGCTTTACGCAGCTGGCGGATTCGGGGAGCGCGCTGACCGAGGCGCTCCGCCACGGCGACGCCGCACAGGCTGCGGCGCTTCTTCCCAAGGTGGACGAGGACTACGCCGCCGTCACAGCGGCGATCCTCGCTTTCAAGGAGAGCAACGGGCTGTAAAACGGTTTTGGGCCGTGCCCGCCGCCCGCATCGCACGCCGTACGGGACGGAAAACCCGCCTCAGAGGCGGGAATTTGCCCATAGCAAAATTTTCTTGGGCGCGAAATCATAAAAGACGCTTGACAACGCGCCCGATCGCCTTTATACTATTATATTGTAGGGAATATGCGACGCGCGGCATTTGCTCACGCCGGAGCGTCGGGAGGGAAAGGATGCAATATCTCCGTTTGGGCGATATCCTCGTCAACAACGGCGCGATTACGCAAGAACAGTTAGACCGCGCGTTGGAGGTACAAAAATCGCGCCACGAGCGTTTGGGCACGATCCTCATCGACGAGGGCATCATCAACGAACAGCGGCTCATCGAAACGCTCGAATTGCAACTCGGGATCGACTTTATCGACCTGAGCAAGATCCGCATCCCGCTCGAACTCGCTTCCGTCGTTCCCAAGAACATCGCGCGCAGACACGGCGTGGTGCCCGTCCGCCTCAACAAGGACGAGCTTACCCTCGCCATGTCCGATCCGCTCAACTTTGTGGCGCTCGAAGAGGTACGCGCGGCGACCCGCAAGCGCATCCTGCCCAAAATTGCAACGATGGCCGCGGTCAACAAAGCAATCTCCACGCTCTACGGGAACGAGGGCGTTGCCCGTGCGATCGAGGAACTGCGCTACGACGGCGCCATGCGGGAAGCGCCCGCGCAGCCCGTCAGCGAAGAGGTGACGGAAGATCTGCAATCCGCACCCGCCATACGGCTCGTCAATTCCATTCTCGAACGCGCTTCCACCGAGCGGGCGAGCGACATCCACCTCGAAGCCCGCGCAGACGAAATGGTCGTCCGCATGCGGATCGACGGCAATTTGCGCACGATACTCAGCGTACCCGAGGAACTCAAGCGCACGGTCGTTTCCCGCTTGAAGATCATGGGCGGCATGGACATCGCCGAATCCCGCATTCCGCAGGACGGCCGCGCGAACGTGATGATCAAGGGGCACAACATCGACCTGCGTATGTCTACGCTTCCCACGATGTACGGCGAAAAGGTCGTCATCCGCCTTCTCGACAAATCCACCCAGCTCTTGAACGCGGCGGCGCTCGGGCTGGAGGGAGAAAATCTCGAAAAATACAACGCGCTGCTCACCAACGCGCACGGCATGATCCTCATCGTCGGTCCCACGGGGTCGGGCAAATCGTCTACGATGTACACGATGATCCGCTCCCTCAACACCGAAGAGGTCAATCTCGTCACGCTGGAGAACCCCGTAGAGTACGATATCGACGGCGTCAACCAGGTGCAGATCAACGAAAAGGTGGGAATGACCTTTGCGAGCGGTCTGCGTTCGGTGCTCCGCCAAGACCCCGACATCATTGCGGTGGGGGAGATCCGCGACGGCGAAACGGCGGAGATCGCCATCCGCGCGGCGATCACGGGGCATTTGGTGCTCTCCACCGTACACACGAACGACGCATTCTCGGCGATCGACCGTCTGATCGACATCGGCGTCGCGCCCTATCTGTTGGCGGACGCCCTCAACGGCATCATTTCGCAACGGCTCGTGCGGCGCATCTGCCCGCACTGCAAGACGGCGTACCGTCCCACGGACGCGGAGCTTGAAAAACTCGGGCTTGCGGGCGGGACAAAGGATGTGACCTTCTACCGCGGCAAGGGCTGCCCGCAGTGCTTCCACACGGGGTACATCGGGCGCACGGCGGTGTTCGAGATCCTCGTGCTCGACAGGGATCTCAAGCACGCCATCTCGGCGGGACAGCATCTGACCGAGCTTACCGCCAACGTCAAGGAGGGGAGCTTCACCTCCCTGCGGGAAGAGGGTCGCCGTCTGGTACTCAAAGGCGTCACCTCTGCGGACGAAGTGCTCCGCGTGCTGAACACCACGGCGGATTAAGGAGAAGAGCATCATGCAGATGGAGCTGAACGAGATCATCACGGCGGCAAAGGAGCTGCACGCTTCGGACATCCACCTCGTGCGCGGGCTTCCGCCGCGGCTGAGGATCGACGGACTTTTGAAAAATTTCGGCACCGAGCTTTCGGCCGCCGACTGCGAATCCTACGCAAAACTTATGGCGGGGGAAGAGTACGCCGCCATTGAAAAGAGAGGGGAACTCGATCTTGCGATCACCTTCCCGGGACACATCCGCTGCCGTATCAACCTGTTCCGCCAGCAAGGGGCGGTTTCGGCGGCGATCCGCATTTTGTCCGACAGGATCCCCGACCTCGACGAGCTGGGGCTTCCGCCCAAGGTGCAATCCCTTCCCGAACTCAACCGCGGCATCGTGTTGGTGACGGGGGAAACAGGCTCGGGCAAGTCTACCACCCTCGCCGCGATGCTCGACAGGATCAACCACACCTTCGACGGGCACATCATCACCCTCGAGGACCCCATCGAATATATCTATGAACCCGACCGCTGCGTCATCAACCAGCGCGAAGTGGGGGCGGACACGGAGAGCTACGCAAGCGGCCTGCGGGCTGTCCTGCGCGAGGACCCCGACGTCATCCTCATCGGCGAGATGCGCGACCTCAACACCATAGAAACGGCGCTCACGGCTGCGGAAACAGGGCATCTGGTATTCGCCACCCTGCACACCAATTCCGCACCCGATTCCATCGACCGCATCGTGTCCGTCTTTCCCGAGATGCGGCAAAAACAGATCCGCTTACAGCTTTCCACCACCCTCATGGCGGTGCTTTCGCAACAGCTCCTTCCCCGCAGGACGGGGGGACGGGTCGCGGCATGCGAACTCATGATGGTGACGCCCGCCATCCGCAACCTCATCCGCGAGGCAAAGACGCCCCAGATCGCCAGCGCGATGGCGACCTCGGCGGCCGAAGGCTCGGTGACGATGGACAATTCTCTCATTGCGCTCTACCGCCAAAAGATCATTTCGGCGGAAACGGCAAAGAGTGCCGCCCACGACGCGGACTATGTGCGCAAGAACGTGTTTTGAGCTTCTCGAAGGAGGGTAGATGAATACCTACAAATACCGTGCCATCGCCCAAGACGGATCCAAAGTAAACGGCGTGATCGAAGCCTACGATGAATTCGAAGCCGTCAACGAGATCCGCAAGAGCTATGAGGTGGTGGAGGACATCAAGCCCGTACGCAAGGAGCGGCGCTTCAATATCGACCTCAACGAGCCGCTGTGGGTGAGCAATAAGACGTTGGCGCTCACGGCGAACCAATTCTGCATCATGCTCAAGGCGGGGCTATCCATGACGCGCACGATCGAGATCGTGGCGGAACAATGCGAAGATAAGCTCATGCGGCGCATCCTCAAAGCCACCGCAAAGGACGTGGAGGCGGGCTATTCCCTCGCGGGAAGTCTGGAAAAGAACGGGAAAAAGGTCCCCGTCGTGTTCATCGAAACGGTGCGCGCGGGGGAGGAATCGGGGACGCTCGAACAGGCGTTCCAGAGCCTCGAAACCTACTTCACCCGCGCCCACAAGTCCAACAAAAAGGTCAAGTCCGCCATGACCTATCCCATCATGGTGCTCATCATCGCCGTGATCGTCATCGGCATCGTCATGGTGGTGCTCGTGCCGCGCATGACGGAATCTCTCCGGTCCATGGGCAGCGACCTGCCGCTCATCACCAAAATCCTCATTGCGATCTCCGACTTCTTTGCGAAATGGTGGTACCTCGTGCTCGGCGTCATTGCGGCGCTCGTGCTCGCGCTCTTCCTTTACGGCAGGACGGAAAAGGGCAAAATGCTCTATTCCAAGATCCGCATCAAACTTCCCGTACTCGGGAAGATCACCAAATTCAATGCGGCGGCGCAGACGGCAAACACCCTTGCGACCCTGCTCGCGGCGGGGATCCCCGTCACCAAAGCGCTCGACATCGTCAGCCGCGTGGTGGATTGCCGCTGTGTGGGCAAGGAACTCAACGAGGCGATCGTCAAGCTCGAGAGCGGCATGAGCCTCGGCGAGGCGCTGAAAACGTCGCAGTATCTTCCGCCGATGCTCATCGAAATGATCACGGTGGGGGAAACCTCGGGCATGCTCGAAGAAACGCTCCGCACGATCGGCCTCTTTTATACCGACGAGGCGGCGTCCGCTTCGGACAGGGCGCTCAGCCTGCTGGAACCGACCATCACCATCATCCTCGGCGTCGTGGTGGGATTTATCGTCATCGCCATCTACGTTCCCATCTTCACCATGTCCGCAGGCCAAGGCGGGCTTTAAGGCGCCGCAAGACAAAGGTTTCGATCGCCGTTTCATCCCGACGGCGTGAAAAATACATCTAAAACTTTCATGAAAGGAGTAAAAAATGAAAAGAAACAACCGTAAGGGCTTTACCCTTGCCGAACTCTTGATCGTTGTTGCGATCATCGCGGTCATCTCGGCGATCGCAGTCCCGCTCTTTTTCGGCGGCGTGAGAAAGGCGCAGGAAGCGACCTACTCCGCAAACGTACAAGCGGTCAGATCTGCCGCGGCAGCCAAGCTGCTGTCCGACGACACCGATCTTGAAGCGCTGTTCAAGGACGGTACAGACGTTCATATCTATGCCGATGCCGCAGTGGATGAACAGGGCAATATCAGCGGTTTAAGAATCTTTATAAACAAAGATGGCGAACGCAAAGCAGTTACAAACAGTTACGACGACTGGAAAAATGGTAAGGAGGGCGCCATTGACGCCGGTCATATCGTCGTCGAACTTGCCTTGAACGACATCGGCGGTGTAATCGTATAAACTCATAAAACCGTTCAAGGAGATCTACATGATTTTTTCCCGCTCTGCCGAACGGGACGACGGGATGAGGCGGAGCGGAAATGGCGGAAGGAGGGCGCAAGCCCCCCGATGTCATAACATTCGCGGCAGCGCGGGTGTTATCACATCGCGGAACGCCCGGAAAGCGGCGAAGCTCCCTGCGACAGACAAAGCGATATGCCTTTTTTGCAGATATATATCGGGATCATTCTGTTCGTCCTCGGCGCATGTATGGGAAGTTTTCTCACCTGCGCCGCCGACCGCTATCTCGCAAAGGAGAGCGTGCTCAAGGGCAGAAGCCACTGTCCCGCTTGCGGAAAGACGCTCACTTTTTTTGAGCTTATTCCCATCTTCGGGTACCTCTTCCTGCGCGGAAGATGCCGCAAATGCGGCGCGCCCATCCCCATCCGCTGCCTCTTTACCGAACTGCTCGGCGGGCTTGTGTACGTTGCCGTCTATTGCAAATTCGGGTGGAGCTTTGTCACGCTCGAATATCTTCTGCTCTTTTCCGCGCTTCTCCCCGTCGCCCTGATCGACGCCGACCAAATGGAGATCCCGGACGGCATCCTGCTCTTCCTCGTCGTCGTGTTCGCGGCTTTTTTCTACCCGCACGGCAATGTGAAGGACCGCGCCGAGAGCGCGCTTTACGGCTCCGTACTCATCGGCGGGGGGCTGTTCGTCATCTCTTTGCTCCTCGCGTCCCTTCTCAAAAAGGAAACGCTCGGTGGGGGAGATGTAAAGCTCTTTTTTGTGCTCGCGCTCTTTACGGGCTTGGGGCAGGGGTTGCTCCTCGTCATCTTTTCGTGTATCGCGGGGCTGCTCTTTGCCCTCACGCGGAGAAAGGGGCGGGAACGGGAATTCCCCTTCGGGCCTGCCATCGCCGCCGCCGCGCTGTTCACCCTGCTCGCAGGGCAAGAGCTTATAGACTTCTATTTATCCCTCATACTATAATTCAAGGAGAACGTTCATGAAAAATTGCATCGGTTTCGACATCGGAAATCATGCGATCCATATCGCCGTTCAAAAGAAGGACGAGCTTGCGCGCGGCGTCTGTGTGCGGATCCCCGAGGACCTTGTCAAAAACGGCGTCGTCGTTTCTTACGAGGCGATGGCGGATTTTCTCAAACATCTCAGGCGGGAATATAAGTTCCATACGCGCAACGCGGCGCTCGTGTTGCCCGCCGCCCACTGCTACTGCCGCCGCTTCTATGTGACCGCCAAGACGCGCGAACAGCTCATGTTCAATCTTCCCTACGGCTTTAAGGACTTCATCACGGACGATAAATCCAATTATTTCTTCGACTGTGCCGTCCTCGGCGCTTCTCCGAGAGGGGAGGGGCTTCCCCCCGAGCTGGACGTGTTCGCCGCCGCCTCCCGAAAGTCGGTCATCGTGGAGTACATCTCCGCCTTTTCCCGCGCGGGGTTCAAGCTCAAGACGATCATTCCCGAGGAATTTGCCTATATCAACCTGCTGCGCCGCTACAACGGCGAAGCGCACCGCCACGGCATCCTCGACATCGGGCACAACGCCGTAAAGCTGTTCCTCTTCAACGGCACGCTGTTCGAGAGCGTCCGCATCATCGACTACGGCTGCAACGCGCTCGACGGGATCGTTGCCGAGCACTTCGGGGTGGATACCTACATGGCAGCCACCTACCGCGAGAGCGACCACGGCGGCGCCAACGAACTGGAACGCTGCTATGCCGTGTACAACGCCATGGCGATCGAGGTGCTGAAAGCGGTCAATTTCTACCGCTTCAACGGGGGCGGAACGCTCGAACACCTGCATTGTTGCGGCGGAGGCGCCCACAACGCGGCACTCATGGATACGCTGAAAAACACGTTGCCCGTTCCGCTGACCGGTATGGAAGAAATGTCGGCAGGGGCGGAAGGGGAGATCGATTTCCCGCTCATTGCCGCCGCCGCAGGCGCCGCAATGCAATAAGGAGGAAGGGATATGCCCAAAAACGATGCCGCGACCGACGCGGAGATCAGATTTTTCGACGCCGCCGAGCCGCATGCCGCTTCTGCGGGTCACGTTTCAAAGGAAACCGTCAATCTGTGCAAAAAGGACAGAAAAGACATTTCCCCGGGGGCGTTCTGCCTGCTTTTGACCGTCTTTTTGGCGGTGCTCATTCTCATCGAATTTTTCTTCGCCTATTTGCCTTACCGCGATCTGGAGGTGTTGGAAAGCTCGCTCGGAGAGGCGCAGCAGCAATATGAACAGCTTCAGAGCAGCATGAGCGACTATGACGCGGTGCGCGACGATTACCGCAAATATAACTACGAAAAATATGACAAAACGATCGTGGACCGCGAGGATATCCTCGACTTGCTCGAAGTGGCCGTGTTCCCGATGGGAAAAGTGCTTACCCTGAATATTTCCAACAATACGATCACGCTGAGCCTTTCGGGCGTACTCAATACCGATATCGACGTCATGCAAAAGGGGCTGCGCGAACATGCGCTCGTCCAAAATGTGATCATCTCGCGCACAAGCCTCGTCGGCGATGAAGCGACCGTTGCCATGACGATCATTCTGAAGGACGCGGAAGGAGGGAAAAACTGATGGCGAAAACTCCCCGTGCCCACCGCCTTTCGCTGCGGGAAACCATTCTCATCGTCGTACTCATCATCGTGCTCGTCATCGGGCTGTATTTCGGATTGGTGTACTACCCGATCCAATCCCGCACCACCGAGCTGGAAGCGCAGCGCATCGAACTTCAGACGCAGCGCGCTGCCGCTGACGTCAAAAAGGCGGATTACGACCGCATGAAGGCCGCGCTCGACGAGATCCACAGCGGCGACGAACCCGCCAGCGAAATGCCGCTCTACAACAACAATGGCCAGCAGGAAGTGCTTGCGGCTTGCTTTACGACGATCTTTTCGGGCGTCGACGTCACGATCACCTATTCCACACCCGCCCTCGAAGGCAATATCTACTCCCGCACCGTGCAATTTACCTTCCGCGTGAACGAGGAGAACAAGGGCGCAGAGCAAACGGTATACGACAAGACGCGCTCCCTGTTGCATGCGCTCCTGCATACGGGCTACCGCTGCCTGATGACGTCGCTCACGTTCAATACGGGAAACAGCGGCGATCTCAACGGGACCGTAAACGTTTCCACGACCGTCGTATTCTATGAGCGTGCGTAACGCCGCTCCCGATCCCCGAACGCCAAGCGTCCCCCGAGGAAAACCCTCGGGGGACGCTTTTTCTCTGTTTTCTTATCGCGCGGCTCAGAAGCCCGCCGCGCCCTGCTCCTGTGCGTGCATGATGCGGTTCTCATTCATCTTCCGCAGGCATTCCGCCGTCGAATATTTGTGGCGGAAGAGATCGCTCAAAAGCACCGCAAGGTCGTCCGCACTGTACCCGACGATCTTTGTGGACGCGGTGGAAACGCGCTCTTTGCGGGAGATGGACGCCTGTGCCTCGGTGACCATCTTCGACTGGATATTGCTTGTCAGCCCCTTGAAGCAGCTCACCGTGGCGATCCCCTCAAACGCGGCGTTGTAGTTTTCGGGCGTGGCGCAGAATGAGAGGAATGCAAGCGCTTCGTCGCATTTCGCGCTATTCTTGTTCACCATCATCATGTTGAGATTGCCGCCCTCGTAGGTACCCTCGGGCACGGTGTTGAGGAAGGCGGGCATGAGCGCGAAATCGTCTATGGAATATTTCCCCGCCTTAAAATCGGTATAAAACCAGCTGTCCCAGATAAAGGTCATGGCGGCTTCGCCCGAACTCAGCTTCCCCGAGATGTCGTCCCAACCCGTGTCGAGATAGTCCTCCCCGAACCAACCTTTTTCCGCCGCGTCCGCGATCCACTGCACCATATTCTTGACCGCGGGGATCTCGTCCAGCCCCGTTTCGTTGCGGTTGAGCGACGCGAGCAGCTCGGGATCGTCCGCAAAGACGGGATCAAGCCCAAATTGCATCATCCACGAACATTGCGCGGGCCAGCAGATGGGGACCTGCCCGAGGTCTGCAAGCGCGGCGCAAAGCCCGTTGAAATCCTCCTGCGTCGCAGAGGCTTCGAAGCCTTTCTCTTTGAGCAGCGTCTTATTGTAATAACAACCCGAAACGGAACTTTCCCAGAAAGGTAGCCCGATGATGTTGGCGTTGCCGTCCGAACAATACGCTTTTGCGCTGTCGGTCAAATCGTCCACCCAGCTCTCGCCGTTCAACACGGCAAAGGTGTTCCCGAGATCGAAGCTGTTGAGGTCCGCGTTGTGGAAATGCAGGAAGATGTCCGGCGCCTTTCCCTTGCGAAAATAGTCTTGCGCCTTGGCCTCATACACCGCGTCCTCGATCGCCATGATGTTCAGTTCCCCCTGTCCCGACTCCTCGTAACGTTGGAAGATGCGGGTCATGTAGGGCTTTTGCAGATCGCTTCGCTTGCCCATGATGTTGAGCTTATCGGGATCCGGAAGGGGATCCGTGCTGCATGCGGATAGGGAAAGCGGGGAGAGCGCCGCAAACAGGAACGCCGCGGCAATGCATAACTGTTTTTTCACCATGTCCTCCGTTTATTGGTTTTCCTGGCTGTCGTTACGGTGCAAAAGCTGCGCCACCGTCTTTCGCACGGCGTCCATGTTGATGGGCTTTGCAAGATGCCCGTCCATGCCCGCGTCAAAGGCGTTTTGCACGTCTTCGGCAAAGGTATTCGCCGTCATGGCTACGATGGGAATCGTCTGTGCGTCGGGATGCGGGCAGGCGCGGATCGCCTTGGTCGCCTCGTACCCGTTCATCACGGGCATCTGGACATCCATCAGGATCATGTCGAAATGTCCCGCCTCCGAACGCTCGAACAGCTCGAGGGCCTGTTTGCCGTTGGCGGCAAGCTCGCAGCGCGCACCCTCCATATCGAGCATTTCCGTCAAGATCTCGGCGTTGAGTTCGTTGTCCTCCGCCACGAGGAAGAGCCGCCCCTCCATCACGCTCTCGGAGGGCGCTACGGGTTCGGGGATCGGCGATGCGCTGTCGGGGAAGAGGGGCTTCAACGTCTGCCAGAGGGTAGAGGTGAAGAAGGGCTTGGACATAAACGCGTTGATGCCCGCCTCCCGCGCTTCCGCTTCGATCTCGCTCCAATCGTAGGAGGTGAGCACAAGGATGGGAATATCCTTGACCACCTTCCGTATCCTCCGCGCCGTTTCCACGCCGTCCATCCCCGGCATCTTCCAATCGAGCAGAATAACGTTGAAGTCGTTGCCTTCCTTGTGCGCGCGGACCGTGGCGTCCACCGCAGCGCTGCCGCTCGTGACATAATTCACGTCCACGCCCGTTTCCCGCATCATTTCGCGGATATTGAGGCAGATATCCTCCTCGTCGTCCGCGACGAGCAGGCGGGTGATCTTCTGCCGATACCAAGTGTCGCCCGATTCGTCCGGTTCGGCGAGCGCAAAGGACAGCTCTACGGTGAAAGTGCTTCCCTTGCCGGGGGCGCTCTCCACCTGTATGATGCCGCCCATGAGGTCGACGAGATTTTTGGTGATCGCCATGCCAAGCCCCGTTCCCTGGATGGAATTGACCACGGAATTTTTTTCGCGGCTGAAGGGCTGGAAAATCTTCTCCTGGAACTCCTCGCTCATCCCGATCCCATCGTCCTTTACGATAAAGCGCAGCTTGGAATACTGCGGCGAGGCCTCGACCTCCGAGATCGTGAAGTCGATGTGACCGCCCACTTGCGTGTATTTGATGGCGTTGGAGAGCAGATTGATGAGGATCTGGTTCAAACGCAGTTTATCGCCCATCAGAAGCTCGGGAGGGGTGCCCTGCGTGTGGATGGAGAACTCCTGTTCCTTCGCCTTTGCCTGCGGCAAAAGAATGATGCCGAGTTCTTCCAAAAGTTCGGGAAGGCTGAAGCGGCCCACGTTGAGAGAGGTCTTTCCGCTCTCGATCTTGCTCATGTCGAGAACGTCGTTGATGAGGCTGAGAAGGTGATGGCTCGACGCCATGATCTTATGCGTATATTCGCGCACTTTCTCGGGATCGTCCGCGCTGCGGTCGAGAAGCACCGAGAAGCCGACGATGGCGTTCATCGGGGTGCGGATGTCGTGCGACATGTTGGAGAGGAAATTGCTCTTTGCCTCGTTCGCGCTCTTGGCGGCGTCGAGCGCCTCCTGCAATTTTTGGTTCATCTGCTGCTCGAGCGTGCGGTCGGACATGACGACGATATACTTCTTCACGCGGTTGATGTCCATGTGGTAGATCGTCACGCGGTACCAGCGGCGCTCGCCCGTCGCCTGGTGCATGTACTCGCATTCCCAATGCTTGTTTCCGTTCATCGAGATGGCGTCAAGTTCCTCCTTGGGAACGACGATGTTGCGGTCCACGGCGCATTTCGCCATCTCGCGGATGCTCTTTTTCACGGTTTCGTTCTTGATGCCGAGCAACCTCTCCACGTTGGGGGAGAGGTAATCCACCCGCTCGCTTTCGGGATCGAGCATGATAAAGATGTCGTCGACGCTGCCCGAAAGGACATCGAACATGCGCTCGCGGTAGCGCAATTCGGTCTTGCTTCTGCGCGATTGATTGACGATACGCGCCACGAGCAGGACGATGATGGCGACGCCCACGATCGAGAAGATGCTGAGCATGACCCACATCGTGGCGCTCTGCGCGGAGAGGAAGCCCTTGCTCACCGTTTCCTGCGGCACATCGCTCAAAAGGAAATAATCGCCATAGTCGCCGTAATTGCCGCCGCCCACGGGCATATAGACGATACAGTGCACATCGCCGCTCTTGCCGAGCGGCGTCTGCAGATAGCCGCCTTCGCCGTCCGCCGCTTCTCCCTGCAAGATCTGCTCCATATCCTGCGAAATTTGGGTGGTGATCTCCTTCTGCCGTTTTTCCCCGATCCCCGCCGCGGCGAGCGAATTGGACAGGTAGGTGAAATAATTGGCATAGGAGCCGCCGCCCTCGAAGGTCGTAAACAACACGCTTCCGTCACGGGAGATAATGAAGCACTTCGCGCTCGAATCGAACGCGTTCGCGTTGAGTGCGGCTGCGATGCCCGTATTGGTGTAACTGATCGCAATCGCTTCGTAGGAAAAGTCCTTATACACGCCCGCCTGCGCGGCGATCGCAAACATCGTGAATTTTTGCCCGCCGATTTCCTCGCTCGCAATGATGTCGCGGCCGCTTGCGATCACGCCGTCCCACGAAGCGGCGAGGGAAAGCTGTCCCGTTTCTCCCTCCGAAGTGACGAAGTTGCGCGCCTTGTCGAGGAAATAGAATTTGGAAAATCCCCAGACCTCTTTTCTGCCGTCTACATACGCCTTGATGTACGGTTCCGCCTCCTCGGAAGGGGCATTGCTGTCCGCAAAGAAGGCAAAATAGTCGTTACAGCCTCTGAGAAGGCCCCAGTTCTTGTCGATAAAGGCGCTGAACGAGTGATTGACCTGCCCGTAGATCTCTTTGAGGTGATGCCTGCCGTCCGACTCGATATTATCGGAGATCAGGCCGAAATAGTAGACAAGAATGCTGATGACCGCCGCCAAAGCGATCAAGATCGAAAAGACGGGGATTAAATATTTGAGCCATTTTTTCATCGGACTGCTCTTCATCGGACAGCTCCTTGGCAAATAGGATCGGGCGCATCGGCGCCTTATAGTTTTATTTTAACATATCCGCGCCAAAAATGCAATGCTTATTCGGCAGGAAATGCTTATATTCCTTAAAATGTTGATACATGTGCGCCCGCCCGACCACTTTTTTGGAATGTCATCGGAAGGGGGAGCGGGGGCATACAATGGAACTATGGACCCGATTTTTTTCTTCAAAAACTGCATTTCGCGCGCTTTTTCCCGAAAATGGTGCATGGTCGTTTTGATTTTAGCCCTTTTGTGTAGTACTATGTGTGGCATAATATTTATCAAAACGCCCGTTTTTTATGATTATCATCTGAAATTGTGCGACCGCTTCCTCGACCGCGTCTGCTATTCCGACCGCAGCGTCTTTCTCATCTTCCTCGAACGCACGGCGGGAAACGCGCTTCTGCTCGCGCTCGTTTGCATAGGCGGGTTGCATCCCGTCTGCCTGCCGCTGCCCGCGGTCGTGCTCCTATACCGGTCCTATACCTTCGGCGGCACGATCGCCGTCCTGTTTTCCGCCTACGCGTTCCCCGGCGCGGCGGTCGCCGTTGCGCTCTACATTCCCATCCACCTGCTGATCGACTGCATCCTTTTCATCGCCGCGGGGGCGGCGCTTACGCGTGCCTTTTCCTTTTCTTTCTGCGCCGATGACCGCCGTGAACTCGCCTTGGAATACCTCTGTTTCCTCGCCTGCGTCGTTCTCGTGTGCCTGTTGGAGATGGTGCTGCTCCTCGCGCTCTTTCACCCGATGGGAAATTTGCTGTGATAGTATGATATTTTTTCAGAAAGCGGGCAAACTGCGGTTATGAAAAGATTGATTTTGGCGGCGCTGGCGGCTTCGCTCTGCCTTGCGCCGATGTCATGGAAGGAAACGTCCGCGGAAGCGGAGGCGGCTGTCCGCTGTAAGGCCGCATATCTGTGCGACGAGGCGAGCGGCGTCTGCGCCTACTCGGAGAACGAAACGGAGCGGCTGCCCATTGCCAGCATCTGCAAGGTCATGACGCTGATCTTGAGCTTTGAAGCGGTGGAAAACGGCTCGCTCCGATACGATGAAACAATTTCCGTCAGCAAAAACGCGGCGGGCATGGGCGGCTCGCAAGTGTTTCTCGGCAGCGGGCTTTCCTACCGCGCCGAGGACCTGATGAAGAGCATCGCGGTTTGCTCCGCGAACGATTCCTGCGTCGCCATGGCGGAGCGGATCGGCGGGAGCGAAAGCCTCTTCGTCGAAAAAATGAATGCGCGCGCCAAGGAGATCGGCGCGGATAACACGCTGTTTGCCAATTGCACGGGACTTCCCAAGGAGCCGCAGTACTCCTGCGCCAAGGATGTGGCGATGATGCTCCGTGAGCTTCTCCGCCACCAAAAATATTTTGAATTTTCCAAAGTGTGGCTGGAGGACTTCGTCCATCCCGACGGACGGACGACGACCATGACCAACACCAACAAACTCATCCGCTTTTACGACGGCTGCGACGGCGGAAAGACGGGCTTTACCAACCAAGCGGGATTCTGCCTCGCGGCGACCGCCAAGAGGGGAGATACCCGCCTCATCTCCGTCGTCATCGGCTCTGCAAGCTCCGACGACCGCTTCCAAAGCGTAAAGAACCTCTTCGAATATGGCTTCTCCGAATACGAGAGCCGCAAATTCGTGGAGGCGGGCAAGCCGCTCGAAAACAAGCTGCCCGTGCGCGGCGGAAAGCAGAAGGAAATTGCTCTGTGCGCGGAGCGCGACCTTTCGCTCTTCTGCAAGCGGGGAGAGGAAGTGAACTGCGAAACGCAGTTCGAGCTTGCCGAAGGTTTCCGCGCTCCCCTGGAGGCGGGCACCGAAGTGGGAACGGCGATCCTCTACCGCGACGGCGTGGAGGTGAGCCGCTGCAAGCTCCTCGCGGCGGAACCCGCCGAACGCCTCGGCTATGGCGACGCTTTCCGCGAGATCGCGGGCAAGTGGTAAAATTTTCTTGACCGCCGCCTTCCAACGGTGCTATAATGTTGCCATTCCAAAAGGGGAAGGCAACCAATGAACACAAGAAAAACACTCTGCGTCAACCGAGAAGGGCACCTCGAGATCGGCGGCTGCGACTGTACGGCGCTTGCCAAGACGTTCGGAACGCCGCTCTACGTCTTTGACGAGGACTATATCCGCGGAATGATGAAGATCTACCGCGACACCATTGCGGGGGAGTACGGCGACGGGCTTGTCCTGTATGCAAGCAAGGCGTTTGCCTGCGAAGCGATGTATGCGATCGCCAAGCAGGAGAAGATCGGCGCCGACGTCGTTTCGGGAGGGGAACTGTACACCGCCATGCAGGCGGGTTTCCCCGCGAAGGACATCTGCATGCACGGCAACAACAAGCTCCCGCGGGAGATCGACTATGCGCTCGACTGCGGCGTAGGGCTTCTCGTCGTCGATAACCCCGCCGAGGCGGACTATCTCGACCGCGCCTGCGGGGAGAGGGGAATGGTGCAGGACGTGCTCCTGCGCATCAATCCCGGGGTAGAGGCGCACACCCACAAGTTCGTGCAGACGGCGACCCCCGACAGCAAGTTCGGCTTCTCCGTCCAGAGCGGCGCCGCGGCGGAGATGGTCGGGCATATCCTCCCGAAAAAGCATCTGCGTCTGCGCGGCTTCCACTGCCACATCGGCTCGCAGATCTTCGAAAAGCAATCGTTCTGCCTTGCGGCGGAAAAGTGCCTCGCCTTTGCGGCGGACATGAAGAAAGAGTACGGGTTCGAGGCGGATACCCTCAACCTCGGGGGCGGGTTCGGCATCTGGTACACCGACGAGGACGAAAAATTCACGGCGGAGGGATACGCCGACTATCTCAGGGCGCTCATCGGCGCGGTGAAGGAGGGGTGCGCGAAATACGGTCTGAAGCAGCCGAGGCTTATGATCGAACCGGGGCGCTCGGTCGTCGGCGAGGCGGGGATCACCCTCTATACGGTGGGGGCGATCAAGGACATCCCCGGCATACGGAAATATGTGGCGGTCGACGGAGGGATGTTCGACAACCCGCGTTTCTGCCTCTACGGGAGCAAATACACGGCGTTGCTCGCCAACCGGGCGGACGAACGTCCCACGGAGCTTGTTTCCGTCGCAGGAAAATGCTGCGAGAGCGGCGATCTCATCGGCGTCGGTATGAACCTGCCCGAGGCACACACGGGGGACATCCTTGCGGTGCTTTCGACGGGCGCATACAACTACTCCATGGCGAGCAACTACAACCGCAATTTCATTCCGCCCGCCGTCCTTGTAAAAGACGGGAAGGCGGACTACATCGTAAAGCCGCAGTCTTACGCGGACCTCGTCCGCAACGACGTCGTGCCCGAACGGCTGAAATAAGGCGCACGCTTAGGCGCCGCCCGCCCGCAAAAATGCGGGCGGGCGGCGCTTTGCCTATATCTTGACAAATTTTTCCGCCCGAACGCCACTCATTGTGGAATTTTTTTGCCGCGGTCCGCTCTTTCGGTTGCTTTCCGCGGGAAATTTTGCTATAATAATTGCACAATGCATTTTGATCCCGAAAGATTCATCGAGCTTCTTGCAAGCTTTCTTGCCGTGACGGTCGTCTTGACCCTCCACGAATTTTCGCATGCGCTCGTTGCCTATAAGTGCGGCGACCCCACGCCGAAGTGGGCAAAGCGGCTCTCGCTCAATCCGCTGCGCCATTTCGACATCGTGGGGCTGATCTGCTTTACCCTCGTCGGCTTCGGCTGGGCGAAACCCGTGCCGATCGACCCAAACAACTTCAAAAAATACCGCCTCGGGCTGGGGCTTACGGCGAGCGCGGGCGTCATCACGAACTATATCTCGGCATTCTTGTTCTATCCGCTCGCTCTCCTTGTCATCAACTTCATGCCCGAAATCCCCTTCCTCACCACCTTTTTGCGCTTTCTCACCTCCGCGCTCTACGCATACAGCCTCGGCTTTTGCGTGTTCAACCTTTTGCCATTCTATCCGCTCGACGGCTTCCGCATCGTGGAGGCAACGAGCAAACGGCACGGCAAGGTCTATCAGTTCCTGCGGAAATACGGCTATTATATCCTGCTCTTCCTCATCATTGAGAGCTTCATTTGCAGGATCTTCTCGGAAAATCTCGGCATCTATCAGATGGATTGGTTCAACATCCTTGGCTGGATCATGCAGTTCGCGGAAAAATATCTCGGATTTCCCATTCTTGCGGTCTGGGGATTGGCGTTCGGCATGCCCGTGGAAGCGCTGTGGGGGTTACTTGCATGGTAAACCGCGAAAATTTCGAATCGGTGGTGGACTATACCACCGTGCTCAACGGCTTCGAAGGCCCGCTCGACCTGCTTCTGTTCCTCATCAACAAGGAGGAGATCGAGATCAAGGACGTGTTCGTTTCGCAGGTCACGGAGCAATTCCTCGATTACATGAAGGGGCTTCCTTACCTCGACGTGGATAAGGTGACCGACTACCTCAACATCGCGGCGACGATCCTCAAGATCAAGGCGCAGAGCCTCGTTCCCAACCTCGAGGAGGACCCCGAGCTTGACATGGAGATCGAGGAGGACAAGGCGCAGCTCATCCGTGCGCTCGAGGAATTCCGCCTCATCAAAGAGGAAACGAAAAAGCTCAAGGAGCTTGAAACGATCGGCTACTTCTTCAAGGAACCCGACAAGAGCGTAGGGGAAACAAAGACGGTCTTTTCCCTCGATAATCTCACGCTCGACGGGCTTGTCACCGCCTTCTCCACCCTCATGATGAAGCGGGAAGAGCGGCGGGCGGCGACCGAGGAACGCGAGATCCCGCGCGACGAATTCACCGTGGCGCAAAAGGTAAAGACCATTCTCGAGACCCTCGAAAGCCGCAAGACGGTGGAATTCGAACAGCTCTTTACCCGCGATTTCACCCGCAGTGAGGTCGTCACCACCTTCCAGGCATTATTGGAACTTCTCAAATACCAATATCTGCGCGTTTCGCAGAACACCGCGTTCGGCAGCATCTCCATTTCGCTCAACCCCGACCGGGGAGAGGAGGACTATCTTGGACAAATTGACGAATATAATTGAAGCGATCCTGTTCGCCTCGGGAAAGAGCGTGGAGCTTTCGATGATCGCGGAAAAGCTCGAAGTTTCCATGCGCGAAGTCAAAAAGGCGCTCGGCGAGCTGGAAGAGCGCTATGGGAGCGACGGGGGACTCAAACTCCTCCAATTCAACAACAAGGCGCAGCTCGCCTCCAATCCCGATTATAAGGCGAGCGTAGAGGCGGTGCTCAATCCCATCCGCGAAAAGGAACTCACTCGCACCATTTTGGAGTGCGCGGCGATCGTCGCCTACAAGCAACCCATCACCAAGACGGAGATCGAAATGCTGCGCGGGCTTAACAGCGACTATGCAGTGCACGCCCTCGTGGAGCTAAAACTTATCTATCCCTGCGGCAGAAAGGACACCGTCGGCCGTCCTATTCTCTATGCCACGACGGACGAATTCCTCAAGCGCTTCAAGCTGAATTCTCTTGCGGATCTGCCCGACTACGACGCGCTCATGGCGGCGATCACCCGTCCCGAAACGGACAGCTATCTCTATGCGCGCGAGGAATATCACAGCGAAGAGGAGAGCGCCGCCGAAGAAAGCGAGGAAGAGGAGGAAACGGAGGGCGGATACGAGATCCCCGATTTCCTGCGCGGGCTTGACGAGAGCGATCTCGTCAAGATCGGCTAAATCCGTCCGCAAGGCTCCCAAAACCGTTGCCAACCGGCGCATAAAATGTTATAATGTGTCCGTAAGTTTTATTTCTACACGAATGAACGGGCAAAGACCGTCATATAAAGCTTACGAAGGAGAAAGAATGAAATACTGTAAAAATTGCGGGACCCAGCTCGACGACAGCGCCTATGTGTGCCCGACCTGCGGCATGCGGGCAGACCCCGTTTCGGCGCCCGCTCCCACCAGCATCACCAATACTTTTGCCATCGTCGGCTTTATCCTTGCCTTTTTCTTCCCTTTGCTCGGCTTGATCTTTTCGATCATCGGGCTAAACAAGGTAAAGGAATGCAACAGCGGCAGGGGGCTTGCGATCGCGGGGATCGTCATCAGCGCCGTGATATGGTTCATCGAGTTCCTTGTCGTCTTTCTTTTGATCTGGGGCGGCCTCTTCCTCAGCGCCGGGTTCCTTTAACGGCAGATAAAAAAATGCGGCTTGTCTTTGCGGACAGCCGTTTTTTTTGTTATTTTTTTGCCGAAAGAAACTCCGCGTAACTTACAAGTTCCCGCCTGCAAGGCTCCGGAAGGGTAGCGTAGAGGTCAAGCATTTTTCGTTCTTCGGACGTCAAACCGCCCTCGATGCGCACCACCCCGAAGTCGTCCTCCCGTCCGAGCAAATAGTCCGTCGAGCAGGAAAAACAGTCGGCAAGGGCGCAGATAAAACCCGCCGTCGGCTCGCTCAGCCCTTTTTCCCAAAAGTCCACGGACTTTTGGCTGCACCCGATCGCCGCCGCGAGCGCCCGCTGGCTCAGGTTGTTTTCCAAACGCAATGTTTTGATCCGATTTTTTACCATGATTTTACTCATATTAGAAAATATTACTCAAAATTGCTTGACAAAGAATAATATTACTCTTATAATGGAACCACATAGAGAAATATATTACTAAAAGGAGCAAAGTGATGTATTGCAAGAATTGCGGATAGGAAATCAATGACAATGCCTACGTCTGCCCGAACTGCGGCGTAAAGGTGAAAGACGAACTGGCGGAACGGCGGGAACAGCAAACTGCCGCCAATCTCGAAGCGGATTCGGGATCCAAAGCGGGGTGGGGGATCCTGTCCTTCTTTATTCCGCTCGTGGGACTGATCTTGTTTTTGATGTGGAAAACCGACCGTCCCAAGACGGCAAGCGTTTGCGGAAAGTGCGCGCTTGCGGCGGTGATCGTCGATGTCGTGGTCGTGATCCTCTATGTGATCATCGCCGTTTCGGTGATCGGCGCGCTTGTCTGAAATCAGCTTATAAAAATTTTACGCTCGCTCATACTGACGGTATGGGCGAGCTTTTTGTTTACTCCGCATTTTTCGGGGCGCTGTTGTTCTTCTTCCCCGTATTCGTCTATGTCGACGCTTTCGCCGACGTGCGGGAAAACAAATGTTGGTTCGCGCTCAGCCTGTTCAAGCTGTGGAAGGTGTTCGGCGGCTATCTTCAGGTGAAGAAGGAGGGCATCGTCTTTCATCTCACCAAGAAAAAGGCAGTGATATTGCCCTATCAAGAGATGGCGCCCATGCGGAAAAAGTTCGAGGTGACCAAGGGCTTTCAGCTCTACCGCTTCCACCAGATCGTGGAAACGGGAGGGGAAGGGGAGCCATACGGCGTATTCATCGGGGCGCTCTTTATGGCCCTCGGCGGGCAGATCTGTTCCGTCCTGCACACGCTGCATCCCTTTCTCTCCCTCAAAAACGGGGTACTCCTCACCCAAACGCCGAATTTCAAACTCACGCTACAGGCGGTCACCGTGTTCAACGGGCTTATTCTCTCGGTTGCGATCGGGAAAAAACTATTGGAGGCATTCTTAAATTGGATCAGAAAAAAAAGATCGACAGCATCATGGAAAAAACGGCACAGCAGCTCATTAGCCTGATCGACGTAAACACCGTCATCGGCAAACCCCTGTTCTCCGCAAGCGGGGCGCAGATCATTCCCTTCACCAAAGTCACGATGGGGTACCTCTCGGGAGGCGGCGAATACGGGGAAGTCAAGGCCATCAAAGAGGACGAATGCTTTCCCTTTGCGGGCGGCGCAGGCACCGTCATCAATCTGAAGCCCGCGGGCTTTCTGGTGGACGACGGCACGCACTGCCGCCTCATCAAAGTGACGGACGACCCTTTGGACAGCGTCATCGAAAAGGCGGGGGAACTGCTCGGTTCGCTCTCGCGGAAGGTCACGGAAAGCGATGAGTAAACCTGTCTTACGCGCTCTGTTTTGCGGGCTGCTCGCCTTTTTGCTCGCGCTTTGCGTGAATTTTACAAGAAAAACGCCCGCAAGCGCCGCAACGGAGAGCGAGGCGGAATGCGTGATCGAGGTGTCGTCCCGCCGCTTCCTCCACGAAAAAAACGCCCGCGACTGTCTGCCCATGGCAAGCACGACCAAGATCATGACCGCCATTCTCATTCTGGACGGCTGCGATCTTGGCGAGGAGGTCGTCATTCCCAAGGCTGCGGAGGGGATCGAAGGCTCGAGCGTCTATCTGAAGGCAGGGGATAGCTATACGGTGGAAGAGCTTTTGTACGGCCTGATGCTGCGCTCGGGCAACGATTGCGCCGTCGCGCTCGCGCTGCACCACAGCGGCAGCGTGGAAGCGTTTGCTCGAAAAATGAATGAAAAGGCGGCTCTGCTCGGCGCGGAGGATACCTTCTTTGTCAATCCGCACGGGCTTCCCGCCAAAGGGCACCACACCACTGCCAGGGACTTAGCGATGATCGCCGCCTACGCCATGGAAAACCCGACTTTTGAAAAAATCGTTTCTACGAAGTACTATGCCAGACATAATTGGCAAAATAAGAACAAAATGTTGTGGAAATTCGAGGGTGCGTGCGGGGTAAAGACGGGATTTACTCTCCATGCGGGGCGCTGCCTTGTGACGAGCGCGGAGCGCAACGGCATGAAGCTTGTATCCGTCGTCTTGAATTCACCGCAGATGTACGAGCGGACCACCGAGCTATTGGAAAGCGCGTTCGAAAATTACCGCATGACAAAAATTTTCGACCACACGCAGCCCGTGGAGGGACTTGCGGCGCGGCGCAGCTTTTGCTATCCGCTCGCCGAAAACGAGCTTGAAAAAATTTCGCTCCGCGTGGAAAAGTGCGATCCGCTTCCCGAGAAAAGAGGAGATTTCGCGGGAGTCATGCGGATCCTGCTCGAAAAGAGCTTGATTTTTTCCCAAAATTTGTATATCATGTAAGTACCGAGAGGTACTGCATGAGGATCAATAAATTTTTGGCGGAACAGGGCGTTGCTTCCCGCAGAGGGGCGGACGAACTCATCGCGGCGGGCAGGATCACGGTCAACGGGCATCCCGCAAAGGCGGGGGACGATATTTCGCCCTCCGACGTCGTCATGCTCGACGGCGCCATTCTTTCCCACAAGGTCAAGACGGAATATTATATCCTGAACAAACCCAAGGGATACGTCTGCACGGTAAAAGACGACAAGGACAGAAAGACCGTCCTCGACCTGCTGCCGGCGGGTGCGGGAAGGGTGTTTCCCGTCGGACGGCTCGACTACGCCACGGAGGGATTGCTCATTCTGACCAACGATGGCGCGCTTGCCTATCGTCTGACCGCGCCGCAGAGCGAGATCCCCAAGACCTATCTCGTGCGGGTGGAGGGCAGCGTTTCTCCCGCCTCGCTCAACCGTCTGCGCGCGGGGGTCGAGATCGAGAAAGGCGTTATGACGGGCAAGTGCAAGGTGACCGTCATCGAAACGGATAAGAATTTTACGAAACTCCACGTCACGCTCACCGAGGGAAAAAACCGCGAGATCAGGCGCATGTTCGAAGCGGTGGGGAGCCATGTGGATTTCCTCAAACGCATCAAGATAGGGGACTTGGCGCTCACGGGCTTAGACCGCGGCGCCTGCCGCAAACTTACCCCCGAAGAGGTCTTTTACTTACAAAATTTATAAAGCGAAATGAGAAAAGCGCCGCCGCGGGCAGATTGCCCGCGGCGGCTTTCCGATCTATCCTCTTTCAATAACTTCTCAAAAGGCCGATCACTTTTCCCAAAATCTGCACGCCGCTGCTTTCATCGAGCACAAAGTCGCTCAACGCGGCGTTCTCGGGATGAAGAATGACCTTGCCGTCGCGGCGGAAGAAACGCTTTACCGTCGCTCCCTCGTTCATGCCGTCGTCGAACATGGCGACCACGATGTCGCCGTTCTCGGCCGCGTCCTGCTTCTTGACGACGACTTTATCGCCGTCGAAGATGCCCGCCTCGATCATGCTATCGCCGCTCACGCGGAGCAGAAAGAGATCCTCGCCCCTGAATTCTGCGGCGGGAAGGGTATACATGTCCTCGAAATTCTCCTGCGCCAAAATGGGCTGGCCTGCGGTGACAACGCCGACCAAAGGCGCTTTTACGGTCGCCGAGCTGCGCACGGAAACCGCGCGTTTCTTTCGGTCCGCCTTGTTCAGGTAACCCTGTTCGCGCAGGCGGTTGACGTAGCTGTACGCCGTCGCCGTGGAGCGGATGCCTAAATCGCGGCACATATCCCGGACCGTGGGGGGAAAACCGTTTTCCTCACAATAGCGGTCGATATAGCGGACGACCTCTTCGAGCTTCTTTTGATCGATCATTTTTCACCTCCAATGGCATTATAGCACAGATGAAAATAAATTGCAAACAAACGTTCTATGTTTTTCGAAAATTTTTATAATTTTTTTCTTGTTTTTTTCAAGGAGAAGCACTATAATAAGGCAGAGGGGAATGACATGGAAACAAAAATGTGCATTTTGGACGAAACCAAGGAATGCGACGGCTGCCTCGAATGCGAGGTGTGCGATCTCGATCCCAACAAGATCTGCGACAACTGCGGCAAGTGCCTCGACATCAAAGAATTTGCAACGATCAAGATCGACAAAATCTATACCGATCCCGACGAATACCACGAGAAATAGTGTAGTGTGTCAGACATAGTAACTAATTGTGGTAGAATTCGCGGAATTGCTCCGCATAAATGGCGGGAATGATCGCCGCGATCTCCGTGCCGCCGTCGGTATATTTTAACGTCTGCGCATAGAGCAAGGGGCGCAGTGCGGAAAATTTCTTTTCCGCGGTATACGGAATAAAGAGCTTCGCGCGGACAAATTTATCTTCCAGCGCTTGGAAAATGCGTTTTTTGAGGGTGTCAAGCCCTCTTTTTTCTTTTGCGGAAATAAACACGGCGCCGCGCGGGGCGTCGATGTCCTGCTCGGCTTTCAAGTCGCATTTGTTCATGACGACCAGGAAGGGTGCGGCAAACCCCATGCCGTTCAAAGTATCGAGCGTCGTCGCGTACTGGGTCTGAAAATCTCCCGCCGCGTCGCAGACGATGAGCGCCAGATCGCAATGCAGCGCGCTTTCGAGCGTAGAGCGGAACGCCTTGATGAGGTCGTGGGGCAAATTTTGCAGAAAACCGACGGTGTCAACGAGCAAGAGGGGAACGCCGTCGATCTCAAAAGAGCGCGCGGTGGGGTCCAGCGTGGCGAACAGTGCGTCCTTGGTCAAAACGTCCGCGCCCGTCAGCGCGTTCAGCAGGGTAGATTTTCCCGTGTTCGTATACCCGACGAGGGCGACGGTGAGGACTTTGTCCTTTTTTCTCCGCTCCACCTGGAACGCTCTGCGGCGTTCCGTTTCCTTTAATTTTTCTTCCAGCGTATGGATGCGCGCGCGGATATGACGGCGGTCGGTTTCAAGCTGTGTTTCCCCGGGACCGCGCGTCCCGATCCCGCCGCCGAGCCGGGAGAGCGCCTCGCCTTTCCCTTTTAACCGCGGATAGAGGTATTTTAGCTGGGCAAGTTCCACCTGCAGCCTGCCTTCGCTGCTCTCCGCGCGAAGGGCAAAGATATCGAGAATGAGCGTGGTGCGGTCGATGACCTTCTTTCCACCGATGGCATTTGAAATATTGAGCGTCTGGGAAGGGGAAAGCTCCCCGTTGAAGAGCACGGTAAGTTCGAGGTCCCCGACGCGCTCCTTAAGCTCTTCCAGCTTCCCCGAGCCGATATAGGTAGCGGGATCGACCGTGCGGATATTCTGGTAGATCGTGCCTGCGTACTCGGCGCCCGCGCTCTCGATGAGCGCCACCGCTTCCTCATGTAAAATTTTATAGTTTTCGCTCTCGATCGGCTGGATCACATAGACGATCTCCGCCTTTTTTACCGAATTATTCGTCATTTTCGTCCTTTTTGTGCAATTTTACGGCGTTTGCGACCGAACGGCGGTGATCCTCCGTGATCGCCGCATAGTGCTTTCTCGTCGTGTTCACGTCCTTGTGTCCCAAAACGTCCGCAACGATATAAATGTCGCCCGTTTCGCGGTAGAGATTGGTGCCGTAGGTGGAACGCAGCTTGTGGGGGGTGATCTTTTTGAGCGGCGAAACGATCTTTGCGTACTTCTTTACGAGGTTTTCCACAGCGCGCACGGTGATGCGCTTATATTGCATCGAGAGAAAGAGGGCATGTTCGCCCTGCGGCACGCGGGGGTCTTCCTCCTTTTGGGCGAGATAGGCGGCAAGCGCGTCACCGACTTCCCCGGAAAAGTATAAAATGGCTTGGTTGCCGCCCTTGCGCGTCACCAAAAACGAGTTATCGCTGAAATTGATGCTCTCGTTGTTGAGGCCGACAAGCTCGGAAATACGGATCCCCGTGCCCAAAAAGAGGGTGAGAATGGCGGTATCGCGGATCTTGGTCTTTTCGTGATAGCCGCCGGCGTGAGAGGGGAGTCCGCTGCCGTCCTCGGCAATATCCAGGATCGCGGAAACCTCGTCGCCCTCCAAGCGGATGATCTCTTTCTCGTGCAGCTTGGGCGTCGGGACCTTGGTGGTGTGATTGACTTCGATCAAACCCTTGTTGAAGAAATATTTGAAGAGCGACCGCACGGTGGAGAGCTTGCGGGCCTTCGCGCGCTCATCGCAGGAAAGCCGCCGTCCGCCGTACTGGTAATTGGAAAGATAGCTCAAATAGATCTCGAGGTCGATCTCGGTGACGCGTTCGAGGTCCTCGAGCGTGAGCTGAAGGACAGACTTGCCGCGAAATTTCTTTTTGCAGAGAAAATCGAAAAAAATGCGTAGGTCGTAGCAATAATTGAGGCGGGTGAGTACGCTCGTGCGGTTTTCCACGCCGCGCAAAAAATCCTCGCAGAACGCGGGGAGCGTTTCGAGCAGGCTGTCGATCTTGTCGAGATTTTTCAGGTTTCGCTCCTGATAGTAGTTATCGGACTTCATAGCGCCATTATAGCACAAGCGCAGGGGAATGTCAATTTTACGAATAGTTATCGGGGGAGAAAAAGAAAAAAAGATATCCCCCGCCTTGAGGGGGAGAGAGAAAAACGGACATGGCGACATCCACAACTATTCGCAAAACGCCGATTTTACGAATAGATAGGGGGTAAAATGGCGCTTTTCGGAGGATTTTCCATAAAATCATGCCACATTCCGCGCCGCTCCCGAGTCTAAAGCGCATTGTGCGCGGACGTGTTTGACGCATTCGCGTCCGCCGGCCCGGACCTCAGAAACGGCCGCCTGCGCGGCGCTGTGCAGAAAAAAGGCATTTTTTGCGGGTTTTTTCGGGGAAATTTCGCAAAAAATGCGCTATTATGTGTGACATAGTATTTATTTTTGGAAGAGGATCCCGAAGGAGTGCGGCTTGATGAGGAATTTTTCGCCGCAGGGCGCTCCGCTGAAATATTCCTCGTAGCCGCTGTCGCAGTGTGCGACATACTCGCCGTCGGAACCGTTCACATACACATAGACCGCGCGGTCTTGCGACCGTCTTGCGTACATGATGCAGGACCGGTCGGCAAAGATCTCCGCATATTCGCCCATGCGGAACACTTCGTGGAGCGCACCGCCGCGCAATGCCCCCAAACGGCGGTAAAAGCCGATCAGATCGTCGTCGGAATGTTCCCAATCGTAGCAGGCGCGGCAGAAGGGATCGGCAAAGCCTTCCATTCCGTTTTCATCTCCGTAATAGACGCAGGGCACGCCGAACAGCGTAAATTGCAGCACCGCCGCCATTTTGAGCAGTTCCCGCGCGCGGGCGCGCTCGTCGGGCGAGAGGCTCGCGCGCGACATTTCCTCCTTCGTCCGGCATTGCTTTCCGCCGAGCACCGTCAGGATGCGCACCGTGTCATGCGTGCCGAGGATGTTCATCAGGCAGTGGAGGGCTTGGGGCGGATAGTTGTCGAGCAGCGTAAAGATCGTTTCGCGCAGCTGCTCCGTGCCGCCGCCCGTGAGGAAGGAAATGATGGCGTTTTTGAGCGGATAGTTCATCACGCCGTCAAGCTCGGCGCCTTGGAAATACTCTCTCCGCACGTTGTAGGAAATTTTGTTGGAGGCGTCCTCCCAGACTTCGCCCAGAATGAGTGCATCGGGATCCTCCGCCTTGACCGTTTTCCGCAGCTCCTTCAAGAAAAAATCGGGGAGCTCGTCGGCGACGTCCAGCCGCCAGCCGCCGATGCCGCGCCGCTGCCATGTTCGCAGAACGCCGCCTTCGCCGAAGATGAAATTTCGGTAACTCTCGGAACGTTCGTTGACAGCGGGGAGAGTGCGGATCCCCCACCAACAATCGTATTGATCGGGGAAGGGGTGAAAATTGTACCATTCGGCGTAGGGGGACTCCACGGATTGGTAGGCGCCGACGGTAGGGTACCTGCCATAGAGATTGAAATAGCGGCTATCCGCGCCTGTGTGGTTGAAAACGCCGTCGAGCACGACCCTGATCCCAAGCTCCCCCGCTTCCCCCACCAGCGCTTCAAAATCCCCCACCGTCCCGAGCAGCGGATCGATCTTGAGGTAGTCGCCCGTATCGTAGCGGTGGTTGGAAAACGCCTCGAAAATGGGATTGAGATACAGCACCGTGACCCCGAGTTCCTTCAAATATCCGAGTTTCTCGCGGATCCCGTTCAAATTTCCGCCGAAGAAATCGTTGTTGAGCACCTGTCCGAACTCATTCGGGCGGAAGTACGGCTGCTCCCCCCACTGCCGCATGATCTTGTGCCCGCCGCCTGCGGGGAGCGCTCCGCTTCTCGCAAAACGATCGGGAAAGATCTGGTACATCACGCCGCCCTTGAACCAATCGGGCGTACGATAGTCCTCTTCGAACACGGTGATCTGCCATTCCCCTTCTGCGCCTGCCTCCCCTCTCCTCAGCCTGCCGCGGCCGATGTTCCATTCCCCCATGCGGAAACGGTAAAAATACAGTCCCACCTCATGGAAGCGGAGCGTGACCGCAAAGCCATTCTGCGTGCGCTGCATCGAAAATTCCTCCTCCGCGCAACCGTCGCGGCGGAGAAGGAGAGTACAAGATTCGGCGGAGAAGTTTTCTTCTCCGCCCATCCTGCAATATATGGCAAGCGTTAGATCGGTCCCGCGGGGAAATGCGCCGACATGGCTCTTGCATTTCCGGTCCACGGGGTCAAAGTATATCGTCATGTGTCGGTTCCATTATTTTTTGAGCGATCTCAAGCCCCAGATGTTGTTCGCGTAATCCCGGATGCTCCTGTCTGCGGAGAAGTAACCCGCCGCGGCGATGTTGTTGAGGGACTTTCTGTTCCACTCCATCTTGTTGTTTTTATAGAGATCGGAGAGCGCGCTCTGCGTCTTGATATAGGACTCATAATCCGCGAGGCACATGTAGGGATCTGCCACGGGAGAACGGCGCAGAAGATAGTTGGCGATCTCCGCAAAGGAACAACCGTTAAAGCCGACGATCAGCGACTCGATCACGCGGCGCATGCTCAGATCCTGATTGTAATAGGCGCTCGAATTGTATCCGCTGCGCCAGATCTCGTCCACTTCCTCCGCCTTTAAGCCGAAGATGTAGATGTTCTCCGCGCCGACGCGCTCCGCCATTTCGACGTTCGCGCCGTCGAGCGTTCCGATCGTCAGAGCGCCGTTGATCATAAACTTCATGTTGCCCGTGCCGCTCGCCTCTTTCCCCGCAAGAGAGATCTGTTCGGAGATCTCGGAAGCGGGCATCAGCTTTTCGCTCATCGTGACGTTGTAGTTCTCAAGATAGATGACGTTCAGTTTTTTGTTGACTGCGGGATTCTTGCGGATGTCCTCGGAGAGGAAGCAGATGAGCTTCATGATCTGCTTCGCCATGTCGTAACCCGCCGCCGCCTTGGCGCCGAAGATGTAAGTCTTGGGCACGAAATCCATACCGGGGTCCTCGCGCAGGGCGTTGTACTCGGCGATGATGTGCAGGGCGTTGAGAAGCTGCCGCTTATATTCGTGCATGCGCTTTGCCTGCACGTCGAACACCGTATCGGGATCAAGCTCCAACCCCTGATGTTTCTTTGCGTAATCGGCAAGCTGCACCTTTTTGACGCGCTTGATCTCGTCAAGGCGTTTCAGAACGCTCTCGTCGTTTTCAAACTTTTTGAATTCTATCAGCTTTCCCGCGTCACGGGTATAGCCATCGCCGATGCATTCGTTGAGCAGTTTGCACAGCTCGGGATTGGACTGGTTGAGCCAACGTCTGTGTGCGATGCCGTTTGTGACGTTGCCGAATTTCTCGGGGGAATAGTCGTAAAAATCGCGGAACACGCTCTCCTTGATGATGCGGCTGTGCAGCTCGGAAACGCCGTTCACGCTGTGGGAGCCGACGATGCAAAGGTTCGCCATGCGGACGATGTTGTGCGAGAGCACGGACATCCTCGAAATTTTGTTCCAATCCCCAGGGAAACGCTTCCAAAGGTCCTCGCAGAAGCGGCGGTTGATCTCCTTCAAAATGCAATAAATTCTCGGAAGCCTGCGCGCAACGAGGTCCTCCGCCCACGTTTCGAGCGCTTCCGCCATGACCGTGTGGTTGGTGTAGGCGCAGGTCGCCGTCGTGATGTTCCAGGCGGTATCCCAATCGAAGAAATTGTCGTCCACCAAGATACGCATAAGCTCGGGGATCGCAAGCGCGGGGTGCGTGTCGTTGATATGGATCGCCGCCATGGTGGGCAGAAGCGTAAGAGAGCCGTATCTGCGCTTGTGGTCGGCGACGATACACTGCAGAGAAGCGGAAACGAGGAAGTACTGCTGCTTTAAGCGGAGCGATTTCCCCTCGTTGTGATTGTCGGAGGGATACAGCACTTTGGAGATGAGTTCCGCTTCGCTGTCGTCGCGCATGACGGCGTCGTAATTTCCCTGTGAAAAGAGCAGCATGTCGAAATTCTGCACCGCGCGGGAACGCCACAGGCGAAGCACGCTCACCGCCTCCGAATTGTAGCCCGAAACCATCATGTCGTACGCGATCGCCTCCACCTCCTTGGCGTTGCGGTAGACCGTTTCCAGACCGTGTTCCGTCCAATGTTCCTCGATCTCGCCGTCAAAACGGACAATGAACTGTTTATCGCTGCGTTGGGTGAGCCAGCATTCCCCCCCGGGAAGCCAGACATCGGGAAGCTCGATCTGCCAGCCGTCGACGATCTTCTGCTTGAAAAGGCCGTACTGATAGCAGATGGAAAAGCCCATTGCAGGATAATCCTGCGTGGCAAGTCCGTCCAAAAAGCATGCGGCGAGCCGTCCGAGTCCCCCATTGCCAAGCCCCGCATCCGGTTCCTCCTCGTAGAGGTCCTCCAGCGTGACGTGGTACGGCTTGAGCGCTTCCTCTATGGGACGCTGTATGCCGAGATTATAGATGCTGTTCTTGAGGGAGCGCCCCATCAGAAATTCCATGCAAAGATAATAGACGCGTTTTGCCTTTGCCGCCTTCATCTTCAGATGGAACTTCTGCCGCTTTTCGAGCATGATGTCCCTCACGCTCATGACGACTGCCTTGTAGAGCTGTTCTCTGCTCGCCTCCGTGGGGATCACGCCGAAATAGCGCGAAAGTTTCCCACTGATGAGCTGTTGCGCCTCCTGACCTGTCAATTTGCTCATAGTTTTGCGATTTTACTCCGAATGAATTATTTCAGAACACTTTCATACATCCCTTCATAAGATTTCGCCGATTTGCCCCAGCTGAAATCGGTCGACATTGCCTTCCTGACGAGCGCCGTCCACTCCCCTTTGTTGCGGTAGACTCCCAACGCCTCGTTGATGACATAGAGCATGTCGTAGGCGTTGTAGTCGTGGAATGTGAAGCCGTTGCCGCCCGCGCCGTAGGGAGCGATGCTGTCGCGCAAGCCGCCCGTTTCCCTCACGATCGCAACGGTGCCGTAACGGGAAGCGATCATCTGCGAAAGCCCGCAGGGTTCGCTCTTCGAGGGCATCAGGAAGAGATCCGCGCCGGAATAGATCTTGCGGGAAAGATCGGCGTTAAAGGAGATGACCGATACGACCTTCCCGGGATATCTCCGCGCGAGATCGGCAAAATAATTTTCGTAATTGGAATCCCCCGTGCCGAGCAGGATGAACTGCATGTCCTGTCTGAGCGCCTGCTCGATGACTTCCTGCACCAGATCGAATCCCTTATGGGAAACGAGGCGGGAGATCATTGCCATGATGGGCGTTTCGGGCTTGACGGGCAGATTGAGCATGCGTTGCAGCTCTTCCTTGCAGACTGCCTTCGGGGCAAGGTCGTCTGCGGAATAGTTGGCGAACAGCGCCTTGTCGGTCGCGGGGTCGTAATAGTCGGGATCAATGCCGTTGAGGATGCCGCGGAGCTTGAACTCGTTGCGGCGCACGATGGCGTCGAGGCCGTGCGCATAGTAGGGATCTTTGATCTCCTCCGCATAGGTGGGAGAAACGGTGGAGAAGCATTCGCAGCACTCGATCGCGCCCTTCATGAGGTTGATGCAGCGGTCGAACTCCACAAGATTTTGATAGCGGTAAGAGATCCCGAACAGATCCTCGAGAATGTCGAGAGAATACTTGCCTTGGTATTCGATGTTATGGATGGTGAATACGGCGCGGATGAATTGGTACTCGGGACGGTAGCAATAGATCGTCTTGAGATACAGCGCCGCAAGGGCGGCCTGCCAATCGTGGCAGTGAAGGATGTCAGGATAGAAGCCGATAAAGCCGAGGATCTCCATCACGCCGCGGCAGAAGAACGCGAAGCGCTCGCCGTCGTCGTAATAGCCGTAGCAACCCGGCCGCTTGAAGTAATATTCGTTATCCACGAAATAGAAGGTGACGTTGTCCTTCACATACTCGAAGATCCCGCAGTATTGGTTGCGCCACGAGAGCGGCACGAAGATGTTCCCGATGAAGCGGAACTCTTTGCGGTATTCCTTTTTGACGTCCTGATAAAGAGGCAGGATCACGCGCACGTCGTAGCGCTCGTTTTGCGCAAGCGCCTTGGAGAGCGAGCCGACCACTTCCGCCAGCCCGCCCGTTGCGATGAAGGGCGCAGCCTCCGAGGCGACAAAGAGGATCTTCCGCTTTGCTTCCACCGTGATCCCGGCGGGAGCAGCCGCAGCGGGACGGATCTCCGCCAAAGGCACTGCTTCCACCGCCTTTTTGGTTGTCTTTTTCGTTGTTGCCATGATTTTGCCCCCCATTTTTATTTATTAAAACAATTTTTCAGCATTGCTTCGCTCAGAGCATTCTCCCCTTCCCCACAAAGTAAGGAAGTTCTTCGCAGCCTGCCAGGTGACGGCGGTCGCGGATGACGACGTTCTTATCCGTGATGACGCATTCGAGGGAAGCCCCCGCTTCGATGACGGTATCCTGCATGATGACGGAATTCTTGACGACGCTCCCCTTCCCCACTTTGACGCCGCGGAAGAGGATGGAATTTTCCACCGTTCCCTCGATGATACAGCCGTCGGAGATGAGGGAATTCTTCACCACCGCCCCGTCGTAATACTTGGTGGGCGCGGAATCGCGCACCTTCGTATAGATGTCGCGCGCGCCGAACAGTTCGTCCCGCACCCCGCGCTTCAGCTGCTCCATGCTGTGCTTGTAATACTTCTTCAGCGAGGAGATCCCCGCATAATAGCCCTCCAGCTTGTAGCCGAAGAGGCGGAGCGTATCCACGTTCTTGGCGAGGATGTCCCTGCCGAAGCTGGAAAATCCTCTCTGGACGGCGTTTTGGATGGTGTCGATCAGATATTCTCTTCTCATCACCATGACATTGACGTACAGGTTGAAGCGCCCCTTTCCGTTGACGTCGGGATTGATCTTGAGGCCCTTGATGCGGCCGTCTTTCCCGGGTTCGAGGGTGATATAGTAGGAGGATTCCACGCTCTCTTCTTCATGGTAGACCATCGTGATGTCCGCGCGGTTGTGCTCATGGAAGCGCACGATGTCCGCGATGTCCATGCGTGTGACGCCGTCGCAGTCGGAGATAACGACGTAGTCCTCCTTGCGGTGGTTCAAAAAGCCCGTGATGCTCATCAGCGCCTCGAGGCGGGTGGTATAGGGCTTATCCGTTTCGTTGGAGTAAGGCGGGAGCAAAATGATGCCGCCGTCTTTGCGCGCAAGATCCCATTCCTTGCCGCTGCCGAGATGGTCGATCAACGACTGGTAATTGTTCTTCGTAACGATGCCCACCGTCGTGATCCCCGCGTTCACCATGTTGGAGAGCGCAAAGTCGATGAGGCGGTATCTTCCCACAAAGGGAATGGACGCCATCGTCCTGTGTTTCGAAAGCTCGGGGATATTTTCGTCGTGGATGTTGGAAAAGATCACGCCTACCGTAGAATTTGCCATTTTCTTATTCCCCCTTGTAATCCTTGTCGAGGATCTTTCCCCCCTCGACCTTTGCGCCTGCGCCGATCGTGATGTTTCTGCCGAGCACCGCGATGCCCGCCGCCTTGCTCTTGTCCTCGCCGACGGACGCCCCCTCTTCCACCACGACGTTCTCGTCCAAAATGGAATAGGTGACAACGGCGTTCTTTTTGATGACCGTGCCGGCCATGATGACGCTGTCTTTGACGATGGCTCCCTCCTCCACGACGACGTTGCTCGAGAGCACGGAGTGCTCCACCGTCCCTTCGATCTCGCAGCCGAGCGCGATCATGGAATTGCCGACTTTCGCCTTCTCGCCGATGTACTCGGGTGGAGCGAGCGGGTTGCGGGAATGGATCTTCCAATCGGAATCCCCCACGTCGAACGCAGGGTCTTCGCCGAGCAGATCCATATTCGATTCCCAGAGCGAGGAGATCGTGCCAACGTCCTTCCAATACCCCTTGAAGCGGTAGGAGAACATCTTTTCGCCCGCTTTCAGCATGTTGGGCAAAATGTTTTTGCCGAAATCTTTTTCGCTGTCGGGATCGCGGTCGTCCTCTTCGAGATACTTATAGAGCTTCTCCGCGGTGAAGATATAGATGCCCATGGACGCCAGATTGCTCTTGGGCGCCTTGGGTTTTTCCTCGAATTCATAGATGGAGCCGTCCTGCCGTGTATTGAGGATCCCGAAGCGGGAGGCCTCCTTCATCGGCACCTCGATGGCGGCGATCGTGCAGGCTGCGCCCGTGCGGATATGCGCCCGCAGCATCTCGGCGTAGTTCATCTTGTAGATGTGGTCGCCCGAGAGCACGAGCACATAATCGGGGTCATACTTCTTCATGAACCCGCTGTTCTGGTAAATGGCGTTCGCCGTGCCTTCGTACCACGAGGAGCGTTTCTTTGCCTGGTAGGGCGAAAGAATGTGCACGCCGCCGTAAGTGCGGTCGAGATCCCACGGCTGCCCGTTCCCGATATATTCGTTGAGTTCGAGCGGCTCGTACTGCGTCAGGACGCCGACGGTATCGATGCCCGAATTGATGCAGTTGCTCAGGGGGAAGTCGATGATACGGTATTTCGCCCCGAACGCCACTGCGGGTTTGGCGA
This sequence comes from uncultured Clostridia bacterium, assembly GCA_947627665.1. Classification (GTDB taxonomy): domain Bacteria; phylum Bacillota; class Clostridia; order Christensenellales; family Borkfalkiaceae; genus Gallimonas. Next base: position 72,427 of record CANQWX010000005.1, read on the forward strand.
TGTTGTTCGTGAGCGCGTACAGCCGAGAACCCTGCCCGCCCGCAAGCAACATCGCAACGCATTCCTTCTTTCTTTGCATAGTCGTTTTCTCCCGTTATTTTTTCACGATCTTAGGTCGTAAGGTTCCTTATTTTTCCCCGATATACTCGAGGTAGAGGCAACTTAAGCGGGGCACGGGGATCCGCAGCGAATACTGCTTCCCGTGGCTCGCCTTTTTGACGGCGGAAAAGACCTTCCTTTTGCCGAGGTGGCCGTAGCCGCCGTATCTCTCGTCGTCCGAATTGAAGAAGAGCCTGTACTTGCCCTTACGGTTGACGCCGAGCATATAATCGTCCGCGTCCGAACCCGAAAAACTCACGAGCGCGATGATCTCTCTGCCATGCCTGTCCCTGCGGATAAAGGAAACGATGTTGCGGTCCGCGTCGTCCGCCGCAAGCCATTCGAACCCCTCCCAGCCGTCCTCCACTTCATAGAGAGGCGGCGTGTTCTTGTAAAGCGCGTTGAGTTCCTTCACATAGAGGGAGAGCTTGCCGTGCAGCTCGTAATTGTCCCGCAGGAAAAATTCCAGACCGCTTTGGTAGTCCCACTCCTTGAACTGCCCGAATTCGTACCCCATGAAATTGAGTTTTTTGCCGGGGTGCGCCATCTGATAGCCGAGGAAGGAGCGCACGCCCGCAAATTTCTCCGCATAGCCGCCGGGCATCTTCCCGATGAGCGAGCATTTTCCGTACACCACCTCGTCGTGCGAGATGGGAAGCACATAATTCTCCGAAAAGGCATACATCATAGAGAAGGTGAGCTTGTTGTGGTTGTTCATGCGGAAGAAGGGATCGAGGGTGAGATAGGAGAGCATGTCGTTCATCCACCCCATGTTCCACTTATAGTTGAAGCCCAATCCGCCCACGGAGGCGGGCTTTGTGACAAGCCCCCACGCGGTCGACTCCTCCGCGATCATCAAGGCGTGCGGGAAACGGTGGAAAACCGCTTCGTTGAGATTCCTGAGAAAGGCGATCGCCTCGAGGTTCTTGTTTTCGCCGTAGATGTTCGGCACCCACTCGCCGGGGCGCTTGTCATAGTCGAGATAGAGCATGGAGGCGACGGCGTCCACGCGGATCCCGTCCACATGGAACTTGTCGAAGAAGAGGCATGCGCTCGAGATGAGGAAGGAGAGCACTTCGCTCCTGCCGTAGTCGAAGCGGCGGGTGCCCCAGCTCTTGTGTTCCATCCTGTCCCATTGGCTGCTCTCGTAGAGCGGCTGCCCGTCGAATTCATACAGCCCGTGCGCGTCCTTGGGGAAATGCGCGGGCACCCAATCGAGGATGACGCCGACGCCCGCACGGTGGAACTCGTCCACGAGGCGCATAAAGTCCTTGGGGGTGCCGAGGCGGGAAGTGACCGCAAAATAGCCCGTCACCTGATAGCCCCAGCTTCCGTCGAAGGGGTATTCCGTCACGGGCATAAATTCAACGTGCGTGTAGCCCATCTCCTTGACGTAAGGGACAAGCTCGCGCGCAAGGTCGAGATAAGAATAGTAGTTCCCGTCGGGATAGCGCTTCCACGAAAGCAGATTGACTTCGTAGATATTCATGGGCGACGAGAAGCAGTCGCGGCGGTAGAGTTCTTTGAGATATTCCCCGTCCCCCCAGCGGTAGCCCTCGAGGTCGTACACCTTGCTCGCGTTCGCGGGAGGCGTTTCGGTGTGGAAGCCGACGGGATCCGCCTTCATGATCTTTCTGCCGTCCTGCGCCGTAATACAATATTTATAGACGTCGTATTCGTGCACGTCGGGAATAAAGAGTTCGAAGCTCTCGCCGTCCACCATCGGCGCCATGACGTTCGCCTCATCGTCCCAGCCGTTGAAGTCCCCCACCACGGAAACCTGCTTGGCGTGGGGCGCCCATACGCGGAAGAGATAGCCTTTTTTCTTCTCTTTGGAAGCGGGGCGTGCACCGAACAGTTCGTAGATCCTGTCGTTTTTCCCGTGATGAAAGAGATAGAGCGGGAAATCGGTGTCCTTCGGAATTTTCTCCGCCATAGCGTAGCGCCCCCTTCTTCGGTTTTTCTGCTCTCTTATTATACTATATATTTTGGCAGGTTTCAATACCCATTTCAAACTTTTTTCCTGCTTTTGGAAAATTTTCAGTATTTTTCTATCCCCGCCAAAAGGCCCGCCGCCCCGCTTCCCCCGCCGCTTTGCGTGAAATGTTGCGCTCTCCCCTTGCTTTTTTCCCGCCGCTGCGCTATAATGGAAAAAAGGAGATATACCATGGCCGAAAACAATTACTTGGGCAATCTTACCGTGCTGACGGGAATCCTGTCCGACCCCCTCATCGCCGCTTTTGCCGCATACCGAAACGAGAGATCCGCCGCCCGCAAGGCAGCCTTTCTGCACGAGCTGTTCCTGCACAAGGCGGAAACAAATTTCGCGGGCTATGTCGCGGAGGCAGTCATCCGTGACGAAAACGCCTTTTCCCGCGCCTGCGCCGCGGGGGACGACATCTCGCCCTATCTGAAGAGCGCCTACATTTCCGACCTCACCGAGATCGGGAGAGCGCTTGAGTTCGAGGCGGACGGATTCGAAATGGGAAAGCCGCCCGTCACCATCAAGAGCTGGGACGACAAGGCGGCCAATCTCCTCTACGGCTTCTATCAGAGCGAGGGCTACGGCCGCTTCATCGGCCACTGCGAATTCCGCTACGACCGCGGCCGTTGGCTTGTCCCCGTTCCGCCCTGCGCCTATTCCCTCGCCGACCTCAAGGGCTACGAACGGGAAAAGGCGGAGATCTGCGACGATCTCGAAAATTTCGTGAAAAAGCTCCCCTGCTCCAATATGCTCCTCTACGGAGAGAGCGGCACGGGCAGGTCCTCGGCGGTGCGCGCGGCGGCAAACGCCCTGGCCTCGCAGAAACTGCGTCTGGTGGAACTTGCCCGCGAGGACCTCGGCGAACTCCCGCGGCTCGTCGAAAAACTTTCCCACCTTCCCCTGCGCTTTCTCGTGCTCATCGAAGCGCTCGACGGCAGCGTCCGCATCCCCACTTGCAGCGCAGAGAATGTACTGCTCGCCGCAACGAGCAGCGCGGTGCTCGAAGGCTTCGGTCTGACGATCCCCTTCCTCGCCGCAAGCCCCGGGCAATTCCTCGCCATCGTGCACGAGCTGGCGAAGGAGTTCAAACTCAAACTCCCCGCGGAGGAGCTTGAAGCGCTCGCCAGCCGTTGGTCCGACAAACACGGCTTTACGCCGCGGAGCGCCCGCGCCCTCGCAGGTTACCTCTATGCCTGCCGCGAGAAGGGAAAAGACCCCCGTATCTGACGAAAACCACAACCGGGAGAAAAGGACCGCCTTCTATACGGAAGCGGTCCTTTCGTCTAATATGCTCACGGCAATGCCGAAGATGTCCCCCGCGCCGAGCACCAGGACAAGATCGTCGGGGCGGATAAATCCGAGCAGTCGCCTTTTGAGCTGCGCGGGCGACTGCACATAGACCGCCTCGGGCAGGCGGGACACGAGGGTATAGGCGCTCCCCTCGGGCAAAAACGGCTCCCGCGCGGCATAGCTCTTGTAGATGATGGGGCTTTCCGCCGCCCGCAGGACCTCGACAAAGGAGGACAGAAGATCCCGCGTCCGCGTATAGGTATGCGGCTGAAAGACGACGCGGACGGTGCCGTGGCAGATTTTATACGCCGTTTCCATGACCGCGGCGATCTCCCGCGGGTGATGGGCGTAATCGCACACGACGGGCACGCCGCCGAGGGTGCCGACCGTTTCGAACCGCCGCTTTACGCCGCGGAAACTCTCGAGGCCGCACCTTATCTCCTCCGCCGAAAAGCCCGCGAGGCGCGCCGCCGCAAATGCCGCGAGAGCGTCCGTCACCATGACCTTCCCCACGGCGGCAAGTTTTACCCGCACGAGCGGGATCCCCCGCTCGGATACGGTAAAGGAATATCTCTCCCCCACGCTCTTCAGATCTTCGGCGCGGATGTCCCCGCCGTTCAGGCCGAAGCTGAGGGTATGCGGAATGCGCCGCGCCCGCAGATCGTCGTCGCAGACAACGACCTTCTCCGAATTCCGTGCAAAGGCGAGATAGGCGGCAAAGAGTTCGTCGCCGTTCTTGTAGCAGTCGGTGTGGTCGAGGTCGGTGTTGAGGATCACGCCCGTTTCGCTGCCGAGAGAGAGAAAGCTCCGCCCGAATTCGCACGCTTCGGTGATGAAGTATTCCCCGCCCGCCGAGAAATAATTGGAGAGCGAGAGGTCCTCCCCGCCGATGTGGCAGGTAAACGCTCTGCCTCCCGCGAGAAAGACGTGCGCAAGCATGGAGGAAGCCGAGGTCTTTCCGTGGCAGCCCGCCACCGAGATCACATGCGGGAACAGCTTTGCGACCTCGCCCAGAAGTTCCGCCCGCGGAATGAGGCGCTTGCCCGCCGCCCGCGCCTTGGAAAGCTGCGGGTGGTCCTCCCCGACCGCCGCCGTATAGACGACGCAGTCCTCCGCGATCTCCTCGTCCTCGCCGATGGAAACGGCGATCCCCTCCCGCCGCAGCGCGCGGGTATATTCGCTCTCGCGTTGGTCGCTCCCCCGCACGGAGAACCCCCTGTCGCGGAGAAGCCGCGCGAGCGCGCTCATGCTCACCCCGCCGATCCCGATCAAGTAAAACCCCGTTTTCCCCTCGAAAAACATACTTCATCGTATGCCGCCTTCCGCGCCGCGGGTGAAAAAAAACGCACCCCGCAAAAGCATGGATGCGTCTTTTTTTGTGTCCGTCCGTTTACGAAAGGGGAACGACGTTCACGGCTCTGAGCTTTCCGCTGTCTTTGGGATCGGGTTCGGTCTCAAAGGAAACCTTCTGCCCTTCCTTCAACGTACGGAAGCCCTCCGTCTGGATCGCGGAGAAATGTACAAACACATCCTCGCCGCCCTCGTCGGGAGAGATAAAGCCGTAACCCTTTCCATCGTTGAACCATTTTACAGTTCCGTTCACAAATATTACCTCCTGTGGCGCCGTTGTGAAAGTAACCGCCCCGGAAAACACAAGAGGCTTTTCCGAAAGTAACCAGTTTTTCAGTGCCTTTCCTATTATACCAACCGCGCCGAAAATTGTCAATAACAAAAAGGGGAATTTTCGTTATTTTTGCAAATATTTTTCTATCATTTGCGCTTGGTTGCGTGAAAACTCCCCAAGCTCCTCCGGCTTCAGGCGGCGATAGGCGAGCAGAGCGAGATAATAGATCTGCAGCGCCGCCGCCCTGCGGTTCTCCCCTTCCGCATCCTTGAGCGCCTGCACGGCGGGGCATGCGGAGTTCACCACGAGCGTGACGGCCTCCTCTTCCTCCCCCATGCGGTAGAAGGAATTCATCTCGGACATCCTGCGCATGAATTCGGGCACGTTGACGACCGCCGCGACGTCCGCATCCTTGAGTTTCTCCGTCTTGACCGTCACCTTTTTGCCTTCGAGCGCCGAGGTGAAGATCTCCTCCAATCCCTTGTCCTCGCCGCTCTCCTCTTTGAGCGCGCCCGCGACGTCGGCGTCGATGCGCAAAAAGCGTACCTTGGCGGGAGATTTGTATTCGAGATAGCTGATGAAGTGCGGGTCGATAAAGGTGTCGCACAGGATCGCGTCCAGTCCCGCGTCCTTGAACATCTTCACATATTGCGCCTGCGAGTCGGGGTCGGAAACGTAGTAAACGGGTTGGGGTTCCTTTCCGTTCTTGCTGTCCTCCTCCGTGACTTCCTCGCCGTAAAAGCTCCCGATGGGACGGTATTCGCCCGCCAGGTCCTTGTAGATGATGATGTCCTTGACGCGTTCGTAGAACTTATCGTCCTTGATACAGCCGAACTTGACGAAGTTGGCAAGGTCCTGCCAGCAGTTCTCGTATCTCTGCTTGTCGTTTTTGTAGAGTTCGCAGAGCTTGTCCGCCACCTTCTTGGTGATGTGCGCCGCGATCTTTTGCACCTGCTTGTCGTTTTGCAGGAAGGAGCGGGACACGTTGAGCGGGATGTCGGGGCAGTCCAGAACGCCGTTCAAGAGCATCAAAAATTCGGGAATGACCTCTTTGATGTTGTCGGCGATATAGACGCGGTCGCAGTACAGCTTGACCTGCCCGCGCTCGAGTTCCACCTGCTTCTTTACCTTGGGGAAGTAGAGAATGCCCTTTAAGTTGAAGGGATATTCCATGTTGAGGTGGATCCAGAAGAGCGGCTCCTGGTAGTCGTGGAAGGTTTCGCGGTAGAAAGTCTTGTACTCCTCTTCCGTGCAGTCCTTGGGCTGCTTCAGGTAGAGCGGCTCGGGGGTATTGACGGGCTTGTCCTCCTCCGTTCCCTTCGGATCGAGGTAGATCTCGTAGGGCATAAAGGAGCAATACTTGTTGAGGAGCTGCCGCAACACGGGTTCCTTCAAAAATTCTTTCTCTTCGGGAGCGAGGTGCATGACGACCTTGGTGCCCCTCCCCTCCTTTTCGCATTCCTCGAGCGTATAGGTGCTCTCGCCGTCCGAGGTCCAATGCACCGCGGGCGCGCCTTCCTGATAAGATTTGGTGAAGATCTCGATATTCTCCGAAACCATATAGGCGGAATAGAAGCCAAGCCCGAAGTGCCCGATGATGCCGTCGCCGCCCGCCTTTTCGTACTTCTCGACAAAATCCGCCGCCCCCGAGAAGGCGATCTGCGTGATGTATTTTTCGACCTCGTCCCCCGTCATGCCGATGCCGTTGTCCTCTACGGTGAGGGTGCCCGCCTTGCTGTCCGCGGAAACGGTGATCCGATATTTTTCGTCGGCAGCCGTTTCGCCCAGTGCGGCGAGCTTTTTGTACTTGGTGATCGCGTCCGAGGCGTTGGAAACGATCTCGCGCAGAAAGATGTCTTTGTCCGAATACAGCCACTTCTTGATGATGGGCATCATGTTTTCGCTGGAGATCCGGATGTTGCCTGTCTTTACCATGATATATCTCCCGTTTTTTGCCCGCGGCGCCGTGCACGGCGCCGCGGGCGATCTTTTATCCTTATTTATATACACGGAAAACTTCGCCGTAAAACGCATTCCGTAAAAAATTTTCCGCCGGACAAAGGCACGGAAAAGCCCGTCCGCTGCTTCGCGGACGGGCTGCTTTTCAAGATGATTTATTTGTTCTCTTCGTCGGAGCCGATGAGCTCGGAGATGGAGGCGCCGAAGCTTGCGCTCTCGCTCCATTCTCTGTACTCGTCCTCCTCGCCGCCCTCGGAAGCGGCGCCGCGGCGCACGCTCTTTCTCACTCTCGGGCGGTCCTCGTCGTGACGCTCATGCTCCTTGCGCTCGGGACGGGGTTCCGCCTCGGGACGGGGCTGCAACGCCTTGATGGAGAGGGTGATCTTCCGCTCCGCGGGATTGAACGCCATGATCTTCGCATCCACTTCCTGTCCGATCGTGAGGATCGACGTGGGATTGTCGAGCCACTCGTGGGTGATCTGGGAAACGTGCACCAGACCGTCCACGCCCTTTTCAAGCTCGACGAATGCGCCGAAGGGAACGATGCGCACGACCTTGCCGTGGACGATGTCGCCCTCCGCATATTTCTCCGCCGCAAGATCCCAGGGCTGGGGTTGCAGCTGCTTGTAACCGATGGAAACCTTCTTGTTCTCGCGGTCCACTTTCAGGACCTTGAACTCATAGTGCTTGCCGATCTCGAGCACGTCGGTCACGCTCTTCACGCCCGACCAGCTCAGATCGGAAATGTGGGCGAGGCAATCGAAACCGTTCACGGAAACGAACGCGCCGAAGGAGGTCACTCTCTCCACTCTGCCTTCCACCACGTCGCCTTCCTGAATGGATTCGAAGAACGCCGCTTCCTTCTCCGCCTTGGCAGCTTCGCGCGCCGCTCTCTCCTCTTCGATGATCACGCGCTGGGAAGCGATGATCTCCTTCCTGCGCTCCTTGCGGATCTCAAGCATGCGCAGACGGAGTTTCTTGCCCGTATATTTTTCGAGGTCCTTCACATACCCCGAGCGGATCTCCTTGGCGGGGACAAAGACGGGATAGGTGCCAAGCTCCGCGGTAAGACCGCCCTTGTTGAACCCGGTGCAGACAACGGAAAATTCTTTGCCCTCCTCGATGTCCTTGAGCTGTGCCTCCTCTTCCTTGATCTTCTGGAGCTGCTTCTGGGAGAGCTTCACCTTGGGGGTGACCTCCACGACCATCAGTTCGATCTCCGTTCCCACTTTCTCGGCATAGGCCTCGCGGGAATACTCCTCAGTGGCGAGTTCTTCCTTGGCGAGCAAGATCTCGAGCTTGCCCGCGGCGGAAACATACACGCCCTCGTCGGTGGCGGAAACGATCTTCGCAGTGATGATCTGTCCCTTCTTGTACCGCTCTGCTTTGTCGATGCCCTCAACGACGTCCATCATTGTCGTTGCCTGAACTTCCGCGTTGTTTTCTTCCATCTTGAAAAGAACCTCCTGAGTCTGCCAATCGGGAGTGCTTGCCCCCGCTATGATACCGACCCTTTCATAAAATAAAAATTTTTCATATTTGAAATCGTCCGCCCGCTCCAAGCGAAACACGTTCTTGCAGTGTGCCGACGCGATTTCATAAAGTTTTCCCGTGTTGCTGCTGTTAAGCCCGCCGAATACGATCACGGCGTCGCAGTTCCGCGCGATCTGTTCGGCTTCCTTCTGCCGCCATATAGTAGTATAACAAATTGTCTTGAAAATCTCAACTGTTTTTTGACATACTTTTTGAAGATTTTCCGCAATTTTCAAAAATCTTTGCTCGGAAAAGGTCGTTTGCGACACAAAAACGATGTTTTTATCGCAAAAACGGGTAAGATCCTCCCCTTCGTCCACCACGGCCGCCTCACCCGAACACCAGCCGAGAAGCCCCTGCACCTCGGGATGTTCCGCGTGCCCCGCGATGAGAACGGTCTTCCCCGCTTTGCCCGCCGCCGCCACGATGCGCTGCGTGCGCTTGACAAAGCCGCAGGTGCAGTCGATGACCTCGATGCCCCGCGCGGCGCATTCCTCGTAGAAGCGCTTCCCCACGCCGTGGGAACGGACGATGAGCTTGCTCCCCGCGGGAACTTCGTCAAGGGAAGAAACGGTGGGGATCCCGCGCGCCTCCACCTTTTCGACCACCTCGCGGTTGTGGATGAGTTCGCCGAAGAGCAGCGTGTTCTCCGGGGGAACGCGGAGCGCGGTGTCCACGGCGTGTTTCACCCCCGAGCAAAATCCGATGTGACGGGAAAGAATGACCTTCATTTGCGTTTTTTCTTGTTCTTTTTGGCGGCGAGCATGGCGCGGTGCTCCGCGCGAAGCTCATAGAGCCTGTTTTTGAGCTTCTCGTCCGCCTCGTCGTAATCCGCCTGCGTCAGCTTCCTGTCATAGTACTCGGTAAGCTCCATCGGTTCGCCGAACACGACGTGCGTGACATGCCATACGCGCGGTTTGTTGCAGATGACGAAGGGAATGACGGGCGTTCTCGTCTTGATGGCGAGAAACGCCGCGCCGCCGTGGAAGGGAAGGAAGGTTTCGCCGTCCCCCTCCTTGTTGCGCGTTCCCTCGGGGAAGGTGGACACCTTTTCCCCGTTTTTGAGTACTTTCAAAGCGTCCATCACCGTGCGCATGTCCTTCCCGTCGCGCATGGCGGGAATGGCGCCCACGTTCCTCGCCCACGTTCCGACAAAGGGCTTGTGGAGAAGGGATTCCTTCATGATGAAATGCACCCCCTCGTCCGTCGTGCGGGCGGGATAGAAGATGTCCCAAAGGCAGTAATGGTTGCCGACATAGATGCACGGCCCCTGCTCCACCTTTTTGTGCCCGTACAGCTTGTAGGGGTAGATGAGGAAGTGCGGGACATAGAAGAGAAAACGCAAAAAATTGAGGTAGTGCATGACATGCTTCCCCTTCCGGTTGGCGGGAAACAGCAGCTTGCGTTTTTTCTCTTTTTCGGGCTTGGCGGAATGATCTTTCCTTTCGGGCACGCCGTCCCTTTCCTGTGCCATCAAAGCTTCTCCTGTATGTTTTTTTTCACGGCCGCGAGCACTTCGGCAACGGTCATCTGCGAGGTGTCGATCTCCACGGCGTCATCCGCCTTTTTGAGGGGCGCGAGCGCACGGGTGCGGTCTTGCTCGTCCCGCTTGAGGATCTCGGCGAGCAGCTCGTCGGGGTCCACGGTGTAGCCCTTTGCGGTCAGCTCGTCGTAGCGCCGCTTTGCCCGCACGCGGGGGGACGCCGTAAGGTAAAATTTGAAATCCGCCTCGGGCAGGACAAAGGTGCCGATGTCGCGCCCGTCTAGCACGCAGGACATGCGCCCCGCGATCTCGCGCTGCTTCTCCGTCATGTGCATGCGCACGCTGGGATGTTTGGAAACGGAGGACGCCGCCATGGAAACGGGCGGCTGTCTTATCGCCTCGGACACATCCACGCCGTCGAGCATGGTCTTTTGGGCGCCGTTTTCGAACACGACGTCGAGCTTGACGTCCTTCATGAGGTCCACGACGCCCGCCTCGTCCTCGACGTCCACGCCCGCTTCGAGCGCTTTGAGCGCGCAGGCACGGTACATGGCGCCCGTATCAAGGTAGAGGATGTTGTAGTCATGCGCCAGCATTCTTGCGACCGTGGATTTCCCGCTGCCCGCAGGCCCGTCGATGGCGATGTTGATCTTGCCCGAAATATCCTTCCTGAGGATCCGCGCCCCGCGCAGATAGACATGCTTGGGATCGGAATTTTTGCCCACGAAGAGCATCGCGCGGATGCAGAGGGGCAGCCCGCCGTCGATCTCCGGCTCCTGCGCCGAGAAGAGCGAACAGCTCTCGAAGCCCGCCTCCCGCGCCGCCTTGGCGGGATAGTAGGAATGGATGTCGGAGGTAGAGGAAAAGACGAGGCTTACGATCTCGTCCCTCTTCAAGCCGTTCCTGCTCTCGATCTGCTCGAGCAGCTCCTTTACGGCCTTTTTGATCTCCTCCGGAGTGTCTGCGGAAATGGTGGTCGCGCCGCGGATTACCGTCATAGATGATGCTCCTTTGTATTCGCTGTTATTATAGCCGCACAGCGGGAAAAAGTCAACAAATTTGCCCGCTTTCACGCGGCGAGAATGCCGTTGCCCGCGGCAAAGCCCGTCGCAAAAGCGATGTGAAGGTTGAAGCCGCCCGTGAAGGCGTCGAGATCGAGCGCCTCGCCGCAAAAGGAAAGCCCCTTTACGAGCTTGCTCCGCATGGTCTTGGGGTCAATCTCGCCGAGAAAGACCCCGCCCGAAGTGACGACCGCCTCCTCAAAACCGCGCAGCCGCGCAGGGGTGAGCGGGAATACCTTCAACGCGCCGCACAGCGCCCGCCGCTCCTCCGCCGTGACCGCGTTCGCCTGCTTTTCGGGGGAGATGCCCGCCGCCCGCAGCACGAGAAGTCCGAGCGTCTGGGGCAGAAGCCCGCGGACGACGTTTCTCATAAGCTCGTTTTTGCGCGCCGAGAAATCGCGCAAAAGCCGCGCGTCGAGCTGCTTTGCGTCGAGCGCAGGCTTAAAATCGAGCGACAGGGAAAGCTCTTCCGCAGGCAGGCGGTTGACGAGTGCGGAGAGGGACAAAACGAGCGGTCCGCTCAGCCCGTAGTGCGTAAAGAGAAGTTCCCCCAGCGCGGAGAAGAGCGTCTTTTCTCCCCTGCGGCAGGAAAGCACGCAATTTTTGACGGAAATGCCCTGCGCAGAGCGCAGATCCTCCGCCGTTTCGATCCCCACCAGCGACGGCACGCAGGGCACGACGGTGTGTCCCGCTTCCTTGGCAAAGCGCAGCCCGTCGCCCGTCGAGCCGGTGGACGGATAGCTCAGCCCGCCCGTTGCGACAATGCAAGCGTCGCAAAAAATCTCCTCATTTTGCGTGATTATGCCACGCATAGTACTATGCAAAAGGTCGATTTTCAAAACTTCGGTATTTAATTTTATGGTGACGCCCGCCTCGCGGCACATTTTTTCGAGCGTTTTGGTCACATCGCTCGCGTGGTCGGAAACGGGGAATACGCGGTTTCCCCGCTCGGTCTTGAGCGGCAAACCGTGCGTTTCGAGGAGTTCCATCAAGGCGCTCGGCGGAAAAGAGTAGACGGCGCTCCGCAAAAATTTCTCCCCGCGCACGACGTTTTGCAGAAATTCGTCTGGCGGGCAGTCGTTCGTGAGGTTGCATCTCCCCTTTCCCGTGATATAAATTTTTTTGCCGAGCTTCTCGTTCTTCTCGGCGAGAACGACCTCATGCCCTTTTGCTGCTGCGGCGTACGCCGCCATGAGTCCGCTCGCGCCGCCGCCCACAACGACGACCTTCATGCTATCTCCTTAGCAAAACGAGGGCGCCCGCCCCCGCGTTTTGTTGGTGTTTTGCTGTGTATGTTCTACTTTACTTTCATATGTCATTTCGAGCGGAGCCGAGAAATCTCGCCTTATGATAATGCGGTAGAGGTTTCTCGGCTTCGGCTTACGCCTCCGCTCGAAATGACATTTCTTAAAATGTTTGCGCGTTGGAAAACCACGCTTTTCCATAAGCGCACTCCATTTGCCGCATACTTGCGGCTTATTGCCCGATGAAACGAATAAGAGGATAAGCAAGTTAAGACAGACGGGCGCGTTTCCTCGCATAATTCTTTACGAAGAAACACCACCTCAGTCACCTTCGGTGACAGCTCCTCCTTAGGAGGAGCCAAAGAGTGACGCGAGCAAAGAATTGCGCGAAACTAAATCGGATATACTCCCGTCTTTGCCATATCGCTGTCCACGCCCTCGCGCGCCGCCTTTCTCCATTTGAAGAAATTCTCCGCGACTTCGGGGAAAGAGGCGTAGGACAACACGTCCTCCTCCTGCGTGTAGTAGCCCTTTGCGATGACTTCCGCCTTGAGCTTTTCGTATTCGGGTTCGAGATCGTCGGCGGGGCGGTGCGTGATCCGCTTCTCCCCTTTCAAAATCTTTTCCGCGACCTCTTCGTTGACGGGCATGGGAAGCTGGCCGTACTTGCCCGCAAACAGATCGCGGGTCTCCTTTGTGACCATCTTATAGCGCTCGCCCATGACGACGTTCATCACCGCCTGCGTGCCCACGATCTGGGAACTGGGCGTGACAAGGGGCGGATAGCCGCAGTCCCTTCTGACGTTCGGGACTTCCGCGAGCACTTCGCCAAGCTTATCCTCTTTCCCCGCCTTTTTGAGCTGGTTCATGAGGTTGGAGAGCATGCCGCCCGGCACCTGATAAATGAGGGTGTTGACGTCCACCTGCCGCACCTTGGGGTTGAGCGAACCCTCTTTTTCAAGTTCCTGCGCCACCTTTTTGAAGTGGTTCGCAATGGGAATGAGTTTATTTAGGTCGATGCCCGTGTCGTACTCCGTCCCCTTGAGAGTGGCGACCAATGGCTCGGTCGCGGGCTGAGAAGTGCCGTTTCCAAGGGGTGAGAGCGCAGTGTCCACGATGTCCACCCCCGCTTTGATCGCCATGAGGTTGACCATATCCCCCGTGCCTGTCGTGTTGTGGGTGTGCAGATGGATCTTCGTTTCGGGGCGGAGCGCCTTTTTGAGCGCCGTCACAAGTTCGTATGCGTCGAAGGGCAGAAGCAGGTTCGCCATGTCCTTGATGCAGATGTTGTCCGCGCCCATGCTCTCGTAAGTCTTGGCGAGCTTCACAAAATAATCGAGGTTATACACGGGACCCGAGGTATAGGAGATCGCCGCTTCCGCGATCCCGCCGTAGCCCTCGCCGTACTTTTTCATCGCCTTCATCGAAGCCTCGATGTTGCGGGGGTCGTTGAGTGCGTCGAACACGCGGATGACGCGCACGCCGTTTTCAAAGGACTTTTCCACCACCTTCTCGACGAGGTCGTCCGCATAGTTGCGGTAGCCGAGCAGGTTCTGCCCGCGCAGAAGCATCTGGATGGGCGTCTTTTTGAGATATTTGCGGAGGGTCCTCAGCCGCTCCCACGGATCTTCGTGCAAAAAGCGCATGCAGGAGTCGAACGTGGCTCCCCCCCAACCCTCGAGGGAATAGTAGCCCACCTCGTCGAGCTGGGAAAGGACGGGGATCATCTGCTCCGTCCGCATGCGCGTCGCGGCGTGCGATTGGTGCGCGTCGCGCAGAATGGTATCCATGATCATGACTTTTTTAGACATATATTTTCTCCCGATTTACCAAGGTATGGACAATAGAATGCCCGCCGCCAGCGCCGAGCCGATGACCCCCGCCACGTTGGGACCCATCGCATGCATGAGCAAGTGGTTCTGCGGGTCGTACTCCCTGCCGACGTCCTCCGAGATACGCGCCGCCATGGGTACCGCCGAAACGCCCGCCGAGCCGATGAGCGGATTGATCTTGCCGTGCGTGAGTTTGCACATCACTTTTGCGGTGAGGAGGCCGCCGATCGTGCCGCAGTAGAAAGCGACGACGCCGATGAGAATGATGCTCAGCGTATTTGTTGTGAGGAAGATGTCCCCCTTCGCCTTACAGCCGACGGCAATGCCGAGGAAGATGGTGACCGTGTTCATAAGTCCGTTCTGCGCCTGGGAGGAGAGCCGCTCGACGACCCCCGATTCGCGGAACAGATTGCCGAGCATAAGCATGCCGAGAAGAGGCACCGCGTCGGGCAGGAGCAGCCCCACGACAAGCGTGATCGCCACAGGAAAGATGATCTTCTCCACTTTGGAAACCTGTCTTAAAGGCTTCATGCGGATCATGCGCTCCTTTTTGGTGGTGAGGAGGCGCATGATGGGCTTTTGGATGAACGGAATGAGCGCCATATAGGAATACGCCGCGATGGCGATCATCGGGAGCAAATTTTCCGCAAGGGTCTTGGCAACGTAAATTGCCGTGGGACCGTCCGCCCCGCCGATGATGGCGATCGCCGCCGCCTCCGCCCCCTCGAAGCCGAGAAGCATGGCGCCGAAGAGCGCGATAAAGATGCCGAGCTGCGCGCCCGCGCCGATGAGCATGCTCTTGGGGTTGGCGATGAGCGGGCCAAAGTCAGTCATCGCGCCGATGCCGAGGAAGATGAGCGGCGGATAGATGACCTTATCCACGCCGTAGTAGAGATACCAAAGTAGCCCTCGATCGACAATGTCATCATACGCACTGCTCATAATCAGCGAACTTTCCGCGAAAACCGTCGTGCCTTCCGATATTGTACCCGACACATATCCTTGTAAAGAATATACTGCAAATTGCCCCGTTGACATTTGCGATACAATATTGTTCTGCAATGCGGCAAAATCCGCAAAATAGTTTACGGTATCACCGACCAAGTAACCCGAGCGAATATAGATCGTTTCCCCTAAGTTATTGGCATAAACACCGGCATATTCCATCTCCCCCGAAACGCCGAGAGAAAGATTCAAATTCGGGGAAGGCTTCCCCCACAGCACACTCTCCGCGCCGGGGAGATTGATGAGGAACATGCCGAACGCGATGGGCAAGAGGAGCATTGGCTCCGCCTTGAACTTGATCGCCACAAAGACCAACAGGCAGGCGATGACGAGCATCACATAGTTCTGCCACGTCCCCTGCGAGAGTCCCATAGACTGCCATAGATCGGAAAAGATCTTCCCGATGTCGAGCGCAAGTAAATTCTGCATGAAAATTCTCCGTTAGGCGATGACGGCAAGGACCGCGTCCGATTCGACGTTCGCGCCCTTCTGGACGTTGTAAGTGACGATCCCGTCGCATGGGGCGGTGATGTCGTTGTCCATCTTCATCGCCTCGAGCACGAGAATGGGTTGGTCCTTCTTGACCGCCGCCCCGCTGGCAAAGAGCAGGTTTTTGATCAGCCCGGGGAAGGGCGAAACGACCTTGGTGCCGTTGAGATTGGCCTTGGGGACCGCTACGGGAGCGGGCGCCGCCGCCTGCTGCATGCCCGCCGCGGGAGCCGCCGCCGCGCCTTGGCCGACCTCCTCCACGCCCACTTCATACTTTTTTCCGTCCACTGTGATGATAAAATTCCGCATAAAGCTCTCCTTATGATGTTTGCAATTTTCCTTTTCGGCCGTCCCTCTTCTCAGGGGTGGAGCGGCGCCTTGCATGCCCCCTCCTTGGGAGGGGGGGCAGGGGGGGTGGTGTCCTTCGCTTTCATTTCACCACCTCAGTCACCTGCGGTGACAGCTCCTCCTCGGGAGGAGCCTTCCTCCACATCTTTCTAAGGGGTCCCGAATCCCTTACAATCTTTTTATTCTTCGCACGACGAAGTCGCACTTTTGAGGGGCTTCCTCGTAGTACGCCGCCAGCGCCGCGGCGATCGCCGCCACCGTTTCGGGCGGGATCCCTTCGTCCGTCACGGGAGGCACGTTGCTGACCGACGAAACGTTCTCCTCTGTCTGCCGCTTTCTGCCGTTCACCCGCTTCATGATATAGCCGAAAAGCGCGAAGATGCCAATGAGCAGCGCAATGCCTGCAAAGACGAACACAAATCCGAACACGGCGTAAAACGCGCCCTCGCCGAGATCGATCTTGAAAAAACTATCGAGTAGCTCCATCGTTTCACCTCAAAAGCATCTGCAAGGACGCGATGAGATACTGCTTAATAAAGCGCGGCTCGATCACGTTGTCGAGATAGCCGCCCTTTGCGGCGTTCACGGGGTCGGCATGCTCCCGCGTGTATTTTTCGAGAAGCGCTTCCTTCCCCTCCGCGCTGCCGCCGTAGAAGATCTCCGCCCCCTTTCCGCTCTCGAAAAGAGAAATTTCCGCGTCCGCAAGGGCAAAAGTGAAATCGAAGCCCGCCGACTTCGCCGCAAACAGCGAATAGCCCAGCCCCACCGCTCTGCCCGTGACCACGGAGATCTTCGCCGTGTCGATGGCGTCGAGGATATTCAGATATTCCGCGATCTCCTTGAGGAGCGCGCTGTCGTTGGCGGCAAGCGTTTCTTCCACGCCGAGGCAGTCCACAAACAGCACGAGCGGAAGCCCGTAACAACAGGCAAGCTCGGCAAAGGAACGCAGCTTCTTGACGTTCGTTTCGTTCAGCCTTGCGCCGTCGAACACCGCCGCCGCCACAGGGATCCCGCCGACGCGGCCCAGCACCGTCCTGATCTCGGGCGCGCAGACGGCGCCGAGTTCCAGACCGTCCTCGATGAGGGCGAGCACTTCCTCCGCTCCCGCTCTCTTTTCGAACGCGGGCGCGGGCGCATTGAGTTCCGCCTGCACCACCTCGCCGCCGAATAGCTCGGTGAGAAATTTGATGTGCGCCGCCGCCTCCTCGAGGTCCTTGACTTTGACTGCGGGAAGCACGGCGTTCTTCAACGCCGCATAGCCGCCGACGTCCTCTTTTTTGAGTTCCTTCCCCGCCTTGGCGGAGAGCACAAGCGGGCTTGACACCGCAAGCGCGCCCTCTTCACGGAAGAACACGACGTCCGCCGTCGCTGCGATCGCCGCCGCCGCGCCGTACACCTCGCCGCCCACGATCGCATATTGGGGAACGGTGCCCTTGAGCTGCGTGACTTTGAGAAGAAGTTCCGCGATGCCCTCGAGCACATCGACCCCCTCGCCGATGGCGGCGCCGCGGCAGGAGAGCAGCCAGATCACGGGAGTTTCGTTCTTCTCGGCGGCGTTCAAGGTCTTGGCGATCTTTTCGCACTGCCCCTTGGTTAGCCCGCCGAAGTTCTGCGCAAAATTCTGCGCCACAAGATAAAAGGGATAGCCGCCCACCGTGCAAAAGCCCGTGACGACCCCCTCTCCCGCTACGTCTTGGTTGAATTCTTCCTCCGAAAAACTAAAAGCGGAAAGCTCTACAAAGCTCTCTCCGTCGGCGATCTGCGCGATCTGTTTGCGGATCTGTCCGCTCGCCTTGAGGAGCGCCTCCTTCCTCTCCCTTAACCGTTGAATTTGTTCCATGGGTACCTCGTACGGAGAAAAACTCCAATTTTTACCGCATACCATTTTACTATATCTTCCGCCCGCTGTCAAGCGGCAAACCACATTTTGCGGTCGCTATTTTACAAAAAAAGCTCCCGCGCGGAGAGCACTATTTTTTATCTTCATTTTGTTTGACGCTCTTCGTCACGATCGCGCCGTTCGGGTCCACCACCTCGAGGGTGAAGCCGCCGCCCTTGCCCTTCCCCTCTTCGATGCGCGTTTCGCGGTGGAACTTTTTTTCGAACCAGCCGAGGATGGCGTCCGACTTTTTGTACAGCACGACAAAGAGGACGATCACGAGGGCGATCAGCACGCCCCAGATGACAAGCCCCCACCAGGTGTTAAAGGGAATGAGGGAAACGGAATAGCTCGTGGTAAAGATCGCAAGGACGCGGGAAACGAGGATCACGCCAAGGAAGAGCCACAGGGACATGCTCGAAAGTCCCGCCACAAAGCAGAGCACGTCGTCGGGGAACACAGGCAGCAGAAACATCGCCGAAAGGAGAAGTTTGTCCTTGCCCTTGATCTTCTTCAACCATTTTTCGAGCGTATCCCTGCCGATCATCCACGCGACCACACGGACGCCCGCGTATCTTCCCACGAGAAAGGCGACGAGCGAACCGAGCACGATGCCCGCCAGGCTCAAAAGACTGCCGACGAGCGGGCCGAAGAGCGCCGCGCCCGCCACCACCGTCACCGTACTCGGAATGGGCAAAATGACGACCTGCAAAAATTGGAGCAGCACGAAGAGCAGCCCCATCCATACTCCCGTGCGCGCAAGATATTCCCGCAAAAGCTCCTCGTCCCCCGCGATCTCCATAAAGCCCGTTTCGAGGAGCACATAGAACACGACGCCCGCAAACACCAGCATCACATAGGCGACGATGCAGGATTTATAGAGAAGCTCTTTCCTTTTTATATAAGATACGATGTCCAGCGCGAGAAGCGCCGCGTTGAGCGCAGTCCCGCCGATCAAAATCAGAAGCCGCAGCCACTGCGCCCATTCCTTCGGGAAAAACCCGCAGCAGAGCAGAAAAAAGGCCTGTGCGGCCGCCGCGGCAAGCGTGATGCAGACGATATGGACGATGTTTGCCCTGTATTTCATATCTCCCGACCGTCCTCTTACATTATATATAACGGGAGAGGACGGAAAATTACTCATGTATAGTATATCCGCGGCGCGCAAAAATATTTACGGTTCCAACGCTTTGATGGCGGCGCGCGCCAGCTCGTCGCAGCGGTTGTTGAGTTCGTTGTCGGCATGTCCCTTTACCTTATGGAACACCACCTCGTGCGTGCGGGTGAGGGATAGCAGCGTCCTCCAGAGGTCGTCGTTGAGCACGGGCTTTTTGTCCGCCTTTTTCCAGCCGCTCTTCTCCCACTCGTACACCCAGCCCTCGGCAAAGCCGTTCACCGTATAGGCGGAGTCGCTGTAGACGTCGACATGGCAGGCATATTTGAGGCGCAGAAGTCCCTCGATGACGGCGGTAAGTTCCATGCGGTTGTTGGTCGTTTCCCGCTCGCCGCCGCTGATCTCGCGGCGGTGCTCCCCGAAGAGCAGGACCGCGCCCCAGCCGCCCGCGCCCGGATTCCCCGAGCACGCGCCGTCCGTATAGAGAGTGATCCGCTTAAGCTCCGCCATATCCCGACTCCTTTTTTTGTCTATCTATATTCTAACAGATTTCCTCGGATTTGCAAAGGATTTTCTCCCCGTTTTTTACCGAAACAAATGTCTGACCCAACGCAAAGCCCCCGACCTGCGAATGCAGGTCGGGGGCTTTGGCAGGGGAAACGCGACTTTATCCCACAAAAAGACTTTTCGCTCCCTCTCCTTTTCCCGTTTCCCCTCTTTTTTCATCGACAAATGAATGTCTTTTTGCGGGAACCCTCTTTCCTTTCGATCCGCGCCTGACCCAACGCAAAGCCCCCGACCTGCGAATGCAGGTCGGGGGCTTTGGCAGGGGAAACGCGACTTTATCCCACAAAAAGACTTTTCGCTCCCTCTCCTTTTCCCGTTTCCCCTCTTTTTTCATCGACAAATGAATGTCTTTTTGCGGGAACCCTCTTTCCTTTCGATCCGCGCCTGACCCAACGCAAAGCCCCCGACCTGCGAATGCAGGTCGGGGGCTTTGGCAGGGGAGACGCGACTCGAACACGCAACAGACGGTTTTGGAGACCGTTGCTCTACCATTGAACTACTCCCCTATGGACGCTATTATTATATAACAAACTTCCCGTTCCGTCAAGATATTTTCGGCGGCAAAATCAAACTTTTTTATTCCGTCCTCGCCTCCACGAACCATCTCTGCCGCGACGGCTCGTAATACAGCCAGCGTTCCTTGCCCAAGATCACGCAGGTGTAGCGCACGGGAAGGAGCGCGCTTACCCGTGCAGGCGCGCGCTCCACCGCTTTGACTTTATCAACAAAGAGCGTTCTGCCGTCCTCCCAGACGAGGGAGAGAGGCCGTACGACCCCCTCCCTCGAAAAGTTCGCGGTCACCTCTACGCATACCTTCCGAAGCTGCATCGCCCTTAGCTTCCGCAGCCGCGGGCAAAATCATGCGTAAATGGATTTCCAGTTCTTCCAGCTGCCGTCCACCTTATTGCGGAGGCGCACCGCAACGTCGTCCCTGCCCGAGAATGCGATCTGCGTACAATGGGAGCCGTCCGACGCGGAGATTGCGATCAACGCCCAACAACAATCCCTGCCGTTGGGATTATCGAGGGAAACGGGCGAGTGCGAGCACGGCTTTCCCTCTACGCCGATCGCCATATAGGTGCCGCAGGTGAGATCGTTGAAATCGGCGCCCTGCTCCGCCTCCGTACCGATGGGAAAGACGTTGCCAAGCCCCAAGCTCTCCTTGTCGACCGTGACGTCCCCCGTCTTGCCGTTGACCGACGTGACGCCCGTCGTGAGCGCGGTGGAAACGACCACATTGTTTTCCTCGTCCCGCGATACGGCGATGTTGGCCCCGGCCTTGACGGCGCCGTCCGCAAGTTTGACGCCCGTCACGGCCCCGTCCCCGAGTTTGTCCGTCAGGATCGCGCCGTCCACAAGTTTGGTGCTGTTGATGGATTTTTCCTTGATGTGCGCGCCTACGATGACGTTCATGGCGATATGGGAAGTCCCCACCGCCGCTGTCGCAAGGTCGGTAGAACGGACGACGTCCTTTGTGGCAAGCGCGCCAAGCCCCAAATTTTCGGCGTTGAGCGTGACCTCGCCCGAAAGTCCGTTGACCGACTGCACCATCGCGGGCTTGTCCTTCAGATCGTCGTAGCTGCCGCTCGTGGCGACGTCGGCAAAACCGAGTTCTTTCCCCGTCAGCTGCACGTTGCCCGTCTTTCCGTTCACCGAAAGGACTCCCGTTTCGGGCGCGTCCACAAGGTCATGGAAGCTGCCTGTCACGGCAATATCGGCAAGACCGAGGCTGTCCTTGTCGATGGTGACCTCGCCCGTCTGTCCGTTGACCGAGAAAACGCCCGTTTCGGGCGCGTCCACAAGGTCGTGGTAGCTGCCCGTGACGGCGATCTCGGCAAGGCCGAGACTCTCTTTGTCGATGGTGACGTCCCCCGTTTCGCCGTTCACGGAGAATACGGAGCTTTCCGAGCCGATCACGATCCCCTGCGAATCGTCCCGCGTGACCGTGATGTGCTCTCCCGCTTTGATCGCCTCCTCCGCGATCTTCGCGCCCGTCACGGCCCCGTCCGCAATTTTTACGTCCGTCACGGCCCCGTCCCCGAGCTTGTCCGTCAGGATCGCGCCGTCCACAAGTTTGGTGCTGTTGATGGATTTTTCCTTGATGTGCGCTCCTACGATGACGTTCATGGCGATATGGGAAGTTCCCACCGCCGCCGTCGCAAGGTCGGTCGAACGGACGACGTCCTTTGTGGCAAGCGCGCCGAGCGTTACGGTGACGTCCTCGCTGCCGTCGAACTTCTGCTCGCCGATCGTGAGGCTGTGCCCGATGTTGTCTGCGGTCATTTTGAGCGCCGTGATCGTGTCGCCGTCGTAATAGCAGGGCGTATAGATGCCGTCCTTCAAGCGGAAAAAGACGCCGCCAGGCGCGAGATCGCGCGAGGGCATATCCCCCGAATTCTTGCCGACTTCAAGGATGTTCATCCCCTTGGTGACAAGCCCCTTCTTGTTGACTTGCACGGCGGAATACACACCTTCTGCGACCTCGTTCTCGAAGGAATCCCAATCCTTTTGATTGAGGAAGGAGAGGATCTGCTCGTGCAGAGAGAGCGAAGGCTTGGGCTGCGGGAAACCGCCTGCCCCCGCCTCGCAGCGCAGCTGTACGAAGGACGAGGCAAGGCGCTTTTCGCCGTAACGGCTGTATACGCCGATGAGCACGGAATCGGCGTCGAGCGAGCAGATCTGCGGCATCTCGCACTCCGTGCCCGTGAATAGCTTTTCGGCAACGCCGTTCGCCCACATTACGACCGCAACGCGGTAGGGATATTCGTCCCATTCTTCGTCGAAGTCGAACTTCAGACGGTACACACTGTTAAAGGAAACGACCTCTTGAAAGTCCGTTTCCGCGATCTTATTTTTTACGGAAATTGCAATTTCTTGATTCAATTTGGATAAATTCCTCCCGATTGGATTTCTGCTTCCATTGTACACCCGATTTTTGCTTTTTTGGGCGGTATGTGCCAAAAAAAACCGCGGAAACCGCGGTTTTTTTGCCTTTACGTCTGACATAGTACTATGCTAACTTCGATATTTCGAAAGTTTTACACGTTGATGACGCCCTTCTCGCCCAAAAGGGCCGCATTTTCGCGCAGGATCGGATCGATCTCGGCGGCGATAAATTCCTCCGTCTGTTCGGGCGCCCGCCCGATAAACCTCTTGACGTCGAGGATCTCCCCGAGCCTGCCGTGCACGGCGGCAAACATTTCGTCCCCCTCGATGAGCGAGAGCAAATTGTTCTCCTTTCCCTCCAGCTTGACCTGCCGCCCCGCCTCCTGCGAAAGACGGCGGATGCGCTCATGCAGCGCCTGTCTGTCCCCTCCTGCCTTCACGCACTCCATGAGGATATTCTCCGTCGCCATGAAAGGAAGCTCCTCCCCGATGTGGCGGGCGATGACCTTTTCATAGACGACGAGATTTTCCGACACGTTCAGATAGAGGTTGAGGACCGCGTCCACGGTGAGGAACGCCTGCGCGATGACGATGCGGCGGTTGGCCGAATCGTCTAACGTGCGTTCGAACCACTGCGTGGAGGCGGTGACCGCGCTGTTGACGGGCAGCGAGATCAGATAGCGGCACAGACTGCCCATGCGCTCGCAACGCATCGGATTGCGCTTATACGCCATGGCGGAAGAGCCGATCTGCGTGCTTTCGAAGGGTTCCTCCACCTCCTTCATGCTCTGCAAAAGGCGGATGTCGTTGGAGAATTTGTAGGCGCTCTGCGCGATCTGCGAGAGCACGCACAGTACGTTATAGTCGAATTTTCGTGGATAAGTCTGCCCCGTGACGCCGTACACCTTCCGGAAGCCGAGCTTTTCCACGACCCGGCGTTCCAGCTCTTTGACCTTTTCCCCGTCGCCGTCGAAGAGATCGAGGAAGCTCGCCTGCGTGCCCGTCGTCCCCTTTACGCCGCGCAGCTTGAAATGCGAGAGCAAATTTTCGAGGTTCTCGTAGTCGAGCATGAGGTCCTGCATCCAGAGGGTGGCGCGCTTGCCGACCGTCGTGAGCTGGGCGGGTTGCAGGTGGGTAAAGCCGAGCGTCGGGACCGCCTTGTAAGCGAGTGCAAATTTTTTCAGTTTATCGAGCACATTGACGAGCTTTCTGCGCACGATCGACAGTCCGTCGTATTGCAGGATGAGTTCGGAATTGCAATCGACGAAACAGCTCGTAGCGCCGAGGTGGAGAATGCCCGCGGCCTTCGGCGCGGCGTCGCCGAACGCCTTTACATGCGCCATGACGTCGTGGCGCACCTGCCGTTCGTATTCCGCCGCGCGCGCGTAGTCGATATCCGTTTCGTGCGCTTTGAGTTCCTCCACCTGTTCTTTCGTGATGGGCAGCCCGAGTTCCATTTCGCTCTCGGCGAGCGCGATCCAGAGCTTTCTCCACAGGCGGAAACGCTTCTCGTCGCCGAAATTTTCCTGCATTTCGCGGCTCGCGTAGCGGGTGATCAGCGGATCTTCGTAAATCGTCTTATCCGTCATTTCCCTTCTCCTTATCGTTTTACAGGCTCGGGGTATTCCGTGCCGAACGTTTCCACGGTGACCCGCTTCATCCGCTGCTCCTTGAGAGGCTTTTCGCAGTATGTGCGCACCGTTGCGATCTCGTCCACGACATCCATTCCCTCGGTGACCTTGCCGAACGCGGCATATTCGCCGTCGAGGTAGGAGGCGTCCCCGTGCATGATGAAGAACTGCGAACCCGCGCTGTCGGGATCGAACGCCCGCGCCATGGAGAGCACGCCCCGCTCATGTTTCAGCGGGTTGGGGAAGCCGTTCGCGGAGAACTCCCCTTTGATGCGGTACCCGGGGCCGCCCGTGCCCCTTCCCTCGGGATCTCCCCCCTGGATCATAAAGCCGCGGATCACGCGGTGGAAGATAAGCCCGTCATAAAAGCCCTTCTGCACGAGGGAAATAAAGTTATGAACGGTGTTGGGCGCGACGGCGGGAAAGAGTTCGGCTTTGAACGTCTTTCCGTCCTGCATTTCGAATGTTACGATCGGATTTGCCATAATTGTTTACTCCTCGTATTTTTCCACTTCCGTCCCCGCCTCGCGGAAGAGTTCCATGGAAAATTCGTCGGGATAGCCCTCTTTGTAGACGACCCGCGTGATGCCCGCGTTGATGATCATCTTCGCGCAGATCACGCAGGGCTGGTGAGTACAGTACAGGGTGGCGCCGTCGATGCTCACGCCGTACCGCGCCGCCTGTATGAGGGCGTTCTGCTCGGCGTGGGCGGCATAGCACAGCTCGGCGTGGGTGCCGCTCGGGATATTGTTCTCGATCCGCAGGCATTTCCCCCGCTCGGTGCACGAGCGGATGCCCGCGGGCGCGCCGTTGTAGCCCGTCGTCATCACTCTTCTCTCCTTGACGATGATCGCGCCCACCTTGCGGCGGAGGCAGCTTGCCCAGCTCCCCACCTCTTCGGTCAGTTCCATGAAGCGTTTATCCCATTTATCCATAAATTTCCTCCCACCGACAATTATAGCATAAAGAGGAAAAAATCGCAAGGATTTTTCTCTACTTGTCCCGTTCGTGCGCTTTTCCCCGCTTCCCGCCGTGCGAAAAAAACCGAAATCGGGCGCAAAGCCGCCAAACCCGAAAAGTTCATTGACATTGCGCGCCGCATTTCATATAATAACGGTATGAACAGGCGCGCTTGGCGAAAAAACGGAACGCTCGTTTGTCTTACGGGCATTTTCTGCAATCTGCTTTTATCGGCGGGAAAGATCGCCGTGGGGCTTCTTTGCGGATTTGTTTCGATGATGGCGGACGGCTTCAATAACTTGAGCGATTGTGGGAGCGGGATCGTTACGCTCGTGTCCCTCCGCATCGCCGATAAACCGCCCGACAAGCGGCACCCGTTCGGCCATCGTCGCGCGGAATATATCGCCGCGCTGATCACGGGCTGCTTTATCCTGCTGCTCGCCATCGAATTGTTGCGGGAGTCGATCGGCAGCGTCCTGCAAAGCGGCGGGTCCGAGCTTTCCCTCATCGTCTATCTCGTACTCGGGATCTCGGTCGCCGTCAAACTCGGCATGTTCGCCCTCTACCGCCTCTGCGCAAAGGGGTGCGACCCCCTCAAGGCGGCGGCGACGGACAGCCTCTGCGATTGCCTTGCTACCCTCGCGGTGATCGCGGGCGCGGCGCTCTCCCCCCTCGCGCCCTCGGCGGACGGCTGGGCGGGGATCGTGGTTTCCCTCTTTATCGCATGGCAGGGCGTCAGGATCTTGACGGAAGCAAGCTCGAAATTGCTCGGACAGGCGCCCGATCCCGCCCTCGCGGAAGAGATCAGGCAATGCTTCCTCTCCACGGAAGGCATCCTCGGGGTACACGACCTGCAGATCTACAGCTACGGCAGGGACGCCCTGTTTGCGACGATCCACGCGGAGATGGACGCGGGACTGACGATGCTCGCCGCCCACAGCGTGATCGACGGGCTGGAACAGCGCGTCAAGCGGGAAACGGGCGTGCGGCTCACCGTGCATCTCGACCCCGTGGACCTCACCGACCGCGAGGGTTCGAGCCTCAAGATCAAGATCACGGAGGCGGCGCGGGAGCTTGCCGACGGGCTGGAACTGCACGATTTCCGTCTGGACCCGAACACAAAAGAAGTGGAATTCGACGTGGGCGTGCCCTACGGCTGCCGCCGCAAAGACGAGGAACTTGCCGAAGCGCTGTGCGGGATCGTGCGATCGCTCGGCGATTATCAACCGACCGTCCGCATCGAGCGCGAATAGCATTGCGCAGGACCTTGGGCGCCGCCCGCCGCTTCCGCGGCGGGCGGCGCTGCGATAAAAATACAATTTTTCCCAAAAAAATTTTTATTTTCCGTTTGAGGGCTTGTACGCCGCGTTTATAATAGATAGGAATAAAAGCGGCAAGACCGCAATCAAAGAAAACCGGAGGTTATCAATGAACATCAAACCCTTGTTCGACAAGGTCGTCGTGGAAGCGTTGACCGTCGAAGAAAAGACAAAAAGCGGCTTCATTCTCCCCTCTTCCGCACAGGAAAAACCCCAGACCTGCGTGGTCGTGGCAGTCGGTCCCGGCGGGATCGTGGACGGCAAAGAAACTGTGATGCAGGTAAAAGTCGGCGACAAGGTACTCTGCTCCAAATATGCAGGCAGCGACTTCAAGGTGGACGGCAAAGAATTCACCATCATCAAGCAGAGCGATATTCTGGCGATCGTGGAGTAAGTTCACGAAAAATCTTTTGCTTACGCAAAATCTTTTTCCGTGAGGAAACATGCTATTCCGCCTTAACTTACTTGCCCTCTCATTCGCGTTGACAAACAAGAAGCCGCAGGTATGCGGCAAATGTTGTGCGCTTATGGAAAATGGCGATTTCCCAACGCGCAGTAATGAGGGAAACATTCGGCGCTATTCCTAAATACGTCACCCTGAGCCTGTCGAAGGGTGCCGTTGGCCCCACACACAAAACATTCAAAAATTATCTTAAGGAGTAAAATATCATGGCAAAGCAGATCAAATACGGCGATGAAGCGAGAAAGGCGCTTGAAACGGGCGTAAATACCCTCGCCGACACGGTAAAAATCACGCTCGGTCCCAAGGGCCGCAACGTGGTGCTCGACAAAAAATTCGGTTCTCCCCTCATCACCAACGACGGGGTGACGATCGCAAAAGAGATCGAACTTCCCGATCCCTTCGAGAACATGGGCGCCCAGCTCGTGAAGGAAGTTTCCACCAAGACCAACGACGTCGCGGGCGACGGCACCACCACGGCCGTTCTCCTTGCGCAGGCGATCATCCGCGAGGGCCTCAAAAACCTCGCCGCGGGCGCCAATCCCATCATCTTGAAGAAGGGCATCGATAAGGCGGTGGACGCCGCGGTCGAACAGGTCAAGTCCATCTCCAAGGCGGTGGACGGCAAGAAGGCGATCAGTCAGGTCGCTTCCATCTCCGCGGGCGACGAAACGGTCGGCGAGCTTATCGCCAAGGCGATGGAGATCGTCGGCAAAGACGGCGTCATCACCGTGGAAGAGGGCAAGTCCATGACGACGGAACTCACCACTGTCGAGGGCATGCAGTTCGACAGAGGGTACGCCTCCGCCTACATGGTGACCAACACCGACAAGATGGAAGCCGTGCTCGACTCCCCCTATATCCTCATCACCGACAAGAAGATCTCCAATTTGCAGGAAATTCTCCCCATCGTGGAACCCCTTGCCCAGCAGGGACAGCGGCTCCTCATCATCGCCGAGGACGTCGAGGGCGATGCACTCGCCGCGCTCATCGTCAACAAGCTCAAGGGCGTGTTCAACTGCGTGGCGGTCAAAGCTCCCGGGTTCGGCGACAGGAGAAAGGCGATGCTCGAGGACATTGCGACCCTCACGGGCGGCACGGTGATCACCTCCGATCTCGGCTATGAACTCAAAGACGCCACCGTGGATATGCTCGGCAGAGCCAACCAGGTGAAGGTCGACAAGGACAACACCACCATCATCGACGGCGCGGGCGACAAGGAGGCGATCAAGGCGCGCGTCGCCTCCATCAAGGCGCAGATCGAGGTCACGACCTCCGATTACGACAGAGAAAAATTGCAGGAACGCCTTGCAAAGCTCGCGGGCGGCGTAGCGGTCATCAACGTCGGCGCGGCGACCGAAGTCGAGATGAAGGAGAAGAAGCTCCGCATCGACGACGCGCTTGCGGCGACCCGTGCGGCGGTCGAGGAAGGCTATGTCCCCGGCGGCGGCTCCGCCCTTTTGAGCTGCGTTCCCGTGCTGCAAAAACTCGTCGACACCCTCTCGGGCGACGAAAAGACGGGCGCGCAGATCATTTTGAAGGCATGCGAGGAACCCGTGCGGCAAATCGCCAAGAACGCGGGCGTGGACGGCTCGGTCGTCGTGGACAAGATTTTGACGAACGGCAAGCCCAGCTACGGCTTCGACGCTTTGAAGAACGAATACGCCGACATGGTGAAGAGCGGCATCATCGACCCGACCAAGGTCACCCGCTCCGTGCTCCAGAATGCGGCGTCCGTTGCCTCCACTCTGCTCACCACGGAGTCGATCGTCACGGATATCCCCACTCCTCCCGCTCCCGCGGCTCCCAACCCCGGGATGGGTGACATGTACTAAGATTACTCGTTGGCATAAAAACAGCGCAAAAAAGGAACACCCAACTGGCGGAGTGTGATAGGGAATTTGAGCGACGAAGAAATTCGTTGCTCTTTTTTTGTAAAAAATTTGGCAGTTAAGCCCGTGGGTACGAAAAACCTGTAGTATAATAGAATTGAGATAAGCGGCGGCATCTCAAATTCTGTAAAAGGAGAAAGAGAAAAGAAAGCAAATGAATTTATGGGGATTACTTAAAAATGATTTTTTCAATCAACATCAGGAAATCCTGACAAGTGATTGGATCGAATGGCAAGATGAGGGCATCTCGGTGGCACATTGTGCAATTTGCCAAGCGCTGAACGGTTGTTGGTTTCGTGATGACAACAAGCCTAAAATGCCGCAACATCCGAACTGCCATTGCAAGAGATTGTTTATTGACGCTCCTATCCCAAACGAAACGGGCAGGGCGACTTGCGATATCCGCAAATTTACGGAATATTTGTTTTCGGAAAAATATACGGACAACGGTAAGATCCAAATGTTTCGAATGCTCGGATTCGATATAGCGGATTCTGAAAATATGAAATCTGAGTTTGAAAAGCAAGCCGCCAAAAAATATTGCAACGGCGAGTATAAATTGGGATTATTAAATGAATATGGTCAAAGGCTAAACATTGAAATTGACTTGACAAAGAACGGAAGAAATATTAGACTTATCACAGGATGGATGGTTCGCCCAAAGGGACTCATCACCTGTACAACACCGCTTGGAGGCTGAAATGAAACTGAAATATTTGGATTGCGTGGAACTGATTGTTGAAAAAGAGGAATATGCAAAGCAAGGCGTCCACAAGGGAATGTTCGGAACGATCATGTTAGAAGAACAAATCGGGGACACTTGGGATGTTATTTTTTCCGAATTCGGTACAGGGAAAGATATTGCCGAAATTTCTGTTCACGAAAAGGATTTACGGTGGCATGCGAAATTTTCACGCGACGATCCGGGAGAAGAGGTCGATTGATGTTTATCGTTGGTCATATCATTTTGTATCCATATCTCACTATGCTACAACGTAGCCTGTGAGTCCACGGGACAGTAAAAAGGAGTAGCACGCTACTCCTTTTTACTTTTCATTAAAGATTCCCTATGCAGTACACTCTAAAGGGTGTTCCTTTTTTGCGCTTTGCGGAGATCTCAGAACAAGAAGGAAAAGTCTTTTTCGCCCGTGATCTGATAGATCACCGTATTGTCATCGCCCACAATGAGGAATTTATCTGCGGACAAAATCAGAAGATCGACGCCGCCCGCGCTTTTCAAAACAAAACGGGGCGCGTTTTCGAGCAAGCCGTCGTAAACCCGAAATTCAATTTCGCCCAAGCCTTGATAGTCGCCGACCTTCTCGCTCTTTTCCGCATAGGTAAAGACCTCGTAGGGATCGTCGTCGGTAAAAGTGACGAACGCATGACACTCCA